>DATKYQ010000090.1:0-2175 GCA_035528415.1 Myxococcota bacterium | reverse complement strand
ATCGTCACTCTTGATGCTCCTCTTTCTCGGTCTCGGCATCCTCTTGCGCAATTACGCGGCAACCGTTCGCTATTCACTCTGGAGGCTGGCCTTTGTGTTGCTGGCGCTGCTGCCGCTCGCAGTCCTGCTGATGCCGGTGACGAATGTCCCCCTGCTCCCCGCCGCGCAGGAACTCACGCAAGATGCAGAGGCTTCCCGAATTTACCGGCCGCCCGCTGAGTTGCGCAGCGATTATCAATCCATAGGCTCCGCAACGACGGAGAATTCGGGCATCGAAGGAAGTCCCGCGAAGACTGCCGGCACGCCGGGTTTCGGCCTGCTGAATTTCACGCATTACTTCGATTGGATCTGGCCCGCCGGTGGCCTGCTTTTCCTGCTGGCCATTTTGTCGGGCAACTTCCACATTCTCCGCCTCTGTAAAGACGGCTTCTTCGTATCGGAACCCGGAGTTAGTCAAGCCCTCGGTAATTTTCAAAGATCGCTCAATCTCTCCAGGGGAGTCAGGATCTTCTCATCCGAACGGATCGAAGTCCCGATTACATGTGGGTGGCTCAGGCCCGTCATATTCTTCCCGGCGGACTTTCACGGATGGACTCCCAGGCAGGTGGATCTCAACCTGCTTCACGAACTTGAACACATCAAACGCCACGACTACGCCTGGAACCTCTTCGTTAATATCTCCTGCGCCGTCTTCTGGTTCAACCCGCTCGTCTGGATTGCGGCGGCCTTCTATCGGGCTGAGCGCGAGAAATCGATCGACGAGAGAATCGTCGAACGGGGAATCAAGCCGTCCGAATATGCGCACCACCTCGTCGAGGCGGCCTCCAGGTTTCTCCACGCCGGCAGGCTGATGCGTTCACAGCTTGCCGTCTCAAAAATCTCGAGCCTCAAGGAAAGGGTGCTCGCCATCCTCAGTTCTTCCATCGGGCGCAAGACGATGCCCAGGTGGTTCGGCGTTGCCGCCGCGGCTTTATTATGCTGCGCCGCACTGCCGCTGGCTTCGCTCAGCTTCTGGAGCACCGCCCGCAGTCCGGACCTTACCACTGATGACCCGCGGGACACCCAAACTTTCGAGGGCCTGCCGCAGCCCGTTATCGATTTCAAAACCGCTTACAGCCACATCGAGAAGGAGGAATTCGAGCAGGCCGGCTCGTTGTTCGAATCGCTCATCCGCGATTTCCCTTATCTGGGCAGCGCAAAGCTCAACCTCGCAGGTCTTTATATCCACCAGGGCCGGCATGATTTAGCCCGCAAGCTGATCTACGAAGTGCTACTCCTGCAACACGAGCAGGAGATCAATTGCGCCCGCCTGCTTGCTCTCTCATATGCCGACGTCGCCGACGCCGACAGGACACTGCACTGGCTGGCCAGGATGATCAAGATCAAGGGCCCCGATCCCGAGCAAACCAAGCAAGACGAGAAGTTCGCCAAGGTCTCAGACGATGTGAAATTCCAACTCCTGTTGTCGTTGATATCGGATAAAGAGTGGCGCCGGCTGGAAACGACCTTCATCAAGCCGGAGTTCGACGCCGAGGTGCGAGCGACGCTGCCTGCGCCGCCTTCACGGCCTGTCGACATACGGCATCTCGCCTATACCGCGAAATACGATCCCGATCACCTCAACCGCATTATGGCAGTTACCCTCTTGGGAGGTTTGGGCACTGCGGAAGCCTTGGATGCCATCGCCGAGGCGTTGAAGACCGAGTTCGACCCCGACGTCATCGAGTACGGGCTGTATGCCATTGCCGGAGTGCCGCGCGACGACATCGCCGACCGCCTGCTGAAACTGTGCGAAGGCGATAATCCCTGGATTCTAGCCTTCGGCGGGTGGATGGTCGGCAAGTTTGCCCCGGAAAAAGCGGTGGATATCCTCATCCGCGCCACATTCACCGACATCGATCACGAGTGCCACGAGGACGCCGTCTACTTCCTCAGCCGCCTGCCCGACAACAAGGGCGCCGAAGCCCTGCGCTACCTCGCTGAAAAGCATCCATCCGATACAATTCGTCAATGCGCCAAAGATAAGCTGGAGTTTATTACCAAAGCCGAAAAGAAAAGCTCTCGTGATTTCTCACCCGAGTAACCGGTCGAGGATACTACACTTAAAGCTAAGCGACCCCCTCGATCAGCCCAGCGACTTGATCGCCTCGACCGGCTGCAATCGCGCCGCCTTGC
>DATKYQ010000089.1:0-52642 GCA_035528415.1 Myxococcota bacterium | reverse complement strand
CAATTCATCAAACTCTGGCAACCGGCGTTTTTCATTTGGATCCTTTTTGAACTAACATAAGTACCGGTCTAGCCATTTCTGCTGGTTTAGGAGTCATGCGTACAGGTAATTAGTTCGATTGCAATTTGGTTAATTAGTACTACTTACCATTTCTTGATTCCTGTAACACTCGGCTAGACTGATCCCAATGCTGCAATATGTCAAGAAAATAACTTCTTCGATTGACGAGATCGAGCACTGAAACATTCACTTGTCTTGACAGTCATTGGTCATTTTGTTAGTAGACCGTGGCGGTAACGGGCCGCTAGCTCAGTTGGTAGAGCATCAGACTTTTAATCTGAGGGTCCAGGGTTCGATTCCCTGGCGGCTCATTTGGAAATTGTGTCCCCATCGTCTAGCCAGGTCTAGGACACAGGCCTTTCACGCCTGCGACAGGGGTTCAAATCCCCTTGGGGACGTACCTTTTTTCCGGAGGATCCCGGAGGAACAATGACTGTTGAAGACATGGTCGGCGAGATCAAGAAAGAGATCATCGAATCCCACAACCTGATCATCAAGACCGATAATCTGGTCAAGAACCTGGCCTCCGAAATCAAGGCTGTGCAGAAAAAGCAGGAACGCTACGAGCGCAAGTACATCTTCAATTCGGTTGTCGCCTACGTTATCTTCGTTGTCGTCATCTTCGGGGGACTGTATGTAGCCTTCGACGCCAAGGTCGGTGTCGTGCGCCACGAGAAACAGGCCCTGGAAGAAAAGTTGCAGAAAGCCAAGGCCGAGATAGACGGCCTGCAGAACAAGCTCTCGGTCAGGGCCCGGCAAGAGAAAGTCACCGAGCGTTTCCTGCGTTTGAAGAAGGAGAACCGGCCATTCGACGCGCTCAAGGTCGCCGAAAACCTCGACGCGAGCATGCTCTCTCCCGTGATGGCGCACATGGTCGAGAGGGAGACTACGGATTTACGACGAACACTGGCCATGGAGTCGCTCGACGCCGGCAAGACGCTCTACCAGAAGGCTCACTTGAACAAGGCGCTGAGGGAACTGGACCGCGCCTTGCAGATAAAACCCCCGGCCGAGTTGGCCGCGAAAATTCAACAGCAGCGCGCGCAGGTGCTCTTGAAATTAAACCGCAACGCCCAGGCCGCCGAGGCTTTCCTGGCCGCGGCGCAAGCCGATCCCGCGTCAAAATCGGCCGACTACCTTCTGTACATGGCCGCAGGCACGCTGGAGACGTCGGGCGATGTCCCGCGCGCGTTGCAGGCCTATGAGAGAGTACTCAAAGATCATCCGGCATCGCCATATGCCTCCCAGGCCCGGCGACAGATCGCGAAGCTTTCGCGGAAGGGCAAGCCGGAGGCTGCGCCTCCCAAACCGGAAACGAATGCGACAAGTGAAGCCGCAACGAGGACCAGAGAACACGCCAAGCCCGCGCCCGGAACTCCGACAGCGCCCCCGGACAAGCCGAGCGAATAGTCAATCGACCGCCTGTCCCTCGAGTTGGTCGATCTTGCGACGGGCTCGATCGAACAGAGCGTGCATCTCCTTCAGATCCCGGGCGTGCTCGATTACGAAGCTCTTGACAAGGCGCGTGTGATGAAGTTGGAAGCGGTCTAGTAGACGATAGATGCCCGCCAAGACTCCCAGTGTCGGGTGATCGTCGTAACGATATTCCGTCAGCCGGCAGGATACTCCCAGTTTTTCGAAGCGCCTACGCCAGCGGCGTGACCATGTCTTCCAGCTTTTAAGCAACGCGTCGCGGTCCTCGGCCCCGCCGAGGGCGCGCTGTACATTTTGCTGTAGATCATTGCGCAGGGTCTCGAGGGCGGTCAGGCAGTCGCGCAGTTCCAACGAACCCAACTCCTCGAGGCTTTCCGGGCGGTCAACCGGAATATCCAGATCGGAATAGCGAAAGCGCAAGTTGGTCACGATGCCCACGACGAGACACGTCGCGACGAAGACCATGCCGGCAATGAATACAGCGTAGACGGCCCAGCGGAACTTGCGCAGGAAGGTCCACTTTTTCTTGCCGGAGAAATTGGGTTTACTTTCACCCACGGCCGCGACGCTAGCAAATGCATATCGGTGTGTCAATTCGATCAACAGCGCGCATTTTGCTATACTCGCGAATGGGAGGCTGCGAGGAGGAAATGTGAGGAACGACGAGCATAAACGAAGCCCGGCCGGGTTACATGGTATTCATTTGATCGTGATCGCGGCGTTCTTGATTCCGGCTTGCGACGGCGGCACCGGCGTAAGTGACGGAGGAGACGCCGGCGACGTGATCGGCTACGACGCCGATCAGGGTAGCGGCGATTTCAGCGATGGTTCTGATGCCTGGGATGGATCTGCGGCGGATGTGGATCCCTGGGCCGACTGGGATCCGGATCCTGGCTGCGCGCGCTTCGCGGGCCTCGGTGGACAGGATCTCAGGGATGCCTTGTTGCAGGAGGTCGACGACCAGGACGCCTTGAGCTATGACGACGCGCGGCAGCAGTTGTTCTCTTTCATCGATAATATCGACGGCCGCGTTCAGGGCGTCTATACCGGCCGGTGGGTCGTCACCGACGACATCCCCGATGCCAGCGTGATGAACACCGAACACACCTGGTGCCAGAGTTGGGGCGCCGACGTGCTGCCGGCCAAGAGCGATCTGAACCACCTGTTTCCCACAATCAGCAACGTCAACAGCGTGCGCAGCAACTATCCCTTCGGCGAGGTTGTCGAAGTTAGCTGGAGCCAGGACGGCAGCCTCAAGGGGCGCGACGGCTGGGGCTCGCTGGTTTTTGAACCCCGCGATCCGCACAAGGGCGACTGTGCCCGGGCCATGTTCTACTTCGCCGTGCGCTACTCGATGGAGATTCCCGATCGCGAGGAGGCCGTGCTCAAGTGGTGGAACGCGTTCGATCTGCCGGATTCCAAGGAGCGCGATCGCCTAGACCGCATCGAGCAGATCCAGCAAAAGAGAAACCCGTTTGTCGATTGCCCCGAGCTTGTTGACAGGATTGAGAATTACTGATTGATCCTAACATGTCCTTGCCGGAAGGGAGTGCCGGGTTTGAGCTTCAGGGGTTATCTGTCGGCGGGCAGGGTGTTGGCAACCGGGACGATCTGCGCGGCGGTGCTGCTGGGCCTGCTGGGTGTCGCCGAATCCCACCTTGCGACAACAGACACGGCCAGGCTCGATGCCATGCGCAAACTGTTGCAGTCCGGGCCAAAGGGCGCGGCCGGCCCGTCCGCAGCCGCGTCCGATGACGGGCAGCCTCGATCTCTCGGCGAGCGTTAGGGTGTGACCCACGGGTTGGGCATGGCCGGATCGCCTAAAAGATTGTAGGTGGCCAACAAATCGTCCGTGGCTCGTGAAATTCCAGCCAGGTCGAGCTTAACCTGCATCAACGTCTCGCCGATTGTCAACGCCGTCTGTGAAGTCAGGCGACAGACGAGCTGCCCTGCCACGCGGCGCAGCGCCTCTGGCTCCGATAGCGAGGAGGCGGCCGTTGCCAGGTAGGCGCCGCCGCTTGGATTTCTCACAAGCGCCCAGGCCAGCGAATCGGCCCAGGGGCCGACGAAGGCTCCGTCGAAACAGGTAAATGACAACAGCAAGAACGGGCGCGCGTTCGAAAGTTCGGCGGCAGTTGTGGTGTTTAGCAGCACCGGCCCGCTCGACCAGCCCGAGAGGTAGGCGTGGCCCATGTAGCTGACCGCATCCGGTCCGAGCTCGATGTCTGCGCGCAGTTCTCCAACCGGGTCGGCCGACTGCGATTTGAACATTCGCCGGGCCTCGATCCCCGCAGGCAGGCAGGCTTCGATTATACCGTTTGCCTCCTGCTCGAACTCTGTGCTCGGGTCGGACGAGTAGGGATCGTAGTCGTCGGCCACGAACAAGAACGAGTCGTCCGGCTGGCCGCTCTGCCCATAGGCGCCGATGATCTTGTCGACCAGCGCTACGGCTTGTGCCTGATCCGCGACTGCCAGGCGCCCGATCGCGGCCGAATCGTCCACGTACCAGCCGTCCGATGCGGCCTCGTAGCCGCGAGCGGTGCGCACGAAAGGAGCCGGCACGAAGTCCGGCGGGCTGCCGGGCAACACACTGTTGCTGTCCACCGTGGAGCCGCCGAGGAGCAGCACGAAGCGGGGTGTCGAGCTCCAGTTGCTCACGGCGGTTTGGATCAACTCGCGGATCGGTCCGGGAGCCGGGCGCCCGTCGCCGAAATGATCGTAGATCTCGCCGGTGGTGACCACCAGCGAGGCCAGGCCCCGGCCGGCCTGGAACATGGCCAGGTGATCGGCGGCCGTGCGGAAGGCCGGGTGGGTTATTACCAGGTAGTCGGTGCCGAGCGCGGGCGAAGACAGGTCGCGTGACGTCAGCGCTCCCAGGCAGGACGGCCGGGGAAGGGGAGCGTCAGTGGCGACGACCAGGTAGCGCCTGGTTGTTTTGCGACCGAGAGCAGGCAGACTGTCTGCGAAACGGATGATGCCAGGCGTTGAGTCGAAGCCCGTAAGCCTTACCGGATGTTCGGGGAAGCTCACATCGAGCAGGGTCACGCCGCCCGCGCCAAGGCCGTCGATCTGCAGGCATGCGCCGGGCCTGGCCGAAAAAGATATCTGCCCGCTTGTAGCCAACAAGCGCCGTTGGTAGTCGAGCGAGATGCCCGCCACGAAGACCAGGTCGACGTCCTGCCCGGGAAGAACGCTGACTTCGAGCAGGTTGCCTTGCTCGCGCATGATACCAGGAGGTAGATCAATTTCGACGCGTTCGATCTGCCGCCCGTCGTAGGCGATTTCGTCAAGGCGCCTGCCGTTCAGATCGATGGCCAGGTGATGCGAGTCGGCCATACCGGCGAGTTCGAGCGCGAGGTTCTCTGGGTCGCCTTTCATGCCGGGCAGATCGAAGCTCAGCTCGGCCGGCGTCCCCTCGTAGGCCTGGGCCCAGTAGAACGGATCCTCACCCGGGGGGGCCAGGTAGTAGACATGATTCTCGAACAGATCGAGGTGCTCGTTCGAAACGCGAATCGTATTGGTGCAGCCGCGCACGCGTCTTTGGGGCATCCTGGAGCCGGGGCCGGGCCGGGCGACGAGCACCTCGTAGTCGGCGTAGCGATCGCGAACAGGCTCGCCGACGAAGGCGAAGCCTCCGCTTTTCTTGAACAGCGCAACTTGCGAGCCGTGCCTCAAGAGGCTGAGACCGTGTGCTTTAATCTCGCTCGGCGAAAGACCGCCAGCCTCCAGGTCGTCCATGGACAGGTACCCCAGGCCCTTTGCGCGCACGGCGAACTTGACCGCGGCGGCAGGTTCACGAACCATGGGTCGTAGTCGGCTTTTCGTCCCTACCGGTGCTTTAACGACGGGTGGACGGATGGGCGCCGGGACAAATGAATCGAACGCAGCGGTCGCCGGGCCGTGCAGCCTGTGGCGGCCGCCGATCTCGAGGTCTTGTACGAAGTAGCTGTCGCCGGCTTGGCCCGCGCTGTCGAAGAACGAATAGTTGTCTCCCAGCGGAGAGCTTCCTATTGCGGGAATCGGCTTGGTCGTCAGGCGCAGCAATCTGCCGTCGACATTGCGCCTGAAGACGACGAAGCCGGCGTTGCCGCGCTCTGCGCCGGTCGACCAGTATACCCTGACACCCCGCCGTTCGGCGCGCGCACTGAGTTCGGCCATCAGCACCGAACGCGGCTCGGGCTCTTGCGTGCCGTCGTAGACAATGAAGCCGTTGTCGCCGGCGCCGGCGTCGGGCGACTGGTCGTCGAGACCCGGCAGGCCGGTCGTGCGCGTCGCCAGGCCGAAGGTGTCGCTGCCGTTTGAAAGCCCCAGCACGGAGTAGGGAATGCTGAGTTCCATGGCGTCCTGGTCATAGGCCATGGCCCCGATGCTTCCAACCGGGTTGCCGTCGCCGTCGGTGACCGCGCCCTCGGTGGCCTCGATCACCCGGTCGGCGGGGCCCGAGATTTGCCCGTCGCCGTCTACGTCTAAGTAGATGTAGACATCGATGTCGATACCCATCATGCCCGGACGGAAGTTCGAGCGGAACTGGATGGCCAGGTACAGGTTGCCGTCGGAGCCCGATGAGTTGTCGTCGGTGGCCCAGACATGCTCGATGTCGCGCCAGGGCAGCGTGTCGCCGGTAGGGTCGAGAAAATCAAAGGCGTCGGCGGGCCAGTCGGACAGGTCGCCATCGACCGTGATGGTGGTGTCGGCCAGTGCCGGGCCGCCGGCAAGGAACGCAAGCACTAGCGACAGCGCAAAATATCGAAACAGACGAATCATCGTCTTCTCCGCACAATACAGATCCAACAGCATCCGCACGAACAATGCCTACATTATACAATAATGCCGTCAGTCAGGCGAGTACCTTACAGTTCTAACGTCTGTCCTTGATTACCCGCGTGGCACACGAGAAGAAATCGAGCACGCAGGGAGTCAGCAGGCTGTAGTAGACGACGTTGCCCGCCCGCCGGTCTGAGACGATTCCGTGAGCGCGCAGCAGCGCCAGGTGTTTCGAAACCGTCGACTGGTCGGTTCCGACCAGTTTGGTAAGTTCGCCGACCGAACACTCGCTGCGGCTGAGTCGCTCGACGATCATCAAGCGCGACTCGTTGGCTAAAGCCTTCAGCACCCGCGCCTGCTGCTTGTATATCTCTTTCGTCTTTTTCATCACGCTCCCATCCTTACGGAATGTAGTGCGAACGGGAGGATACGTCAAGCGCGCTAGCCAAGGCGCAGGACGCAGTCCGGCAAAGATCTTCAGCAGCACCAGGCCCTGGTCGCGGAAACCCTGCTCGGTACGCGGTTCCGTGCATGAAACCCTCCTCATGCCACCAGGTTGAAGATCATCTTGGCGGCGATGCCCAGTAAAACGACGCCCAGCGGCGAGAGGGCGGTGGCCACGATCAGGATCGGTACGGCCACCTTCCAGAGGACCAGCTTGGCCTTGATGAAACGGTAAGAGGCGAAGATCATGGCTATCGAATTCAGCAAGAGCGCCGTGGCCATGGCCACGTGGATACCGGTTGTCGGGAGTGCCGGCCTGCCCGATACTCCGTTACTGCGAAAGTGTTACCAGCGCCCAGCCGAATATGCCGAAGTTGAATTTCAGCCGGTTAGGGTCTTTCATTTCCTGGATGATGCGACGTTGAACCCAGAGGATTACCCGGTCGCAGTCGAAGCGCAAGAAATCGCTCTCGTCAGCGGGTGCGCCCAACGACCCGACCGGGCCGTAGCTTGCATTTCATCAGCCGCGCAGGAATGCCTGCCATGACACACTTAGCACGCCGCCCCGGCGCGCGATGAATGTGTGCAACTTGCGATCGAGGAAGGTCGCCCGCGGAGTTGTGCTTCTCAACCCGCCCATGATTCACCTGATTATCTTGGTGATCTGTTTTTCTGTGACCTTGCCTTGCAGCAACTCGATCAACTTGTCGTCGTCGTCGAGGAAGTAGATTCCGGGAAGAACCATGGGAGAACGCAACTTGGTGTAGCGCTCGGCCGCGGCGCGGTCGACGTCCCACTGGATGCGCTCCACGGGTATCTTGACCTTGTCCAGGACAGCCTGCAGCGCTTCCCAACTGGCGTCGATCCGGTCGTGGGTGCAGTGGCAGGCGTCTTTCTGGCCGACGAAGACGATCCGCGCAACAAGCCCGCCGGCGACCGTCTGTTTCTTGCTCTTGTCCGCCTTGGTCTTCGTCACGGGCGCTGATTTAGCGGCGCTTGTGCCGCTCTTGTCACCGGCCCGCGTCTTCTTGTTGCAGCCTGCGAAAGACACCGCCAGCAAGAATGACAACAACACGTATAACAAGCGACTGTTCATGTTTCCTCCTGATTACTAAAATGCCCTGTAGGCGAAAAAGACTCCAATCAAAACAATGACGCCTCCGGCCAGCCGGCGCACGATGGCCAGACCTCGGGTGGCCTTGCGCGACTCGATCAGGCGCCTGGCCAGTCCCATCGACGTTCCGGCCACCAGGATCAAGACGCTGTGTCCCAGGGCGTAAACCAGAAGCAGCAGGCCGCCGTAAGTCACCGAGGCCCCGGAACCAGCCAGGTAGGTCAGCAATACCACCAGGATCGGAGCGGCGCAAGGCGCCGAGACGAAGCCGAACAGCAAACCAAGCACGACGGCGCCCAGTATCCCGCGCGTCTTGGGCTGGATTTTCACCGGCATCGGAAAGGAGAACTTGAACACACCCATCAGGTGCAAGCCCATCACCAGGCAAACGCCGGCCACCACCCAGTTCCAGGCTCCCGATAGCTGTCCGTACATCATCCCGGCTAGAGCGGCCAACATTCCCAGGGCCGTGAAGGTTACGGCCAGCCCGAGCACGAAGCACAGCGACAGCACCAACGAGCGCAGCACGCCCACGTTCTCCTGCCGCTGGCCGGCCACGAAGCTCATCATCAGCGGGATCATGGCCAGCACGCAGGGATTCGAAGCGGTAATCACCCCGCCCACGAATACGGCCACGATCGCCAGCCAGGGGTTTGTGTGGATGTAATCCCCAGCCTGGTTTACGAATTGCTCAAGCAATGTCTCTCCTCTCTATCCTTACATAACCATTTACGCAAATATGCACAAGATAATATATTCACAGTTGACAACATGGCCAAGTATACATATACTGCTTCGCAAGATCAAGAAGCAGGGGGAGCATATCGTATGAAAGACTGGAAAAAGTTCGCCTGGCTGGCCGGGATATTCGTGGTGGCCTACTTCTTGCCGCTGGGCAGCCCCAAGGTTCAAAAGGCCGTTCTGGAGGCTTTCAACCTGCTGCAATGGTACGCCATACACCACACCCTGGCCTGCGTGGTGCCGGCCATGTTCATCGCCGGGGCAATCGGCACTTTTCTCTCCCAGGCCTCGGTCATGCGCTATCTCGGCCCGGGCGCGAAGCGGACGACCGCCTACGCGGTTGCCTCGGTCGCCGGCGTCGTCCTGGCGGTCTGCTCCTGCAGCGTGCTGCCGATGTTCGCCGGAATCTACGCCATGGGCGCCGGGCTCGGCCCGGCCAGCGCGTTTCTCTATTCGGGCCCGGCCATCAACGTCATGGCCATATTTCTCTCGGCCCGCGTGCTGGGCTTCGACATCGGAGTCGCGCGGACGGTGGGGGCGGTCGTCTTCGCGGTGGTCATCGGCCTGGTCATGGCGGCGGTCTTCAGACGCAGTGACCAGGCGCGCGTCGAGGCGGTCGAGCTTCCGGCGGCCCCGGCCAATCCGCGCCCGTTGTGGAAAACGGCCAGCTATTTTCTTTGCATGATCTTGTTCCTGGTCTTTTCCGACTGGGCCAGCACCCACGACGTGACCGTCAAGATGCACGACGGCACGGCCATCAGCGCCAACCTGCGCTACGATCGTCAGGACTCGATCGACATCCAGGCCTACCAGCCCGACGGCAAGCTCTCGCCGGATATCCGCAGGATCGATCGGTCGGCGATTGCCTCGATCGAACCGGTCGCCAGCGCCAGCGAGAGTATCCACGGCGTCAGGTGGTACCTGGCCGGGATCATGGGCCTGCTGGTGTTGTTGATGGTCTGGCGCTGGTTCAAGCGCGACGAAGTGAAACTATGGATGCAGGCCACCTGGGACTTCGGGCTGTTGATCATCCCCCTGCTGTTCGGGGGGGTTTTCATAACCGGATTCGTCGGCGGGCTGATCCCCGAGCAGGCCGTGGCAACGCTGGTCGGCGGCAATGGGCTGCTTTCGAATTTTGTGGCGTCTTTCGTCGGCATGATCTGGTATTTCGCCACGCTGACCGAGATACCAATAGTCGAGATGCTTACCCGCCTGGGGATGGGCCACGGTCCGGCGCTGGCCCTGTTGCTGGCCGGACCGGCGCTCTCGCTGCCTAGTATCCTGGTCATCTACAAGGTGGTCGGCGGAAAGAAGACTCTCGTTTTTTGCCTGCTAACGGTTGTAATGTCCACCCTGGTCGGCTGGGTGTTCGGGATGTTTGCCTGAAAGGGTGAAAAAATGAAGATCCAGATACTCGGAACGGGCTGTGCCAAGTGCAAGAAACTTTACGCCGAAGCCGAGAAGGCCGTCGCCCAGGCGGGCCTGCCCGCTGAACTCGAGAAGATCGAGAAGATCGAGCAGATGATCCAGTTCGGCGTGATGATCACGCCCGCCTTGGTGATCGACGGCAAGGTCAAGGCGGCCGGGAAAATTCCCAAGGCTGATCAGATCGCCGCCTGGATCAAGGAAGCCGCATTGCTTTCTTGTTCAACGGCTTCTCCTGTGTGATGGTAAAAATGTGGCTACCTGGCAAGGCGGACATTATATACGTTACAGAAAATCGCGCGACTGAAAAATGAGTGAGCAGACAGATGAAAACGAAAGAAATGCAGATCATTCGACCTCCTTGTGATCTCAGCTGTGAGGTTGTGAATATCAAGTTGACTCTCGACCAGGACCTTTCGGAGTTGTTGCCCTATATCAACCGGGAGGTCGAGAAGGCGCGCTTCTTTCCGAAGGGGCCGTTTACCAAGTTCGTGCACCAGGGACACAACGTCACCATCGATCACGACAACCTGGCCATGACCGGTTTCGAGGATGACACCGCCGCCCGCGAGTTCGCCGCTCAAATGATCGACATGTTACGGGACATCGAGGCCCGCAAAGACTCTATCACGCCGCAAATCAAGCCCTTCGAACCCCCCAGCATGTTGGCGATTCTCAGGCTGTTGCCCGGAAAAAACGGCTGCGCGGAATGCGGCTATCCTGCGTGCATGGCCTTTGCCACCGCCCTGTGCCGCGAAGAAACAACGCCCGATGCCTGCAAGCCGCTCGCCCTCCTGCCGGATGGGGCCGCCCGGCTCGAACGCTTACGCGAGATGACGGCATAGCGTGTCAGCCACGCCATGGCTGCTTCGAATCACAATTGCAGATGAGCGGAGTCGCCTCGACGAGGCTTTACTGCCAGTACAGGAAACGCTCGAAGCTGGACGTCTTTTTGAGACACAACGCGTTGCGGCACTTGCCGCCGGGGTTGCCCGTGACATTCTTGTTCTCGGGCAGGAAAGCATCCCGATGCCAGAGGGCGAACACCAGGTGCTCGCTACGCGATTCGACCTTGGCGCCCACGTAGAAGTCGGCGGGCTTCTCGCCGCCTGCGATTACGGCCTTTCGAATGGAATCGAGGCAGGCCGCACGTTCGGGCCAGGCCGCGCGCATTAGATCTATAGGCATGGCCTTGGGGGCCAGCGCCCGTTCCACAACGCGCGGATTTTCGATCACCCACTCCGGCCCGCTGCCCGGCGCGACCCCCTGGCTCCAGCCTCCCTGTTCGTCCCTGGTCGCCTCGGGTATCATGTGTTTACTCGATATGACTCCCTCGACGCTGCGTTCATGGTTGAGGTCTTTGTCCGGCCAGCTTGCCATGCCTTCCAGATAGACAGGCATCCCGGCCTCGCCGACGAGCACGACCGCGCCGGCCTTGGCGTCCTTGGCCGTCCCGCTCAGGGCCACGACCGCCCGCAGGGTCGCGGGCGATTCGTGTTTCTTCGGCAGATTGTCAACCATGGGCGGTTTGACCTCCTTGCCGGCGACTGCCGCGCCGTTCGTTGCATCTGCGGTGTTCCGCGTATCTCGCGCACAAGCGACAACTGACACTATAAGAAACAAAGCAAGGAAAGCGCATCGCATGCGAACCCCCGGGATTCTGGACCTGCGACAGGATACTAGTCAGCCCGATGTGTTGCCAACAATTTTAATAATCAGTGCGCTGCACTACTCGCAAGAGCCTCCCGACTCGTGGGTGATGCATTTCGTGCCCTCCGGGCACGAGTGCCAGGTGGAGGGTCATGTGCTGCAGTCGAGGTGGAGGCAACCGTCATCCCCCTTCTTGCACTGGCGGTATTGAATGTCGTTCATGCAGACTATCTGCGACGGGTAGTCGCACTCGTTGACATCGAAGCACTCCGGCGGCGTATCCGGCAGGCAACGACCATACTCGGGCAGGCAACTGAGCCCCTTGCTGCAGACCTCTTCGTCTCCATAGAACATGCAGCCGGCCGGATCGGGGCCCAGGCAGTCGCGTTGAGTGTTGGGAGTATCACCGCAGACGGCCTCGCCAAGCTGGCACTGCGTATCGCAGGTGCAGGCATTTGTCTGGCATGTCTGGTGGTTCGTGCATGCGTGCAGAACGCCCCAGTAGTTGCAACCGGTCGCATCAGGACCCTGGCAGTCTGCGACCTGTCCCTGAGGGTCGCAGATGGAGCTGCCGATTTGGCAAAGGTTGTTGCAGATGCAGGTGCCCAAATGGCAGGTTTGACCATCGGGGCAAGCCGAGCCAGTATCCCAGAAGGCGCAGCCGTTTGCATCCGGACCCACGCAGGTAAATTGTTCTCCGCCCGCGCCGCAGACCACAGAGCCAATTTGGCAGGCGTCGTTGCAACGGCATGAAACCTGGCCGCAGACTTCGTGCTCGGGGCAGGCTTGCGCGTCTCCCCAGCCGGGACATTCTCCGGGTTGATCCGTAAGGCAGATGCGCAGATTTCCATCGGGGTCACAGATAGTTTGACCGGGCTGACAGGGGCTGTCGCAGTTGCATGATCCTCCCTGGCAGACTTGTCCGTCCGGGCAGGTCCCTGCTTGACTCCAGTTGAAGCAGCTATTTTCATCCGGTCCCGCGCAGGCGATAACCTTGCCGTCGGGATCACATATGCTATCGCCCTCAGAGCATGGATCTTGGCAGCGACATTCACCCGAGGCGCAGCGCAATCCCCCGGCACAGGGTTGCTCGTCGCCCCAGACATGACAACCTTCTGTTGTTGTCGTACAGTTACTCACGCCTCCGGTTTGCCCGCACCGAGTTTGTCCCTGTGTGCAAAGATCAACACAGGTGCAGCGGCCGTCGGAACATTCCTGGTGCTCGGGGCAGGTACTCTCCTCTGACCATACCATACAGCCCAGGTTGTCCTGACCGAGGCAACGGAACTCTCCTCCCTCCGGACCACAGCGTGTCTCGCCGGCTGCGCAAGGATTTTCACAGGTGCACTTTCCCTCGGTGCAGAACTGATCTCCCGGACAGGCAACCTCGTCAGTCAGGTACATGCATCCATTTTGGTCAGGACCGGTACAGCGCCTGATACCGCCATTTGTTCCGCATGTTGACTCGCCTGCGAGGCAGCCTGCGACACATTGCTCATTCGGCAAGCCGCCCTCAACGCTGCAGCAGGCGATGCCGATTGTAAAACCAAGGCCGACCAGAAATTGAACACTTGTCTTCACGGCAGCCAAGGTATCAGATATTTTACAGTGATTCAATCAATTATATCGACTTTATAGACTATAGTGTTTGACAACACGCAGATTGGTTACTAACTTCCTTTAGAAGATGAAACCTTTAGAGGACTTACAACTTACGAATTCTGGCAAAGCCTGTTGCGGAACCCTGCCCGAGCGCGTTACACCTGCCGAAACAGCGGAACAAGCCGCGCGCCTCGAACAGGCATTCGTAAACGGCAGCGTAGACACCCCCATAGGACCCGTCCCGAGGATCTCGCACGCTCTCGATCCGGCAGACCGCAGGGGAACGATCAAGGCTCGCTGGGGTATCGGGCGCATGAACTACCGCATTGAACCCGGTCTCTATGCCCTCGGCCAACCGGTCAGCGAATCGCCGGTGCTTGTTACCGCCAACTATAAGATGACCTTCGACAGCCTGCGCAGTTCGGTTGAGAATCTGGAGGCCTGGATCCTGGTTCTCGATACCGAGGGTATCAATGTCTGGTGCGCGGCGGGCAAGGGAACTTTCGGCACCGCAGAACTCGTGGGACGAATCGAATCGTCGCGTTTGCCCGAAGTCGTATCCCACAAGACGTTGATCGTTCCGCAACTCGGGGCGCCGGGTGTGGCGGCGCACCTGGTTCGCGCGCAGAGCGGGTTTCGGGTGGTGTACGGCCCGGTGCGCGCGAGCGATCTTGAGACTTTTCTGAAAAACAAGTACAAGGCCACCCCACAGATGCGGGCCAAGACTTTCACATTTAAAGAGCGGGCCGTGCTGGTGCCGGTGGAGCTGGTGACGGCGCTGAAGTGGACTGCGCTGATCTCTTTAGCGGTATTTCCACTTTTTTGGCGCTGAACTTCACCGGCGCATCGACCTACACCTCGCTTTCCGGCGTTCGCAAGGAGATCCGCTGGGCGGCTCCCGTGCAGATCGCCTTCGCCGCGCTGGGACTCGTTACGGTTGTCGTCGCGCGCTTTTTGGCATGAGAAGGAGCGCTAATGTCCGGGCTCAGCTACCTGCATGACGTGGTAACCCTCGAACTCGATCAAGAAAAGTGCAACGCCTGCGGGATCTGCCTCAAGGTTTGCCCGCATGCGGTGCTGGTGCGTAACGACTCCGTCGTGCGCATCGCCCGGCGCGACGCCTGCATGGAGTGCGGCGCTTGCTCTCGCAACTGCGAGCCCGGGGCGATCACCGTCCAGGCCGGGGTGGGCTGCGCCACGGCGCTAATAGGCGCGGCGCTTGGCGGCTGCTCACCGGGTTGTTGCTGACCCACCGACTCTTCCCTGTATTGACCTTCCTGAAAAAAACATGCTATTATAGTGCATTACAAGGGGTGGAGGAGAGTGGTCAATGCAGGAGCGGCTAGAACCCGGCTCCAGGTTCCGGCGATCCGGCTCAGTTGCCCAGCGAGAGATTCATGACGAATTGCTGATCATCCCGATTCGCAGCGATCCATCCGACAAGCTCGGTGTATACACACTTAACCGTACGGCCGCGTTCGTCTGGGGCCTGCTCGACGGCGAGCGCACCCTCGACGAGCTTGTCGAGGTGTTGTGCGAGCGTTTCGAAGTCGAGCCCGAGCGCGCCCGGATCGATATCGGAGCCTGTTGCCGCGAGCTTCTCGAGTGCGGCGTGCTGGAGAGGGCGAACTGATGGATGTTTGCCGGCAAGACTCCGCGAGTTTCGGCGACTATCTCGAGCGCCAAATCGGTTCGCGAAGATTTCCCCTGCACTCTACTTTCGAGATCACCCGGCGCTGCAATTTCCATTGTGCACATTGTTACCTGCAGGATGTGGAACCGTGCAGGGAGCTTGCCACGGGCGAGATCCTAGGTCTTCTCGAAGAGTTGGCCGCGGTCGGCTGTCTGTTCTTGACGCTGACAGGCGGCGAGCCGCTCGCACGGCCCGACTTCGGCGAGATCCTGCAAAGGGCGACGAGAGCCGGTTTTCTGGTTACGCTTTTTACCAATGCTGGCCTGATAGACGATCGCCTGGCGGATCTCATGGCCGCAAATCCGCCGCGCCGCGTGGAAGTTTCGCTCTATGGCGCCGACGAGGAAAGCTACCGCGAGATAACGGGCTCGGGCTCCAACTTCGCAGGCACTCTGTCCGGTATCGACAGGCTGCTGGCCAGGGGAATCGCGGTTTCACTGAAGGCCGTCCTTTTGGCGCCGCTGGTCGGACAGGCGGACTCGCTGCGCAAGCTAGCGCGCGGGCGCGGGATTCCCCTGCGTCTCGATCCGGGTATCGACCCGACCCTTGCCGGAAACGAGCGTCCCTGTCTCCTGCGGCCCGATCCAGGTAAAGCCGCTGCCGTCGAGTTGGACGATCCGCTAGCACACGACTGGTACAGCGAGGCTCGCTGTGGACCCTTACGCACAGGGCCTTGCGGCGCGGGTCACAATTCGTTGCATATAGATTCGTCGGGAAGGCTGATGCGCTGCGTGTTGTTGCGCGAGCCGGCGATCGATCTTTCGCGAACGAGCCTGGCAGAGGGTTTTAGAATTTTGGGCGAGCTGCCGCGGACGCAGCTAGCGTCCGATCCCGCCTGCCGCGAATGCCCCGAGCGCAACCTGTGCAGCTTTTGCCCCGGGCTGGCACGGCTCGATCAGGCTCCCGGGCCCGATTCGTACTATTGCCGGGTAGCCGGGGCGCGGGCGCGCCTGCTCGATGCGAGAGAGATCGGGAGAGCGACGGCGTGATGCACGGCGACGAAAAAAAGGTCGTAGAAGACCGCGCGCCTCCGAAGCCGCGCCGCGAAAGCTATCAGCCGCCGCTGGTTACCTTCATCGAAATCTCGGCACGCGAGGCGCTGATGGGCGTCTGCAAGGCAGGCGGGCCGATCTGCATGGCGACCAAGGGTCCTGGAAGCTGACCTTGCTCCTGGCAGTCGGAGGCATTACCTTCGAAATCTTTGGTGAGACCGGGCCGCTGCCTGCCGAGCTTCGGCCTTACCTTTCCCCAAGCAGCCAGGCCGACGTCGTGTGCCGCGCGCGGCGCGGACCGGTTGATCCCGTCGACGAAGAGCACCTGCTTTTCGACTCGGGCGAGATATGGTGCCTGGACGAGATCGAGGGCGGTATCAGGATCGTGCTGCGCAAGGGCGGCCCCGGGGGCGTACCGTTCCAAGCTCTTGAGCTTTCCGACGATCTGAAGAACGCCGTTGCCATAATCGATTCGTATATCGTGCCGCTGGACGGCGAGCCATTCGCCTTGCGCGAACCTGCCCTCGAGTTGTGGGCCTGCTTTTTGCTGATGCGCGGGAGAGGACTTCTGGTGCATGGTTGCGGGCTGCTCGGGCCGGATGGCGTGCACGTCTTCGCCGGACAATCGGGGGCGGGCAAGAGTACGCTGGCCGGAATTCTGACATCGGCCGGGGCGGGCACTATCCTCTCCGACGACCGCCTGGTGCTGAGAAGACGGGATGGAGCAGTCCGCGTTTACGGAACTCCTTGGCACGGCGAGGCTCGCTATGCTTCGCCGGCGTCGGGCGATCTTTCGGCGCTTTACTTTCTGGAGCAGGCGGCGGGCTGCGAGCTTGTACCCCTTGGCCGGGCCGAGGCCGCCGCCCGGCTGGCCGCCTCGTGTTTCATGGCCGGCTGGCCGCGGGTCGACCTGCAGAACATACTCGATCAGGCTGCCGCCATCGTCGAGCAGGTACCGGCCCATGTTTTGCGCTTCGCCCCCGATCGCTCGCTTGTAGCGGCCATCGGGCTTGGAGTTTTGCCGTGACCGATCTGCGCCTGGATGATGAGCGACTCTGGGATCTGGCCGCTGAAGTGATCGGCAAGGGAGGCTTGTTCGAATTCCGCGCCCGCGGATACAGCATGTACCCGTGTATCGCCGACGGCGATCGGGTGAAACTTGGCCCGCTGGCCGCGAGTGGACCGGCACTGGGCGAGATCGTGCTGGCCCGTAGCGCCTCGGGACTGCGCCTGCACCGGGTGGTGGCACAGGGCAAGTGCCTGCGCTTGCGGGGCGATGCGCAGCCCGGCCCGGGCGAAGAGATCGGGCACGGAAATGTCTGCGGGCGAGTCTTGGCCGTACAAGTCTCGCCCTTACAACGATGCTTGCGCCGGTTGCGGACCCTGCTGCGTAGATTGAACACTTGGATACATCGCAGTTGACAGTCAACGAGACGCCTCCTATATTGGCGCCGGATCGCAAACGGGACGGACATGGGCGCACGAAAAAAGGCATCCAAGAAGACGGGCAAGATCAAGCCGGGCAAGAAGAAGAGAAAATCCGCAAAGGCCGATCAGCTCGGTCTTTTCGCGGGCAAATGTAGCGCCGGTAAGGCCCGGCCTAAATTAGTTGCCAAACCCGCGCCGGCTCCCGTTCCTGCTTCTGGTAAAAGTGAGCGGGGCGTGAAAAAGCCGCCGCGGCGGCGTGTGCGGTCGGCCGCCGAGCGCATGGCCTCGGGCCAACGTGACATTTCGATTAGCGAGTTCTTCACCAAGAATCGCCACCTGCTGGGATTCGACAATCCCCAGAAGGCGCTTCTGACAACCGTCAAGGAAGCGGTCGACAACTCGCTGGACGCATGCGAAGAGGCCAAGATCCTGCCCGAACTGTCGGTAAGCATTCGCGACCTGGGAAACAACCGTTACCACGTCAGCGTCTTCGACAACGGACCGGGCATCGTCCACTCCCAGGTGAAGAAGATCTTCGGCAAGCTGCTCTATGGCTCGAAGTTCCATCGTCTCAAGCAGTCGCGCGGACAGCAAGGCATCGGTATATCGGCCGCGGGGATGTACAGCCAGTTGACCACCGGCAAGCCGGTGGTGATCACATCGCGCACCAGCGCCGAGCGCCCGGCCCACCGGCTGCAGGTCAAGATCGACACACGCCGCAACGAGCCCGAGGTGCTGGGCGACGAGCAGGGCGTCGAGTGGAATGAGCAATATCCTACCGGCACGCGGGTCGAGATGGAGATCGAGGGAATCTACCGGGGCGGCAAGCGCTCGGTCGAACAGTATCTCGAACAGACCGCCATCGCCAACCCGCACGCCGTGATCAGTTACGTCAATACCAAGGGTGAAGAGACCGTCTACCCGCGCCTGAGCGGGGAGTTGCCTCGCGAACCTCTCGAAATCAAGCCGCATCCCAACGGCGTCGAACTGGGCATGCTGATGGCCATGCTCAAGGAGACCCGCGGGCGCAACCTAAAAGGGGCCCTGATGCGCGATTTCTCCCGCGTCAGCGAAAAAGTGGCTTTAGCGATCTGCGCGGCCGCCAATCTCCCGGACGGCGCGCGGCCCAAGCGACTGGGCCCCGCCCAGGTCGAGGCGCTTCACAAGGCCATGGGCGTGGTCAAGATAATGAACCCGCCGATGAGCTGTGTTGTGCCAATCGGCGAGGAACTGCTGGGCGCCAGCCTCGAAAAGGGGATCTCGGCTGACTTTTTCACCTCCGCTACCAGAAGCCCGGCGGTCTACCGCGGCAATCCCTTCCAGGTCGAGGTCGGGCTGGCCTGGGGCGGCAGCTTGCCGGCCGACGAGCTGTGCACGCTTTACCGCTTCGCCAACCGCGTGCCGCTGCAGTACCAGCAGTCGGACTGCGCCATCACCAAGGCGGTCATCGAAACCGACTGGCACAACTATCGCGTCTCTCAGTCTCGCGGGGCCTTGCCGTCCGGGCCGCTGGTCATTCTGGTGCATATCGCCTCGGTCTGGGTGCCCTTCACCTCTGAGAGCAAGGAGGCGGTGGCCCGTTACCCGGAGATCCTCAAGGAGATCCGCCTGGCCCTGCAGCTATGCGGGCGACGCCTGGGGCACTACCTGAGCGCGCGCCGGCGCGAGGCAGAGGAGGGCCGCAAGGTTGATTACATCGAGACCTACATTCCGCACATCGGCATCGCCTTGAAAGAGATCCTGGGACTCACACAGCAGCAGGAGAAAAAGGTTGTCTCCCGCCTGCAGGACACCCTGCGCCGCAGCCGCAAGCTTGCCTGAGGGAGGAGCACCTTGGCAGCCAAGAAAAAGACAAGCAAGAAAGCGGCCGGCAAGAACGGCCACAAGGGTTCGCGGCGGATCAGCGGCCTGATCACGGACGAGGCCGGTATGATCGAGAAAAAGATACTGGCCGGCCGGAAGCCGACGATGAAGTTCCCCATCCGTTCGCTGAACAACGTGCGCTATCGGCCCCAAGTGGGCTACTTCGAGCTCAAGGGGCGTAAGAAGGAGCGTGCCCTGACTGTCGGCACGGTCAAGACTTTCGCCCAGACGCTGCGCATGATGTCGTTGTCCAAGGAATTGGTCGAGGGTGACGACATTGCCACCAAGCGAGAGGCCTACTACGTCAGCAAGAACTGGGGTCAGGCGCGCTTTAAAGAGCAACCCGAAAGCGACACAGTGATCGACGACGTCGAAGCGCTCTTCATGGTCAATCGCGAGCAACTCGGCTTCGTCCCCGAAGAGAAGGGCGGCGACGTGGCCGGCCGGCTCGTGGTCATCGACCACGACCGCGACAGCGGCGAGCCCCTGCGCATCGACTGCACCCGCTTCGGCTCGGGGGCCTACTCGATACCCATCAGCGTCGAGGATCTCGCTTTCGAAACGAAGGCCAAGTTCATCCTGGCAATCGAGACCGCCGGCATGTTCCAGCGCCTGGTCAAGCACAACTACTGGAAGAAGGCTGACTGCATCCTGATCTCGATGGGCGGTGTGCCCACCCGTGCCTGCCGGCGCTTCATCCGCCGCCTGGCCGACGAGAAGAAGCTGCCGGTATACGTCTTCGTGGACTGCGACCCCTACGGCATAAGCAACATCTACCGCACCCTCAAGGTTGGCTCGGGCAACGCGGCCCACATCAACGAGTTCTTCTGCGTGCCCCAGGCGCGCTTTTTAGGCATTACTCCGGGCGATATAGAGCACTACAAGCTGCCGACGCATCCGCTCAAGGACGTCGACATCAAGCGCGCCAACGACGCGATGAAGAACGATCCCTTCGTGCTGCACCACAAGGCCTGGCAGCGAGCCCTGACGAAACTGCTCACGATGGGTGTGCGCGCCGAGCAGCAGGCGCTGGCCAAGTGGGGCCTGAACTACGTGATCGACACCTACCTGCCCGAGAAGCTGGCTCACCCGGAGAAGTTCTTGCCCTGAACAGTGGGCAGGCGGCGCCTCGATCGCAGCAAGAATGGCAATCCACAGATCGGCAGCCAACCGAAAGTGTGAGTTCCTCCACATCCGCAGCCGCCGCCGGCAGGGACGTCAAGATCGGTGCCCGAGTCGGGGTCGCCGTTCGCAGCATCGCTTCCCTCGTCGACCTGACCGTCGTCATCGGTGCTGACAGGGCTCTCCTCGAACGCTCCGTCGGGTTCGCCTCCGTCGCCGCCGTCTTCGGATCCCTCGTCGACGAAGCAAACGTTGACATCGTACTGGGAAAGGTAAACGCAGTGAAAGTCTGGCGGGCATTGTTTGTCGTTGCATAGCGGTGCGCAATAGCCCTGGGTGTAGTCCGCCGCGGTGAACAGGCAAACTTGGCTGCACTCGAAGAAAGATACCCAGCACATGTCGGCGCAGTCGATGTGCGTCTTACTGCACAAGGCCCCGGGTCCGTCGTGCATGTCGTCGCATACCATCTGGCCCTGGATGTCGACGCATGCCTGGTCATCGCCGCAGTCGGCGTCGGTCGCGCAGCCCGGAGCGCCACTGGGGTACAGCGAGCAGATCCCGGCCCGGTCGTCGCCGTCCAAGGTGGCCTGAATGGCGTTGGGCAGTGTGCCGTAATACATGCTGGCGTAAGGATCCGCCGAGTGGGCCAATCCCAGCATATGGCCGATCTCGTGGGTCAGAACCGCAACCGGGTCGATCGATCCGGTCTGGGTAGCGTCCGGACCGCCCTCCACCCATTCCAGGGTGTCGGCGTTCAGGGCGATGTCGTTTTCCGGTGTCTCTCCGGCCGCCCTTGGGATCCAGATGTTGCAGCCGGCGGCACCGGCGCCGCAGTTCCAATCCTGGGCTATACACAGAAAGGTGCTCTGGCCGTCCGGCTCGAGGCCGGCCGTGGTGGTTCCCGACAGCTCGAAGCTCACAGTCGCGCAGGGCTGAGAACTCCACTGCGCGGCGGCCTCTGCCACCAGCTCCTCAAAGGTTTTGCCGCTCGGCAGGATCGGGCAACCGGACGGGTTTATCCAGTAGTGAATTGGCATCTGCGGCCAAAGATGGCCGTTGGTCTCGAAGCCGAAGCTCGAGCCCGCCTGTATGAGCGTAAACAGCGCCGTGAAAAGCAGCCGCCTCATGCCCAACGCTTGCGCGACACCCAGAGAGCGGCGGCCAGGACGAACAGCCAGCCGAATGAAGCCTCCGGCGTGGCACCGCACCCGCAGCCCGTTGACTTGTTCTCGTTGATGCACATGCCGTCGCTGTCGCAAATTTTACCGGCCTGGCAGCTCCCACACTGGCCGCCGCAGCCGTCCGGGCCGCACTGCCTGTCCTGGCACTGCGGGGTGCAGGCGACGCACTGGCCGTCGGCATCGCAGCTCTGGCCCGTATCACAGCTCCCGCATTGGCCGCCGCAGCCGTCAGGGCCGCATTGCTTCCCGTCACAGGCCGGCGTGCAGCCTCGCTCGCGCACCTCGAAGGCGTCCGGTAGCGAGGCGGTGCCGCCGTCGGAGTTCATCACCACAAGCATGTAACTTCCCGGATCCATGCCTGAAGGAACGCTGGCCGAGATCAGTGACGCCGACAAGATCTGCACCGCGCTCAGATCGGTTCCTCCCAGGCGAACCGTAGCGCCGACCTTGAACCCGCCCCCGGTGATCGAGACAGGGGTTTCTGAGTCATTGTAGCCGAAGTCCGGAGAGATGTTGTCGATGCTGACCTGTCCCGTGTCCGGTACGCAAAGGCCGTTGGCATCGCAGATCTCGTCCGCCGCGCAGCTTCCGCATACATCTCCGCAGCCGTCCGGGCCGCAGTCCTTCCCGTCGCACTGCGGCGTGCAGGAGACGCACTGGCCGTTGGCATCACAAGTCTCCGGGGCCACGCAGCTTCCGCAAACATCGCCGCAGCTGTCCGGGCCGCAGTCTTTTCCCGTGCATTGGGGCACGCAGATGCACAACCCGTTGGCGTCGCAAGTCTCGTTCGCCCCGCAGCTTCCGCACACATCGTCGCATCCGTCCGGGCCGCACTGCTTCCCTGTGCAATTCGGGGTGCATGCGCTCACATCAGCGTTGACGCGCAAGATAAAGTCGCCGGTCACTCCAAGAACATTCGCAAACTGCCACAGGCTGGCCGGCCCGGTGCAATCGGATGAACTGTAGATGTGCAACACGTTGGCGTTTTGAGTGGTTGCCTGGTCCAGCAGAACGCCCACTTCCTGGCAGCCGCAGGCGCCGAGGCTGGGATAATACATGCACTGCACCGTCCCCCACTCGGTCTGCAGGTCCCTGGAGGCGTCCGAGTAGCGTATCATGACCAGGAACGCCCCTGAGCTGATGTCCGGCGGATGGTTGGCCGGATCGCTCTGGTCGAAGGTGATCACGTTGGCGGTGTCGCCATGCAGGGGAACACCGGTCTGGCCGGTGTCGGGGTCGTACAGGTCAGCGGTGCTGATGCTGAACAGGGGAGAGCCGCCGGTCGGGGCAGCCCCGCTTCCAGTGTGGGCCCAGATCTCGATCTGGGCGTTAACCTCGGCGGTTCCCGCCATGTTCGGGGGCGAGGCCAAAATCACGTCGATCCCGGTGATCTTGACCGGGTACTGATCGGCGCTTGGCTGATAGAGCTGGCCGAAGGCCTCTCCCTGTGCAAATCCCGGCTGGGTGGCCAGAGGAATACCGGCTACCTGCCCGGCGGCCACGCTGATGTCCGGATCGAATTGATCGTACATGTAGACTACGCTCTGCTGGGCGAGGGCGGGCGTCGCCAGGCAAACCAGGCCGAACATTATTAGAGTACGCGGTACCGATTTCATGGAATCTCCTCTCTGTATCTCGACGGCGCCGGGTTCCCGGCCCGGCACCTGTCGGCAACTGTCAGGAACGATGAGATGTTATCACATTTCGCCCGAACTTTGTGAAGGAATGGGGGTCGGTGTGCCGGTGTCTGACCCCTGTGTCTGCTGTGTCTACCACAGCCTGGCCAGGGTGGCCGTGAATCCGAAGAGTAGCTGCCAATTGGGGGAGCCGTAGAAGCCCTTGACGAAGGCGGCGTCGAGGACCAGGCGCGGGCGCAGCGTCCAGGTCAGCGCCCCGAGCAGGTTGAGCTGGTTGTCTTGATCCGAGAGCGGAATGTAGTCAGAAACTTCCAAAGCCACTCCCAGTGGACCGTATATTGTCGCAGACAGCGCCAGGATGGCGGGGACGTCGAGGATCTGGTCGTCTTTGTCCAGCGCCCGGGCATCGAGGCCGACGTTGATGTCCCAACCCATGGGGCCGAAACGGCCGGACATCAGGAACAGCGCGTACAGGTCGGTGCTGCGGCCGAAGATCTCGTCCGAGGCGGTCGGCAGGCCGACTCCCAGCATGATCGCCATGGTCGGGCGCATGCCGGCCTGGTCGAGGAAACGCAGCTTGCCCCAGAGTTGCATGTTGCCGTAGCCGAAATGATCGTTATCGGCCTCGGTGTAGATGAAACCGTCACCGCCGACCTTGAACTCGAACGGCCCGGCCACACCAAGCTTCAGAAGCCAGGGCGTGGCCGCGTTGTCCACACCGCCCGCGCGATAGAAAGCACCCCCCAACTCCAACTCCATGTAACCCGTGGCCATGGGGTGCGCGTTGTCGGAGAAGGTCGGGCGGCCGGGGTTGGCCGAGACGTTCGCGGCGCCCGCCTGTGTAGACGTGAGCAACGTAATAAGCATGACGACGATAGTCGTGCGCATGTTTACCGCCCTTCTTGTCAGTGTTGCCGGCGCGCGGCCCGTGCGAACTGTTCGATGGCCTCGGACGTGCCGGGATGTCTGAGAAGAGGCTCCTGGAGCCTGTACGGTATCGTCGCGTCGACGCCGGGTATTGTGAGCAGCTCGGCCAGAGTTTCTATGTCGGGGACGCTGGCCGCGAGCAGGACTGCCCGCATGCCCGCGGCGGACAG
Source organism: Myxococcota bacterium (assembly GCA_035528415.1). Taxonomy (GTDB): domain Bacteria; phylum Myxococcota; class B64-G9; order B64-G9; family B64-G9; genus DATKYQ01. The sequence continues at coordinate 28,395 of DATKYQ010000089.1, read as the reverse complement.
CATGGCCGCGGCATGCCTGATCACCCGTAGCCCGTCCTCTCCGCGCCGCGTGATTCTTCCGACATAGACGGCCACCGCATGGGCGCCGGCCGCTGCCGCGGCGTAAGCTTGCGTGGCCGAGAACACCGCGGTCAGGCAGACGGGCAGCGAGAGATGATGCAGCCTGCGGCAGAGTTTCAGACCGTCTTCCGAGAGCGGCACCTTGATGATCGTGCGTCCCGGGGCGACCTCGACCAGGGTCAGCGCCTGTTCCTCCATCTCGGCCAGCGAGAGCCGGTCGACCTGGAGATAAAGGCTCTTTACGCAGATCTTGGCGATGGCTCCCAGGCGCTCGAGGCGATCCTCGGGCGGGATGTTCGCCAGCAGCAGGGGATTGGTCGTCACCCCCGAGTAAATGCCCAGTTCCATCCCCGATTTGATCTCGTCCGGATCAACAGAGTCTAAAAACAATGCCATGCCGGCTCCACTTGCTACCGAAGCGAACTGGCTACCCGGTTGCGGCCCGAGTTCTTGGCACGGTAGAGGTACTCATCGGCCGTACGGATCATCTCGGCCGGAGAGCGGAAGTTGGCGCTGGCGAGCGTCGATACCCCCAGCGAGATGGTCACGCGGATCCGCTGGCCCTCCCAGAAGAACTTGTGCACCTCGACCGTGCGTCGGATTCTCTCGGCCAGCACGTGTGCCCGCCGCTCGTCGATTTCTCTTAAGATTATTGCGAATTCTTCGCCGCCGATGCGGGCGAAGAGATCCTCGCTGCGCAAGGCGTCGCCGACGATCGTGGAAAGCTCGCGTAAGACGAAATCGCCCGCCTGGTGGCCGTACTCGTCGTTAACCTGTTTGAAGTGATCGATGTCGATCATGATCAGGCTGGTGATCTCGTTATGGCGCAGGGCGTAGGCGAAATCCTTGGCAATCTGCTCGCTGAAGTATTTCTTGTTGTAGATCCTGGTCAGGCCGTCCTTGGTGGCCGAGTCGTACTGGTGCTGGTGAAAGGCCTCCTCGAGACTGTCCTGGTAGCTGAACTTGAGAATCGTGGTCGAGCCGATCTGGATCTTGTCCCCGTCCCGTAGCTGGTGCCGGTTGATGCGCGTGCCGTTGAAGTAGGTGCCGTTGGTGCTATCCATGTCCTCGATGATCACCGAGCCGAACTCGTCCTGTTCGAGCTGCGCATGGATGCGCGAGATGCCGTCGTCATCGAGGAAAATCTCGCAGTCCTGTGCCCGGCCGACGCGCACCTTGTTGGTAACCTTGAACATTCTCCCGACCGCCGATCCCGATATGACGATCAGATAGGCCTGCCGGTTGCTCAACGCTCCCGTCAGATCCTTGATACCCTGGATGACGGTACGATCGCCGGCGTCTTCTTCAACGATGCCGTCGGTGAATTGCTCGATGTCTTTGGTGTCGACCAAACTTACAGACCTCATAGTGAAGAAGATCCAGCTTGATACCAAGTAGGGTATTCGTGTTTCGCGCCCATTTCAACCAGAAAATGACTTGAGAGTTCATAGTGGTCCGAGGTAGGGTTTCGCCAGCCGGCCGAAGGCCGGGAGAAGAGTATTAACACACAGTGACTGCTCGGTCAGGGTTGGTCAATGGCTCGCTTACGTTCGTTGGTCAATTGTCTTGTAAGCCCCGTCAAGGGGTTCGAAGCCCTTCTGGCGGCGCCGCGCAGCTTGCTGGCCCTGGCGTTGATTATCGTTGCCGCGGCGGCCTCGCATGCCGCCGTCTGTTCCCGGCTGGACGTGGATGCGGTGACCAGAGCCGCAGCCCGGGATCTTTCGGAAGAAAAAGGCGACAAGGGCAGCGGCATATCCGATACGAAGGTGCGCCAGGAAGCAGACCGGCGGCTCAAAATGACGCAAATCAGCGGTTACGCCCGCCTGCCGATCGAGATCCCGGCGGTTGTTTTTCTTGGCGCCCTGCTATTATGGCTGCTGGGGATCCTGCTGCGCCGGCGGGTAGCTTTCCGGGGCGCCTTTGCGGTGGCGGCGCACGTCTGGATTCCCCTGGCCGTACGCAAGCTCATCTCGGTTCCGGTCATCCTCTCCTACCCGGGTCTCGATCCCGATCACCTGCAAGGGGTCTTCAAGACCGACCTGGCGTCGCTGATAAGCGCCGCTAAGGCAATCCCGGGACTGTTTCTGGTCGACCCGTTCTTGATATGGATGGCTGTTTCGTTCGGTTTGGCCTGCCGGGCGGCGAGGTTCGGCAGGCTGCAGGCCGTGGCATGCGGCCTGGTCGCCTGGATCGTGTTTGCCTACATGAGCCGGGTGGTTTTCTGAGCAACCCAGACGGAGGATGTCATGCACTCGCTGATCTTCACACTGGTCGTGCTCGCCAACCAAACTCCCTTGACTCTCGATAGCTGTATTCGCGAGGCCCTGGCCCGGCATCCCGACGTGGTCATCTCCGGGACGGAGGTGCGACGGGCCGAGGCACAGAAACTTTCGACCCGCACGGGCTACCTGCCGAGTGTGGATCTCTATCTTCAGGACGGCTACCTGCTTTCCGGCAAGCAGGACTACATCTATAGCGGGGGAGGGGACACCTACAGTTATGAAAGGTCAGCCAGCCAGAACGACACCCATTCGTTCAGCCTGCGCCTTTCGCAGAACATTTTCGATGGATTGAAGATGTTCAAGCAGGTCGACCGTGCCGATAGAGAGATTGACCGGGCCAGGCTCGGAGTCGCCGCTGCCAGGAACGTCGTCGCTCTTTCAGTGATCCAATCTTTCTACCAGCTGTTCAAGGCGCAAGACCAGCTTGATGTGCTCAATGAGTCGCTCGATCTCAGCCGCGGTCAACTCGAGTTGGCCCAAGAGCGCCTCAAGCTCGGGGCGGCTTCCAGGGTGGACGTGGCCAAGGCCCGGGTTAGCGCCGGAGAAGATCGCATCGCCCAGGAGCAGCAGAAGCAGATCATTGCTGCGGCCAGAGTGGCGCTCAACCAGGCCATGGGCAGGGATCCGCGCGCGTCGTTGGAGATTGTCGAAGACGGTGCTCGGGAATCCTCTCTGCCGGGAGCGCAGGCACAGGCTCCCGCTGTGCCGGAAAGCCATTTCAAGTTACAGGAAATTGAGCTTTCCAAAGAAGTGGCCGGTCTGGACGTCGACATCGCCAAGGGCGACTGGTGGCCCAGGGTGACCGGCTCGATCTCGTACACTCGCCAGGATCCGGAATTCTACAGGGTCTACTCGCGCTTCGACGAGTTGTATACCATGACTTTTCTGGTGAACGTCTCCTTTCCGATCTTCGATGCTTTTCTGCGAAGCTCGAAAATCGAAGAGGCCAAGACGCAAGTTACGCGTTGGCGAGAGGAAGAGCGCAAGGCGCGCATCGATCTCCAGGGCCGCTTAAGCTGCGCGCTCGACGACCTGGCGCGCTTTGAGACGATCGCCAAGATCGAGGCCCGCAACGTCGTGGATGCCGAACAGCAGTTGCTCCTGGCGCGCGAGCGTTATCAGGTGGGCGAGGGAACAGCCCTCGAGATCCGCGACGCACAGCTGTCAGTTACCCGGGCCCGCCTGGCCGAGGTTCAGACCCAATACGATTTCAAGATCGCCGCGGCCAGGCTGCACTACGCCCGGGGCGACTTGATCGAGAGCTACGTGCGGAAGGAAAACCAATGAGTGTAAAGAAGATAATAATCTCCGTCTTGCTGGTTGGCGCACTGGCTGCAGTGCTGGTTGTGAACCTGGGGCCCAAGGAGAAGGTCAAGATCCTGGTGCAGACCGAGAAGGCCAAGCGCGAGCCCATTACCCAGGTGGTGACGGCCTCCGGGAAGATCCGTCCGGAGACGCAGGTCAAGGTCAGCGCCGACGTCGGCGGTTACATTCGCAAGCTGACGGTCAAGGACGGCGATCACGTTGAAATGGGCAGCCTGCTTGTGGAGGTAGACCAGCAAATCTACCGGGCCCGGTTCAAGCAGACCCAGGCGGCCGAGAAAACGGCAGAAGCGCAGTTGGCTCTCTCCGGGGCATCCTTGCAAAAGGCCACCGGCGAGGCGCGCCGCGTCAAGGGCCTATACAAGAAGGCCCTTATCTCGGCCGCCGCCCTCGAGCAGGCCCAGGCGGATCTGGCCATGGCCCAGGCCCAGGTGGACGCGTCGAAAGGCCAGTTGATGCAGGCCAGTGCCACGCTGGACGGAGCCCGCAAGGATCTGGCTAAGTGCACTATCACCGCCCCCATGTCCGGGGTGGTGATCGATCTGATGAAAGAGCTGGGTGAGCGCGTCTCGGGCGGGGATTTCCGCGAGGACATCATCCTGACGCTGGCCGATCTGTCCAGCATGGAGGTCGAAGTGGAAGTCGGCGAGCGGGACGTTGTTCTGATCTCCGAGAAAGATCACACCGAGATTGAGGTGGACGCCTACCCGGGAAAAATCATCGGGGGTTACGTCAAGGAGATCGCCAACGCCGGTATCACGCGCAACCAGTGGACCGAATCGGAGGTCACCAACTTCAGGGTGGTCATCCAGGTGGATGAGAGCGAGTTTACACTGCGCCCGCAGATGTCGGCCACGGTCAAGATCGAGACGGCCCACAAGGATGATAGCCTGACGGTTCCCATCCAAAGTGTCACTCTCAGGCGGCCGTCGGAGATTTCGGCGAAGGGAGAAGCGAAGAACAGGCAAGGGTCGCGGAAGGAATCAGCAGGAGAAGTTGCAGCGCGAAGCAAAGCGGACGGTCCCAAGCCCAAGGTCGACCCGCAAACGGCGACTGGCGAGCATCTACCAGTCGAGGTTGTCTTTATCGTCGAGAACGGGGTTGCCCATGCCAAGAAGGTCAAGACCGGGTTGTCATCGGACACGCGCATCGAGATTCTGGACGGTGTTTCCCTGGAGGAAGAGGTGGTTTCGGGCCCCTACCGGGTCTTGTCGAAGGATTTGAAAAACGGTTCGGAGGTGCGTGTCGGTTCTCCCGAGACAGGCAAGACGGGTGGCCGACAGCGTCGCGAGAAATGAGGGAAGTGGCATGATCGCGGGGTTCGGCCGCTGGGCGCTGGCCCACTGGTACGCTTTTACGACCGGGCTGGGCGTTGCCTTGAGCGCCTTGTTGTCCAACAAGTTCCGAGCCGGCCTGACCGCACTTGGGATCGTTATCGGGGTGATGACGGTCACCGGGATCCTGTCCATCATCCATGGTCTCGACAGGGGGGTCGAGAACCAGATGAGCCTGATGGGCGTGCACAGCCTGTACGTCTCTCGCTGGCCATGGGCTACTCGCGGCCACTGGTACAAGTACCGCAATCGCTCGCCGATCACTGATTGGCAATACCGCAGGTTGCGAGAACTGGTGCCCTTCGCCGAGGCCATGGCTCCCCGCGAGCAGGAGCGGACCCGGGTTGAGCGCGGCGACGAGAAAATCACCGATGTCGAGGTCACCGGCACCAATAGCGAATTGTCACGCATCACGGGCTATACGCTCGAAAGCGGGCGCGCTTTCTCGCCGGCCGATATCGAGTTCGAGAGGCCTTTCGTGGTGCTGGGCTCGGATGTGGCCGAGCAGCTTTTCGATCGTGGCAAGCCCTTGGGCAAGTACGTACTGATTCAAGGTATGCGCTACCAAGTGATCGGCGTCTTGAAATCTCAGGGCAGCTTTTTAGGTCGCAGCCGCGACGTGACGGCCACAATTCCAATCGGACGCTTCAGGCGCGAGTTCGGATCGCGGCACGATATGGATATCGCCATTCGCGTGGTGCCGGGAGTCGAACTCGATGAAGCCGAGGCCGAGCTGCAAGGGCTGATGCGCCGCGTCCGCGGGCTGCGTCCCCAGCAGGAAGACAACTTCTCGATCAATCAGCAGAAGGTGCTCGGCAAACTCTACAGCGACATTACCGGCACGCTTTTCATGGTCATCGTCATCGTGGGGATGATCTCGTTGCTGGTCGGCGGGATCGGCATCATGAACATCATGCTCGTCTCGGTTACCGAGCGCACCCGCGAGATCGGCATTCGCAAGGCGCTCGGGGCTCGGCGGAGCGCCGTGTTGTTCCAGTTCCTGATCGAGAGCCTGGTGCTCAGCGGGCTGGGCGGCCTGATCGGATTGGGAATCGGTTTTCTCGTGGCCTATATCGTCGACGCCGTGTCACCGTTGCCGGCCAGCATTTCCATGACTGCGGTTGTAGGCGGGTTGGGTTTTTCGATCGTGGTGGGGGTCTTCTTCGGTATCTATCCGGCCTGGCGCGCCTCGCGCCTGAATCCCATCGTGGCCTTGAGGTACGAATGATAGGCCCTTTCGATCTCGCTGTCGGCGCCCTGAGTGCGCTGCGGGTGAACAAGCTGCGCGCCGGTTTGACCACGCTGGGAATCGTCATTGGCGTCGGCGCGGTGGTGGCCATGATGGCCATGACCAGCGGTTTCGAGTACTACGTCAACGAGCAGTTCAGCGGACTGGGCAGCAACACCTTCCAGATACAGAAGCAGCCGGCCATGCGCCTGGGCGGTGGACACCACATGTCCGAGTGGCGCAAGCGCAAGGACATCACGGTGGGCAACGCGGATGCCGTGCGCGCCGGCGACGAGGCGGCCCGTTTCGTGGGCGCCGAACTGTGGTCATTCGGCGGCAAGATCCGCAGTCGTTTCGGTGAAACGACTCCCAGCGTGGTTGTGGCCGGGGGCACGCCCGAGTTCGCCACCAACAACGGCTACGACATCGCCCATGGACGAACCTTGAACGCCTTTGACGTGCAGCACGAGCGCAACGTCGTCGTGCTGGGAACCGACGTGGCCGAGACTCTGTTTCCCCATTCCTCGCCCGTTGGACAGAGCATCGTCTTCAGCGGCCGGCGCTTCAAGGCCGTCGGTGTTTTTGCCTCCAAGGGCAGCTTTTTCGGCCTCGGCAGCCGGGACAATTACGTGCTGATTCCGATCACCGCCTTCATCCGCGTCTACGGCAAGCGGCGCTCGGTAAACGTCACCGTCCAGGCGTTCGATCCTGAAAGTTTCGAATCAAGCAAGGAGCGCGCCATACAGATAATGCGCCGCGAGAGGAAGTTGAGGCCCGGGCAGGCCAACGACTTCAGTGTTTTCTCCAACGAATCGGTGATCGAAACGGTTTCGGGCATTACCGGTTCGATAAAGTGGGCCGCTCTGGGGATCGCCTTGCTCTCACTTTTGGTCGGCGGGATCGGCATTATGAACATCATGATGGTCAGCGTCACCGAACGCACCCGCGAGATTGGCACCCGCATGGCGGTCGGAGCGCGCCGGCGGCACATCCTGTGGCAGTTCAGCGTCGAGGCCGTGATCCTCTCGGCCCTGGGCGGGCTACTGGGTCTGGGAGTCGGATACGGCGCGGCTTTCCTGGCCAAGAGCCTGGCCGGTCTCCCGGCCGCGGCGCCCACCTGGGCGGTGGTCGTGGCGCTGGGAATGTCGTCAATGGCCGGGCTGGTGTTCGGTATATATCCGGCTTGGCGCGCCTCGCGCATGGATCCGATTGAGGCCCTGCGCTACGAGTAGAGAAAAGCGTCTTTACAGCGGGAGGGGGCCTGGTCTATGATGCCGATGGTTTCGCATATCAGTTGATGACCAGGGAGGTAACATGCGCTCGATCTTGTTCATCATTTCGGTCTTGCTCCTGCCCGGCTTGGCAGCCGCCGCGGACGGAAAAGCAAAGGAACCCAAGGCCCCCGTCAAGACTCAGACCAAGGTGGTCACGGAAAAGCCCCGCGTGCGCACGGTGCAGGTCAAAAGCGGCGCACTGCTTTTCAATGTCTCGATCGAGCCCGGGGCCCCCGACCCGGGGCAGGTGATTGCTTTTTCGATCGAACTGGCCGAGGTGCCGCCCGTGCCGGATCCGATCTACGGTGAAAAGATTCCTATCAAGGACGCCGAGTTGACCGCCCGGGTAACCGACGCGGATGGGGCCGGCTACACACTGGCCTACCGCGTACACACGCTGCAGGATGCCGGATCTTACGGTTTCCACTACACTCCTATTCGCAAGGACAACTACCGGGTGGCGCTTTCAGGAATTCACAATGGAAAGAGTTTCAAGGCCGAACTGCGTGTGCCGGTCGGTATCTGGCCCTTCATCAAGGTGGATGCCGAGGGCAACGTTTCGCGGGTGCCGGCCCAGACGGCTTCCAATCGCATGCCGGCGCTGCCGTCGGGCCTGAAGACTCCCGCCGTTCCGACAGGCGCCGGAGCGGGCAGGCTGCCCGCGGCCAGCGTGAACACGCTGCTTGGCGAAGCGATGCAGGCGCTCGGCGAACAATTCGCCCGCGCCGGCGTGGCGTTGCTCTCCGGCAGAAGGCCCGACCTGAAGGAAGCCAAGGCCGCGGCGGATCTCTTGCGGGCGGGGGTCGAGAAGGCGGCCGCGCTGAAGCAACCCGACGACGAGTACGACGGCCTGATGCAGGAGCTCGGTCAGGCCGTGCAAGAGCTGGTCAGGGCGGCCGGGGCGGGTAAGGCCAAGAACGCCCAGAAGGCTTTTTCGCGCATCGGAAGCCGGCACTGCAATCGATGCCACTTCAAGATGCGTTGGAAGATGATCGAGCACTCGTCTGACTTTCCGGCCCGGCTTCCTTGATCGTGGCCAGATTTGCGGAGGAAGAAATGTCTGTTCGCTCGAGGTTGATGAATAAGCCGCTCATGTTGCTGGGCGGCATGGCAGTTATACTGGGGTTGGCTTTTTCTGCCGTGGCCGATGAACGGTCGCAGGTGCTGTCCGGGGACGTGGCCAACGGCACCCGCTTGTTTCGCGTCCACTGCGCCGTCTGCCACGGTTTCGGTGGATCCGGGCAAGGCGCCGGCGCGGCCAACTTGAAAACCAAACCCGCCTACCTGCGCGACGGTTCGCTGATGAACGCCAGGGACGACCGGATGCTGTACAGGGCCGTGCAGTTGGGATGCAAGGGGGCAGGTTGTTCCGGGGCCATGCCTGCTTTTTCCGACGTGCTTTCGATGCTTTCAACCTGGGATATCCTGGCCTACTTGCGGACGCTGCACATGCCGCTCGTGGACTTCTTTCCCAAGGTCGACAGCTACCTGGTCAAACGCTACACGATTGGTAAGATCGGTGACGAAAAGTTCAAGGAAGGCCAGGTGGAAAGGCTGGAGGACGTTCTCGGCAAGGTCGATTCCAAAGATCTCAGCCAGACCGTCTTCACGCTGTTTCGGACCAATCGGCGCAGCCTGGGCCCCGAGCTGGTTCCCCAACAGCCGCAGAAACTGGCGCAGCTGAAGAAGGGAAACAAAATCGGCTATGTCCTTTTCATGACGCTCATTGGTTCGCGCGGCAAGAAGGTTCCCATTGGATTGGGGCTAGACTCAGGCTATGCGATCGTCAAGCTGGTGACCACCCAGACCGATCCCGGCCTGTCCGCCGAGTACAACGAGAAGTTCAAGCGTTACGAAGGGCTGGGCAAGCGGGGAGACAAGCCCGATTTCAAGATATCCAAGGATAAGCTGGGCAAGATCTTCGATAAAGCCGTAACCCGCGTCTACATGCTGGCCGTGGAGGCCGCCAACGCCTATGAGTTCGAGGAACGCGAACGCTCATGGGCGGACGGAACGTTCTGAAGTTAGAGCCTGATCTTACCAACCGATTGGTTAGCGCAACCAGCCCGGCGGCACGTCCTTGCGACGAGCCTCTTCGGGTAAATCGACATTCAGGCTGCGCCTGGCCGCTTCGAGCTGTTTGCGACACTCGGCTAGATCCTTTTCGGATTTATCCGCCTGGGCGCGATCCATCGGTCGTCCTAACGTCAGCTTCGCGCGCGCTTTGCTGTCACGCTCGCTCTGCGTATTTTTACAGCGGGCTTCGAGATCGGCGACCAGCTTGCGGGCCGCGGACATCTTGGTCTTCCAGGCGGCCTTGGCGTCCGAGCCTGAGCCTCCAGTTGGAGCTTGTGTTTGCGTCCTGCCCTCGAGTGGCCCGCCGTTATCGGCCGGACCCGCGGGAATCCGCTCGTGGGGCCGCCCGACCAGGTTTCCGCTGCGACCACCGTACGGCCTCTGGCCGCGCCGGGCCGCGCCGCTGCTTTTTTGGGTTTGCTGTTTGCGATCCTTCGGCTTGTACTCATTCAGTGCCTTGGTGCGCATGGGCTCGGGGAGTTCATCGGGGTTGTCGGTGAAATGCGTGACACCCTTCCTGTCCGTCCACTTGTAAACTTGCTGGGCCCGCGCTTCGCCGCTCAAGGCCAGTGAGGCGAGCAGCGCCCCGCAGGTTAGACAGGTGAAGATCTTCATTTTTTCTGACGCAGCAGGTACTGAGCGAGTTGATTGGCGATGAAGTTGGCCACGTTGAGATCGAGTTCGCTGAAGGTGTCGCTCTGCTTGCGATTGATCAACTCCAGCGCGCCGAAGACGCGGCCGTCCGCTTCCATGGGGACGCACAGGATCGAGCGGGTGGAGTAGCCGATTTTCTCGCTGACGGCGGAGTAGAAACGTGGATCCCGGGTGACGTCGCTGATGGCCACGCCGACACCCTCGGAGACGCAAAAGCCCACGATACCCTGCCCGATCTTGATCTTGAAATTCATCACCTTGCCCGCCTTGGGGCCGCGGGCGGCGCCGAAGCTCAGATCGTGTTTGTTGATATCAGACAGCAGGATCGAGCCCGAGTCCGTCTGGATCTTGTCCATTGCCAGATCGAGCATGAAATAGAGTGCCTGCTCCTGGTTGGGTTGCTCGTGAACGGACTGGGTGGTTTCGAAAATATCCGCCAGGTAGTCGGCGGTAGTGTCCGCCTCGAACTCCAGCGTGCGGCCGATTGTCTGGACCGGCTCCGGTTCGGGTGCCGGCGCGGCCTGTATTTCGGGCTGGGTTGCAGCCTGCATCTCCGGTTCGGTCGCCGCCTCGGGGGCCGGCTCCTCGATGCCGCCAAGTTCTCTTATCTTGAAGACCTGGCCGGTTCCGGCGTCGGTGACGTGAATGGAATTGTCCTCCTTGATATCGACCAGGACGTTGTCGGTTACCTCGCCGGACTCACCGAGCTTGCTGCGGCCTGCCTTGAGCGCCTCGACCCAGCTTTCGGCCTCGACCTTCAAGCTGAGGTTCATGGGCAACTTTTTCGACTTGGGAATAAAGACCTCGAAGCTGGGCATGTGATCTCCTTGTCAATGCTCGATTTACGCCGATTCTAGGAAACTGCAAGACAAGCTGTCAACCCCGAGCCATCATAAATCGTCTCTCGTCTTGACAGTCGTGGGTTGCGGAAATAGTGTTGCCTGATTGAGGAGGTTGCATGACAGGCAAGCTCGTGTCGGCCGTTACCGCCCTGGCGGCGCTTCTGGTGGGAACAGTGCTTGCTGCTTCGGAGGCATCGTCGCCGTTGGTCGGCGCCGCGAAATGCGGCGGGTGCCACCGGGCGGCCTACCAGGCATGGCGGAATTCGCCGCACCGCAAATCGAATGCCGGTCTGCCCGCGGACAAGCGCAACGATCCCCGCTGCCTGCGCTGCCACGGGGGGACGGACGCTGACACGGGCAGCGTGCAGTGCGAATCCTGCCATGGAGAAGGCAAGTACTATGCCCGGCGCCACGTCATGAAAGATCGCAAGTTGGACCGCATCGTGGGCCTTACCGACGTTACCGAGAAGACCTGTCGCCGCTGTCATACGGGCGACGCCCCGACAATCCGGCCCTTCGACTGGGAGCGCTCCTGGTCCCTGATATCTCACGGTATGGATGACAAGGAGAAAGTTGCGGATCACGAGTGACGCCCGGGGAGGGGCGGACTTGGCGACAGCGGCGGTCGGCTTCGAGAATGAAAACCTATGCAGCTAATTTCCTGCTTTCCGCGCCGAACCCAGGCGCCTTTCCGGCTCCCGGCCTTCCCGAAGTGGCCATCGTCGGCCGCTCGAACTCCGGCAAGTCCTCCCTGTTGAACGCGCTCGTCGGACGGCGCAAGCTGGCGCGCTTTTCCGGCCGGCCCGGTCGCACGCGGGCAATTGTCTTCTTCGAGGTCGAGCAGCGTTTTTTACTCGCGGATCTTCCGGGATACGGCTACGCCGCCGGACCCAGGGCCGAGCAGGCGAGCTGGCGCAAACTCGTCGGGGCCTATTTCGACTCCAGGCGTCCACTGCGCGGGGTAATCGCGCTGTTCGATATTCGCCGGACTCCCGACGATCTTGATCGCGCCTTGCTTCAGATGCTCGCGGCCCGCTCGGTCGCCTGGAAGGCGATCTGGACCAAGGCCGATAAACTGAAGCGCAGGGCGCAAAGCGCACGCAGCCAAGAACTCTCCAAAGTGCTAGCGCCGCCGGAAGCCGGCATCACCTTCTCGACAAAGACCCGCCAGGGCAGGGATGATTTGCTCGCCTGGATCGAGACGCGGGTGAGTGAGCCCTGAGTTCGCCCGTTCGACTCCGATTGTTGTTGTTAGCCCGCAGGTAACACGTGTAGACTACGGCGACGTCGATCTGGAGGCACCTTGGCGACGCGAATTCCGGTTTGGGTCATAGCGGCGGTTGCCCTGACGAGTGTGTTTGGCGCCTCGGCGGCTGATGGCATACTGGTGGACGAGGTCGTGGCCGTGGTCAACCGGCAGGTCATCGCCTACAGCGAGATCGTCCGCGAGGGCGAACTGATCCTGGCAGAGCGCGAGGGCGAGCGCGGGCAGACGCGCCGCCTGACGGCTGACTTTTTGAACCAGGTGCGCGAGTTGCTGATCAACCAGAGAGTGCTGCTGGACGAGGCTCTGCGTATGGGGTTGCCGCTCGTGACCGGCCGCGAGGTCGAAAGACTGCTAAGGGGATTCAGACAGCACTTTTCGAGCGAAGAGGTCTACATGCGTTTCCTGTTCGAGCACGATCTGACCGAGGAAGACGTTGGAGACACCCTTGCGCATCACTTGAGGGTCGAGCGCCTCAAGGAGAAGAAGTTGCGCTCGATGCCGGAAGTGGATGACGAGGCGGTCAGGCGCTATTACGATCGCCACAAGATCGAACTAGGCGGCAATCCGTTGAAAATCGTGGCGGAGGCGATTCGCCTGAAGCTGATCACCGAGACCAGGGACAAGGCGCTGTCTCGCTGGGTCTGGGAACTGCGCAAGAGAAGCGAGGTGAAAATCCTTGTCGACCTGGCGTCCGATGCGGCGGACGGCGACTGAATGATGAAGACACGCGTCGTCGACATGGACATGGATTACCTGGACGAAGTGCTGTCCATCGAGCGGGCCTGTTTCCGTGATCCCTGGCCCTGCTCGGCCTTTGTCAACGAGCTTCGGCATCCCTGGTCCAGGTTCCGCGTCGCAGGCTTGCCGGCAGATGCGGACCGCCTGCGTGTTTTGCAAGGTTTCATCATCTGCTGGCAATTGCCCGGTGACCTGCATCTGCTCAATCTGGCCGTGGAACCGCGTTATCGCCGAATGGGCACTGGAAGCCTGATGCTGCTTGGTGCCCTGGACGAATTCGCCGCCGCCGGGGGCGGCCTGGTGAACCTTGAGGTGCGCCAGTCGAATCTCGCCGCTCGAAAGATGTACACTGCGCACGGTTTCGCCCAAGTGGGATGCAGACCGGGATACTACCGGCGTCAAAAGGAGGATGCCATAGTCATGACGCGCAAGATGTCTAAGGCGGGCGGTCGCAGGAACAGGGCGGGGGCCTGACAAATGGGCGCGCTGCAGCTGCAGGCCGAGCTGACTTCCGTCCATGAGGCGGCCCGTTCGACTTTCCTGCTCGAGCTGGCCGCTCCCCGTATCGCAGAGCTTGCACAACCCGGCCAGTTCGTCATGCTGGGGCCGTTGTTGCCCGACTCGCAGGATCCTTTTCTCAGTCGCCCATTCTCGATACATGGCCGCACGCGAGACGGCCTGCTGCAATTGCTCGTCGGTATCGTCGGCAGGGGAACCGGGTTGCTGGCCGGGATGCGCCCGGGCGATAGGATTCATGTTCTTGGCCCACTGGGCAATGGATTTGACATGTCGCCGGGCGCCGGGCCGCTTGTCGCGGTCGGAGGCGGCCTGGGTATCGCGCCGCTGCTCTTTTTGGCTAAAGAGTATACCCGGGCGGGCGGCGAGGCCGTGTTGTTGTACGGAGCCGGCTCGGCTGACCTGCTGGTGGACGTCGACAAGCTGCGGAGCAGCGGGGTGCGGGTCGCGCTGGCGACAGACGACGGAACGTCGGGCAGGCCCGGTACGGCGGCCGACTTGCTTGTGCAGGAGCATGTGAACGAGCCGGCCCGTCTGGCGGCCTGCGGACCATGGGCGATGCTCGAGACGGTGGCGGACATCGCCCGGCGCCGGCAGCTGGACTTACAGGTGTCTCTGGAGAGTCACATGGCATGCGGAGTGGGCGCCTGCCTGGGATGCACGGTTTTCCTCGACAGCGGGGTGGCCAAGCGGGTATGCAAAGAGGGGCCGGTTTTCGATTACCGGGAGGTGTTCGGCAGGTGAGCGCGGCGGATCTCAGTGTGGCAATCGGGCGCCTGCGGCTTGACAATCCGGTCATGGTGGCCGCGGGAACCTTCGGCTTCGGCGAGGAGTATGCAGGCTTGCTGGACGTTGATGCGCTCGGCGCGCTGGTTACCAAGGGAATCTCACTTCAGCCCCGGCGCGGCAATCCCCCGCCGCGAACGGTGGAGACCCCGGCCGGCATGCTCAACTCGGTAGGGCTCGAGAATCCCGGCCTCGAAAGCTTCATCGAAAACAAGATGCCCTGGCTGCGCTCGTTGCGCACGGCCGTGATCGTAAACATCTTCGGCTCGACCGCCGATGAATACGCCGAACTGGCTGGGCGGCTGGACGCCGTCGAGGGCATTGCCGCTTTGGAAGTCAACATATCATGTCCCAACGTCAAGCGCGGCGGGATGGCCTTCGGAGCGGACCCTGATATAGCCCGCCAGGTTGCAAAACGGGTGCTGGACAACACTCGCCTCCCCGTCCTGGTCAAGCTGACACCCAACGTTACCGACATTGCTGAGGTTGCCAAGCGGGTGGCCTCATCAGGAGTGGACGGCCTGACGCTTATCAACACCCTGAGCGGAATGGCGCTGGACTACCGGACGGGAAAACCGCTGCTGGGCAATGTGATCGGGGGCCTTTCCGGGCCGGCTATCAGGCCGGTGGCCGTGCGGGCGGTTTACGAAGTTGCCCGGGCGGTGGATATCCCGCTGGTCGGCTGCGGCGGGATATGTCGTTGGCAGGACGCAGTGGAATTTATGCGTGCCGGGGCGACCGCCGTCCAGGTCGGGTCGGCCACTTTTCGCGTCCCGCGCACCGCCTTGGAATGCTTGCAAGGAGTCGATAAATTCCTTACACATGGCGGGTACACGTCGGTGAGTGAACTTGTAGGACATGTTGAGTCGGTAACTGACAAAGAAAGCCGGGCATGAGCGACCAGGGCGGCGAATCCAGGTTTCCAGAGCACTTCGGCAAGTACCTGCTGGTCGAGTTGATCGCCCATGGCGGCATGGCCGAGATTTTCAAGGCCAAGTCTTACGGTGTCTCCGGCTTCGAGAAGACCATCGTCATCAAGCGCATCCTGCCGTCCTACTCTGACGACCGCGAGTTCATCGACATGCTGATCGACGAGGCCAAGATCTGCGCCGGCCTGCAACATGCCAATATCGTGCAAACCTACGATCTGGGACGCATGGCGGGGCGTTACTACATCGCCATGGAGTACATCCGCGGGGTCGACCTGGTTTCGATGCTCTCCCGCCTGCGCAAGGCCAAGCGCCAGCTGCCGCTCGAGTTGGTGTGCTTCATTCTTTCAGAAGCGCTCAACGGTCTCGATTATGCCCACCGCGCGATGGGCCCGGATAACCAGCCGTTGAACATAATTCATCGCGATTTCAATCCGGCCAACATCCTGCTGTCGTATCAGGGCGAGGTCAAGGTGGCTGATTTCGGAATCGCCCGGGCGGCCGATCGCGGGACGAAGACAGTGGCCGGCGGTCTGAAGGGCAAGATGGGATACCTGTCCCCCGAGCAAGTGGCCGATCTGCCCCTCGATGCACGCTCCGATATCTTCACTGCAGGCATCACGCTCTGGGAGACACTGACCGGCAGACGCATGTACTCCGGCGGGACCGAACTGGACGTGTTGTTGAAGATACGCGACGCGCTGGTTCCCGATGTTCGCCAATATGCCCCCGAGGTTGACGACGAGCTGGTGAATATCATGCTGCACGCCCTGCAGAAGGATCCCCGCCAGCGCTACCGCACCGCGAAGGAATTCAAGGACGTCCTGGACGACTACCTTTTCGATCACGGCATCAAGGTCACCCAGTCTCATCTGGAGGGATATCTCAAGCACCTCTTCGCCGATCGCATCGACAATGAGCGCCGGCGCAGCCAGACCGGGAAAATCGAGCCTACCCGCCAACGGCCTCCTCTTTACTGGGTGCGCAAGACTGGGCAGCAACCCGTCGGTCCGCTCGAGCTTCAGGATCTTTCGGAGAAGTTGTCCGCTGGAGAGATCTCGATCCACCACCAGGTCCTGCGCGAGGGCGGAAAGTGGGTGCTTGTCAAGGAAGTGCCCGAGTTGGCCGTTTACCTGTCAAAGCTGCCTACGGCCGAAGAGTCCGACCCCGACGCCGTCGCCGCCTACCAGGGGCTGATCGCCGAGGTCAGCTTTCCGAGGCTGTTCTATCGGTTGGCCATCGCCAAGGAGAATGGCCGGCTGGTGCTGAACAGGCCGGGTGTCAAGAAGGAGATCTACTTCCGGCAGGGTATGCCCGAGTTCGTCAAGTCGAGCATAGCCGAGGAAAGACTCGGCGAGTACCTGGTGGCTAAAGAAGTGATCACGGAAGAGCAGCGCGTCCAGGCGGTGCAGGCCATGAAGGGTTTTTCGGGGCGCCTGGGCGACACGTTAATCGGCCTGGGCCTGATGCAGCCGCACGATGTGTTCGAACACTTGCAGCGGCAGGTAAAGGAAAAGGTCCTCGAGGTGTTTTCCTGGACGGCCGGCACCTATCGCTTCTTCGCGGGACAGGAATACAAGGGGGAAGTCATGCCCCTGAAGATAGGTTCTTTCGCCTTGATCGCAGAGGGCGTGCGCTGTTACACGCCGATGGACATGCTGCGGCATCGCTATCGAACCAAGATGGAGATCCGCGTAGGGCGCCTTGAGAACAAGTATCTCGATCCCGACAAGCTGGGGCTGTCGGCCCGGGAGCAACGCGTGATCGACAGCGCGGACGGCAAGCGTACCATTCGCGATCTGCTGACCATGGGCGGATCTGAACGCCAGGAATTCGAGAAAGCGGTTTACCAGGTGCTGTTTATTCTCGAAGAACTCGAGATACTGGAGATCGGGTAAGAGATCCGCATCCTGCGGACTACGGAAGGAGATAACGGCTTGGCTGTTTTCGGAGAGGAAAGCCGTCGCACCCACACCTGCGGCGAGCTGGGCGAGGGGGACACGGGAAAAGATGTAGTGCTCTGCGGCTGGATCGCGGGCAGGCGCGATCTCGGCGGTTGTGTATTCGTCGACCTGCGCGATCGTCACGGCCTGACTCAGGTGATCTTCGATCCCTCCCGGGCCGAAGTGTTCGAGCGGGCCGGAAAGCTCCGGCCCGAGTGGGTGATCGGTGTGTCGGGCCGAGTGCGTTCGCGGGGCGAGAACAAAAATCAGCGTATGGCGACGGGCGCGGTAGAGCTGCTGGCGAGTGAGCTGACGGTCTTCAACCAGTCTCAGACGCCGCCGTTTATCATTGCCGACGATGTCGACGCGCGCGAGGAACTCAAGCTGACTTATCGCTACCTCGATCTGCGGCGGCCCGAGATGCGCGAAAGGCTCATGACGCGGCATGCCATCACCCAGCGAGTGCGCAACTTGCTTTCGGGCGAGGGCTTTGTGGAACTGGAAACTCCGATGCTGATCAAGAACACCCCGGGCGGCGCGCGAAACTTTCTGGTTCCCAGCCGCCAGAACGCCGGCAGCTTCTACGCCCTGGCCGAATCGCCCCAGATCTTCAAGCAGCTTTTCATGATCGCCGGTTACGATCGCTACTTCCAGGTGGTGCGCTGTTTCAGGGACGAGGACCTGCGCGGCGATCGCCAGCCGGAATTCACCCAGATCGACATGGAGCTGAGCTTCGTTGTGCCCGAGGATATCTTTCGGGTGACAGAGAAGCTGATGATCGCCGCCTTCTCCGAAGCGCTGGGTGTCGAGTTGAGTGCGCCCTTTGCCAGCATGACCTACGCGGAGGCGCTCAACCGATTCGGAACCGACAAGCCGGATACCCGCTACGGCCTGGAGATCGCCGACCTGACGGGCGTGGTGCGCGATCACCAGGGTGGCGGGCTGGATATGTTTCGCACGGCGGTGGACAATGGCGAGGTGGTCAAGTGCCTTTGCCTGCCTCCCGGGCAGGCGCCCAGCCGCAAGGAAGCCGAGCAACTCGAGGCCAAGGTCAAGGAGATGGGCGGAGCGGGGCTGGCCCGGGCCAAGATCGGAGAGGGTGGGGACTGGAGCCAGACGCCGCTGGCCAAGCGGATAGATCCCGCCATGCGCGAGGCCATCAACCGGGCCGCCGGGGCCGAGCGGGACTCCTACCTGTTGATCCAGGTGGGCCCGGCCGCCAAGGTGCACACGGTGCTGGGCGGATTGAGAACTCACCTGGCCGAGAAACTAGATCTGATCCCCAAAGACAGCTGGAACCTGTTGTGGATAACCGAGTTCCCGCTGTTCGAGTTGAGCGAGGAGAGCGGCGAAATCGTGGCCTGTCATCACCCCTTCACCCACCCGCACCCCGACGATCTGGAATTGCTGCGAAAAGATCCGCTGGCTTGCCGGGCGCTGGCCTACGACCTGGTGCTCAACGGGGTAGAGGTAGGGGGCGGATCAATCCGTATTCACGATGACGCCGTCCAGGCCGAAGTTTTCGAGGCTTTAAAGATCAGTCAAGAAGAAGCCCAGGAGAAGTTCGGCTTTCTATTGAGGGCGCTGCGTTACGGAGCGCCCCCGCACGGCGGCATAGCCCTGGGGCTCGATCGCCTGGTAATGCTGCTGACCGGCTCAACCTCGATCCGCGACGTGATTCCCTATCCCAAGACGACCAGCGGCCAGTGCCTGATGACCGGCGCACCGGCCGGGGTCTCCGAACGCCAACTCGAAGAGCTGCACCTGAAACGGCGCTAGAAGAACGGCTATTGAGGTATCCTGTCTTTTATCCTCTTTTCCATCGCTTCTTGTTGCTGCTTGAGAACGTCTTTTGTTTCCTGGATGACTTCGTTGGCGCGAGTAGGCGAGGAGATGTTTTTCTCGACCTTGACACCATCGATATTCTTGACTTCCGGTTTTTCGGGTTTCTTCAGGTAGAACTGGTAAACAAGCAAGAAAACGATACCGGCCGCAAATATCAGTACAAGCAACAGAGTACCAGCTCCACCATTCTGTTTTTTCATGTCCTTCTCCTTATGCAAATAAGACCACTGACTGCATTTCTCATTGTCGAGTGATTCCTGCAAGTTCTGATTTTATACGCTGCACGTTGAGCCGGTCGTTGTTGCGCCGGGCCATGTCGAGGGCACGGCGCAGCGTTCGCTTGGCCGCTTCGGAGTTCTCGATGGCGCGTTCGGGCTCGCCGAGATCACGGTAGGCATTTGCCAAATTTAGAAAATTGGCCCGGTAGTTGATCCTGGGAACGGACTGGTAACTTGCAAGGTAAGCCAGCGCCAAAAAGACTGCTGCCAGCGAGACGGCCTTTATCCGCCGCTTGCGAAGGTTGACAAACAACCAGCGCAGCATGGCCGCCGCGTAGATTATCAGCACCGGGGCCACTACCAGGCGATAGCGGGCATTGACGAAGAAGGCCAGCAACGCAAGCAAGTGGGCTGCGAAGAAACCGATCAACACGAAGCGCTTGCGCAGGCCGCGCCACGACAAGAACATTCCCACGAGCGCCAGCGGGAAGACCAGGCCCCAGCCGGGCAGTGGCAGGCGCAGGATGAACGAGAAGCGTTTCGAGAAATATATGTTGCGGTTGTTGGGCACCTCGTAGGCGTTGACGAAATACTTCAACTTGTTGCCGACAAGGCGCAGCCAGGGTCCGGGGTTGGCGCCGATTTCCTCGAGTGTCTTCTTGACCCAGAAACTCGAGACCTCGGAAGGCGACAGATCGTCGCGGCCGAGCTCTTGCCTGGCCACGGCCGGAAAGTCGGCCTGCTGGTCGCTTACGCTGAGTCCCATTGGGCGGTTCTTGTAGCGCGGACTGCGCATGTAGATGCCGTCCGAGTGCGAGTTGTTGCCGATGAAGAAGTTGGCGCCGACGTTCGAGGTCAGCGGGACAAAATCTCCTCCGACCAGGTAGTTGTGCAGACTCACCGGCGCGATGGCCGCGATCGCGGCCAGCGCCAGCCAGGCGCAGGCGGGCAGCCATGTCTTCCAGCGGCCGAAGCCGAAATAGAGAATCACGGCCAGAGCGGCCAGCGGCGCAAACAGCAGCACGTTGCCGCGCGCGCAGGCCGAGAGCCCGAGACTTACCCCGGCTAAAATCCACTTGTAGAAGCGCGGCCGGCGCATACCCTCGACGAGCAGACTGAGCGCCAGCAGATCGAGAAAGATTATCAGCGTGGTGCTGAGTATCAGGCCCGAGTAGAAGATGAACATCGGGTATATGGCCGCGAGCAACCCGGCCAGCAGGCCGCTGGCCGGGCCGAAAAGGCGCCGGCCCAGGTGGTAGACGAGCCCGGCCGAGGCGGCCGACAGCAGCACCTGCACCATACAGGCCGCGAGCGTCGAGGCGCCGAACATGGAATAGATGGCGGCCAGGAAATAGGGGTAGGCCGGACCCAGGTAGTAGACGGGATGTTGCCGGCCGGCCCAATCGCCGCCCGCGATCTGCCGGGCCCAGTGATCGTACATCCAGGGATCCGTGTGCAGCTGCAGGGAGAAGGGCGTGTCCGAAACCTCGATAAAATGCACTACTCTCAGGAGCAAGGCCAGGCCGCATACCACCGGTAATGCCACGGAGGGCTGCTTGATGACCGTGACCATGGCCGAGATTCGCGTGTAGAGCGCCGGGCGCGACTTCGGTTCCGGCTTACCGGCATCTTGTCCCGGCGCATGGTCGGAAAGCCCCAACTCCCGCAGCGCCCGGCGCACGTCCTTGGGTTGCACCTCCAGCTTGCGGGCCATCTTCTTGACCGACATGCGCTCGTAATTCTTGCGAATGAAACTCTTTTGTTTGTGGCCGAGGCTCATCTTTCAAGACTCCCGGCCTTCATGGTAGCAGCTCGAGCCCCGGTAAAAAAACCGTTTAGTTGATCTCGCGGGAGCTGCTCCCGGCGTAGTGGCGTGCGTCGAGCAGGTAGGAAGGCAGCACGGTCGGCGGTGGAGGATAGGCCTCCTCGCGCCTGCGCATTTCGCGGATGTCCAGCCGGTGGGGCGGCAACATCTCTTGGAGCATGCTGTTGATGTTGAACTTTTCAGCCGCCTCATCGACCAGGCCGGCCTGGCGCTCGGCACGGCGCTGCAACTCTTCAGGGACGATCTTCTTGGCCTGCAAAGTCATGGACAGCAGGTGCCCCGGCCTGTCTAAAATATAGGGGCGGTTGTGCCAGAAGTTGCGCCAGACCATACGAACGATGTCGTCGACCACGGACAGCGTCGAACCGGGGCGGCCTCGGACGGAAAATGTGCCGTCGATCAGGTGATCGAGCACTTCCTTCCTGCTCATGGCGTCGAACAGGTCGCCGGGGGAAGGGTCGGGGCGGTGTGCCAGAAAGCGCATCACCACGCGATCGAAGCTGTGGCTGTGGGCGTCGGATCCGCCCCAGGGATGCAGCATGGAACGGCCCTGGGAGACGATCTTCTCTTCAAGTCTGTGTGCCACGGGGTAGCGCTCGGCCATCCCGGCCGACAGGCGCCAGCCCGACACGACGCGGTTCTGAAAGCTGACCAGGTCTTCGAGAACACGCGTGCTGACGGCCGGGAAGCCGCCGTTGAGCGTCTCGATGTACTTGGCCTGCGAGATCAGGTCGAGTGTGGCTTCGAGCGAGAGGAAATGCCCGTCGAAGGGATGTGCCATGACATAGGCCAACCCCAGCGCTTTGCAGTGCTCCATGACCAGCGATGTGCGCACTTCGCCCCGGCCCGGCACCAGGCAGTTTCTGAAGATGTTGTCGATGATTTCCTGGGACAGGCCGTAGTGTTCACCGAAAGGCCCGGGAACCTTGTCGGGGCCGCCGTAAACCAGTACCTCGGGCGCCCGGCGGAAGACGCCGTCTATGTCTTTCTCTACTGTGGTGATCTCGGCGCAGGTCGCCAGGCGCGGCTCCGCGGCCGCCGCAGCTAAAAGCGAATCGCGCAGCGTGTGGCTGCGGACGTTCATGTGATCGGTGGTGGTAATGATGCCGATGGTCGGTTTGTTGCGTTTATTGTTCAGCAGCTTGATGAGCCTGTCGGGCTTGGTGAAACACTCGCTCCAGCGAACCGGCGTATCCTGGCCCAGCGCCTCGCGGATGCCGCCTGAGATCATCTCGTCCATCTCCGAGGCCGGGCCGTTGGAGGCCTCGGTGTGGATATGGGTGATGGCGAAAACCGGGAAACGAAGGCTCATCGTGTACTACTCCAACTCACCGGGATTTCGGGGATTAAAGCATGCGCCGGGGCGCATGTCAAACATCCTGGTAATCATATACTTATGACCCCGGCCTTCTTGGCCCCGGAGACGAGGAACTCGATGAAGCGCGAGCGCAACCCGTCGCGGGCCAGCAGTTGTTTCGCAGGCGGCAGCTTGAGGATTGCCCCCAGCAGGGAGCCGGCAGCCAGGGCACCCAGCCCGTCGTCCGCGTCGAAAAGCAGATCTTGCAGCTTGTCTTGTTCCAGGGCCATGGTCAGCACGCGTGTCATCGTGTTCAGCGGCGTCAGCTTGCGGCGCTCGCGCGGGATCATCTTCATGGCGTCGAACTTGCACTCCATGACGCACACGCCGCAGCCGAGGCAGACCGAAGGGTCGACCGTGGCAAGCCAGCGCAGCTTTTTGCCTTCGAGGGTGCGCTTCTTGTCGCTGATGTCTATGGCGTCCACCGGGCACGCCTTTTTGCACTTTTTACAGCCGTTACACTTGTCGGCATCGACTCGGGCCAGGAAATTCGATGTGAAAGTGTCGCCGAAGATTTTGAACTTCTTGAAGCCCAGCATCACTTCGCAGCAGCAGCCGCAGCAGTTGCAGATGAAGGTCGGGTTGCGCTGGACGTTGTCGCCCAGGTGCACCAACCCGGCCTCGCGCGTCTCTGACAGCAACTCGAGAGCCTCGGACTTGTCGATCTGCCTGGCCATATCGTGCCGCACGCAATAGTCGGCGCCCGGGCCGATGGTCATGCACGATTCCAGCCGGAATTTCGTGCAATCCTCTCCGCGGTGGTGCGCCACGTGGCGGCAGTAGCACAGCCCGACCGCCCAGCGCCCGGCGTTTTCCACAAGGTAAGTGGCGCGCTCCCAGTCGAGCACCTCGGCGTAGTTTGCAGGCAATGTCTCCTCGTGAACCAGGGTGCGGAAGAGAGACGTCTTCGCGGCCGGGTCGAACTGATTGGCGAAGTCGGGCTCCTCGAGCAAGTAACGGTGCACCAGCCCGGCAAGCTTGGTCTGGTCGATGTCGTCGCGCACGCGCATCATCGAGAACTCGATGAATCCGACGATGGTCGGCGTGATCATGTAGCGCATCTTGCCACCGATGAACATGTCCAGCACCAGGCCCTTGTCGGCCATGGTTTCAAGCCGGGGCCGCAGGCTGTCTTCGGGGATGCCCAACTTACGCGAGATGGCGCCCAGCGACGAGAACCTGAGCGGCATGCGCGCGCCCAACTCGGCCTCTTCCGGCGTATAGAGGGCGGCCAGGATCTCGTAGATCACCCCCTGCCCCGGCGCCCCGACCGGCAGTCTATCGAGCCGGCGGCGAAGTTTTTCGTAAGTCGACTTGGTGGCGATGTGTCCCATGCAAGCTCCTTATAAACGATAACACCAATACTACGTACGGCTGCGACATGCAACGAGGTTTGCGACATTGATCCGTGCCTGGTTGACTGACGCTCCGCTAGCCCGTAGTATTCCCGCGTACATCAATTTTGGAGGTTGTCGATGTTGCGCACGGTTGTGTTATCGGTTTGCACGATTGTATTGCTGGCCTGTATCCCCCAAGCCGAGGCCGGGTCGGGCAAAGGTTGCCAGGGATGGATAGCGATCGAATCGGTTCCGGACGATAAGGCTTTCGTCTTTCTGGACGGCAAGGACACCGGGAAACAGACGCCGACCACTTTAAAGAACGTGCCTTGCGGTAAGCACCTGGTGGGTGTCTCCAAGCTGCTGTACTCGGGTTCCACCAAGAAAATAGTGGTCAGCGACCAGGAAGTTGTCAAGGCCAGGCTGACACTGAAACCCAACTTCGCGCCTGTCGATATCATCAGCCTGCCGCCGGGCGCGGCTGTCAGCCTGGACGGCAAGGCGCTCGGTGAATCCCCGCTGAAGATCGCTCGCCTGGAGGCGGGCATGCACGAAATCCGGGCTTCTTTTCCCGACTACAAGGATGCCGTCAAGAAGTTCAAGCTCAAGCCCGGAAAGAATGTCACAGTCAAGCTCGAACTCAAGCCGACCTTCGGCGGGCTGGTTATCACCTCCAGCCCGGAAGACGCTGCCAACGTGTTTCTCGACGGCGACGAGCTGGGCACCACACCGCTGACCCTGAAGCGGGTAGTACTCGGCAATCACAATATCCGTGTCGTCAAGGAGCTTTACGAACCTTTCAAGACCAGCATTCAGGTTCGCACAGGGAAGTTGATCCGGGTGACGGCCAAGCTGAAACCCGTATACGGTACGCTGGCCGTGGCCTCGAAACCCGCGGGCGCAGCCGTGCTCGTTGACGGTAAGGAACGCGGTCACACTCCCGTTGCCTTGAAGCTCGGCGCCGGCGAGCACGCGCTGCAGGTTTTGGGCGTCGAGGGTTCCTGGGGGGCGGTCAACAGGAAGGTCCGGGTGATACAGGGCAAGAATGGCCGCCTGTTTGTCAAGCTTCCGATTCGCACCGGCAGCCTGATGGTCGATTCGGTTCCCTTCGCGGCCGGCATCGAACTGGACGGCAAGAAGCGCGGAAAGGCGCCCCTGTCGCTTTCCAAAGTACCGGTCGGCGTGCATGTGATCGTGGCCCGGGTCAAGGGCAAGGAACCTTTGACCGGCCGGATCGAAGTGGTCGAGGGCAAGACGTCCCAGGCCGAGATCAATCTCAACGATCCGACCAAGTCGGTCTTTCGATCCGGCGGCGCCGGAAAGCCGATCGCCAAACCGGTCGTCAAACAGATTGTGAAACCTGTCAAGCAGCCGGTGAAGAAGACGGTTGCCAAGACGACTGCAAAACCCGTCAAGAAGATCGAGATGAAGACCGAGAAAAAATCGAGCGCGGACGCCGGAGCAAAAGAAGTCGTCGCGACAGCCGCACAGACGCCGGTAGTGAAAAAGGGCCGGCCCATGTCCACCTGGCGCTGGCTGGCCTGGATCTCGACCGGCACGGCCGGCACCGCAGCCATTACCGCAGCGGTGCTCTTCGGGGTCGGCTACTCGACCCAGTCCGACGCCGACGATGCCTGGACGCAGGCCCAGGACACGACCCTGCCGGCTCCGCGTAGAGATTATTTCTACCAGCGCAGTAAAGATCTCGACCAGAAGGCCGCCGGGCTGTTGACAGGCGGCTGGGTGACGGCCGGCCTGGCGGCGGCCGCCGGGGGCGCCGCGATCTTTTTCTTCCTCACCGAGCCCGAACCCGAAAGCGGCAGCGCGCGCGCCGAGGTACAATTCGGCCCACTCGCCGGCGGCGGGGGCTGGGTCGGTCTGCAGGGCCGTTTCTAATTCGGGCTAGTTGCTTGCGGCTCCCGCTATGAGAATTATCACCAAGGGCACTATGAAGCCAAACAGGGCGCCGGACCCGATTCCCAGCAAGACGTTAGTCCTCCGGTCCTCGTAGATCACCAACTCCCCGACTGATTCCACGAGGATGTCATACCTGTGCCCTTTCACTCCCACTTCCAACTGCCCGGCATGCCACTTTGACACCCAGGTGGTCGTCGGCTTGCATGTGTCGACATCCTGTTCTTGAGAGCATTCCCTTGGAGATATCTCGACCTTCACCGGCAACTTGAAACCCGGGTTATCTGCGGGCGGAGGCCTGTAGCGGATCGCTTCTAAAAAACATCCGGCAAGGCCCAGCAACCAGGGCAGCGCCAACAAAAATGCTATTCCTAAGCGTTTTCTATCCGAGCACATGATGTTTCAATTATTGTCTGGTTAAGTGCTAGAAGACCAGACATAAGCATAGACCGAAACAATAAAGACGAGAACGCCAAGAAGTGCACCTCCCAGGGAGGACAGAAATATGGTGTCTGTGGATGTCTTTCTGATTTCCACCGATTCGATGTCATCTACCGGGATCATAATGGCGCGACGAGCGAGCTTCAGCCTGATCTCTCCGTCCTGCCAAGACTGCATCTTTCCCGTAATTTTCAAAGCTGGCTGCTGTTCGCATTTGCAGGAGGAAGTTTGATCGGCCGACGACCTTTTCTTCGTTACAACGACATCGACCGGGCAAACGATACCCGGGTCTTTCCGTGGAGGGGGCTGCATTTTTAGTACAGTGTGCGTGCAGCCGGATTCGAGCAGCAATACGGCCAGCAACGGCAACGACCACTGCCTGCAAGGTCTGAGAGTCAAACTACTCGCGCAGCGCATCATTATGCACCTCTCGTTGCCAACCTATTAATTCAACGAGCACAGCGGACTCCCCCTTCTTGGTAGTTGGTAATTCGTCTCGCGGCTCGCAAATCATACGCATCGAATGAGTAGAAGCCTCCGCGCAGCAATTTTGGTCCGCAGGAATCGTCCCACCATTCGCTCCCATCAGTGGGCGCCCCGATGTAGTTGGCATGTTCGCAGTCCTTCACCCACTCGGAAAGATTGCCAGCCATGTCGCACAGGCCCTGGGCGGTGTTGCCCGCCGGCTTGCTGCACACCGGCCAAGTAAAAACAGGCATCTCGTTCCCGCAGCCCTCTCCTCCTTCGTACATCACCGCGTACTGGCACGTCGCCTCCTCATCGCCCCAGGGATAGGTGATGTCCTGCCCGGTGCTCCTGGCGGCATACTCCCACTCGGCCTCTGTAGGAAGCCTGCCGCCCGCCCAGAGGCAAAACTCGGATGCAGAATACCAGGAAAGGCAATCCATTGGATATTGATGGGTCGCGGGCTCATCATCTTCAAACCAGTTATAGTTGCCATCACTATACGGCACTATGCAGAACCCATCGTTCACGCATTGCTTATACAGCCAGACGGTCGCCTCGGTTCTCATAATCTCGAACGGAGGCACCGTCACCTGGTGCACTGGCTTCTCATTGCCACTGCCCGTCTCGGAGCCCATCATGAAGTTCCCGCCGGGCAACTGCACCCAGGTGTTCTCCGTGCAGGCCCCGTCGATGCAGATTCCATCGGGACATTCGCCACACTCGACAAACTCCCCGCAGCCGTTCCAGATATGGCCGCACTGCGCTCCTTCGGACTGGCAGCTCTTGGGCGGGCACTCCTTCTTCTGGCACACCCCTCCCGCGCACACCTGGTTCAGCAGGCAGTCGCCGTCCTTCTTGCACTTGATGCTGCCGTCGAACGAAGCGCCCCGGTAGCGGCCAAGATCCACCACCGCCACCCCGGCGCGGCTGGGCGGCGGCTTGTTGGTGGAGCCGTGACTGTTGCTGCTGCTTTCATTACCCTGGCATATTTCGGCCGCCCAGCGCCCACTCGGGTCCAGTTGCATCCTCGAATCCCATACGTTCGTGCACACGTGAAAATCGTCCAGCAGCCTGCCAACGACGGGATCGTAGACACCGAAATGATCATTGAAGGATCCCTCTGTTAAGGCCAGCGTTTTCCCTACCGTTCCTCTTTCTTGATCCCAAGATTACATAGACCGACGATGTGAAGCCGGTCGGGAAAGCGATGTCCGTAAAGGACATCGCTTTTTCGACCGGTGAAAAACCAAAAGCGGAGGGGCACCTGCTTGCTTGCCGGCATCGGTGTCCCCTCCCAAAACCACTGGAGGTGAAGCATCCAGCTCCCATATTGTAGCAACTTTGGAACCGTTTGGGAATGCTCTGACGCGGTCGCTGATGGAAAGGTCGACTGGTGCTCGGTCCTGGCGAAGGGCTGCCCCCTGTGCGGGTCGCATGACTGCTGGCGGGCGTTGACGCCGTACGAGCGCAAGGTCATCGAGCTGTTGCCCTACCGCGAGGGCGTTATCCTGGTGGCGCGGTTTTTGTGCATGACCACGGGCAAGACCTTCTCGCTGCTGCCCTACTGGCTGGTGCCCTATCACCAGTACACGGCCACCTCGATCTTGTTCACGCTGTTGCTTGCCGCGGCTCCGCGGGAGCATGGACTGAAGAGCCTGTTCTGCGTCGCCGAGAAGGAGCTCGATGGCGACTGTCGGGCCAACGGCTTCTTGCTCGGTGGCTGGCTGAATCTGTTCGT
>DATKYQ010000088.1:0-28714 GCA_035528415.1 Myxococcota bacterium | reverse complement strand
ACCTCCAGAAAGGTAACACTTGGCAAAGCGGATCTGTGCCTGTGTGAAGCCATGAAAGGACGCACTGCCAAAGAATCAAATTGCCTTCGGCAGCTCAGGAGGGATCTTTTCTCTTGACAGGCTTTTCCATAGACGGAGGTTCAACCTCGCGTTGAAACGATGAGATTCGTACTTGACTCAATTCTGAACTTTTTTCGCTCGATTTTCTTCGACTGACTGCTGGATAATTGGCCAGTTCTATTTCAATTGAACCGAGAACTGTGGTTCGAGTTGTTGCTGTGTGAAGCTTTCTGAACGAAACGCAAAAGTGAGACACACGTCTCCTTTGCTCCCCCTGTTTTTCTGCTTTTTGTATTTGATTTAACTGGAGTCGGGCGGGTCCGGACCTGTCGATTTTTTATTGAGCAGCTTAGACAGCCTCTTCCTCATCTCGTCCACCCAAAGCTCTCCGCCGATGAACAGTCCGCTGCCCATAGTTGGATCTCGCTTCATGCCGTGCTCCACCATGTACCTGTCCAGCATCGAACGGTACTTGCTCTGCCGCTTGCGGGCAGTCGGTGCGAGTTTCAGATACCAATTCGGGATGGTCAGCATGTCGGTATACGAGTTCTTCTCGCCGAAACAGTAGAATCGGCAGCTTGAGAACTCCTTCCAACGGATGTCCGTGGGACGAGCGATGATTCCGGCCCGCACCGGGTTGCAGTCCATGTAGAACATCAAGTTCTTCAGCCGCTCGTCGTCCTGGACCTGAAGTGTCTTGGGACGGTCATGGGCAACCTTGCCGAGGCGATTGTGACGCTTGTTGAACATCAGGCCGAAAAGCCCGTGGGCCCTGCGCATGTGCTCGGAGAAAGACCTCGAATCACCCCTGATTTCGTCTGACTCGTGACAATGGTTGCTCATTACGTTGTAGCTATAGATAACGAAGTCGTCCTGCGAACATTTTTTCAGATAGTCATCATGGATGCACTTGAGGTAGGCGTGTTTCTCTGCATGAGACTGAAGCAAGAACTCGCGGTCGTGGCAGCGCCAGATCTTGTGAAAGGGAGCATGAGGAACCAGGATGTGTTTTCTGGGAACCCGCATACCTGGAAAATATAAGCACGAATGATGCCAAGCAGGCCCATCTCTATAACTGCTTGGAAAACAAGAACTCGGAGATCGACGTCAGGCCCGGGTAAACCCAGGGGTGTCCGATTTCCGGACACACCGGCAGAAAGGAAACCTCCGTCCCTTCCTTTTTCTTCCTTTTTCCCTCCTTTTCTTCCTTTTTGGTGCTCGGCGTCGGGCAGGGCAGGTAAGTATCACTGCTTCGGGCAGGTAAGTATCACTGCTTCAGATTGACCCCGGGACGGGCATGATCGTCTTGGGCGCGGCCAGTTGGCCTTCTATGAAACTTTTTACCTCGGACGCGGGTTGGAAGACCCCGAAGTGGCCCTCGCACAGGATGTCGGCCTCGAGATCCAAAAGCTTGCGCATGCTGGCGCGCCAGGCGTCGAGATCGGAGCCGAAGTCGTGGCTGAAAGGGCCGTGGATGTCCTGGCCTAAGAGCACTCTCGATCCGTCCGTATCCAGGACCGCCGACAGCGAGCCCGGGGTGTGGCCGGGCGTGTGCAGCAACAAGAGCTCGCCTTCCGGAAACGACAGGCGCTCTTGCTCGCCCGAGACGACCAGGTCCAACTCACACGGTTCGAGATCCACGCCGTAGAGATGGGCTACGCTGAAGCGCGGATCGCCGCTGGTGATGGCCGCTGCATCGTCCGCGTGGGCGACCACCCGGCAGCCGCATTCGCGCCGTATGCGCGCGGCAGAGCCGATGTGATCGACGTGGCCGTGGGTCAGCACCAGTGTGTGCAGTCGGTCTGGATCGAGCCCGGCCGCGCTCATGTTCTGCTTGATTCGCGGCCAGCTCGCGCCGGAGCCGCAATCGATCAATACCAGCTCCCCCAGGTTGAGAGCATAAACCAGGCAGTCGGCGGCGGAAGACAGTCCGCCGCCGCCGACCATGAAAACCCCCGGACAGACCGCTTCGAATTCACTCGACATTCGGCTTGTTGACCGCGCTTTGCACGACCCCGCGCAAGAGGTAGTCGGCAATGTAGCCGGCCACGAACGTTGCGACCTTGACCTGGGCCTCGTAGGTGCTGGCGCCAAGATGGGGAGTGGCCACGACTTTCTCGTGAGCGACCAGTTCTTGCGGAGGATTGGGTTCACCAAGGTAGACGTCCAGGCCGGCGCCGGCCAACTGGCCGTCGTTCAGGGCGGCCAGAAGCGCCTGTTCGTCTACCAATCCGCCGCGGGCGGCGTTTACCAGGATGGCGTCGTCACGCATCATGCTAAACTGCGCGCTGCTAATCATGTTGGTCGTTTTCTCGGTTCGCGGCACATGCAGCGTGATGAAGTGGCTGCTTTTTATTAACTCATCGAAGTCCAGCGCCTCGACCCCCATCCCGGCAATGGCAGCGGCGTCGATCAACGGATCGTACCCGACCACCCGCATACCGAAAGCCTTGGCGCGAACAGCCACCTCTCGCCCAATGCGTCCCAGGCCGATGATCCCAAGCGTCTTGCCGCTCAACTCGCGTCCCTTACACTCCTTCTTGGCCCAGACGCCCTGCTTGAGCTTGCGATCGCCCCGGGGAATATTGCGCGCGCAGGCGAGAATCAACCCCAAGGCCATCTCGGCGGCGCTGACCGAATTGCCGCCGGGAGCGTTGACCACCAACACTCCGTGCCTGGTGGCCGCGTCCAGATCGATGTTGTCGACCCCCGTCCCTGCCCGGCCGACGATCTTCAGCTTATCGGCCGCCTCGAAGATCTCGGCGGTGACCTTGGTGGCACTGCGCACGATCAGGCCGGAGTAGGCGGGAATGACCGCGGCCAACTCCTCGGGCGACAGATTCGTCTTTACATCAACCTCGATCCCGGGTTCCGCCCGCAGCTGGGCAACGCCCTCCTCGGCCATCGAATCCGATACAAGAACTTTCATGGACTTCCTCCCTTTCGGATGTTCCCATTTAGGTACAGACGAAGTATTGCCAGCTTTATCCACCGCGAGTCAAGTACGATCGTCACAGGCTGTTGGACAGATTTGGCACTTGACCTGTCCGTGGCCGATTGCTACTCTGATTCGGGTTCCGGTTATCCAGGCGAGGTTATCCGATGAACGAACATGGTGGGAACATTGTCCGTAATCTGCGGGCCAGCTTCGCTGATCGGGCGGGCTTGGCAGCCTGCTACCTGTCCGGGCCCCCGCATGGGGGCCTGGCCGTCAGCGCCCCGGCCTTTGTGCGCGAGGGAGAACTGGCCGTCGTCAGCGTCGAGATTGCTTCGGAGAAGATCACAGAGGATCTGCTGGGCATGATCCTCTGGGTTCGCGGCGGCGGGGACGACCAGGCCACGGCCGGTGTCGGCTTCTTCGAAAGCGAAATCGAACGCCGCGAGCGGCTGCTTGCTCCGCGGGCGCCGATCTTCGACAAGGAACGCCGCGAGATTCGATACGACGCAGCCCTGCCGGTGACCATGCAGACCGAAAGCAGCTTCTTCGTCTGCCGCACCCGGGACATCTCCATGAGCGGTATCGGTTTCCAGAGCGCCGGCATACCCGACCTGCCCGATGACGAGGAGATCGACTTCCGTATCCACACATTTTCGTCCGAAGAGCCCATCGACCTCACCGGCCGGGTCGCTTGGCGCAGGCCGGGTACCGGCTTCGGTACCCGGCTGAAAGACACGCACGATAAAGAACGCGCCATGTTAGAGCGTCTGCTCGGCGAGCTGGCCGTGGAATCCGATTTGCCAGATGGTGGAA
The DNA here is from genome assembly GCA_035528415.1 of Myxococcota bacterium. Lineage (GTDB taxonomy): Bacteria > Myxococcota > B64-G9 > B64-G9 > B64-G9 > DATKYQ01. The sequence continues at coordinate 24,903 of DATKYQ010000088.1, read as the reverse complement.
AGTAAGCGCACCTTCATCGCCGTGAATTTTGCTGCCTCAGTGCTCGACGCCTTGGCCGACCTGCAAGGCCTCTTGAGAAAGTCACTCGGCGATCGAACCGGGATCAAGTGGGTGTCTCCCGCAAATATACATCTGACGCTGCAGTTCCTCGGACAAGTCGACACGGAGTTGTTGCCCCTGTTGATCGAAGAGCTGTCGGGAGCCTTTTCTAAAAACGATCCCTTCGAGGTCGGTTTGCGCGGGGCGGGCTGCTTTCCCTCTCCGTCCCGGCCGCGGGTAATCTGGGCGGGTATCACCGATGGCGCACAGGATCTCGAGGCGCTCTACGCGGCAACCCTGCGGATGACCGAACCTATGGGCTTCGAGCGCGAGAAACGCCCATTCAAACCGCACCTGACGCTCGGGCGCGTGAAGGACCCTGGAAAATTAGGCAATATTTCCGGGGCGATAACGAGATTCGAGCTGCACCAAGTGGGCTCGTGTCAGATCGATTGTGTAGACTTGATGGCAAGCGAATTGAGGCCCCGGGGGCCGGTCTACACAACACTTGACAGCTTCCCCCTGGGCAAGTAGGATACTGAACACATGAACAGGTACCATTGCAAACCAGGTGCCGCAACCCTCACACTGCGAGGGCCGCTGAGAAACGCGGAACCCGCGGTACCCATTGGAGGCGTCATGAGCAAGGACAATGACCGCAAGAACTCTCTCGATCTGGCCATCAGCTCAATCGTCAAGCAGTTCGGCAAAGGCTCCATCATGCGGCTGAACGGCGAGGGAGCGGCGTTCGATGACATCCCCGTCATTTCCACGGGCGCCCTGTCGCTCGACATCGCCCTGGGGATAGGCGGTGTTCCCCGCGGCCGGGTGGTGGAGATCTTCGGGCCCGAGTCGTCGGGCAAGACCAGCCTGGCGCTGCATATCGTGGCCCAGGCCAACCGAACCGGCGGCGTGGCCGCCTTCATCGACGCCGAGCACGCGCTGGATGTCAAGTACGCCCGCAACCTGGGAGTCAAAACCGACGACCTGTTCGTGTCCCAGCCCGACACCGGTGAGCAAGCCCTCGAAATCGCCGACATGCTGGTTCGCTCGGGCGCGCTTGACGTGCTGGTGATCGATTCGGTAGCGGCCCTGGTGCCCCGCGCCGAGATCGAGGGCGAGATGGGCGACAGCCACATGGGCCTGCAGGCCCGGCTGATGAGCCAGGCGCTGCGCAAGCTCACCGGAAGCATCTCAAAGAGCCACACCTGCGTCATCTTCATCAACCAGATCCGGATGAAGATCGGAGTCATGTTCGGCAACCCGGAAACCACCTCGGGCGGCAACGCTTTAAAGTTCTACTCCAGCGTGCGCCTGGATATCAGGCGCATCGGCGCCATAAAGAAGGGCAACGAGATCATCGGAAACCGCACCCGGGTCAAGGTGGTCAAGAACAAGCTGGCGCCGCCTTTCCGCGTCTGTGAGTTCGACATCATCTTCAACCGGGGCATCAGCCGCCTCGGCGATCTTATCGACCTGGCGGTTGATGCCGAGATAATCGACAAGAGCGGCGCCTGGTACTCTTTCGGCGATGAGCGCATCGGCCAGGGACGCGAGAACGTTCGTGATCTGCTGGTTGAAAACAAGGACATGCGCCTCGAGATCGAGAAGCGGGTGCGCGAGCACTACGAACTGCCGCCCATCACCACGGCCCCGCCCGCCACCCCGCCCACCGTAGACGAGCCGCCCGCGCCCGAGGTTGCTCCTTCAATCGACGGCGGCAACGGCAAGGATCCCAACCTGCGTATTGAACCGGCGGCGCCCGCTACTTCCTCACGGCGCGGGCGGCGCCCGCAACGCGCGCACTGACAATATCACTTCCCAGTATCAGGAAAACAGGGTGTGCACCTCATCGGGCTCGAAGCCGCGCCCGAGTAGAAAACGATGAGCCCTGCCGCGCAGCTTGCGGTCGGCATCGGTAAGCAACGCATCTTCGCCGAATCGTTTCCTGACCGCTCTTTTCATGATGCTGGTGCGTGACAGTTTGCCATAAGCCTGCTCTACGGCCTGGTCGATCAACTCGTCGGCCAGTCCGTAGCGCGAAAGATCCCAGCGCAGCTTTCGAGGCCCCCAGCCCTTGCGCTTGCCCATCGCACGCGCCCGCTCCAGGGCGAAGCGCCGGTCGTCGAGCAGGCCCGATCTCTTAAGCCTTTCGAGGATCGCCCCGGTGACACCCTCCCGGTATCCGCCGGCGCGCAGGCGATCTTCGATCTCCTTGCATGAACGGTTGCGCACCTGCAGCAGGCGCAGCGCCTTCCTGTGTGCCAGGTCGAAGGAATCCGCCTCTTTCTTTATCTTCATGTCGGTGGGCCGCCCTGTCAGAAACGTTCGATGGGAATGTCTCCGCCTGCGCCACCGGCTTCGGACGGCGGTTCTTCCTTGCCGCCGCTCCCGGCGGCCGTTCCGCGCTCGAACCCGTCCCAGGAACTGTCCGATGTTCCGGAAATACCGGATACGCGCAAGGCGAAGTCATCCGGGTTGGTGCACTGGCGCAGCGCCTCTTCGTAGGTAATCAGTTTCTCTTTGAGCAGAGCCATCAAGGACTGGTCGAATGTCTGCATGCCGTAGGCGATATTGCCCTGGCTGATGGCATCGGTAACTTCCTTGGTTCGGTCCTTGTCCTCGATCATCTCGCGCACGCGCGTCGTGGCGATCAATACCTCCAGGGCCGCGACCCGCCCGTGCCCGTCTGCGCGCGGCATCAGGCGCTGGCTGATAACCGCCCGCAGGACCGCCCCGAGCTGCATGCGGATCTGTTTCTGCTGGTAGGGAGGGAAGACGGCGATGATGCGGTTAATCGTCTCGGTGGCATCCAGCGTATGCAGCGTGCTCATGACCAGGTGGCCGGTTTCGGCGGCCAGCAAGGCGGTCTCGATGGTTTCCAGGTCGCGCATCTCGCCGACCAGGATGGCGTCCGGATCCTGGCGCAGGGCGCTCTTGAGCGCCTGGGGAAAACTCAGCGTGTCCACACCGACCTCGCGCTGGTTGATGATGCTGCGCTTGTCCCGAATCAAAAACTCGATGGGATCTTCGATGGTCATCACGTGGCAGGTGCGATGCGTGTTGATATGATCCACCATGGCCGCCAAGGTGGTCGATTTGCCGGAGCCGGTCGTGCCGGTCACCAAAATCATGCCGCGCTCTTCCATGGCGATTTTTTCGAGCACCTTGGGCAACAGCAGCTCTTCGATGCTGTGGATCTTGAAGGGGATGACCCTGAAAACAATGCCGATGGTGCCCCGCTGCTGAAACACGTTGACCCGGAAGCGACCCAGGCCGGGAACGCCATAGGCCAAGTCGAGTTCGTTAAACTCCTTGAAGCGCTCCTTCTGGTAGTTGTTCATGATGCCGAATGCCATGCGGCTGATCTCTTCGGGAGGCAGACGGCGGGCGTCCTTGAGGGGCACCAGCTTGCCGTCTACGCGAAACATGGGCGGCAGGCCGGCCTTGAGGTGAATGTCCGAGGCCCCGCCCTTCATGGCGACCTTGAGAATGTCGTTCAGTTCCATAAAAACTCCTTCGTCACGAATCTACCGGTTCCGGAGAAAATACCACACATGGCCGGCGCCGTTCAACCATCATCATCTTCAACGCAAGCTGACAAACTGCACGCGTACTTCTTCGTTCAGGTGGTTGCCAAACAGGTCTTCCACCAATGTTCCGATCACCAACTCATGGCGCACACCGCCGATCAGCGGCCTGAGCGGCTGCAGCACCACCAGTCCGAGCCCCCCCTCGTCCTCGCTCACCAGGTAACTGCAGGCCTCCCACTCCTGGCCGCTGGCTACATAGATGCTCTGCGGCCCGATACTGACAGGATCAACCGGTTCGCTGAACCAGACCTTCAGATCCATGCCGGGAGGCACCTCGATCCAGCCATCCGCCGGCAAGGTCCGCACAACTCGGGGCGCTACGGGATCCACGACGTCGAAAAGCTCCTGCCCCGAGGATAAGCTGCAGCCCGAGAGCGTCGCTGTGGCCAAGCAGACAAGCATGGTCTCTCTCAACGACACAGCGCCTCCATGTCTGCCTGCCGATGGCACTTGAGACACGGCCTGGCGTTACGGCGACGCATCAGCCGGCAGCGGGCGCTAAACCCGGGCGGATGCGGGCTGATGCCTGTCCCGATCCCGGCGCCTCCGTGACAGCGAATGCAGTCTCCCTCTGCGTGACAGGAGGCGCAGGCTTTAATGTTCCTGCGCGCATCCAGCGCGTGGCGCGCGCGGTACCCCTCGGGGTGCAGTCGCATGTTCGGCGATCTGTCCGTGGATGACTCGGCAACATGGGCCCGGCGGTGACAGGCCAGGCACTTCGATTGGTCGCGATGACACTTGTCGCAATCCATGAGACCTGCCCTGGCCGGCCCGGCGTGCGACAGCTCCCAGTCGGCGGGATGGATGCGCAACGGCAGGCTGACTCCGCGATGGCAGTTGTCGCAGCTGCGGTCGGTGTGACAGACCATGCAGCGCTCGTGTACGGTGCGGGCGCTCGAGCCGTGGGAACGCAACCAGCCCGGTCCGTGATCCTCTCCCCCATGCCCGCCGCTGGGAATCAACTTGTCACCATCAAGGTTCAGAAGCAGGCGCCCTTCCGGCCCTGCCGGGTGGCAGGCGTCGCAGCGATTTTGCAGCATGTCGGCATGGCAGCCTGCGCAGGCGTCGGCCGCGGGTAGGAGCCCTCGCGCCTGGTCTTCGTTCTCTGGCAGGTGGCAGGTGCGGCAACTCTCCGGGGTTTGGCTGTGCAGGCGGTGTGAGAATTTCAAGGCCGCTGCAGCCTGAGTGGGGCTCGTAGCGGGTGATTTCCCGGGCGGATGACACATCCCGCAAGTCCCGGGCTTTCGCGCATCTTGGCGCGCCCCCTCGCGCGCCTGTCTGTGACAGGTCGCGCAGGTTGCGTGCCCGGGCATCTCCACCGCAGCCGTGGAACTGCTGGCGGACACATTCGGATGGCACGTCTCGCAGGAAACTTGTTCATGTCCAAGGTGGGAGAAGCGCAATGTTCTCACCGGGGCAGGATATACGGCAGAGGGCTGCCCGCCGTAAGCTCCCCAAGAGGCCAGGACAAGAAGGGCACCCAGGTAAATGGCGGCTGTAAGCTTCACGGGAAAATACTCCCGGGATTGAAGTGAAAAGCCAGATCCAGCACCGCCAGCAGTCGAAAGCGCAGCGGATTGATACGGTTTCCGTTGAGCTGGCCCAGCACCACGATCGCCTGATCGCGCGTAAAGCGCCAGGTTGCCGCGACGGAGCAGCCCAGCGTAAGCGCATGCTGGTTCTCTTGTAGCGGATCGGCGAATGACATGATGATGGCCCGACCGTCCAGGAGAACGCGTCGCTCCGCGATCTCGATCATCACCCGCGGCGCGAGCAACCAGCGCCTTCCCGCCGCACCGTCCTCGTAGGCCCCAACCAGCGATGTCGACAGGCGCGAATCCGCCCACAGGCGGCCCTCGAAATCGAGGCCGTTCACACCGCCGTCCGTCCCGGCTTCGGCCTGTTCGTCGGGCAACGCCTCCAGGTAGGCGCGCCTGGTGTAGCCCAACCGATATGACATCGGCGGCCGGCCCGGAAGGCGCGGATCCCAGCGCAACCCGAGCCGGTACTCATTGAACGGCGCCGGGCTGAAGAAGTTGAAAATCGAGTCCAGCGAGAAGCGGGGCCGGCTGCGCAGATAACCGCCCTCGATCCTGACTCCTTCGAGAAAGACGGGCAGCTTGATCCAGCTCGATGCACGCAGGCGATCCCAGTGGTCCTCGAGCAGATTGAACACGGCTCCGCCAGAAAGCCCGATCCGCCCGCGCCAAAGTTGTATCGCGGCCGACGCCCCCAGGCGCTCTTCCAAAAGCGGCCAGCCCTGTGTCCAGAGCAGCATACGGCGATAAACAAGCTCGGCCCGCAAGCCAATCGAGTTGAATGTCAGCCCGGCGCCCACTACCGGCGCGGGCAGCGTGCCGTCCTCGACGCCGTCCAGTTCGAGATCCTGGCCGCCCAGCAGGCTGTGGCCGCGCACTTCGAAGCCGGCGATCAGCTTGAGCGATAAACCCACAGGCATGCTCAAATCGGCCCGCAGTCCGTCGAAAAGCAGGAAATCCAGTTCGTCCAGCAGCAACTGCCGGCCGGCCGTCAGATCGAGGCGCCCGGCCAGCCTGCGCCAGCGCACCCGCGCCAGCATTAGCTCGGCCTGATCGTTTCCCATGGCATCGAGGTCGTCGCCGAAGCCAAGCTCGGTATTCAGCCGAAAGCTGGTCTCGAAGCTCAGGTCTTCAATGCCGAGCAAGCGCCCGGCACTCAGGTCGACCCACTCGACCAGGCGCCGGCGGTCGAGGAAATCTCCTGCCGCCGTCCTGGTCTGGTAGCCCTGGCCAATCACCGTGAAACGCAGGTCTACATCGGCAGCCCGCGCGCCGCCGCCGGACAAGAACAGGACAATCAGCAGGGCCATCAGGCAAACGGATGCACTTAGAGGCAATCTTCCGGGCGCTGAGAGGCTTTCAGACAGACCGTTTTCCCCCGCCGTCGTCCTTCGGGTTCTCACCGGTCAGGTCGGGGGGAGCGTCGAGATCGGCTATGGCGCGCCGGATCTCCCCCCTGACATCCAGCGAGTGCCTGAGATCATCAAGGCCGGTCTCGCTTTCGATCTCCGCCTTGATCTGGTCGAGCCCTATCTCGTCTTTAACTTTTTCGATTTCGGCCTTGACGCCGTCCAATCCGATCTCGCCCTTGACCTCGTCGAGGGAACGCCGCAGGTGGGCCAACCCCTTGCCGATAGACTTGGCCACTTCGGGCAGCTTCTTCGGCCCCAGAACGATCAAGGCCAGCACCAGAATGACGATCAGCTCCCAGCTGCCAATTCCAAACATGATATTCCGAGAACGGACGGTCTTGGTTGTCCCGGACAAACCCTATTTCTGAGCGGGATCAACCCTGACGCCGGCTTCCTCGCCTTCCTTGACAGCGGCTTTCTCGGCGGCCGGCAACTGTTGCCTATTCTCGGCCTCGTCGAGCCGGCGGACCTGTCCTTCGATCTCTTTGGCCTCACCCTTGAAGGACTTGCGAAAATTGCGGATCGACTTTCCCAGCGCCTCACCCAACTGAGGAAGCTTGCCGGCGCCGAAGATGACCACGACGATCAACAGGATGACCAGCAGTTCCCAAACACCGAAAGTGGCAAGTTCGATTTTCATGCCTCACTCCTCCTTGCCCGTGACTATCTCCGGCGACGCCCGGAGTTTGGGCGCTAGGCCGTTGCCTGGGCCGAGGGCACTAAAAAGCGCAGATCCAGCCCGCCCTCGGACAAATGGACCGGAAACACCACGTGGATTATACCGTCCCGCGGCTGAGGAATCGCGGAAAGTGTCTCCGGCGGGGCGATGTCGACCTGCATGCCTGCCTGCGCCAACTTGGCCACCGCGTTGCCGCAAATGATGTTGCAGAATTCCTTGACCGCGTCCTCGACCACCGCTTCCGACTCGCGGGTGGCGTCTTCCTTCAGTATGGCGCTGGCGATCAGCACGGCCACGTCGCTGGACACGCTCAGCACGTAGCGCAACGGCACACCGCCCTCGAACGGCAAGGCAATCGACAAGTGGTACTCGCCCCCGTGTCCGTCGCTGCCGTCGCCTATCGCCCCGGCACCGACCTTGATGGGAAGTCCCACCACGCGGACGAACATCTTGCGGGTCAGGTCGACGCTTGCCTCCAGGACGGGAGCCACACGCAGCCCCTCGGGAACGTCCACCTTCTCGATCGCGTAGTTCGCCTGTTCTTCCTGGAAGATGGCCAGTTCGCGCTCCAGGATGTCCTCGGTAATGTGTCCCAACTCCAGAAGCGCCTCGCCGAGATACAGGTGGTTGTTCTTCTGGAAAGTCAGGATCTCACGGGCCTGCTCCTGTGTCAGCAAGTCCATGGACACCGCCAGGTCGGCGAACTTGACGTCCTTGGCCTTCTGTTGTTCGTTGATTTGCACAACCTGCGCCTCGGAGAGGTACTTCTTGCTCACGGCCAGCATGCCGAATCTCAGGTTGCGGTATTCCTGAAGCTCCAGGGCCTCGATCAACTGACCGCGCGTAATCACCCAGCGATCGATCAGGAACTCCCCGAAAAACTGGATGCCCATTGAACTACTCCTGCTCGAAGATCCTGTCCAAGATCGACTTGACCTTGTCGGCCTCGAAAGGTTTCGAAACGACGGCGCGAGCGCCGAGCCGAATCGCCTCTTCCACTTTTTGACCCACCCCGCCGACAGACGAGATGACCACGACGCGGGCTTCGGGATCGAGCCTGATAAGCGTTCTCAGCGACTGGATGCCGTCCATCATCGGCATGACGATGTCCATCATGACCGCGTCCGGCTCGAGTGTCTTGTACAACTTGACGGCCTCGGCGCCGTTCTTGGCGTGTCCAATCACCTCGAAGCCGCCGAAGCCTTCAATCATTTTAGTCAACTGGCGCGCAATCGCTACACTGTCATCGACCACCAGTATCTTACGACTCATGGAAAACCCCATTCCGCGGCGTCTTTCCCGTCAGAAACCACCGCTTTTTCCACAGACTATTTCCACCCCCATATGCCGGTCAATGATAGGTTGGCCCATTGACGAGAGTCAAGAAATTACGCGCAACCAGGTTGTGACAGCCGGCAATTGTGCTAGACTACACGCAGGAGGCTTGCCATGAACAGATTTACTGGCATCCTGCTCGCGTGCCTGCTTTCGGCGGTCCCGGCCCTGGCGCAAGAGAAAGCAGCCAATGCTGAAGAACACGGGCAGCAGGGCGAAAAGCCGATTGCCGCACTCCTGGTCGTCCTGGACGAGCCGCTTGGCGCGCTCGATTCGCTGGCGCTGATTCGTCCGGAGGGAACGGGCACTGTCGAGGATCTTTCGGGTCTCGAAGCAGAAATCGAGACCTACCTGGAGAGCAAGAAGACTCTGCGCCTGATCCCGGCCGAGCAGGTCTTTATAAAAGTAGGCCCCGAATTCGAAGTGTCCGCCAAGGGCATCGCCGGTGTGGCCGAGAAGGTCGGGGCCGCCGCCGCCCTGTTCCCGCGCGTATTCAAGACCGAAAACAACTACGACCTGCAGTTTTGGCTGGTCGACGCGAAAGGCAAGGTCCTGCTGGACAAGACCCTGTCGCTATCGTCTCTGCCCGTCGAGGCGGCCCCCAAGGCCGCAGTCTCCCCGGCGACTAAGCCTCCCGGTGAGCCATCGCCGCCGGCCGCGCTTCCCGGCCCGGATCCCGAGGCCGTCGAGGCCTATTACCACCGGGCCCTGTCGCTGGCGCCGAGACAGCGTGTTGCCGGGCAAGGCACTGCGATTGGTATCTCGACAGGACACGTCTCTTTCGGAATGTCAGCCGCCCCGGTGATCATCAACGACTGGATGGTGATCGAAGGGGCCAAGCCGATCAGCGAGCCCCTGCTTGCCAAGTTGGCAGGCCAAAACGAGATCGGCAAGCGCATCGAGAGAGATATCGGCGTGATCAAGACCTATCGGAACATCGGCATCGGTATGACGCTGGCCGGGTTCGTAGCCGCGGGCGTGGCCGCCCCTTTTTTCAAACAAGGATCCGACCAGGGGCTTACCTCGGCCGGCGTGGCGGTCGGTGTCGGCTCGGCCGTGGGAGCGGCAGGACTGGTCGTCTGGCTGATCTACGGCCCCCAGGCGGCCCGGGCCACCAGCCCCTATCCCAGCCGGCACCTGGTCACGCAGGATGAGGCCCAGGAGATGATCGAAGCCTACAACTCCCGCCTGCGCCGGGAACTGGACCTGGCCGATCCCGAAACTCCCCCCGGTGCGGCCAACGAGAGGACGCAACTCGAGTTCATGCTGTTTCCCGATCCGCGCGGCGGCGCCGTCGCCTCACTGGGTTTCAGATTCTGAAAGACCGTCCTGGTAGACGGAGCGCACCAGTTCGATTATACGCTCAACAAGCTTGTCGCTGACGGCCGCGGCCAGCACCTCGGCCATCAGGCCGAGCAATTCGTCGCGGTTCGGGGCCTTGATGATCTCGTCCAGGCGGGCGGCCAGTCCCTCGGCGACCGCCGTGTCCAGCTTGTCTCTGAGGATGCCCACCAGGTCCAGCGGGCTCGAGACGGTATCGTCCGAGGTAACCTCGTCCCCGAAGCTTGCGTCGATCGGACCGCCGGATTCAATCTCCCCGCCTGTGACCGCGGGTTGCGCAATAGCTGCCTCGGGCTCGGCGAGATCGAATTCGATCTCGCCTTCTTCCGCCTGCTCTTTCGTGATCGGCAGGTACTTCTCGACCAGGGCCCTGAGTTGCTGAGCCTTGACCGGCTTCGGCAAGGCCTCATCGACCCGGGTGGCGGCCTTGACCTTGCGAGCCACCTCCTCGCGGGCCGACGAGAGGATGATAATCTTGGCGCCCTCGGCCAATTTCTTCTGCTCGAGCGCCTTGACAAACTGGTACCCGTTCAGGCGCGGCATGACCAGGTCGAGCAGGATCAGGTCCGGCGCCAGGCGGGCCACTTTTGCCAGTGCCTCCAGTCCGTCCTTGGCTGAGCGCACCTGGTAACCCAAAGGCTGCAATACGCCGGTGATGAACTTGCGCACGGTGGGATTGTCGTCGACAACCAGAATCTGTTTTCCAGACGCCATTTGCCTTTCCTCCCCATTCGACAGGCACTATCGAATCGGAGTACCGAAGCGTAGCACCTTTCCGTCGCGCAGCGCCACAGCCAGCGTCCCGTCTGCCGGGCTTAGCGCCATGTCGTCCACGGCCGAGCGGGAACCGACGTAAAGAACACCCTTGCGCCTCCACGAGCCAGGCTCGTAGACGTAGATCTTTCCGCCGTCGGCGCCGACCAGCAAAGTCTTGTCGTCCGGTCCGAAGGCCGCGCAGAAGTGGTAGGCACCGACCATGATGCGCTTCAGGTAGGAGCCCTGGCCGCTATAAACCGAGAAAGACACGCTTCCGTCGGCGGTGACGATCCAGCGGCCGGCCTTGTCGAAGGCCAGGAAATGGGCGTCGTGATTCTCATCGCCCTGTTGGTTTTCCATGTCACCCTGCGCATCCCAGAATTTCAAATACGAGACGCCGTCGCTCATGCAACCTGCCGAGCTCACAAAGCCCGGGGCATCCTTGCGCCGGTAAACGCGGCGCTGGCGACAGCCGATGTCCTGAAAGACTTTTTCTTTCTTTCCGGTTTTCACATTCCATAATTTCAGGGCGAAGTCATCGCCGGCCGTTACGACCTTCTTGCCGTCCTTCGTAAAAACCGCCCAGTTCATGAGCGGCTTTGGGGTGGCTGCGTAGATCTGCAGTTCTTCGTCGCTCATGTCCTTCTCACGCGGCGGCTTGTCACGCAGAACCTTGACCGGCTTACCCGTCGCAACCTCCCAGATGCGCGCCGTCTGGTCCTTGGAGACACTGACGATCAGCTTGCCGTCCGGAGAGAAGTCGGCCATCATCACGTCATCGTCGTGGCCGGCAAGCGCATTCACAAGCTTCCCGGTGCCGACGTTCCACAGCTTGACCAGCTTGTCCTTACCGGTGCTGACCAGCAAACTGCCGTCGGGCGAGAAGGCCACGTGCAAGGCGCTCTTCTCGTGCTTGCCGATCTCGACGGGAGTCAGGCCACTATATGGATTGTGTGGCTTTTTCTTCTCCTTCTCCTTCACCTGCCCGGCATCGGCCGGCATCTTCTCGGCCGGCTGAGTGCCGCCGGAAGTGCAAGCCGCGACCCAAAAACATGTCACTAGCGTATAAATCGACCGCTTCATGCCGCCTCCTCACTGAACAGCCAGCTTGGCGGTAGTCTCGCGCAAGCGCTGGCAAAGCGTTCGCACGAACACCCTGAGCACCCTGACTGCGAACTTGTCGTTGGCCTGCAAGAAACGCAGGAAGTTGTCACGCGAAATCTCGAACGCCAACACCGGCTCCTTGGCAACCACCCGCGCCGAGGTCGGGCTTTCGTCCACCAAAGCCATTTCTCCGACATGATCGCCCGCGCCCAGTTCGGCAACAGACGTCTGGCTCTCACCCTCGACCCTGAGCACGGCAACCTTGCCCGAACGCAGCACGTACAAGGCCATTCCGGGCCGACCTTGCTCTATCAGAATCTCGCCCGGCTGAAATGATCGCTCGGCGCAGACGTTGTAGAAGGCCTTCATCTCCGAAAGCGGCATGTCCGTAAAGAGCGGGATTTTCTGCAAAAAGTCGAAGCCCTCCATGACGCTGACGATCTGCGATTGCGGCTCGCCCCCCGCTGTCAGGTCGACTTCCAGGTCGATATCCTCGTCCGGCTCGACCGGATGAATTGCCTCGGACAACGGCGCCGTTTCGCCCGCGCCGATCTCGGCAAGCTTCTCGCCGACGTCCTTGTACGAGATGTCGAAATTCAGAAGCTGCTGGTAGATGTTGCGGGAGACCTCGATTCTACCGGCAATCTTGTGCAGGCCGGCCAGGTGATAGTAGAACTCGGCCGTCTCCTGCCCCACCGGACGGCCCTTGATGACGTTGAGGATCTTCTTGACCGCCAGGTCGACGTACCCGTTGCGGGCCAGGATGTCGCCGATTAAAATCGTGGCCTGGTCGAAGCTGTCTTCATCGGCCTGGACCTTCTGCAACAGTTCCATCGATTTTCGATACTTGCCGAGCTCGTGGTAGAGCTTGCCCGAGATGAAGTAGTTTACGGCCTTTTCGTAGTTGGCCGCCGCCCGGGAGAAGTTCTTGACCTTCAGGAAAAGCTCCGCCGCCTGGCGGTAGTTCTGGTTGCGCTCGAACATCTCGGCGGCTTTCTCGAAGTTCTCGACCTCGGCGTACATCTCGGCGGCGCTCTGGTAATCGTCGCTCTGTTCGTAAAGCTGGGCCGCCTTCTCGGTCTCGCCCAGGTTCTCGCAGCACAAGGCGGCTTTATCGAAATCCCTGGCCCTGAAGAACATATTGGCCACAAGCTTCTGCAGGCGCGGATGTGTCTTGACCTTGTTGATCAAAACGTAGCCGATATCTTCCTGGCAGCGCGAGTAGACATCGGCCGCCTCGGCCACCTTGCCCTCGTTGAGCATCTTCGAAAGCCCGGTAATCACCTGGGCGGCTGTCAGAAACGTGTTTCCCTCGCCCTCGCGACCCTTGATCGTTATGCTCTCGGCCATCCGGCGACCTCCTCATGCAAGCTGGATGGCCAATGGATACCACCGCCCTTCGGGGGGTGTCAACCGGCAGCGGCCAAGATTTGCCGCGGCGCGGGCTTTTGGTCTACAATTTATCTAACCATGAAAGGAGGGCTCGATGCGCCGGGTCATGTTGGGCGGTATGCTGGCGGCGTGTCTTTTGGCATGCTGTTCCTCGGGCAACGGCACGAGCTACGATTTCTGCACAAGCTCCACCGAAGTGATCTTCGAGCCGGGCGGCGACTGGCTGCTGCCCTTCCCTTCCGATTTCTACCTGGTCGAGGATGCATCCACCCCCGGCGGGCACCGTATCAACCTGGACGCCGCAAACACCCCCTCGAAAGAGAATATGTTCGACGTGTTTCCCTTCATGCGCGAGCAGCTCGATCTCCTCGACGGCTTCGGTACTTCCGCCTCCGTGACCTTCGGCTTCACGGGGGAAATCGGCACGCGGGTGGAGAACGGAGACACATTCATTGTCACCCCGCCGGACAGCCTTGCGATACCCCCCGGGGACACGCTGCTGCCGGGCACGCCGGCCGTGCTGATCGACATCGATACAGACTCGCCCGGGCAGGGCCGGGCCGTTCCCTTGATTATCGAGTACCTCTCCGATCGCGACAGCCATGGTCACGCCCAGCACTACCTGCTGTGCGAGCCGGCCTTTGCGCTGCGTCCCAAGACTACCTACGCCTTGGCGCTGACGACCAGGCTTACCGACAAGAGCGGCCGCTGCCTGGCTCCCAGCGCCGGCACCCGATCGCTTCTGACCAAGCCCGGTCAGGACGAGTTCGGCCTGTTGGGCAAAGAGATTCCCGCAGCGCTCGAAGCGCTCACCGACGGGGGGTTCATCGAGAACGCGGGAGATCTGTCGGCCTTGACCGTTTTTACCACCCAGAGCATCGAGGAAGAGCTGCTGGCCGCGACTAGGCAGATTCTCTCGAGCGACCCGCCGGAAATCGTTGCCGGCAGTCTGCAGACCTCGCCCGGCTCGGAAGGCGTTGCGCTGGTTGTCAGCGGCAAGTTCACGGCAGCCGACTACCAGACCCAGGCCGGCACCTTCGAGATCGCCGCCGGCAGCCCGGTGCACCAGGGAACCGCCGAACTGGAATTCGAACTGCTGATTCCCGAGACCACGGCAGAACACGGCCCGCCATTTCCAATTGTCATCTACCAGCATGGACTGTTGGGACAAAAGGACGAAGACCGGGGAGCCAAGCGGGCCCAGGCCCGGGCCGGGTTCGCCTCGCTGGCAATCGACGCCGTCTTGCACGGCAGCCGCAAGGCGGATAGCGGCTGGGAGGTGACCAACTTCTTCGGCATCGACCTCGACTCGGGCACCTTCGATATGCCCTTGCTGCGGGACAACTTCCGGCAGAGCTTTCTTGATATCGTCAGCCTGGCCGAACTGGCCGACGCCCTGGCCTCACTCGACCTGTTGCCCGAGGGGGCTCCCGACGGGGTGCCAGAACTGATGTCCCGGCCGGTCTACCTGTCGGGACACAGCCTGGGCGGCATTATCGCCGCCGGTGCCATTGCCCTCTCCCCGCGTATCGCGATCGCCAACTTGTCGGCCGGCGGCGGCTCGCTGCCCACCAACCTCTTCATGCGCAGCGACATCTTCGGCACCTTCATCGACATGCTGCGGCCCGAGGACACCAGCGCCTCGGACGTCAGCCGCTTCATGCCAATCTTGCAGATCCTGACCGAGCGCGGCGATCCCGTCAACCTTGCCCGCCTGGCCATCGACCAGCCGCCCGACCTTCCCGGCGCCGCCCCCAAGCATGTGCTTTTCCAGGAGGTAATCGACGACACCTTCGTGCCCAACTCGGCCAACGAGGCCCTGGCCAGGGCGCTCGGTTTGGCCCATCTGCGCCCGGTCTTGCGCGAGGTCTACGGGCTGTCCCCAGAGGACGAACCCATGTCCCGGAACAATCCGCAGGAAGTCACAGCCGGTTTCTTCCAGTTCGACCTGCTTTCAAACGGCGACCCGGCCGAGCACACCGAGATCTACGCAGACCCCTTGGCCCAGGCCCAGTGGATTCACTTCTTCGAAACTTTCCGGGACAGCGGCGTCCCCGAACTCGTCGACCCCTATCGCGTGCTGGGAATAGACCGGCCCTAAGACCCGCCAATACTCGCCAGCAGCGTATTTTCGGATTGCATCAGCCAGACGACCTTGTCGGCGCCGCCGCTGACCAGCACACGACCCAGGGATTCAACCAGGTCCTTGGTGCGTTCGGAAGATTCGAACACTAAAACGAGATTGCGTTCGGTCGAGCCCTTCAGCTTCATGGACATGCCGCTCAAGGCTTTCTCCAGGCGCTTTACGATCTCGTCTCTGTGCCCGGCCGCCTTCTCGTCCAGCGAAACCTGCAGCATGATTCGTCTTCCCTTGCCGCGGGCCCAGAGGGCTTTCTCGAGCGAGGCGGAAAGATCGGCGGCAAGCTGCCCGGCCGCCTGGCGCGCGGCCGCCGTATGCCCGCCCTCGTCATTTGGAAATGAATCGCTGGTGGCCGCTGCCTCGGCCAGTAGCTTGCCCGACTGGTTGCCGAATGCACGGCCGTCGAGTTCGATCGACATCTTGTCATCCTGCCGGCGCTGGATCATGAAATAGTGCAGCAGGACATTTGCGGATCCCTTGTCCTGCTGCACTATCTCGAGCCCCTTGACCTGCAGCTTTTCTCCGAGCGCCTGCTCGATCACGGTCACCAGTTTGCTTGCGCGGCAGCTCGCGTCCGGGATGAATGCAATCGTCTTGGCTCGGCGGGCACGAACCTGCATGGGCCAGGCGGCAAGGACGAGGGCAGTAAGCGCGAGCAATCTTGCAGTAGGGATTTTCATACCAGCTCGCGGGGGATATACCGGGATTTCAGTAGATGACGAACCTCAAAAGCAACCACCAGACAGCCAGGACCAGTGAAACGTATCCCAGCGGGATCTGGAAGCCGACCAACTTCTTGCGCAGTTGTTCTCCCTTGGCCTTGGCCTCCTCGCTCAGGTAGGCAGTGACCATACCGTAACCGAAGATGAAGCCGAGCCCGATGAACACCAACGAGGTGACCAGCATGGTCAGCCACATCAGCGCCAAGAAGCGCAACATGCCGACGAACCTCAAGACGTTGATCACCCCCCATATGCCGTAGAGGGCCGAGATGACGCCGACCCAGCCCGAGATCTTGGCGAGCTTCTCGATAAGCTCCCTGGCCTCGGGCTTCTTCTTGACGATCACGCTCGAAGCGCCCAGGACACCCAGTGCCAGCAGGAAGAGAAGCGACAACCAATACTCGAGTTCACTAAACATGTAAGCCTCCTAATAGTAAGGTCCTAAGGGTTTGAACAGCCCATGCCTACCAGTCCTCGCCGGGCATGTCAAAGCAAAACACAATCGTGACCATGATTGTTGACTGTCGATCGAGAGATGGCTACCATGTGCCCCATGCCGGACGACAACGACAAGCCCGGAGAGAGCAACAAGCGCGTCCATCCCCGCGTGGACTTCTTCTCGAAGGTCAAGATTACGGTCCCCGATAACAGCACGGCCATCGACGTGTTCGCCGGCAACGTGTCTGCGGGCGGCATGTTCCTGCGCAGTAACCGCCCCCTGGACAGGGGTCGTAAGGTCGGCCTCGAGTTCGACCTCAACGACGTGCTGGTAAAGGTCGACGAGGGGGAGGTCGTCTGGAACAAGCCCTTCGAGCCGATCAGCATCGACGGCTCGCCTTCGGGCATGGGCGTCGAGTTCAAGTCGCTCTCCGGCGATTCCCGGCAGCAAATCGAGTCTTTCATCAGCGAGGCGCTTGGAGACGAACACAGGCGAGATCAGAATGAGCAGCCCGCCTCTAGGGCCAGGATGAAACTGGACATCGACCCGCCGGCCGCGAGTGCCGGGAGTGACGGTCAGGTTCCGGCCGCCGCCCCCGACCCTGCGCTGTCCGCGCCGCCACCAATGGAGGAAGAGAAACAGATGGCCCAACTCTCTCAGCCGCCAGCGCCCAGGAAACGCGCGTTTCTTTTCGTCGGCTTCGTGTTGCTGGTGGCCGTGGTTACGTTCTTTGTGCTGCTGATGATCAGGCCGTTTGACCGCACGCCGACCGCCAAGGACGCAGGCAGGCAAAAGGCCGCCGGGGACGACAAAGAGGTAGTCAAGGCCGTGCCTTCTAAACCGCCTATCGCGCCAAAGAAAGAAACGGCCAAGGCTCAACCACCGAAACCGGAAAAAGAGACGGCCAAGACTCAACCACCGAAGCCCGAGAAAGAGACTGCCAAGGCTCAACCACCGAAGCCGAAGATCGATCCCGGCACGGCCGGCGCCGTTAGCGTCGAGCTACCCGTATTTTCTGAATCCGCCAAGGGCTTGCGCATGATGCTGCGCACGGGCGTCCCGGTCGAGGAAAAGCACTTCACCCTCAAGGATCCCCCGCGCCTGGCGATCGACCTGCAGGGTGTTGGGTTTAGGGGGCATACGCACAGCGTCGATTCGCCGGCGCCTTTCATTAGCCGTGTGCGTGTCGGCCAACGGGAAGGCTTCACCCGCTTCGTGCTCGACTTCACGGGCAAGAAAGTGCCCGGCTTCAAACTGATCAAGGGAAATGAGGGGATCACGGTGATTTTCGAGAAGTGATCCGCCGTCTCTCGACCATATCCACCCAGAACTCTTTTTTCTTGGCCCCCACCACCACCTTGTCTCCGACGGTGAAGGTGGGCGTGCCGAAGCGCCGTCCCATCTCGCGGCATTCCTTGGCCACCGAGCGACACTCGGAGAGATCGGCCTGCAGCAACCGCAGGCTGCGGGGATCTTTCATGCAAACCCGGAAGGCATCGGCGTCCAGGCCCAGCTTGCGCGCCAGTACCACCAGGCCGCCAGCGTCCAGCCCGCAGCGGCGCAGGAACAAAGCGTCGTTCATCGGCCAGAAGCCGTCCTGCCCGGCCGCGCAGATGGCCGCCCGGGCGCAGTCGCAGGCATTGCGATGAAAGGGTCTTTTGATCATTGGATTGCACTTGTCGTCCAGGGGCACCTGGACGTGCACTAGCCTGAGCCAGTCTTTCCGCTCGCGCACCACCTGGCGAACGGTCATGTGCGCCCGGTGGCAAAAGGGACACTCGTAGTCGGAATACTCGGTGATGACAACATCCGGCCGGGCGGCGCCGATCCATTCGTGCCCCTCGGGCGTGCGCCCGTGCTCGATGTCTTCCAGGCCGCCGGCGATCGTGTCCGCCTCGTGCGGATACATGAACGGGGTGACCATAATAGCCGCCGCCGCCACACAGACGGCCAAGGCGGCGAGCGCGATCCCCCCGGCTCGCCTTTCGAACACCAGCCTCAAATCGGACGCCAGGGCCTTCAACACAAGGTTCACGGCCCCGCCGGCAGGCAGGCCCTGGCGGCGCAGACCCATGACGCACACAGCGGCGTTTGCCAGGTTAACCACGTAGAGGGTCAGGCACATGATACACAGCGCCCGTATCAAGAACTGGGCGACCAAAAAGAGAAAAACCGTCGTTCCCATCGCTCCTGCGCAGAGCATCGTGACAATTCCCCAGGGAAACGGCTTGCGTCCGGCCCTTATGCCCCATACTCCCAGCGTGATCAACAAGAGGTAGAACATTATTCCCCAGGTCGAAACCGGCACTCCTAGTGCTACCGAGTAGCGACTCAGGGCGACCGTGTCACAATTCATGCCCTCGCTAATTGCGCAGAAGGACACATGCCCGGGCACGTTGTACACCTGCCAGTGCAATACGCTCAGGTAAACCGCCACTCCCAGCCCGACGAAATTCAGAGCCAGCAGCGCAAACAACCACTCCCGCCCGTCAGCTTTCTCGCCAGTGTCAGCACGGCTTTCCAAAACAGGCCTCCTTAGGCGTTGCGCCGAATATTATTTATCCTTTCCCTTGATGTCCAGGGTGTTGTTTGCTACACACCAGCGCATGACAAGCACCGATCCCGTTCCGAGCCCCCAGGCCCCGGAACAGCCCGGCTGGTTCCACCCGTCTACAAAGCTCTTCCGTTTTACCATCCTGGTGTTCGTAAGCCTCTTGACCTACGGCAGCTACTTCGCCTACGACTCCGTGGGCGCCATCGCCCCCACCCTGCTAAAGGTTCTCAACGTCGATCGCAGCGCTATCGGCACCATGTACACGGTATACAGCGTCGCCGCCATCTTCTCGGTTTTCCTGGGCGGTCTGCTGATCGACAAGATCGGCACGCGCGCGGCCAGCATCATCTTTGCGGCGCTGGTTGCCATCGGAGCGGCCGTCGTGGCCATCGCCCCGAGCATCTACGTCCTCTACGTCGGCCGCTTCATCTTCGGGGCCGGCTCGGAGTCGCTGGTCGTAGCCCAAAGCGCCATTTTAGCGCGCTGGTTCAAAGGCAAGGAGCTGGCGCTGTCGTTCGGTATCGCGCTGACCATCAGCCGCCTGGGCACTCTGTTCTCGTTCAACACCGAGCAGATGATTTCCAACTATTTCGGCAGCTACCAGGCGGCCCTGTGGGCCGCCGTGCTCTTCTGCCTGGTGTCCTTCTGCGCGGTGCTGGCCTACTGCTGGCTGGACCGCAAGGGAGAGCGCGCTTTAAAGCTGGAGGCCGGCGCCAGCGATGACAAGATCGTGCTATCAGACATCAAGAAGTTCCCCGCTTCTTTCTGGTACGTGGCCATTCTGTGCGTCACCTTCTACTCGGCCATCTTCCCTTTCACCGCGCTGTCCACCGATTTCTTCCATGACAAGTGGGGGCTTCCGCTGACCGTCGCCGCGCAGGGCGGGTTTTTTTATCAGGTCTTTAACAACATTATCCACATGTTCTCTACCGCCGGCGGTACGACCACCATCATCATCGCCGCCTCGATGTTCCTCGCGCCCTTCGCCGGTCAACTAGTCGACAAGATCGGAAAAAGGGCCTCGCTGATGATCCTGGGCTCGTTGCTGATGATCCCAAGCTTTCTGATCATGGCCTTTACCATGCTGCCGCCGAGATTTCCGATGATGATGCTCGGGGCCTCCTTCGTGCTGGTGCCGGCCGCCATGTGGCCGGCGGTTCCATTGATCGTACGCAAGGAGATGGTCGGTTCGGCCTTCGGGTTGATCACAATGATCCAGAACATGGGACTGGCGCTGTTCCCCTACCTGAACGGCAAAATGCGCGATCTGACCAACACCTACACGGTCAGCATGGTGATGTTCGCGTCGCTGGGCTTCGTGGGCCTGGTCTTCGCCTTCTTGCTCAAACGCGCCGACCGCCGCGAAAAAGGGGCCCTAGAGAGGCCCTGAGCCCGAACACCGATCTTAAGGACAGTGCATTTTTTTCAGGTGACTGCGCACACCAGCTACGCGTTTGTCTGTCGCGGGAACCAGGTGCGCAAAAGCCGACAGCGCCTCGCAGGCCTGGTCTTTCTTTTTCAATAGCAGATAGATCCCACCCAACTCGTAGTAGGCTTCGAACATCTGGGAGTCGATCTCTATCGCCCGCTCCAATTGAATAGCGGCGGCTTTCTTGTGTTTCCGGTAGAACAGGGCGCGCCCGTAGAGGTAGTGGAAGACGGGATCCTCGGGGTGTGTCTCGACCCAGCCGCGGATAAAGATCTCCGCCCGGGGGAACTTCTTCTTTTTGAGCAGCTTCAGCCCGAAGGCCCGGGCCTTCTGCAATTCAGCCGAAGGCTCGGGTAGGGCGGTCTTGCCGCCGACGTCCGCTTCTTCGGCAGGGGAGATGTCCCGAGCTCCCGCCGCATCCCCGGCGGCGCTGGTTGTCGACCCCGCGTCCACCGTGTTTGCGGCGGGTTGCTTGTCGGCAGGCAAAGCCCCGGCGTCCGGCTCACCGGCAACCGGCACGGGTGTTACGCTGCCGTCCACGTCGCCGACGCCGAACCAGATCGGGAAAAAGTGCCAGGCCCCGACGACCAGCACTGCAGCCAACAAGGTGAACGACGCTATTTTCAGAACCAGCCCCGAGGAGGTCTTCTGCCTTACCCGGGTTGATTTCGCCATGGGCGGTTTCTCCCCGTCACGCTCTACTATCACCGATGAGTCTTGCCCTTCTTCCGTGAAACCGCCCTGCGCCGGTAACTCGACTTCCGGCTGGCTGGCGACTGGAGAAGGCCCCGAAAAGAAGTCACCCTCGGCCTCCGCTGCGGATCCATCTAGATCGGGCAGATCTTCGAGTTCGGCCTGTCCTTCGAGACCATTCTGCCGCTGGTCGGATTCTTCATACACAGAAAGCGGTTCGAGTTCTTCCGCCAAGGATTCTCCGCCACTCTCCGGCAGCTGCGCTTGCTCCTCAGCGGCACCTTTGAAAACGGGCGGCTCGGGCAAGGGTCTGCCGGCCGGCGCGGTCTGGACGTTGGGCTGCGGGAGAGCTCTGTCGGTTTTCATTTCCTCGGACAGGTCCTCCTCGCTGAAGACTTCTTCCGCCTGCTCGACGGCCGGGCGCACCATTTCGCCGGCCACCACCGGCATGGATACATCGTCGGCCGAGGTGGAGGCCGGGTGACGCTCCTGGGCTACAAGCACCCGCGGGGCACTAGCAGAGCCTAGCGGCACAGACGACTTGACCGTCTTCTCGTTGAACGGGTCGCTACCCGGCAGGGTTTGTTCCTCCTCGCGCCGGGTTACCTGGGTCTGCTCCTGCTCGCGCAGGTGGGTAAGCTGTGCTACCAGCTCATCACGTTCTCTTTCCTGCACACTCAACTCGCCATGCAGATTCTCGTTTTCTTTTTGCGTCTTTTGAAGCTTGCGCGCGGATTCGGCCTCCCGCTGGCGCAACTCCTCCAGGTCGCTCTTCAGGCGCTGACTTTCGCGCTCACGGTGTTCCACCATCTGGCCCGAAGCCATCCCCTGCTTGGCCAACTCCTGGTTGAGGCGTGAGACATCAGACTCGAGCTGAGCGACTCGCTTGGCTTGTTCCTGCTCCTTCTTGCCGCCCTGCTCCAGGCCGGCCCGGACTTGACCCAACTCTCGGGCCAGGTCGTTACGCTCGGACTCCACGACCGACAGGTTGTTCAGCTCTTCGGCCAGCTCGCGGATCCTGTTTTCCTTCTCCTTCACCTCGGACTTGACTCGTTCGAGTTCCGCCCCGAGATCGCCGGCACTCGCGGAGGCCTGCGTTGCTGCGTTGAGCTTCTGTTCCCTGTCGGCTAGTTCACGGCGGGCGCTTTCCAGTTCACCCTTGATCGCCTTGGCCTCGTCCAACTCCTTCTGCAACTTGCCGACCAGCGAGTCCTTCTCGCGCAGGCTGCGTTCGGCCGCGCGTTTCTCGCGCCGCAGATCTTCACGCTCTCGCTCGGCCGATTCGGCGCGCTGGCGCTGAAATGAGTCTTCCTTGGGAACCGGTGGAGGCCCAATGGAGCTTGCCCGCTTGAGTTCTTCCTGCAACTCGGCCACTTTGCGTTCGGCCATCAGCGCCCGTTTGGAGAGCATCTCCACTTCGCCGGATTTGCCGAAAGATCCCCCCGGCGCCTTGCCCGGGGTAGCCTGCTTCAGTTTTTCGATCTCGGCATTCAGCTTGCGAACTGTTGCGTCCCCGGTTTCTTTTGCCGCCTTGAGGTCCCACTCGGACTCCTCGCGCTCCTCGGCAAGTTGCAGCTCGAGTTCGGCGATGCGCGCCTTGAGCTTCCCGGCTTCGGAGGAATCGGCCATTTATTCGAATACCTTCTCGCTCTCGGCGTCTGTGGAAAGTGCGTCAGCCTCGATGTCACGGCCGGCCGGACCGTGTTGCAATAGCTCGGTGTAGTACTCGTGCTGGATCAAAAGGTTCATGATCTCGTTGGTTCCGGTCCAGATCATGGCCAGGCGGCCGTCTCGCAACAGGCGTTCCACGGGATAGACATCTGTATAGCCTATGCCGCCCATCATCTGCATGGCGTCATTGACCGTGTCCCAGGCCGCCTGGGTGGATACCTTCTTGGCCTCGGAGACAAGCCGGCGCGAGTCTTGCCCGCTGTCCGCCTTGACCGCCGCCGCCCAGGTCAGCGCCCGGGCCGCGTCCATGCGAGCCACCGATTCGGCCACCCTGAAGCTGACGCCCTGGAACTTGCGGATCTTCTTGCCGAAGGCCTGGCGATTGTCGGTGTAGCGGGCGGCCACCTCCAGGGCGGCTCGGCCGGCCCCCAGCGAACCGGCGGCCGAGGTCAGGCGCTCTGGAACCATCATGCGATTGAAGACCTGAAATCCGCCGTTCAGCGGACCAACCAGGTTCTCGGCCGGAACCCGGACGTCATCCAGCAGGATCCTGGCTGTTCCACCCCCGCGGGTACCCATCAGGCCATACAGGTATTCTACCTTCAGCCGATCCGAGCGCTCGACCAGGAAGGCCGACAGCGCCCCATGGCCGGCTGTGTCGGGATCCGTCCGTGCGTAGACCAAAAAGACATCGGCGCCCTCGCCCCCGACGATAAAACGCTTGTGCCCGCGGATTACGAATTCGTTGCCGTCTTTTACGGCGCTGCAGGTGGCGCCGAAGAAGTCCGATCCGCCCCGCGGCTCGGTCAAAGCCTCTGCCGAAAACAGCTCGGCGCGAATGATGGCTGACAGGTATTTCTTCTTTTGCGCATCGGTGCCGAAGGCCACCAGGGCCTCGCCCACTATGGACGGCATGACGTAGTTGCAGGACAGGGCCGTGCCCAGCACGCCGACCTCTTCGATGGCGGCCACTTCGGCCGTCCAGGGAAGCCCGCGCCCGCCGTACTCAGTCGGGAAACGCAGGCCCAGCAGGTTACGCGCGGCGGCGGCCTGGATGAACTCCTTGGCGAAGCGAATCTCCTCGCGATCCATCTTACGCAAGAGATCGGCGGGCACCTCGTTCTTGACGAAGTCGCGCACCTCCTCAACAAGCTTACGGGTGGTATCATCCCATAAAACGTTCACGCAACGCCTCCTGACCGCTATCTATCACCTGAAACGACCTCATAAAAGTATCGAAGTGGAGCACGAGTGTCAACTTCCAGACCGCCGTGCACGTTGCCGCGCGCGCTAGCATGTTGTAACCTGTCCACAAGGTTCAATCGCCAAGGAGGCTGTCATGCTAGACGATCTGGTTGCCCGGGCGCGCACGGTGCGTCGTTTCAGGCAGGACGAGCCCGTCGGCGCCGACGTGCTGCTAAAGCTTGTTGCGTTGGCCCGGCTGTCGCCCTGCTCGGCCAACCGCCAGACGCTAAAGTTCTTACCCAGCGCCGACCCCGAACTCAACGCCATAATATTTACGCAGCTAACCTGGGCCGGCTACCTGCCCGACTGGCCCGGCCCGGCACAAGGCGAGCGCCCGGCGGCCTACATAATAGTCCTAAATGACAATCGCCTCGGCCCGGCCCGCGAGGTAGACGCCGGTATAGCCCTACAGAGCATGTTGATGGGAGCCGCCGAACGGGATCTGGCGACCTGCATCCTGGGAAGCGTCGACAGGAAGAACCTGGCCGAGGCGCTCGATCTTCCCGCACACTTCGGCATCCTCTACGTCCTGGCCCTCGGCCGCCCGGCCGAATCGGTGGTCGTCGAAGAGATGGGCAAAGAAGGCGACGTGCGCTATTGGCACGACGAGCAATGCAAAATGCACGTACCCAAGCGCGCGCTGGACGAGTTGATCGTCAAGCTCAGGATCTAGGGATCTAGGGGACGGCAAGATGAAAACGCGGCGTCCTTCTTGGTAGGTTGTTGGTGTGTCTATCAACAACCACCTATCCAAGGAGGCGCCGCATGAAGAGGTACAATATCGGACTGGACGCGCACAGTCAAACCTGTTCTTTCGTGGT
>DATKYQ010000087.1:0-2917 GCA_035528415.1 Myxococcota bacterium | reverse complement strand
CAAAATGGTCCATGCTGCGCTTCTCCTTCTGATGCTTGAGGCCGCAAACGCGGACCTCGTTTCAACATCAGCCTGAAGCGCAGCACCCCAAATCTTCAGCTATCCACAAGTACGCCGGCCGATTACCCCATCTAAGTGCCAGAAGCCGACTCCAAGACCCGCTGCCCTTTAGTCCGGTTCTTGGCCCCTGAGCCGACTCAGCGCTCCCTCCGCACATAGCTTCAACCGTTGATAAGTTCTCCACATACCTGAACAGGGAATTTTCTGGCGCTAACAGGGAATGTGCCCCGCAGAGCAAGGAAAATCGCTGGCTAAGGTGCTGGCTTATTGCGCGGCCGGGCTCTTGCCTTAGGTGTCGAGGTTGGCAAGACTTCGAGCATGATCGAACGACAAAGCCCTAGGGACGAATCGCTGGCGACCCCCTGGTGGCTACCGTCATTCACCGGGCTTTTTATCGGCTTCATTTTTTTCCTCCTGACTTTCACGCCTTCGTTGGTACCGCGACCTCCGATTTTTCAGGGTCTCCTCGGCGGCGTGGCCTTCTCCATCGGGTATGCCATCGGGCATGGCGGCGTAGTGCTGTGGCGCTACCTAGAGCTGCCGGAAGTGCCGCGACCCTGGTGGCGGGCGGCGATCATCGTGCTGGCACTGGCCTGCGTGATCGCTGCTGCCATTTACATTCCGCAAGCCACCGCCTGGCAGGACGAAGTCCGCGCCCGCATGAACATGCTGCCGGCGGAGAACGCGAACCTCCTGAAAGTGATCCTGGTCGCGGCCGTCGTGGCGGTTCTCCTGGTGATTTTTGCGCGCCTGTTGATAGCCGGACTCCGCGCCGCGTCGGCCATTGTCTACAGCTGGGTGCCAAGAAGGATCGCCTCGCTGCTAGGCGCCCTGATCTTCGCCGTCTTGCTGGTGACCGTGGTGAACGGCACACTGGTCAGCGCCACCATAGGCGCGATCGACCGTGCCCAGGCGCTGGTGGACGTCACCAATCCGCCGGGCGTATCCGTACCGACCGAGGACACGAGATCGGGAGGTCCCGGTTCTCAGATCGCGTGGCAAGATCTCGGCCGAGCCGGCAAGCGGTACGTCACGGAGGGACCGAGGAAGGCGGATATCGAGGCATTCACCGGCCGCCCGGCGCTTGAACCGATCCGGGTCTATGCCGGGCTCCGCTCTGCCGGTTCGCCCGAAGAGCAGGCTAAGCTGGCACTCGCCGATCTGATCCGATTGGGCGCCTTCTCCCGCTCCATTTTGATTATTGCAACGCCGACAGGGACGGGCTGGGTCGACAATAATGGTATTGCGCCGCTGGAATATATGCATGACGGCAATGTCGCGACCGTTGCCGTACAGTACTCCTATCTGCAAAGCCCGTTGTCGCTGATCCTCGAGCCCGGCCGCTCGCAGGAATCGGCGGCCGCCGTGTTCAGGGTCATTTACCGCTACTGGAAAAACCTGCCAAAGGACAGCCGGCCGAAGCTCTATCTGTTTGGCCTCAGCCTCGGTTCGCTCGGATCGGAAGCTTCGCCTCCGGTGCACGCCTGGCTCGGGGATTCATTCGAAGGCGCCGTCTGGTCGGGACCGCCCTTTCGCAACCGCATTTGGCGCGCAATCCAGCGTGACCGGGACGAAGGCTCGCACCCCTGGCGGCCGGTCTTCGAGGGCGGCTCGAACTTTCGCGTGATCGGCCACGGCGACAGCGCCAGCGAGGCGCCAGCCGACTGGGGACGGGTGCGGATCGTCTATATCGTCTATCCCAGCGACGCGATCGTCTTCTTCGAAGAGAAAATGTTCTACCGACAGCCTGAGTGGATGGTCCCTCCGCGGGGTGAGGACGTGTCTCCACTGCTGCAATGGTTCCCGATTGTCACCGCGTTGCAGGTGGGGACAGACATGATGCTTGCTGCGGCCGTTCCGCCGGGACACGGGCACGACTACGCGGTGGTGGACTATATCGAGGCATGGATGGCAGTCACTGCCCCGGAGAACTGGACCAACGAGGACGCAGGCCGGCTCGCCACCGAGTTAGAGACCGAAGCGGCCAAGTATAGTGGGTCCTGGTAACGGACCGTCCAAGCCCAGACCGTTGCCGCGGATCCCCTATCACTTGGCGATCAGGCGGCGCGCCAATTCGCGATAAGTCAAGTTGTGATCGAAACGTCCGGTTCGCAGGAAGATCATCGTCTGCGCGATGACCAGCGGATTGTTCATTAGTAAGGTATGCGTGACAGGCAGGACGATGTGATCGTCCATGCCTTCGATCTTCGTGCTTTCGACCGAGATCGCCCCATCATCCTCGCCGGGGATCATGGTGGAGAAAACCGGGTTCAGCGACCGGTTTCCCGCGATCACGCCGAGGTCGAAATCAACTGGGCCAAATCGTGCCGGGGCGCCCTCCTCATCAGTGCCGAGCTCCTGGCCAGCAGGTCCGGCGATGAAACGGTAAAGGTCGAGATCAGCCATTGCGTCGACCAATTCGGAGCCTTGGTTTGGAGGCGCCAGCATGACGACACGCCCTAGATTGGCCCTATCCATCCTTCCGATCCAGCCGCGGACGAGGATTCCGCCGAGAGAATGCGTGATGAAGTTCACGGTCTGGTCATTGCAGGCGGAGACTGCGTCGTCGAGGTAGCCCAGCAACTCCTCGATCGTCGTACTGCGGGACGGATAGTCGAGATTCACCACCTGGTAGCCCGCCGCGGCAAGAAGTTGCTCGATCAGAAAAAGCGACCCGTCTCCACGGCCGAGACCGTGAACCAGTACCGCACATTCATTCTCGACCTGGGGAATGCGGTCCGACAAGCCCTGTGCCGACGCCACGCCCGGCGTCAGCAGGGCAAAGCAGAGCAGGAGTATCGTGCGCATGGCGCCGCCTCAGAGGATGGCTCAGGCTGAGCGAGAAGTTCAGAACGCG
>DATKYQ010000086.1:0-23208 GCA_035528415.1 Myxococcota bacterium | reverse complement strand
TCCTTGCTTGGCATCCGGCTTTCCTCCGTGTTGGAATGGATCTAGACAACCCAAACCATGCACGAAAGGTCGGATGCCTTTCAACTTCAGCCAGCTACGTCACGAAACCCCCTGTCTCCAGCGGAACCGTGGAGAGCCTTTTTTTTTGTATAATTACTTTTAGAAGTCGTAGAGAGCAGAGCCGTTCGAAAGGGCAACCTGGGTTCTAAAGACCCGGGGCGCAAAGCTCTGAAACCCCGGGAGGGTGAGATGAGCTGCCGAAAATGGCGAAGAGAAGGCCGCGCGGGCTAATGGCCCGGCGGCACTTTTTTTGCCCGGGAGAGGGGGTGCGGGATGAAGACATTTTGCAGAATCATGGTGCCGATTGTTGTCGGATTGATTTTTTCCGGTTGCCTGCCCAACGATCGGGCAGGCCAAACTACCCTTTCTAAAAACAACCGACCGAGCGCCTGCACGCTTCTCGATGTCACCGAACAGGTGTTCGGCCCGGCAAAGTTCAGTCGCTCGACGGGAAAGCCGCAGGTGGAGACGGCCGGCTTCGAGGTTCAAGAAAAGGGCGAGATCTGTGTTCTGGTGGTGAATGGCGCAAGTGATCCACCGCACGGAAAAAGGATCTCGTCCGCCTGGATTTCCATTGACGGGGAGTTGGTAATCGGCCCGGAGGAATTCTCGCAGGTTGTGGATGCCGTCACCGCACCGCGTGCAATCGAGGCCGGCCCGCACGAGCTTTCCGTGCGCTTGGCCTCGAAGCCCGGCTCCTTCATCACGGTCGAGGTACGCTTCCTGCCGGAGGACACCGAACCTCCGCTAATCTCCATCGAGCCGGGGCCTTCCGAGTTGATAGAGACGGATATGCCGCTTGTCGGAATCTCTTACCACGACGAGGGCGTGGGTGTGGACCTTTCGACACTCACGATTTTGCTGAACGGAGAAAATGTATCCGGTTTATTCTCCATTGGTCAGACCGAGGCGAACTGGCAGATACCCTGTGAGCGGTATCTGGATGAAGGAGCCAACGCGATATCGGTATCGCTCGCCGACCGTCTGGGAAACGGGGCGGTAGCTGATTCAGAATTCATCGTGGCAACGCCGACGCCGGTGCTGCTTGGCGATCTGGAGAGCGCTGATTCGTGTCTACGGCGCAGATCGGCCTACAAGCTTCTTTATCGCGAGGAGGTGCTTACGATCGACCTCCTCCACAAATGCCTGAACCAGCTCAATGCCACTCCGGAGCCGAGGGCGACGGACCGCCTGCTTCAGATGCTTGAGCTAGCATGGGTCGATCATCACTCACGCGTCCTCGATGCGGGCGCCATCGGCGAGGCGGCCGCGGTGAGCCCCGAGACAGCGGCCCGCGATGACGTGGTTGACGCGCTTGGCCGGTTGTTGCTTCTCGACCGGAGCTTTGCCGTAAAGGTCGTGGCGGCCCGGGCGCTGGGGCTTACCAAGAACAGCCGGGCGCTCGATTATCTGGTGGAATACCTAGAAGGAGGCGGCCCGATCTCGCCGCCCCGGCCGGCCGAGGAGCTTTATGAGGAGTATCTCCAATACCAGAAACTGAGCGACGGCGTGGGCCTGCAGGCTGTGCGGGCCATAATCCGCATCGCCGGTCACGGCTACCAGGTGGGCAATCCAGGCGATCTGGAAGTGCTGCGGCACAAGCTGGTGGAAAGCCTGAGCGAAATATTCAGTGCAGCTTCGGGACAGGGTGGTGCGCCATGATTATTGCAAGAATGAAAAGGCTTCTTGTCTCCGCGCCAGCGGTCGTGCTGTTGCTGTCTGTTCTTACCCACTGCGAACTTCCGCCCGGTTGCGGGCCGGGGGACATCCCGTCAAACCCGCTTTCGAGCAACCTGATCGAGTACACAAAACCGGCGAGCGGGGCGATACTGTTCCAGGAAGACTTCGCCGAGCTGAAGGTGAAGTTGCTGCGGCCAATAGACAAAGGCACCTTCTCGGTGGCGGACGACGTAAGATTGTTCGAGATCAGCAATTTCTGGTATGCGGACCGGGATGAAGTACCGTATCCCGGCAGCGCCGGTGTCGTGTTCTCACAGGCGCCCTGGGCTTGCCCGGGCGCAAGCTGTGACCAGATCGATCTCGTGGTGAATTCATCGGCTCTCGATCCACTGCGGCATTACCGTATCCGAATACTGGGCGCCGAAGCGTCCGATCCGGCCAACCCGGGAGATAGGCCGGCTACATTGTGATCTCGACTCCGTCCGATGACGGCGCGGTGGCATTGGCTCACGACGTGGACATTATCATCGGTGTTGGTCTTGACATCCCCTGGATGCCCATACCCGAGCTATCTGGAGCCACACCACCACTTTTTTATACTAATTGCCAGGATCCGGAATCATCCACTTTTGATGCTTCGATGTGTTATCTGAGTCCTCATGAACCACTGGGTTTCATCTTCAATTCTCTGATGGGATACGTGGCCTTCGATGCGGAACCGCTTACAGGTTTAACCTTCGCCTATACCTCCGAAAAGTTGGTCGAGGAATTTACAATGCTATGGTCCGATTCGATTTTAGGACTATCTCCGGGAGAGCACTATGTCATGGATTTTCCGGAAGAAGGGCCACCCGAGGGGACATGTATTCCCAGGACGACCGATCGTTTCGGTAGGCCTTTGAAAGAATCCGTACATCTTGAGTTTAACACCTCTCATGTAAGAATATTTCTGCCGACGCATGATCCTGCTTTTTCTGCGACGAGACTGCCCGATCTATGGTACAAACTAGCCGGCTATTCTCCCGAGTATCCCTGGTTCGCGGTTGAGTCGACGCCTGCAGTGCGCCGGCTAAGTGCCACCGGCCCTGACGGCACGACGGCAGGGGTGTTTTTTACGGACATTTCACTACCGGCCGGCAATGAAGAAAATTCTTTTTCAACCATCTACCCGAGTGAGGTTCCCGGCAGGCCCGGATGCCCCACAACCATCGAAGTCCATGCATACGGCGCCGGCGACGAGTATCTCGGCAAGGACAGCATGCAAGTGTACGCCTACCCACCGCCGGAACGAATAAAGATAGTAACCTATAATTCACACACCAATCAGCCCACACCAAATCCCTCGCCGCTGCCCGAGGAATGTGCTGGCTTTCCCTCTCCTTGTCTAGCTTGGTGTCCCGGTTCATGTCCGGGCATGGATTTCTTAGAGTGCTGGAGCTGGTGTGCTACGGAATGCCCCGATTGGTGTGCCGATCTATATCTTATCACATGGAGTGAACGACTTGACAACTTCGTCCGCGATATAGTCGTACCATATAAGCCTGCCATCATTGCGGTCCAGGAAGTCATGTTGGACACAGAAGGAGCATGTGAATTTAACAAAGGTGAATACCTACATCATCTGGTTGACAAGATAAACCAGGAACTGGGACGAAGCAGTCTGGATTGCGGCAAATATTACCTGGCAACTTCATTGAAATCGAACTATGCTTTATGGGGTGAGCTTTTTTGCGACAGATGGGAGGGAGAAGCCATCATCTATGACTCACAACAGGTGCGTTTTGTTTATCCACATCCTAGACCAGGGGCACAAGAATCTTACGGTTGCAAAGAATGGTATGAAGGTCAGCAAGATCTTTACGAAAGCCTGCCATATGGCGGTTTCTACAATGATTGTATGACCAGACATGGTTTGGGCGGAGACTACGAGGACGGCGATAACGCTTTGGTGTCCCGGGCGGTGTTCGAATTTCCGCTACATTCGAATCGCTACTTCAGCTTCTACAACGTGCATCATCCCTCAAATAGACCGTGCGCTATACCATTGACGATAAGCGATTATGTCATGGATCGCCAGAATACTTTCCGCGACGATCTTGCCAGTTACTTGTTAGACGACGCAAGGGCCAAGAAGCCCTTTTCGATTTACCCGCCAATATTTGCGGGTGACATGAACAATAGGAAATCCACAGATATTACGGGCGAGGAATGGATGGACAGGTGCAACTTCTCTGAGACGGAGAAAACGGCAGCAAGGAATTTGTTGGCTCTCTTCACTGATGCCCCAAGCTTGGGAACAATCGATAAAATATGGCTAGGCAAACCAACCCTTTGGAATGATGAATATAAAACTAGACTGTTGATCCCTCCTAATTTTTCACCACCAGAAAACCCAGAAATGAGCGATGAAGAATGCCGAATGGGAAAATATCCACCATTTTCCTGCTATTCCAATGGTTACATTGTTATCGGAAATGATAATATCTATTCCGATCACAGTCCAAGCATGGTTGAGGTAGAGGCTAATGAAGAATGAAAGGCCTTTTGGTTGTAAAGCGATGAATAAACTAATCATAGTCATTATTTTTTCCACTAGTTTTTATAGCTGCTACGCAGAAGATGACTCTTGCTGGAAGAGGACGATCATAGATGGTACTTGGTCATTTGAAGATGTTGATGGTCTGTCGAGCAGTCGAATCTATTCGATAAGTAGTATTACTGATGTATATGCATGGGATGGAAATATCTGGCAGCCGATGAGCAATTCTCCGGCCGGAGATTGCATACTTTCGCTCTCCGAAGACAACATTCTCGTCGCATCTAACGGAGTCATATTGCAATTCGATGGTTTTTCATGGAAGGACGTTCTCAGAACTCCATACCATTTCAAGGATATTTGGGGATATTCCGAGAATAGCGTTTTCGTAGCTGGATATGAGCAATATACAATTCCAGGCCCAATAAAGGCCAAGATATTCAACTATGACGGAACTGAGTGGACTGAAATGACGTTGAATGACGATTTTCCGGTTTTACTACAAAGCATTTGGGGTTCATTGCCAATTGATGTCTATGCTGTCGGAACGGACGAAGAACAATACGGTGGTAGCACTGGGAAAATCTTGCATTACGACGGCAACACCTGGTCTGTTGTGAAAGAAGACATACCGTACGGTCTATTCGGAATTTGGGGTTCCTCTTCGGAAGATATCTTTGCCGTTGGAGGTCGCGGCCATATTTTACATTTCAATGGCACCGACTGGAGCGAGATGGAGACGCCAGATGGTACTGACTATCTTTCGACGGTGTGGGGTGCGTCCGCAACTCAGGTCTATGCCGGAGGCGGTAGCAGGCTTTACTATGATGGAATCCGGTGGATCGACATCAACAGTGGATCACCGGCTTACTTCGAATCCATCTGGGGAACTTCGGCCACCAATTTGTTTGGCGTTGGAAGTGTTTTTGGGGAGAACTATGAACCGGTGGGAACAATAGTACAGTACATCTGTCCCGAGCCAGGGATGAGCCGGTAGCGGCTCACACACCCAGGCGGCGCAGCATCTCGCGGGCCCGGGCGGCCAAGGGGTCTTGGGGAAAATTCTCTGCCAGATAACGATACATGGCGATGCCCTGTTCGCGATCGTCGAGCTTCTCGGTAAGCAGGCGGGCGGCGGTGAAGATGGCCCGGGCGGCCAGCGGGCCCCCGGCGTCCCGCTCGGCGGCCCGCCGGCAGGCATGGGCCGCCCCCAGTGAATCTCCCGAGCGATCGAGGATGTTGGCCAGGCGCATCTCCAGCGGTGGATCGAGATTGGGCACGCCGCCCGCCGCGATCAATTCGCTGTAGGCTTGTGACACGCGCTCGATATCTGAAGCCTGAAGGGCCGCCCGCAGCGCGGCCGCGGGATCTTCGGGCTCGAGAGATATCGGCTGCACCGGCTCTACCACTCGCGGTTTCTCCCAGCCTCCCTCGGGGGCCGTGCCGTGGGGCACGGCACTGGGATACTCGGGAACCAGGAGATCGCGCGGGCGGCCGAAACCAAGCACCCGGCGGTTCTGGTAAACCAGCCGGCCGAGCACCATGGCGGTCATCAGCGGAATGAGCAGGCCGACGCTCTGGCAGACTACCCCCATGAATATCATCCGCGTGACGGAACATGGGCAAGTCAAGAGGTGCGCGGCCACGAAAGTATTCAAGTACACGTTGGCCACCGACATCATGCCCCAGACGACCACCGTCAACAGATACTGCCCCGGGATGCGCACCACCATGCCGATGACATACAACGGGTTGAGCATCGCAAAGGTCGATTCGGAAACGGCCGCCGTGATCATCGCCCCGGGAAAGTAGATCAAACTCAGGAGCACGATGACGACCAATACCGGATCGTGAAACATGGTGTTGGGGTATTTCAGCATGAAAAACAAACCCATGTTGTGATGGACGTAGAGCAACGCCGGCACCCAGATAATCAACGTGGCCACAACGAAGCGCACGAAGGGCGATACAAGGTTGTCCCAGACATCGCTGAAATCGTCCGGGACGGGCAGGTTCTCTTCACCGTAGGCAAAGTGAGTGATGACCAGGAAGTAATATCCGGCGTATAGACCCAGGGACATGGCCCAACCGACAATTGGCATGAGTCCCAGGAAAAAGATACCGGCCCCCAGTGCCAGCACTTGCATCAGACCCTTGGGGCAGAAAAGCGCCTTGAGAAAAGTCGCGAACATTCCCCAATAGGGAACGATCTCTTTTTCGCTCATGATCTGCTGGGCAACGCCGCCGCAATTAACACACCTGACGATCGGGACGTGCTGCACTTCGTCTCCAAGGGCGCAAAGCGGACAAAGAGCAGCCTGGCACTTCGAGCAAATCCAGGCGGCCCGGGCATTGGAATGGTGGGTACAGGTGTGCATCTTAATCTATCAGTCGCGCTTGAGAATGTTTATCAGGTCGTCGGCCACTTCCTTAGCGCCGCTAGTCTGCAGTCTGACCCACTGGCCGCTGAAGGCGCTGCGGGCGAAGTACTGCTGCTTGCCCTGCTTCGTCTGCCCGCCGGCCAGGACGACCTCGTCCGTCGCTCGGCCTTCCTTTATGAAGCGGATCTTGGCCAACACCGGCGGCGCCGGCTGTGGATCGGTATCGAGATACTCGTCGGCAGCCAGGCGGAACACCTTGCCCACCCAGGTTCCGAAGAGCGAGTCTGTCGTGTCGGGCTCGTCGGCCGGCGCCCACCTGTCGCTGTGCTCGAGCTTGTGTTTCTGCAGCTTGCGTTGCCCCCCGGAGGCCGGAGAGACAACATCGACAGCATCGCAATCTTTTTTCTTGAGTTCCAAAAGGCGCCGTTCAAGGAACCTGGGCGCCCGGATGTCGATGCCGCGCAGTGCCGCGGCCGAGACCAGGTAGACCGGACCGTCCGGCAACCGGCGCACGTAGTTCGTGGCGTTGCCGAAGGTCTGCTTGCCGATGCGGTAGGACACCTTCTGCCCGCCGATCTCGATGGTCAGGATGCGATCGGAGTCTTGCAGGCCGAAGGCCTCGAGCTTGTCGGCGCCCGGCTTGCCCAAATCTCTTTCGACATACAACGGCATCAGGCGCTCGAGTTGACGAGTAAGTTCAAAACTCGCGCGGTAGCTGGTCACCTTGTTCTCGGTAATCATCGGCGGTCGGGGAGACTTTTCTTCTCCCTTGGCCGCCGGCTTGCGCAGTGCCTCGCTCACCGAAAGCGTGAACCCACCGCCCTTGCGCGGCGTCATTGTCACTTTTTTTCGGGAGGCCGTAAGTTCCAAGCGGGTGAGATCGGTCGGCTTGGCGTCCAGCACAATCTTACCCTTGGAGCGCTTGACCTCGGGCGAAGCGAAGACAATCCAGGCAGCCAGCGCCACTACCAAAAGCGCTCCGAAGTGTACCAAGAGAGAGGTGCGCGCTTTCATCAGGCAACCCTCTTTTTCTTCCGTCCACGTCCCCAGCGCGTCGCGAAGCCGATCAGCAATATAATCAGCGGCACCGCGAACACCGTCCCGTAAAACCAGACCACGTCCTCGTCGCGGGTGTGGACGATCTTGACGTCCTCCTCGCTGGCCGGCAACCCGGGAACCCGTTCTTCGTCTGCCAGCCATCTGAGCACGTCGGCCATAAGCTGCATGTTGCCGCCGATCTCCGAGAAGCTAACCCGGAAGCCCAGGTAACGATCGGCGAAGACGTCGCTGTCTGAGAAAACGACAACCCGCATTTCATCCTCGGCATGGAGGGCCTTCTCTTTCCCGGGCTTCTTGGCAACGGCTTTCTCACCGGGCTTCTTGGCAGCGGGCTTATCGCCGACCGAGGTCTTCGCCTTCTCATCCCGATCGCCATCCTGCTTCTTCTCTATTTTCATGCTGACTGCCGCGGCCAGGTTGAAAACAGCGCTGCGCTCTTGCGCCGAGCGCCGCATGTCTCCGTCGGTGTCGGCCCAGGTCTTCGGCAACGAACGAACGGTGAAAACGATGCGCCTTGTCTTGGCTGCCGTCTTGGCCTTCTCGATGTAGCCCGAGGCCGGAAACAAGACAGGAAAGCGGCGACTGTCCCGGGATACGGTTGTCACCGACTGGTGCGACGAGAACGAGCCTGTGACGATGTTGTAGACGTCGGCCGGCGTGCGGTCGATGGGGACATAGGCCTTCTCGTTGGCCAGCTTGACTGGTTTGTAGGTAAGACCGAGGTAAGAGAGAATCTCGCCGGCGGCCGTGCCGCTGTCCACGTCCAGCGTTATCAGCATGCGCCCGCCTTGATCAAGATAGCTTTCGATGGCCTGGGCCTCGCCGGGAAACAGGGGCGCCGTCGGATCGATCCATATTACCAGGGCGGCGTCCGGCGGGACTCCTCCGGCCAGACCCTCGACCGGGCCGAGGTTCTCGACTTTCATGTTCAGGGCCATCAGGAATTTCTTGAGCACCAGGACACCCGGGCGCACGTCACTGGCGCTCTTTTCCGGGCCGCGCTCGCCGTGGCCGCGGATCAGGTAGACGACATCCTTGTTGCGATGCAACTTAAGCATGGCCTTCTGAAACTCAGAATCCAGCTTGCGCAGGTTGCGCTTGGCGCGCTCGAGGTCGGCGCCGATTGTGATCTTCTGCTTGGACTCGCCGCGCACAAGGAGAATCGTGCCGTCACTGGATACGTGGTGCTTGCCGGTCAGTTCCGGGTTCAGGGCTCGATCCACGATCTCGATGCTGAAATGGGACGACAAGCCCGTAAGTTCTTTGAAATAGGGCCGCACCTGCTCGAGGACATCGTTGGCGGCCGGGAAGAACAGCAATGCCCGGGTGTCCGTGTCCAGGCCGGCGATCATCGAGCGGCTGGCCTCGCTGGGCGTCGTGGTCTTGAAGTAGCTGAGATCGATGCTTTCGTCCTTGCGGTCGGCGATGGCGTTGAGCAGGAACAGGGTACATAGGAAAGCCGCACTCACCGCGCCGGAGAGTGCCGAGGCCCGGATGCGGCCGATCTCCAGCCCGCGGCCGCGAGCCATGGAAGCCGAGCTGACCTGTAAAAATACGAGCGGCAACAGCGTGCAGAACATCAAGATCGGCCAGGCAATGCCTAGCACTTGCCGTGCCCCGACACCCTGATCGCCCTTGCCCAACGGCGAGGGTCCCATGACCAGGTCGGATCCCAGCAAGTATAACCCCAGGGCCGCCAGGCCGCCAAGGGCCAGAAGGCCCGCCAGCCGTTCGATGCGCCTGGAGACTCCCTCGGAACGCAACCAGGCGGCGATCCAGGCCAGGCAAGCCAGCACGGCGGCCGCGGCGCCCAGTCCGCTTGTAAGCAGTCTGCCCGTCCCATGACCGCCAACCAGGCGCTCGCCGATGAAGACCGCGATTATTCCGATCAGGTAAAGAATCAGCACCTGGGGGCCGCGCAGGCTTCCCCAGGGAAGTTTCTTTTTCCGCCCTACCTCCATCGGCGTGACTCCAGTGTACGCGTGGCCGCAAACAGGAAGAAGGAGGTCATCGACAGGTAGTAGACGATATCGCGCAAATGGACCTTGCCCTCCTTGAAAGGCGAGAAATGGAGGTTGTGAATCGCCATGTAGGCGAAGATGTCGTTCAGCGGTTTATCTGCGAAGCGCCCAAGCAGCCAGAAGAGCACCAGAGGCATCCCGATACCCAGGGTGACGAAGATAGCCACGATCTGCGAACGGGTCAGCGACGAACTG
Source organism: Myxococcota bacterium (assembly GCA_035528415.1). GTDB lineage: Bacteria > Myxococcota > B64-G9 > B64-G9 > B64-G9 > DATKYQ01. The sequence continues at coordinate 13,276 of DATKYQ010000086.1, read as the reverse complement.
AAAGTTCCGATGGCCAAGACGGCCGATCCAAGAAGCAGCACGCCCAGGTAGCCGGCGCAGACGTGGCCCCAGGAAACCTTGCCGTTGACCATGACCAGCAAAGGCATGTAGACGGTGACCAGGGTGATCAGCATGAGGAACAGATAGGCCCCGAAGAACTTACCCAGGATAATCTCGAAGTCCTTGACCGGCGAGGTAAGCAGCAGCGGAATGGTACCGGTCTCGCGCTCCTTGGCAATCAACCCCATGGAGATGAAGACGCTGAAGAACATGGTGAAGCCGGACAACTCATGGAAAAACCCCGTCAGGACGTCGGCCGAGTACTTGGCGCCGCCTCCCAGCACGCGCAGGTTGAAATCCAGGCCGACCAGCGCCAGGTAGAGCGCGGCAATGATGAACCCCTGGGGCGAGCGCAGGATGGAGACGGCCTCCCGGCGGGCAATCAGGTAGACGCTTTTCACCGCTCGTCCTCCTTGTCACCGGTCAGCCTGAGGAAGGTCGCCTCGAGCTGGCCGCTCTTCCTGGCCAGCTCGATCAGATCGAGCCCGCCCTGGACTAAAGCGCGACTGAGCAAAGCCCGGACATCTTCGGAAGCTTCGATGCGCAGATCCAGAGCGCCGTCGGCGCGCTTTTCGATCTCGATCGAGGTGACGCCCGCGACTCCCGCCAGAGCCTTCTCAACGTCCGGCTTTTCTCCGCGCACAATGGCCATGAAATGCTGTTCCTTGCCCGCTCCCCCGGTTAGCTCTTCCTCTGTGCCCGAACCGACAAGCTTGCCGCGCTGCATGACCATGATGCGATCGCAGGTCTGGCTGATCTCGGTTAAAATGTGGCTGGAAATGACGACGGTATGCTGGCCGCGCAAACCGCGCACCAGCTCGCGCATCTCGACGATCTGGGCCGGGTCGAGGCCGCCGATGGGCTCGTCTAGGATCACCAGCGGCGGATTGTGAACGATCGCCTGGGCGATGCCGACGCGCTTACGATAGCCGAACGAGAGCGTCTCGATGCGCGCGTCGATCATTTTATCGAGCTGGCAGCGGCGGGCCGCATCCTGTACCCGCCCGCCGATGTCGGTGCGCGGAATGCCTCGTATACCGGCGGCAAAACCCAGAAAGGCGCCGACCCTCATATCGTTGTATAGCGGAGGTTCCTCGGGCAAGAAACCTATCAGGCCGCGGACGTAGTTGGCCGCGCCACCGACATCCCGGCCATCGACCGTCATCGTCCCGGCCGTGGGAGTCAGCAGGCATCCCAGGATCCTGAGCAGGGTTGTCTTCCCGGCGCCGTTCAGCCCCAGCAGCCCGACACACTCGCCCTTGTCGATCTGGAAGCTCACGCCGTCTAAAGCGTGAACATCTCCGAAACTCTTCTGTAGGTCGTTCGCAATAATCATAGTACCGCTGCAAAGTAAAAGAGCCGCCACGCCATGTCAAGCATAGCGTCCGCCCTATTTTGTTGACAATTAACTCTCGTCGGCCCGAGTATATTCCCCTGCGAGAGGAAATATCAATGAAGGCCGCCGTTGTTCTCACAAGCCTGTGCTTGGCGCTCGTCCTTTCGGGTTGCACGCTGATCGATTCTACGCTGACATTGAAGTTCGAGCCCTTGACGGGAAAGATCGCCGCGGCGCCCACCCTCGTCCTGATTACTCGTGTCAGCGATCGCCGTGCCGATCAGCGGAGAATCGGCTGCAAGAAAAACGGCCTGGGCAGCGAGAGCGCCGACTTGTTTCTTAATGCTCCGCTGACTACCTGGTTTTCCTCGGTGATGAAGTCCGAACTCGAGCGGGCCGGCTTTCCCCCGGCCGGTCCGAATGACGCCAAGACAGTCAAGCTGGAGATCGACATCATCGACTTTTTCATCGAGCCCGACGTCGGCATGGGTATCCGCGTCTACGCCGTCGTCAACGCGGAGGTCACCGTCCGTTTTCCGGACGGAGCCGCTTATGCCAGGCGCTTTGCAGGCCTTTCGAGCGATTCGGCCATCGTGGTGACCGACGGCGATTACAGCGGACAGATATTGACGGCCATGAGCGTCTGGGTCCAGCAGGCCGTCGGCGAGACGGCCCGGCTGATTTCGACTCACTCTTCCGCGGCCGGCGTGGCTTCGACTTCGGCCTGGAGGGTGGTCGGATGATCGGGCGCATCGCAGCTTTCGGCCTGCTGGGCGTGAATCTTGCGGCCTGCGGCGGCCTGAGTCATATTCCAGATGTCAGGAGCGAACTCGACTGGCGCCCGTTGTCTGCCATGTCCGGCTCGGACGTCAAGAAAACCAACGATACACCCGCAACCGTAGCGACGGATACAACCGGCGGCAGCATGGCCGGGATGCGCGGCGCCTTCGTGGCCGTCTTCGACATCGAGGACAAGAGCGGCCGGCTTAGCTCGTCCGAGATAGACGGTCTGACAGACTACCTGGCCAACAAGATAGCCGAGGGCGGGCTGTTTCACGTCGTGCCCCGTGACGAGATCAAGAAGCGCTTGCTGCAACAGAAGTCGAAAAGCTACAAGAAGTGCTATGATCAATCTTGCCAGATAGAGATCGGCCGCGAGATCGCCGCCCAGAAGACCCTGACGACGACGATCTCACGCATCGGATCGTCTTGCGTGGTAACGGCCGCCCTGTTCGATCTGCAGAAGGCCGCCACCGACGCCACGGCTTCCTCGCGCGGCAAGTGCGGGACGGACGACCTGGTGTCGCAGATAGAAAACATCATCGCCAAGTTTCGAGGCAGCCAGAACTAATTGTTCGGGATATCCATACAGACTTTGCGATGCACGATGCGGGCATCCAGGAACTCGGGCCCGTAGACTGAAAAACCTTGCCTGGCGTAGAAATCCAGGGCACGCACCTGGGCGTCGGCCTCGAGGCGCGCAATGCCCTTGCCGCGGGCCAGCTCGACAACCACCTTGATCAAGGCCGCGCCCACGCCGCGTCCGCGCCATTGCTTGACGACGGCCATGCGTCCCAGCTTTCCCCCGGCCGACAGGCGCGCCGTCCCGATCGCGTTACCCCGGTCGTCCTCGGCCAGAAACTGATCGCAAAGAGGATCGAGCCCGTCCCATTCTTCCCTGGGGTAGACGTGCTGTTCTTCTATGAAGACCACCCGGCGCACTGAACGGATCGCCTCGCTGTCGGCACTCCAGTCGGCCGTACGCACCGAAAATCCCTTTTTTGCTTTAAAGCTCACTTACCCTTGAACTCTGGCGGGCGTTTCTGGACGAAACTCTGCACGCCCTCCGTGAAATCCTGGCTGGACACGAGCTGGCTCTGGGCCCAGCCCTCGAGTTGCAGTCCCCGGTCGGTGTCGACCAGGCCGTCGATCACCCGCTTGGCCATGCCGATGGCCAGTGGAGCCGCCTTCTGAAGATCTGCGATCAACTCCTGGCTTGCCTTTTGTAACTCGTCCATGGGCACAACGCGGTTTACAATCCCCCAACTTGCGGCCAACCCGGCATCGATCTGTTTGCCGGTCATGATCAACTCCTTGGCGCGGGCCGGGCCGACCAGGCGCGTCAAACGGGTCGTCCCGCCCACGTCGGGGATCAGACCCAGTCGCGATTCCGGAAGGCCAAGCATGGTCCCGGCTGCGGCGATGCGAAAATCGCAGGCCAGCGCCAGCTCCATGCCCAGGCCCAGGCAGTGTCCGTGAATCTGGGCGATGGTCGGCAACTCGAGCCGTTCGAGAGAGGTCAGCACACGCTGAAAGTCGTCGGTTATGGTTCGCATGCGCCCGAGCCAGTCGTCGCCGTAGTGGTCGGAAAGCTGAAAAAAGGCGCTGACGTCGATGCCGGCCGAGAATCCCTTGCCCGCGCCGCGGACAAGCACAGCCCGCGCCCCTGTCGTCCGGCCGGCTTCGCGCACGGCCTCGCCAAAGGCCGCCCACAGCCGGCCGTCAATGGCGTTACGTTTTTCGGGACGATTCAGGACTATCTCGAAGACGACTCCCTGGAACTCGGTCTCGACAAGCTCTGACATGATTATTGCCTCCACTGTTTTGCTACCTGTTCGCACGCCAAGTGGCGCGATGCAACCGTTTTCCACCACGTTGACGCGCGGTCGTCCAGGTGAGTATAATGGCCATAGGTAAAGCAGGGCCATCCGACAAGGGCAATCCGGACATGGCCGGAGCGCAAAGCCGCGCATCTTATCGAGAAAGGCGGGCTACCGAAGATGGTTGCAAGACAGAACACGAATCTCTTTTGCGCCGTCCTGGCAGCCGGACTTTTCTTGCTGGCCGGCCCGGCGGCGGCTCAGTATCTGTACTACCAGCCGGACGGCACGGGCATACCCCAGACCAACGCCCTGCAAGGCTATCTTACGGGTCAGGGCGAGAGCCTGGACGCCATCCAGGACGCCTCGCTGGTGCCGGAGACGTTCTACCCCGCCCTGCAACTCACCTTCACGCTGATCGCAGAGGGGGCCGGATTCGAGAGCATCTTCGGCTGGTACAACGTCGGCGACGACGTCACCCTCTCCCAGAACCGACACCCGGTGTTCTTCTCGAACTACGACAACGGATCTTCCGACCCATGTGACGGTGTCAACGCCGAGCCGATCCCCCCCGAGACAACTTGCAACAAGCGCACGGTAGTGCTGTGCCTGGACAGCGTGGCCAACCCCGACTGGAAAGGAGGCCCAATCGGCTTCTTCTTGGTCTCACCAGAGGGCATCTCCGGCAGCAACGCCCACAACGACGTGCCCCCAACCTACGGCTACATCTACTACTCCGAGCCGCGCCTGAACATCCTCGAGCAGAACATGGCCGATCCCTACATCCACCACCTTGTCTACCAGTCCACCCTGGACCCGACCGCATTTTACTTCGGCTTCGAAGATCTGTTTCGAGGCGGCGACAACGACTTCGAGGACATGCTGATCAAGGTCGAGGGTCTGCTGGTCTCGGCGCCCCTCGAGACCTGCAACAATACAGACGACGACTGCGACGGGCTGATCGACGAAAACGTTACCGAGCCCTGCTCGACTGCCTGCGGTAACGGGTTGCGCGTCTGCAACGCCGGCTCGTTCGGCGCCTGCAGCGCTCCCCAACCCCAGACCGAAAGCTGTAACGGCACGGATGACGACTGCGACGGCCTGGTAGACGAGGATCTCGTCCAGGCCTGCTCCAACCAGTGCGGCAGCGGGGTGGAATTCTGCGTCGACGGAAGCTGGTACGGTTGCACCGCGCCGCAGCAGGGCCCCGAGACCTGCGACAACATCGACAACGACTGCGACGGCGACACCGATGAAGACCTCAGCCAGCCATGCTCGACCGCCTGCGGCTCGGGCTTCGAGATCTGCCAAAACGGGTCATGGGTCGACTGCACGGCTCCCCAGGCGAGCCCCGAGGTCTGCGACAACATCGACAACGACTGTGACGGCAACACCGACGAGAACCTGGTGCTGGCCTGCAGCACGGCCTGCGGCTCCGGCCAGCGAACCTGTGCGGCCGGCACCTGGTCGGACTGCTCGGCCCAACAACCGTCGCCCGAGCGCTGCGATAATCTCGACAACGACTGCGACGGGGAGACCGACGAGCCCTGGCCGGACAAGGGCACCCCCTGCGAGATCTGGCAAGGGGGTTGCTCGACCTACGGCGTCTACATCTGCAACGACGACCACAACGGCCTGACCTGTTCGGGCCAGGTGAACCCCACTTCCGAGGTGTGCGACGGGGCGGATAACGACTGTGACGGCGCCATAGACGAGGAGGATCCCGATCTCGGCCTGCCCTGCGGCAACTGCGGCCCGGGCGAAAACCCGCCTTGCTACATCGTGCAGGGCGAGTGCCAGGCGGGCACCTTCTTCTGCATCGATGGAAACCTCGTCTGCCTGGGCGAGATCGAACCGTCGCCCGAGGAGTGCGACGGGCTGGACAACGACTGTAACAACCTGGTCGATGACGGCTTCCCCGACGTCGAAATCATATGCGACGACGGCATCGACAACGATTGCGACGGGATGACCGACGTCTTCGACAACGACTGCAGCACCGCCTGCACCCCGGGCGAGCAGGAGCCCTGCGGCACTTCGGAGGGTGATTGCGAACAAGGCATTCGCACCTGTCAGCCCGACGGCAACTGGGGCGACTGCCAGGGAGAGGTCGGGCCTTCGCCTGAGGTGTGTGACGGGCGCGACAACGACTGCGACGGACTGATCGACGAAGACGCCGTACCCGAGATTTGCGACGACGGCATCGATAACGACTGCGACGGACTGGTCGATTACCTTGACCCGGACTGCGGCGAGTGCACCCCCGGCGAGGCACGGCCCTGCGGCAACGAGATCGGCGATTGCCAACCCGGCCAGCAGGTCTGCAATCCGCAGGGACTATGGGGCGACTGCGCCGGGACGGTCGATCCTGCGCCCGAGGCGTGCGACGGCCGCGACAACGACTGCGACGCCGGGACCGACGAGGGCGACCTGTGCGGCAGCTACGACGTGTGCCTGTGCGGAGAGTGCGCCTCGGCCTGCAGTTCGGGCGAGTGCCCGGCCGGCTCGGACACCTGTGTCAACGGCTGGTGTGTCAGCGACCCCTGTTGCGGCGTCAACTGTCCGGCCGGCGAGGTTTGCGGTGAGGACGGTAGTTGTCAGGATCCCTGCGACATCTACCAAATCGTCTGTCCCGAAGACCAGGTCTGCAGCCTGGGCGAATGCGTGGCGGCAAACTGCTTCGCCGCGGGCCACGAGTGTCCGGCCGGTGAAATCTGCCTGGACGGCGCCTGTCAGCCGGATCCTTGCGCCTCGGTCGACTGCCCCGAAGGCCAGTACTGTCACCAGGGCGAATGCCTTGACGTCGCCTGCGGCGACTGCTCGCCCGACGAGATCTGCCGGGACGGCGCCTGTGTCGAGAGCCTGTGCGCTGGAATACGTTGCGAGGCCGGCCAGGTTTGTAGGGACGGTGAGTGCGTCGCCGACGCATGCCAGGGAGTCTACTGCCCACGGGGTTCGACCTGCACAAGCGGGCAGTGTATTCCCAATGGCTGCCTGGATGTAACTTGCCCCGAGGGAAGCATCTGCCGGGACGGCTACTGCGTAGACGATGGCTCGGGCAAGGTCGACGGCGGGGTCGCGACTGACGGTGACAGCGGCCCAGACAGCGACGCCGGGGGTGACAACAAGCCGGACGGCGGCGAGCCGGACATCGGTCAAGACGGCGGCCAGGCCGATGGTGCCGCCGCAGACCTGCCGGCAGACTTTGGACATCTCGGCAAGATCGGCGGCGGCTGTTCGTGCTCTGCGACGCACTCCGGCGGCGCTTCCAGTGCGCTGCTTTTCCTGATCCTCGCCCTGGCCATGGGCATCAAGCGTCGCTGGGCGCTTTTGGCTGGTGCGCTTTTCGGCATGCTTTTCCAACCAGGCTGCGGAGGCGTCAGGCCGGGCTCGCCCGACGCCCAGTTGAAATGCACAGGCTCCGCCGACTGCGCCGCGGGCTACGTCTGCAGAAACAGCCAGTGTATCGTGCGGCCAAGTTGCACCGACCTCGACGAAGACGGCTTCTGTGACGTCCGGGAAGGCTGCGATGTCTGCGACGACTGCAACGACAACCGGGCGGACATCCATCCCGGCGCCGACGAACTTTGCGACGAGATCGACAACGATTGCGACGCTGAGACCGACGAGGGTTGCCCTTGCAAAACGGGAGAAACACAAGCTTGCGGCAGCGACGTTGGCGCCTGTCGCAAGGGAGTCTCCGAGTGCATAGACGGCCAGTGGGGCCCCTGCCAGGGCGGCGTCGAGGCGGCTCAGGGCGAGATCTGCGCAGACGACCTGGACAACGATTGCGACGGGGCGGTCAACGAGGGCTGCGACTGCCTGCCGGACGACAGCCGGCTGTGCGGCAGTAACGTCGGTGAGTGCACCAACGGAGTCCAGGGCTGTATCGATCAAGGCGGCGCCTTGTACTGGGGCCCGTGCCGTGGCGGCACCCCGCCGCAGGAAGAGGAATGCGCCGACGGCCTCGACAACGATTGCGACGGTGCGGTGGATAACGGCTGCGGCTGCTCCGCCGACGAGTCACGTCCCTGCGGAGTCAACACCGGTATCTGTCACGCAGGCATCCAGCGTTGTCACGAAGGCGCCTGGGGCCCGTGCGAGGGCGCCACCTGGCCGCGTGACGAGAGCTGCAACGGCCTCGACGACAACTGCAACCATCTGGTTGATGAGGGCTGCGACTGCATCGACGGCACCTTCCAGTCGTGCGGCAACGACCAGGGCGTCTGCCAGCGGGGAACCCAACGTTGTCAGGCCGGCCAATGGAGCGCGTGTGACGGCCAGGTAGCCCCGGCGGATGAGCTGTGCGACGGAAAAGACAACGACTGCGACGGGGAAAATGACGAGGATTTTCCCGATCTGCGCTCCACCTGCGAGGCCGGCCAGGGCGCCTGCGCCCGTCCGGGTATCATGATCTGCAACGCCGACCGGACGGCCACTATGTGCAGCGCCACTCCCGGACCTTCCGCGGACGAGACCTGCGACGGCATCGACAACGACTGCGACGGCCTGACCGACGAGGACTTTCCCGACGTGGGCGGCCCATGCACCGTCGGACTGGGAGAATGCGAACGTCAGGGCGTTTATGTCTGTGGTTCCCACGGCGGTATGGTATGCAACGTCAGCCCGGGCCTGCCCGAGATCGATCGCTGCGACGGCCTGGATAACGACTGCGACGGCTCGGTCGACGAAAACTTCCCGCTTTTGGGCCTGCCCTGCAACGTGGGCCTGGGCGAGTGCCAGGTGTCGGGTACCTACGTCTGCTCGACAGACCATCTGAACCACGTCTGCGACATCACTCCCGGCCAGGGATCTTCAGAGTTGTGCGACAACCTCGACAACGATTGCGACGGGATGACCGACGAGGACTTACAGCAGGCGTGTACCAACATCTGCGGCAGCGGGACGGAGATCTGCGTGGCCGGCGGCTGGACGGGCTGCACCGCGCCGCTGCCGGTTGCCGAGATCTGCGACTACGAGGACAACGATTGCGACAATGAGACCGACGAAGATTTTCACTTCGACAGCGATATGCAAAACTGCGGCGGCTGCCTGCGTCCTTGTGATCCGCCCCACGGCACCGGTGAGTGCCTTTCCGGCGCCTGCACGGTCATCTCATGCAATACCGGCTACCACGATCTCAACGGCAACGCCATCGACGGTTGCGAGTATGCCTGCGTTGCCGGCGGCATCGAAAGCTGCAACGGCATCGATGACGACTGCGACGGAATGACCGACGAGGAACCCGGCTCCCCGACTATCACCTGCCTCGACCAGGGGGTCTGCAGCGCCATCCAGCCCAGGTGCCAAAACGGCTCCTGGCACTGCAACTATCCCGTAACCTATGAGCAGAACGAGACGACCTGCGACAACCTGGACAACGATTGCGACGGCGCCATCGACGAACCGTTCGCCGACAAGAACCAACCCTGTTTCGCGGGCGACGGAGTCTGCAGGCGTAACGGCGTGCGCCTGTGTACTGCGAACGGACAGGCAACCGAGTGCTCGGCGACACCCGACTGGAGCCGGCAAACGACCGAGACCTGCGACGCACTGGACAACGACTGCGACGGCGCCACCGACGAGGACATTCCGCTGGCCGACGAGATGATCCAGTTGGACGCCGGATCGGGCGCGTTCTGGATCGACAAGTGGGAGTCCTCGCGGCCGGACGCCTCGGCCTCGGAGCGCGGTTACAACACGGCCTACGCCTGCTCGCGCGGCGGCGTGCTGCCATGGGACGACGTCAGCTGGGACGAGGCCCAGACGGCCTGCGCGGCGCGCGGCAAGCGCCTGTGCACCGACAGCGAGTGGCACTTCGCCTGCGCCGGGGCCTCCGACCTGCAGTTCCCCTATGGCGACAACTATCAGGCGGCCACTTGCAACGAGTTCGATCAGAACCAGGCGGTGTTGCCCGGCGGTCAGCTCTCATCTTGCGCAAGTCCTTCGGGCGTGCTGGATCTGAGCGGCAACGTATCCGAGTGGGCCGACTGCGAAGACGCGCGCGACTGCCGCTTCGTAAAGCCGATCTTCGGCGGCGACTACGACGACGCCATTGTCGAGCTGGTAACCTGCTGGTTCCGCAACAACGCCGGCCCCCAGTATCACCAGGCCGGCGCAGGGTTCCGCTGCTGTCACGACTGAAAATGTCGATACCCGCTCGCGTCTACATCTACTTGATCATAGGCACGCTGGCGGTGAGCCAGTCGGGAAACATCATCCGCATCGGCACGGCCCATCCCGTAGCCATCGCCGCCTGGCGCCTGGGGATCTCGACCGTGTTGCTTGCGCTCATGGGACGGGGCCAGTTGCTGGCGCTCAAAAGGCTTACCCGGCCGGAGCGGATCATGCTGGCGCTCTCCGGCATCGCTTTAGCCGTTCACTTTTTTACCTGGATCGCCGCGGTGCAGTCCACCACGGTGGCAAACGCGGCAATCTTCTTCTCGATCAACCCGGTATTCGTGGCCGTGGCCGCCTTTCTGATCTACCGCGAGCGGGTGGGATGGAAGCTGATGGCGGCCATCGGTCTGGGACTTGCCGGCGTGGCGGTGATCGGACTTGACGACCTCGATCTGAAACCCGAACACCTGGCCGGTGACATCTGGGCGGTGGCCTGCGCGATGCTGTTCACGGTCTACTTCATGCTGGGCAAACGTCTGCGCCGGGTGCTGCCCACCCATGCCTACGTCACCGGCGTCTACGGGGTGGCCGCGCTGGTGGGATTTGTCTGCCTGCCATTCTTCGGGGAACCCCTCTTCGACTACAACGCAAGAACCTGGCTGTGCTTCGTCCTGATGGCCCTGCTGCCGACCATGATCGGGCATACCGCCTTCAACAACGCCCTGCATTACATCCGGGCCGGCTGGCTCTCGGCGATAACGCTGGCAGAACCCGTGCTGGCCGGGACAGTGGCGTACTTCGCCTGGGGGGAGGATTTGACCTCCCGGGTGTCCGCAGGCTACCTGTTGATCTGTCTGTCGGTGATCGTATTGGTGTTCGACCGGCCCGTGATCCAGAAGGGGGGAAAAGAGCTTGACCGTGCTAAATAGTATCTTTCTTCACGAACCGGTATGGAACGAGACAAGCGCCTCTTGCAGGGATTTGCCGTATGCCTGAAAGCGTTGGAACGGTCCGGCTACCTCGACCAACACGATCTGGTCGCCTTCGATGAATATTGTCTCCTGCAAGATCCAGTCATCGGCTCCGTAGGGCAGCAGGAAGTCGAGAGTACAACCATCGAGGCCCTTTTGGGTCTTGAAACAATGCTCCGATTTCTTGGCATAGCCGCGCTCGGTCATGTGGCGGGCGAGAGCGTCCTTCCAGAAGGCCATGTCAGCCCGCGGGTAGTTTTCCACTTGCCTAGCCTTGAGACGAACCCCGTCGGCGGTGATCATCTTGAAATCCGAACCTTCTTCGTATTTGACGAACCCGTCGGGCATCGTCATCTTGAACGTCGGGCCGCAGGCCGATGCAACCAACGAGCAACCCAGGACGGCAAACATAATTTTCTTTGAATGGCGCATTTAGAACTCCGCGAGAAAGCGATCGAGATCCACCGAATTGAGCCACTGAAAAGGAGAGTAGACGTAGACGACCTTGTCACGTTTGCGGAACCGGAAAGCCACCTCGACGGTTGCAAAGCGCGCCTTGTCCATTGTCACCCGAAGCTGCCCCTTGACTTTTTCCAGTTCAATGACCAACTGGGTCATGTTTTTTTCGATCTGCAAAGTCGCCTTGACGTTGGAATCGTCGAAAAAGCTTCGAAGCTTTTCCAGGATATCCTGCTTTGAACGCAGGCGCCCGCTCAGCTGCGCCAGTTTTTCGGTGATGTCCTCTCGTTGCATCGTTTTTTCGATCACCATCCCGTAGTTGCCGATATCCCGGATCAGGCCGGGGAACTTTTCGGGCGGGACGCGAATGGTCAGTTTTTGATCGGTAACCGCCGAAGGGAAGCCGCCCAGAGAGTCGACCAGGGCGACTATCTTCTTGCGCACCTCGGCCGGGTGTACGACCTTGACGAGCATCCGGGCGGAGAAGACGCATATCCGTTCTTTTTCCTTCTCTTCTTTCGCGTCCCGGGCCGCGCCCATTTGCAACGCTCCAAGAGCGACTATGAATATCGAAAAAAGGATTCGCCGGCACATGACGTGGATTCCTTTCACTCGACCCGGAAACTTCCGAGGGCCTTTTTAACATCATCCTTGTGCTTGGTATAGGCGCCTTCGTTGGGACTGAAGACTTCGACGACGTACAGCTTGTCTTTTTTCGCAACAACACCGACCAGATAGTAGCGACAGGGCACGTCCCGGTCGCGGAAAACCCTGAAGGCCAGGCTGCCGGCCGTCCCCGACTCGACCAGTTCTTCGTCGCGCCCTTCCATCTCGTGTTCGACGGCCTTGGCCCAGAAATCGTTGTCACCAAGCGGTTCATTGTCGACCCTGCCCGCCCGCAGCGTGGTGGTGTCCGCCGCCTGGGCGCGAAACACGTCGTCCTTGTCGAACAGCACGAAACCCGCGGGGATGTTCATCTTGATGTCGTTCTTGCCTTCCATGATGGTGGTCAGGTGTGCGGCAAGCCTTCTGACCCATTGGAAGGGAGACTGGTGTAGCACCTCGCGGTTGGATTCGTTGACCGGCTCCAACTCGATGGTGATGGTGAAATAATCGATCAGGTTCTGCAAGGTGGAACGGATCGAATCCATGGATTCGATCTCTTCACTCAGGCGTTTCAGTTCCTTGAGAATACGCAGCCTTTCCTCGACGTCCTGAACTTGCTTGAGCAAAGCCAGCAAACGGTCCCTGGCAAGTTTTACGATCCGTAGTCGGGCCGTGAGATCGGTAAACTGGGCGGTGACGTCCAGCGCCTTGACGTGCCGGTCGAGCAACTGGCCCACCGCGGCCATCTTGTCCATGATGGATTCGAAGCTCTTGGCCGGTATCCTGACCACTACCACCCGGGCGGTCAGCGATTCGACGTAGCCGCCTGCCTTCTCGGTGATGGCGATAATCTTATCGGCCGAGGCCAGGGCTCTCCTGACTCGTATTTTCAAATACCCCTGGTAGATGACTTTTGGCTTGGCCTGCTGCTTTTTCGAAACCTGCGCGGCCTGTTGACTGTCGATTGCCATCTGTCGGGAGTTGGCCATGCCCTTGTATGACAGGGAGCCGGCCGACTTCATCTTGGCCGGCGCCGGGCTCTTGCCTTCGCCCCCAGACGGCATTTGCATGTAAGCCGGTTCCCGCGAAGACATGCCCGCGCAACCGGCAACCAGGAACGGCAA
>DATKYQ010000085.1:0-75216 GCA_035528415.1 Myxococcota bacterium | reverse complement strand
GCTTGATAACCGCTCTTCGACGATCTCAAGCCTGCGTCACAAATTTCGCGATGTGACTCAGAAAATCAGGCAATTGCTGCGGGTAGAAATTTCCTGTGTTGAAATACAGGCTTCCTTCTCAGGAATCACACTTGACACTTATCCGTCCCGGGAAAGGCCGAGAAGCCTGAGGCAACTAGCGAACTCCTTTGATTCGATCGGCTTCACAGGTATTTTTATTGAAATACCAGCGGTTACCGCCAACCTGAAGGCACTGGCTGCCGCAAGACATGATTTCCAACACTTCGAAAGAACCCGAACCCAGACCAAGTGGGCCGGTCAGAGTCAGCATACCCATGGCGTATTCATACTTATAGGTCAGTTCTTCCTTGCCCAACCGCTGGATTTGTCCCTCAAATTCGTTTACTGCGTTGGGTTCTATCTTCCAGGGAATACAGACCGTACGGCCGGCGTCCCGGGCGAGCCAGAAGAGCTTGCCTTGTCGACTAAGATTACCGAAGCTGCCTTCCCTGAATGCCAGTTGTGTGACATCGAGCCACAACCCCAACTCACCCCACGAAGAGTAGTAACGAAGCCTGAGCCAGCCCCCCTGTTCAACATAGTTATCCGCAAAGAATATATTGTTCTGTTTGACGAGGGCAACTACGCTGCCATCGGGCCCGTCTCTCAACCAGCTGCCCTTGGTTATACCGACCCGGTTGGGATGCGACTCTCCATGTCCGTGCCCGCTCAACTTTTCTGAAGTTCTCTTGCGGCTATCATTCCTGGGGGCAAGATACATCTTGCCGATCGAGTCTACTTTCACCCACCCGGATTCTCCAGTTGCTGTTTGAATCCGCACGAATCCATCCCGAGCTTCCAGGCGCTCGACAGCGCTCCCGACTTCGAGGGCTGCCCGAGTTGCCGGAGCAACTCTGTCCGGGGCAGGTTGCAGAATAGCCGATTTGATAACAACGCTTTTCAGGCTGGCGCTCGGGTAATACAGCAACACACGGACTGGTCCGTCTTCGACTATCACTCGCGGCAGGCGGCCCGGCTGTATGACCACCAACTCGTCAGGCAGCTTGCCGGGCCGACCAACAACATTACCGGCGACTTTGGGATCATCCGGCATCAACCTGGCACGCTTCCAGCTTGCCGGGCGAACCCTTATCCGGTAGCGAGTTTCGTATCCGTCGGCCAGGGCCTGCCGGCCCGGGTCTTCGGCAATCCGGGGATCGCTTTTTGAATAAGAACCGAACAGGATAACAAGTAATAAGACTGGCGCCGTATACTTCGCGGCGCAAGACCGATAAGTGCCCAGTCTTTCACAGCGCATTTTTAAGGGCCACGAATTCTTCGTCGGGGATGCTGAAGGTGTGCTCGGGGGCAGGGAAGGTTCTTTGGCGCACCTCGTCGCAGTAGCTAGATACGGCCTTTTTCATCAGCTCACCCGTGTCGGCAAACTTCTTCACGAACTTGGGGGTGAAGCCCGCGTCGATGCCCACAAGATCGTGGAAGACCAACACCTGGCCGTCTGTGCCGCTGCCGGCGCCGATGCCGATGACAGGAATGTCCAGCTTGTGCGCGATAAACTCCCCCAGCCGGGCGGGAACGCACTCGAGCACCAGCAAGAACGCCCCGGCCTGCTGCAAGGCCAACGAGTCTTCCAGGATCCTGCGTGCCGAAGCGGCGTCCTTGCCCTGCACGCGGTAGCCGCCGAGCATGCCGGCCGTCTGGGGTGTCAGGCCCAGGTGGCCGACCACCGGGATGCCTGCGCAGGTCAGCCTGGCGACAGTCTCTGCCACCCAGCCGCCGCCCTCGAGCTTGACCGCCTGGGCTCGGCCTTCTTTCATGAAGCGCCCGGCGTTGGTCACGGCCTGTTCGACGGACACATTGTAGGACATGAAGGGCATGTCGCCGATCAACAGCGCGCGTTCGAGCCCGCGGGAGACGGCCCGCGTGTGGTGCAACATCTCGTCGACGGTCACGCTCAGAGTATCCGGGTGACCCAGGACGACGTTTGCCAGACTGTCGCCAACAAGCACGGTATCGACCCCGGCCGCGTCGACGATTCGCGCGGTGGGGAAGTCGTAGGCAGTCACCATGGTGATTGGTGTGCCGGCCCGTTTCATCTTGGCCGGCGTAGTTATTTCCACCTTGTCGTTACTCATGTCTTGCCTCCGCAGGTCGCGCCGATTGCCTTGACCAGCTTCGTCAGTGTCGCGTTGACCGGGTAGTCGCCCATGCCGGCGATGGCACCGTTGATGAAATCGATTTCCGTCCGCTTGCAGGCCTGGATGTCTTGGTACATGCTCGAACGGTTGTCGGCGGTGCGCAGGGCGACATCAGCCACAAGGGTCTGAATCTCACCAGAATCGAATTCAAGCCCCTGGACGTCCGCCGCGCGTAGGGCCTCGTCGACAGCGGCCCGCATCAGATCGCGGCTTTCCGCGTGTTCGACGAGCACTCCGTTACGCACCTGGAGAATCGCGCTCAGCGCGTTGATTCCCACGTTGACCAGCAGCTTGCTCCACATCAGGCGGCGGATCTCCCGGCTGGCTTTGACTTCGATTCCGGCGCCAGACAGTGCCTCGGCGATTCGCTCAGTGCGCAAGCTTTCCGAACCGTCCAGCTCGCCGATGAAAGTGTCTCCCTGACCCGCATGATGCACGCGGCCGACCCCTAAAAGATTAGCGCCCATGGTTGTGCTGCCGCCGAGCACGCGGTCTGCCGGCACGACGCGGGCCAGTGCCTGTGTGTTGCCGATCCCGTTCTGCGCGCTCCAGACGGCGGTGTCCTTGCCGACCAGCGCCCGGTGTTGCCGCATGGCTTCTTCCGTCTGGTAGGCCTTGACCCATACCATCACCAGATCGACCGGCCCCAGTGCGGCCGCGTCGGTAGTGATCTTGACCTCGACCAGATGCTTGCCGCGCACACCCTCGATGCCGATCCCGCGCACGGCAATCTCCCGCGCCCTTTCAGGGTCGCAGTCCAGCAGGGTTACATCCAGGCCCCCCTGGCTGAGGTAGGCGGAAAACAAGCAACCCATGGCGCCTGGGCCGATGACGGCGATTCTCATTGGCCAAAGGTTAGGAACTGGATGGGTGATAGTCAAGAGTATCCTGGCCGATTTCCGATTGTGTACCCGGCACTGCTGGGATAATATGCCGCGCGTGGAGAAGCTTTCGGTCATCATGCCCGTCTTCAACGAGCGGGACACCATCGAGAAGATCATCGGCAGGGTACTCGAAGTCGAACTCCCCATGGAGCTGATTGTCGTCGATGATTGCAGCTCGGACGGCAGCCATGCCAAGCTTTTAGAACTTGCCGGGCGGAGCCCCGAGATACGCCTGGTGCGCCACGCGCGCAACCGCGGAAAGGGGGCCGCCATCCGCACGGGACTCGAATACGTCAGCGGTGACGTAGTCGTGATCCAGGACGCCGACCTGGAATACGATCCCGCCGAATACCCCAGGTTGCTCGCGCCGATACGCGAGGGCCGGGCGGACGTCGTCTACGGCTCGCGCTTCTTGGGCGGGGCGCGGCGCGAGTTCAAGCTCACCCACGCTCTGGCTAACCGCTTCTTGACGCTGCTTTCGAACCTGGTTACCGGTCTCGATCTTTCCGACATGGAAACCTGTTACAAGATGTTCCGCGCCCAGCTGATCAACTGCGCGCGATTCGAGAGTGAGCGCTTCGGCATCGAGCCCGAACTGACCGCCCACTTCGCGCGCGCCGGGGCGCGAATCTGCGAGGTGCCCATCGGCTACTCCGGACGCGGCTACGCAGCCGGCAAGAAGATCGGCGTCAAGGACGGCCTCGAAGCGATCTTCGCCATTCTCAAGTTCAATCTGTTTGCAGGCCGGCGACCAAAGTGATGGCTGAGCCGGACCAGCGCAGCAAACATGACATGCTTGCAGTCGTGGCCATCTGCAGCCTGGCCGTCAGCGTCAGGTTGCTGTTTCTTGCGCGCTGGGCGGGGACGCCGATTTTTTCTTCGCCGGTCGGCGATGAGCTGAACTTTCATCAGACGGCGCTTGCGTTACTTTCCGACCACTCGCTGGTATCTTTCCTCTACCAGCCGCTCTACTCGTATTTTCTGGCGGGCGTCTACTGGCTGTTCGGTCCGGACGTCGGCACGGTGCGCACAATCCAGCTTGCGATCGGAGTGGGCACGACGGTGTTGTTCTATGGGCTGGGGCGCGAGCTTTCAGAGGGTGGTGACGCCGGTCGCTGGACCGGGCGCCTGGCCGGGACGATCGCGGCGCTGTACGGACCGCAGGTGTTTTTCGAGGGGCAGTTGTTAGCTCCTGCCTTGACGTTGCCCTTGACGGCCGGGGCGCTGTGGTGCCTGCTGGTGGCCGTCAGGCGGAGCAAGCCCTGGGTGCTCATTGTGGGCGGGCTGTTATTGGGTTTGGCCTGCATGGGCCGGCCAAACCTGCTGGTCATGCTTCCAGCCGGCCTGGTTTGGTTGCTTATGAGAATCCGGCCTTGGCGCTGGATCTGGTTGTCTGCTGGTCTGCTTGTCGGGGGAGTCATTCTGGGTCTCTCGCCGTCCTGGATCCACAACGCCGTCAGTGGACAAGGTTTCGTGCCGGTTTCTTCTTCGGGCGGACACAGCTTCTTCATCGGCAACAACCCCCAGGCTACAGGCGGATTTCACATTCCCAAAGGCATGCGCATCGACGACAGTGATCACGCCGCCTACCGGCGCTCGCTGACCCTTCTAGCCGAGCGAGACGCGGGCCGCGATCTTACACCCGCCGAGGTGTCGGCCTACTGGTGGCATCGAGGGCTCGACTTCTGGGCTGAACACCCGGGACAGGCGCTTTGGCTTTCCGGCAAGAAGCTGTTGCTAGAGCTGAACTCGGTTGAAAGACCGATCCACTATCCCTACGTCTTCGCCCAGGAAGTGGCGCCGATTCTAGGCTACTTGCTTTCTTTCGGCATCGTCTTTCCCTTCGCCGTGCTGGGGGTTTGGTTCGGCTGGCGTCGCCGCGCCGGGGTCGGGTTGCTGCTCGGCTGCGCCGGCGCATACATGCTGACTCTGGTCGCCTTCTACGTCGCCGATCGTTACCGGATCTTGTTGCTTGCGGCGTTTATTCCACTGGCCGGGCTGGGAATGGTCGAATTCGCGCGTACGATCCGCGCCAGGGGAGCACGGCGCACATGGCCGCATCTCTTGGCACTGGCCGCGGCCTTCGCCGTCACCCAGTTGCCGCTGACCTCGGCCCGGGCCGCCAACCAGGCGCTGGTGGTGGGCTACAACCTGATGGGCAAGGCGGCGGGAGAGCGCGGCAACATGGGAGCGGCCGAGAAATATTTCAAGCACGCGATAGAGATCGCCGGCCCCGGGCGCGGTGCCAGGGCACGGGCCAACCTGGGGCTGCTCTTTCAACGTCGCGGCCGACTCGAACGGGCGCGAAGACTGTATATCGAGGCGGCCCAAGACGATCCCGACTGGCAGGCGATTCGCGTGCGCCTGGCGCGCCTGGCCGAAAGCAGGGGAGACATTCAACAGGCCATACACTGGTGGCGCGAGGCGGCGGCGCTGATGGCCGATCCCGCTCCGGCCCTTAGCGAGATTGAGAGACTCGAGAAACGCGGAACAAAGAGATAGTTCCTCCGCTAAAAGATTGGATCGAACGCTTTAACGCACAGGATAAGTGGCAAGTGACCAGACCCGACTCCATTCGTCCTTCTAAGAACCGTCGTTTTCTTTCGGCTTCTTGCGAGGCACCTGGTCCAGGCAGTGCTTGCGCACCTCACGCAAGGTTTTCCCGCTGATCACCCCCCGGGATGCCAGCACGCTCAGGATTCGCAGTTGCTCCTTGAGCGATTTGACGCCCTCGAACAGGATCGCGATATCCGGGCCCAGACGCTCGGTGTCCAGCTGGCAAGTTGCCGGGTCCCCGTCGACAAAGCGGATCGCCCGGTAGAAGTTCTTCTCGGAGGTACCGGTTCCCCCGTGCGCGCCGGCGGATCCACGGTACACGAAGGTGCTGACCTGGTAGGTGGTGCCGTCGAAGGTTTCCAAGAAAGAACCCACCTGCTGGGTCTGGACCGGGTAAGCCGCACTGACCGTGCTATGCTCCAGCACGAATGCATCCGCCCCCAGCCGCTCGGCCGCCTCCTGCAGAACCGTCATGGTATCCAGTCCGGAGACGTCCCTGAGCACGATCACCGGCCCCAGATCCAGAACGCCGCTGGCGGGCATCTCGTGCATGATCCGGGGAAACAGCATCCGGGTCTCTCCGCCGGCCTTGGGGGATCGGGCTTCGCCCTGAGGCTTGGGAGTCGATCCGGAACAGGCGACAGTAAGAAACCCCAGGCCAATCAACAGAAAGAGTCTCACGTTCATATTCGCACTCCGCAGAAGGTTATCTGTGGACCAGCCAAACATGTTCCTCCAATCGAAGCAAGACTTAGCGAACCTCTTGATAGACAAACCTGGATGCGCTGGCCGGCCTTGACGCCGGAGTTGGTTCGTAATAGCGTCGGCGCCGGAGACTATGGACATACCTGCAGACCAAGCCTGGGAATCCGGATTCACGATAGGCAAGCTGTTGGCCACCTTCGTGTTTCTGTTTCTCAACGGATTCTTTGTGGCGGCCGAGTTTGCCCTGGTCAAGGTGCGGCCCAGCCGGATGCAGGATCTGACCAACCGGGGCAACCGCCGGGCCGCGACGGTGAACACCATGCTCAGGCGGCTTGATCTTTACCTGTCGGCCTGCCAACTGGGTGTCACCCTGTCCAGCCTGATCCTGGGTTGGCTGGCCGAGCCGGCGGTGGCCAGTCTGCTGATTGAGGGCGCCGCCGCTCTCGGGGCAGGCATCGCAGAAGCTTCCTGGGTTCATCCGCTGGCGTTGGCCATCGCTTTAACCATCATCACCCTGCTGCACATGACCGTGGGCGAGCAAGCTCCCAAGATGTGGTCGATCCAGAAGGCCGAGTCCGCAAGCATGCTGCTCTCCACTCCCCTGCGGCTGTTTACCGCGGTCTTCAAGCCCATGATCTGGCTGGTGAGCAAGATCTCCAACTCCATGGCCAGGCTGGCAGGCGTCTCGGCGAATAAAGCCCACCAGAGCTCCTACGATCTGGCCGAGCTGCGCTCGATCCTGAATGCCGCCGCCCTGTCGGGGCAGCTTTCAGCCAGGCAGAAGGTGTTCAGTGAAAACATACTTTCCTTGGCGAAGCTGGAGGTCCGGCACATGATGGTCCCGCGGATCGAGGTCGTCTTTCTTTCGACCACCCACACCCGGGAGGAGAACCTGAGAACCATCCTGGAGGCCGGACACTCCCGGTTTCCACTGGGCGATCCTGACCTGGACCACCTCAAGGGCCTGGTCCTGGCCCGGGATATCCTGGCCCAGATGCTGGCAGGCAAAACGCCCGACCCGGATGCGGTGATGCGCCCGTGCCCTACGGTGCCCGACACCATGCCGCTGTCCCGCTTCATTCTCAGCCTCCAGCGCCAGCAGACCCACTGTGCCCTGGTGGCCGACGAGCACGGCACCACGGTGGGGCTGGCGTTTCTGGAGGACGCCCTGGAGGAGATCGTGGGTCCCATCCGCGACGAATTCGACCAGCAGGAGTCCACGATACTCCAGGTTTCCTCAGATGTCTTCGAGATGGCCGGCTCGGTCGCCCTCCCGGAGGCGGAGGACGCCCTGGGGCTCGATCTGGAAGACGAGGCCGACACCATCGGGGGCCTGGTGATAGCCAAGCTCGGGCGCATACCCGAAGACGGCGAGAAACTCGAGGTGGGACCCTACTCGGTGACGGTCACTGGTACGGAGAAATCGCGGGTCACCCGTATCCGTTTCGAGAAGGCCAAGACCGAGCCCGAAGAGCCGGTTGGATAAACCGGCGACAGGTGTCCCTCGACAATATTCCGTCAGAGGATCATCCTATGACGCAGCTACTCACTATTGTCGATACACAATGGGTACGTTCCAGTATCGCGCTTCAATTCAACGGCTCTTCCCCGGCGCTCATGAAACGCGGCAGGATAGAAGCCCTGCGCGGAATGGTCATCCAGTCGCCACTCGATAGATCGAGCGGGGTTCGCGCGGGCGGGGCCTTGTCGTGATCGGTTATCGGCAGGATGAACAGATCGTTGCCCTCGCGGGCGAACTTGCTGTCAATCAAGGCCAGCCCAACCTGGCGTTGGCCGGTGGATGTGGCCGAGGTTACGACGCCCGCGTACTCGCCGCGCCGTGCGGCCAGAACCGGGTTGCCCGGTCTGAGCACCTTGCCGCCCTTTTCGCAGACTTCGTAGCGCACTACTGTTCGCCTGCGGTTCTGGTGCCAGTCGAGCGCCGCCGTGCGTCCGACAAAGAAGGGCTTGTGCAGCTTGACGTAGGAGCCGTAGCCGGCCTCGATCGGATTGATGGCGTGCGCTCCTGCCAACTCGTGCCCGTGCAGCGGGAATCCGGCCTCGGTGCGCAGCGTGTCCCTGGCGCCCAACCCGGCGGGTACGATACCCGCATCTGAGCCGGCCTCGAGCAGCGCGTTCCAGACCGCGGGCGCCTTATCGGGATGTACGAAGATCTCGTAGCCCAATTCCTCGCCGGTGTATCCGGTGCGGTTGACTATGGCCGGACCGCCGCAGACGGTGCCCGAAAGTAATTCAAACTTGCGCAGCCGGGAAAGGTCTTCTACGAAAGAGGCAGGCTCCGATACGGCTGACAGAATATCGAGCGAGCGCGGGCCCTGGATGGCCAGGTCGACGCGGCAGTCTGTGCCGCAGGCGGGGTCCTTGAGGTTGCGGATGGTGAGATCGCCCTCGATGGCCAGGCGCGGGAATCGCTCGTCGAGCAGCATCCCGCCGCCGGCCACGGCGCGGAACCAGGCCTCGTCCTCGTCGGCGTTGGCCGCGTTGACCACCACGATGAAACGCTCGCGCTCGAGGCGGTAGACAATTATGTCGTCGATGCAGCGGCCGTCGTGGGCCAGCAGGTAAGAATAATGCGCCTGGCCGGGACACAGCATCGGCACGTAGTTGCTGGTCAGCAGATCTAGAAAACGCTCGGCGAACGGGCCGCGAAACTCGAGCAGGCCCATGTGGGCCACGTCGAACAGGCCGGCCCTGTTGCGAACCGCCTCGTGTTCGGCCAGGATGCCCGAGTACATGACCGGCATCAGCCAGCCGGCGAAGGGCACCAGGTGCTTGGCGGAAGTCAGCTTCCTGTGTTCGCCGATCAGGCAGGTTTCCAAAGGCGGCGCCTCGGGCGGGTTCCATTCGAAGGCTTTTGGCTTGTCCGCGGGCGCGTCTTTCATACGCGCTTTTTGGCCTACGAAGAAGGGCTTGCCGAGATCGACTTCTTCGGATCCCGGATGATCTTCTCGGTCGAATACCTCGGCGACGGCCTGGCAGCCCGCGGGCTGCGCCCCGGCCTCGACCAAGCGTGACCAGACGGCGGCGGCGGACGGGACGGGCAGGAAGACGTCGAAGCCTGGTGTTACGCCTGCCGGGCGATTGAGCACCACCAACTCATCGTGCTCGACGGCGGCGCCCTGTTCGGGCGGACTTATGCCCAGCGCCTTTTCGACTACAGCGGCGGCCTTGGGGCCGCGCAGCCCCAGGCAGGTTGTAGGATCGCGATCCTCGCCCGGTACGGAAAGATCCTCGATCACGGCCGGGCCTTCGCACTTGATCCAGATGTCCTCGTCGTGAAGCAGGTAGCCGTCGGACAGGCCGCGCAGCCAGGCGCTAATCTCTTCAGGCTGCCGTGTTTCGACGCGCAACATAAAGCGGTCGTAGCCGGCCTCGTCAGTCGTAAGACGTACCGCCATGGCCGGAGCCAAGAGATGTCCATCAGGGTCGAGCAACCAGGTTGCGCTCGCCCGTCCAGCGGGCAGCGAGATGATCCTGGTGCTGCAGGCGCACTCCAGAAGCTGGCCGGGTCGGCCGCGCCCGAGGCCGAGAAGCAGCGCCCCGCCCGCGTCGAGCAGGGCCGCGCCCTCGCGCAGCGCATCGATTTCCTTGCCCTTGTCACCGTAGTTCCCGGGCACCAGCCAGCCGTCCTTGGGTATGACCTTTACGGCCTGGCTCTTGTGCAGCGAGGCCAGCGGGGTTGGACGCTCCGCTGCCTCGCCTGCTTTCGATGACGGCGGGAAGTGCGGGTAGCCGCTGGTGAGTTCACCGGCCGGCGGCGCGTCGACCTCGGCGATCAGTTCACTCACCTCGGCTGAGATTTGTTCGAGGAGTTTCTGTTCGATCTTGCCGCGCCCCCAGTCGATGCGCCCGCCGATGTAGCTGAAGGGATGGATGCCGCGAATCAGGCGCGCGATCAGCGCGGCCAGCTTCTTCATCTGGGGCGGGCCGAAGCCGCGCTGGGTTGCCCAGGTAGAGCCGAAACGCAGGCCGGAAGGATGGATGGCGTTAGTGTCGCCGTGGATAGTGTTCTTGTTGCAGACGATTCCGGCCAGGTCGAGGATGCGCGAGGCGATCTCGCCGGTAAGCGGCTGTCCGTTGGGGGTCTTGACCTTGCGCAGGTCGAGCAGGCACATGTGGGTGTTTGTTCCGCCGTAGGCCAGGGTCAGACCCTCTTCTTCGAATGCCTCGGCCAAAGCATGTGTGTTTTCAAGTACGCCGTGTTGCAGGGCCTTGAACTCATCGGAGGCCGCGATGCGCATGGCCACAGCCTTGGCTGCCAATTGGTGGATGTGAGGTCCGCCCTGCTCGCCGGGGAAGACGCCCATGTCGACTCGCCGGGCGATCTCCGGATCGGTAGAAAGCAGCATGGCGCCGCGCGGGCCGCACAGCGTCTTGTGGGTGGTGAAGCTTACGACATGGGCGATGCCGACCGGGTTGTTCAAGAGGCCGGCCGCTACCATGCCGGCCAGGTGGGCGATGTCGGCCAGAAGCACGGCGCCCGCGCCGTCGGCCGCGGCGCGCAGCTTCTGCCAGTCGACGTCCCAGGGATAGGCCGAAAAGCCGCCGATGATCAGCTTGGGTTTATGCTCTGTGGCCAGCTTGGCGATGTAGTCGTAGTCGAGCTTACCCGAACGCGAGACCTCGTAGGGCACGATGTTGTGCGCGATGCCCGAGCGATTGACCTCGGAGCCGTGGGTCAGGTGACCGCCGTGGGTCAAAGACGGCCCCATGACCGTGTCGCCCGGCTTGACGAAGGCGTTGTAGACGGCGTTGTTGGCGGCCGCACCGGAAAGCGGCTGGGCGTTTACGAAGATCTTGTCGGCCGAGGCCCGCTTGTTGGCGAACAACTCGGCCGTACGCCGGCGCAGGGTAGATTCGAGAATGTCGACGTACTCGCAGCCCTTGTAGTAGCGCCGGTTGGAATAGCGCCGGTAGTGGGCCAATTGATGCCCGAACGACGACAAGCGCTCGGGCGGCTCGAAAAATGTACGCGGCGAAGGGTAGCCCTCGGCGTAGACGTTGCCGAACTCGGAGGCCAACGCCTCGCGAACCGAGGCCGGGCAGATGCTCTCGGAAGCGATCAAAATGATCTTACGCCGCTGCCGCTCCGCCTCGCGGCTACTCATGTCGTGAATCAGCGGGTCAACTCCTTCCAGTGATTGCGTAACATGTTCGCTCAAGACGCGCCTTCCTTTCGGTGGAATCCCGTATACGATTACGTTCTGAACTAGCACTCGCCATTTTTGCTGTCAAGCGGGAGACCTTTCATACCGGTCTTGACCAGCGTCCCGGCCTGCCATAAACTGCGTCGCGCTGGTTGAGAGAAATCAATTCGCGATGACGTCACTGGAGAAAAGGAGCTGACGATGAGCGCAAGAATCTTGAGTGGTAAGGAGATTGCCAAGGACATCCGCAGGGAACTGAAGGTCGAAATCGAAGAACTCAAAGAGAAACACGGCATCGTCCCGGGTCTGGCCGTGGCGCTGGTGGGCGAGGATCCCGCCTCGCAGGTTTACGTGCGTTCCAAGGTGCGCACCTGCGAGAAGCTGGGCGTCAAGTCTATCGAGAAGCGCCTGCCGGCGGAAACCTCCGAGGCCGACGTGCTGGCTTTGATCGACGAGTGGAACAAGTCGGACGAGGTGCACGGCATCCTGATTCAGCTTCCACTTCCCAAGCACATCGACGAGGAGAAAGTGCTTCTGGCCATCCGGCCCGACAAGGACGTCGACGGTTTCCATCCCACCAACGTCGGCAAGATGCTGATCGGCAAGCCCAACTTTTTGCCCTGTACGCCGCACGGCTGCCAGCAGATCCTGATGCGCTCGGGAATCGAAACCGAGGGCAAGGACGTTGTCGTAGTCGGGCGCTCGAACATCGTCGGCAAGCCGGTAGCCGCCATCCTGATGCAGAAGTCCAAGGGCGCCAACGCCACCGTCACCGTCTGCCACACGCGCACCAAGAACATGAAAGAGCACACTTTAAGGGCCGACATCCTGATCGTCGCGGCCGGAAAGCCCAAGGCCGTGACCGCCGACATGGTCAAGGAAGGCGCGGTGGTCATTGACGTGGGTGTCAACCGTATCGGCAAGACCGAGTCGGGCAAGGATAAACTGTGCGGCGACGTCGACTTCGGGCCGGTGGCCGAAAAGGCTTCGGCCATCACACCCGTGCCCGGCGGCGTCGGCCCGATGACCATCACCATGCTGATGATGAACACCGTGCGCGCCGCGAAGATGTCTATAAAATAATGAGCAAACTGATTGCCGTAGCCGGCAAAGGCGGTACAGGCAAGACCACCATCGCCGCACTTGCAATCAAGTATCTCTTATCGAAGGGAAAGACACCGATCTTGGCGGTTGACGCCGATCCCAACTACACACTTGGCGAGGCGCTGGGCATCGAGGTCGAACAGACGATTGGAATGCTACGCGAAGACTTCTTCGACGAACGGGCCAATATTCCCGCCGGCATGTCGAAGGAGGCCGTCTTGCAAAGACAGCTCAACATTGCCTTGCACGAGGGGCAGGGGATCGACTTGCTGGTGATGGGCCGCCAGGAAGGCCCGGGGTGCTACTGCTACCTCAACAACGTGCTACGCAACTTCCTCGACATACTCTCCGATGACTACCCTTACGTGGTGGTCGACAACGAGGCCGGCATGGAGCACCTCAGCCGGCGCACCACCAGGAACGTAGACATCTTGTTTATAGTTTGTGATCACTCAGTCAAGGCCGCACGGGCCGCGGGACGCATTTCAACGATTGCGGACGAGTTGGATATAAAGGTGAAGAAGAGGTACGCTGTGCTGAATCGCACGCCGGGCGAGGTGGCGCCCGAGGTCTTGGCCGAGATCAAGCGATTTAACCTCGAACTGCTGGTGACGATCCCCGTAGATCCTGAGATTGCCAACGCCGATGCGCGCGGAGATTCATTGGTTGGCCTGCCGGACTCGATTTCGTCGTATCAAGCAGTCATCGGAGCTATCAAGAAAGTGCTCTAGATTCACGAAGCTCTGATATTCATACATATTTCAGTATGCTGTGGCTTTTTTTACCCGCCTCTTTTTTCGATAAACTTCTATCGAGTCTATAGACTGGTTTTATAAGCAGAAAAAGTGCTTGCAAAGAGATTTCGAGCAGTGTAATCAAGCAGACCGTTTGTTGTGGTTCCCGGGGGCGTTTCGGATCATTGCCAAGCTTTTACGAGAGGTTTCCATGGCCAATGACAAGAAGATCAAGAAGAAAAGGTTCGATGGTACCGAGGTTGAGATCCTCGGAGAAACCTACGAGGACGGCAAGCCTGAAAAAGCAGCCAGGTGGCGCGACAAGCTCAATAGCCGCGAGCAGATGTTGAATTATCTCAAAAACGGCGAGCGTTACTGGTTCTCGGACGACTGGTACGGTTCTGAGCGCCGCAAGACTCCGGCCTGATATGCGTTTTTAACACCGAAAGATTCGATGACGGCAAGTGCCCGCGAGGCAGAGAGGAGTTGTTATGGCTGTTGATTTGCCCAAGAGGGCTTACTCGGGTTCGGTTCGAAAAATAACGATCGGCCAGGGTGACAAGTCTTTTGTCGTCGGAGGCGAGACGGCTTTCCCGTTTTATACCTTTGAAGGCGAGATGCCGCACGAGCCGCGCTTCGGTCTCGAGGTTCTGGATTACGAGCCCGAAGACTGGGCGCCGCATCTGCTCGAGGTCTACGGCGATGTCGTCAAAGACCCGGGCGCCTGGGCGAAAAAATGCGTCGAGTTTGGCGCCGACATGGTTCAGGTCTACCTGCAGGGGACCGACCCCAACGACAAGAACCTCGGCGCTGATCATGCCGTCGAGGTCGTCGGCAAGGTCGTTGAGGCCGTCGATGTACCGGTATCGGTCTGGGGCACGGCCAACAACGACAAGGATGTCGAGGTGCTCAGGGCCGTGGCTGAGAAGTTTACCGGCAAGCGTTTGTGCATCGGTCCGGTCGAAGAAGGTGATCACAAGCAACTCGGCGCTGCCTGCCTGGCCTACAAGCACGTGGCAATCGCGTCTAGCCCGATCGATATCAACCTTGCCAAGCAACTCAACGTGCTGCTCGGCAACCTGGGCGTAACGAATGAAAACCTCCTGATCGATCCCACCGTGGGCGGCCTGGGTTACGGCCTCGAGTACTCCTACTCGGTCATCGAGCGCGCCCGCACGGCTGCGCTCACCCAACAGGACGAGCGGCTGCAGTTCCCGATGTACTGCAACCTGGGCAAGGAGGTCTGGAAGACCAAGGAGGCCAAGCTACCCGACGGCGAGATGAACCTGGGCGAGGCACGCCCGCGCGGGATACTGATGGAAGCCACCACCGCCAGCACCCTGCTGGCCGCGGGCGCCGACATCCTAATCATGCGTCATCCCGAGGCGCTGAAGCTTGCTCGACAGATGATGAGAGAGATGTTGGCCGATTGACAGGTTGCCGGAGGAGGGTTCCGAATTGAAAGGTCGAGTTCATGTCGAGATCGAGCGCTGCATGACGTGCAAGCGCTGCGTACTGGCCTGTGCCGTGGAGCACTCGCAGTCGCAGGAGCTGTTTACCGCCATGGCCGAGGTACCGGCGCCCATCTCGCGAGTGAGGTTGACGATCGTCGAGGGAGCCGGCGTACCTACCGAGTGCCGTCACTGCGACGCGGCGGCCTGCGTGGCCGCCTGTCCGACCGGGGCGCTCTTCAAGGGCGGCCCGGACATGCCGGTACTCTTCTTGGCCGGAAAGTGTGTCGGCTGCCGTAGCTGCGTCGTGGCCTGTCCTTACGGGGTGATACGTCAGCGCGAGGACACCGGGGAGATCTTCAAGTGTGATCAGTGCGTGCGGCGTCAGGCGCAGGGCAAACTGCCCGCCTGCGTCGAGGCCTGCCCAACCGACTGCCTGACCTTCCGCAGCATCGACGACGTTGCCGGTATGCTGCGACGGCTGCGACCGGGCCAGACCGTACCGGGGCGACGCTCGCAGGAGGCCTGAGATGAGCAACGTGGAAGTCGACAGAATTATCGACCGGCACGGGCGCGATCGTTCATCGTTGATCGCCGTGCTGCAGGATGTCCAGGAGCATTACAACTGGATCAGCGAAGAGAACCTCGGCCTGGTGGCGGAGGGGCTTGGATTACCGCTCAGCGAGGTTTACGGTGTGGCCAGTTTCTACCGGGCCTTGAGCCTGGTTCCTCGCGGCAAGACGATCATCAAGGTTTGCCAGGGCACAGCCTGCCACGTCAGGGGTGCCCAACTGATCCAGGAAGAGCTCGAGCGCCAGCTTGATATCAAGGCTCCGGGAACGACCGCGGACTTCGAGTACACCATGGAGATCGTCAACTGCGTCGGTGCCTGCGCCATGGCGCCGGTGGTCCTGGTCGGTGACAAGTACCACCCGGGAGTGAAACCGCATCTTGCCAAGAAGTTACTCGTGACCAAGGGAGAGAAGGCATGAGATTCTCTTCGGCAGCCGAGTTGAAGACCAGGAGAGATTTCCTCGCCGAGGCCCGCCGTGGCGTGAAGCGGCGCGTGATTATCTGCGCCGGAACGGGATGTGTGGCCGGCGGTTCGCTCGACGTGCACGCGCGGTTGATCGAGCAGGCGCGCGAGGCGGGACTGACCGTTGAGATTGCCCTGGAAGCCTGCGCCGGCGAGCATCATAAGGGCAACGGCGGGCCAGACTACATTTCAATCAGCGGTTGCCACGGCTTCTGCCAGATGGGTCCGCTGGTGCACGTCATGCCCGACGATATCCTCTACTGCGGGGTCAAGGTCAAGGACGTGCCGGCCATCATCGACGAGACACTGAAAAAGGGCGAGGTGATTGAGCGCCTGCTGTACCGCGATCCCGTCTCCAAGGAGCGCAAAAAGGGACGTGACGAGATCACCTTTTACAACCAGCAGCATCGCCTGGCGCTGGAAGCCTGCGGGGTGATCGACCCCGAGAGCATCGACGACTACCTGGCCCACGGTGGCTACCAGGCTTTATCCAAGGCGCTCGGCGAGATGAAACCAGACGACGTGGTCGACGTGGTCGACAAGTCGGGCCTACGCGGCCGGGGCGGAGGCGGTTTTCCGACCGGGCGCAAGTGGCGTTCGTGTCTGAATGCGCCCGGAGACGTGCGTTACGTGATCTGCAATGGAGACGAAGGCGACCCCGGCGCGTTCATGGATCGTTCGATCATGGAGGGCGATCCCTTCAAGGTCATCGAGGGAATGACGCTCGGAGGATACGCGTTGGGTTCGTCGCAAGGCTACGTCTACGTGCGCCACGAGTATCCATTGGCAGTCAAGAGAATGGAGAAAGCTATCGACGAGGCTCGCCGGGCGGGACTGCTTGGCGAGAACATCTTGGATAGCGGTTTCTCTTTCGAGATCAAGATAAACCGCGGCGGCGGGGCCTTCGTCTGCGGTGAGTCGAGCGCGTTGATGCGTTCGATCGAGGGCTATATAGGAGAGCCGCGTCCCAAGTACATCCATTCGACCGAGAAGGGGCTTTATGACAAGCCGACCGTCTTGAACAACGTCGAAAGCTGGGTGTGCGTTACGGATATTGTAAAAAATGGCGCTAATTGGTTCGCCTCGACGGGTACCGAGAAGTCCAAGGGAACCAAGGCCTTCTGCTTGGTTGGCAAGGTCAACAACACCGGCCTGATCGAAGTTCCGATGGGCATCAGCCTGCGGAAGATTGTCGAGGAGATCGGCGGCGGAATCATCGGCGGCAAGAAGTTCAAGGCCATACAGACCGGCGGCCCCTCGGGCGGTTGCCTGCCGGCCGAAAAACTCGATCTGACTGTCGACTTCGACACCTTGACCTCGGCCGGTTCGATGATGGGCTCGGGCGGCATGATCGTCATGGACGAGCGCAACTGCATGGTCGATGTCGCAAAGTACTTCATCGAGTTCCTGCTCCAGGAATCCTGCGGCAAGTGCGTACCTTGCCGCGAGGGTCTACAGCAGATGCACGTCATGCTCGATCGCATAACAAAGGGCGAGGGCCGCGAAGACGACATCGAGAGGCTCGAGAGCCTGGCCCGGGTAATGAAGAAGGCCAGCTTGTGCGCGCTGGGCCAGAGCGCGGCCAACCCGGTGCTTTCGACTCTGCGTTACTTCCGCGATGAGTACCAGACACATATCACAGATCGGCGTTGTCCTGCGGGAGTTTGCAAGGAGCTGATTACCTACAGCGTCAACGACAACTGCAACGGCTGCACGCTGTGCTTGAAGAACTGTCCGGCGGACGCCATCACGGGCGAGAAGAAGAAGATGCATACGATCGACACTGACAAATGCACGCGCTGCGGCGCGTGCGAGGCCGTCTGCAACCAGGACGCAATTTCGGTGGAGTGAAGGCGATGCAACTTACCATCGATGGAAAGAAAGTCACGGCCAAGGAAGGCGAGACCCTGCTGCAGGTGGCCCGGCGCAACAAGGTGGATATTCCTACTCTCTGTTTCCACGAGTCCCTCGAGCCGCGCGGCTCGTGTCGCATGTGCATGGTCGAGATCAGCAGACCGGAGAAGCGGCACGATTGGAGCCGGCTGGTCGCCTCGTGCGTCTACCCGGTCGAGGAAGGCCTGACCGTTAAGACGGACACCGAGGAGATCACCGAGATGCGCAAGACGCTGGCCGAGCTGCTGCTGGCCAGGACACCTGCGAACGCCGAGATGATCTCCTTCGCCAAGCGCCTGGGAGTTGAGCAAACGGCCTTCGAGATCAAAGACCCCGAAGAGCAGTGCATCCTTTGCGGCCAGTGTGTCAGGGTATGCAGCGATGTTATCGGCGCCCATGCCATCGGCATGTACGATCGCGGCGCCACCAAAAAAGTCGGGCCGGCCTACGGCAAGGGCTCGGACGCCTGCATAGGTTGCGGCGCCTGCGCCCATGTTTGCCCGACCAAGTGCATCGAGATGATCGATGCGGGCATGACCAGGAAGATCCCGCACTGGGACGTCGAGTTCGAGCTGGTGCCCTGCCGCATTTGCGGCAAGCCTGTCTCGACTCGCCAGCACATCGATTTCGTACGCCGGCGCATCGACGGCGGTCCCGAGGTGCTCGAGACATGCTCCGAGTGCCTGGGCAAGTTCTACGGCGCGAAAGTGGCCGCCGAGGGACACATGTGAGCAAATTATCGCCAGCATGTAAAAGGAGAGTGTAATGGTGGACAAGAAGATAAGCGTTGATCCGACGGTAAATCAGCTACTGGGCGAGTGCACCGAATGGGAATGCGGCACGAGTTGGGATCGCCTCGAGAAACAGCAGCCCCAGTGCGGCTTCGGCCAGGGTGGCATCTGTTGCCGCAACTGCTCGATGGGCCCCTGCCAAGTGAACCCCTTCGGCGGCGAGCCGAAATACGGCGTCTGCGGCGTGGACGCCGATACGATAGCCGCGCGCAACTTCCTGCGCATGGTGGCCGCCGGCACGGCGGCGCACTCCGACCACGGCCGAGGCGTTGCCGAGACATTTTTGGCAGCAGCCAAGGGCGAGGCACTGGGCTACGAGATTAAAGACGAGCAGAAACTTTTGCAGATCGCTATGGACTTCGGAATCGAGATCGGCGACCGGGCGGTGCAGGATATTGCCATCGATGTCGGCGAGAAGGCCTTCTCCATCTTCGGCGAACAGCATGGCCCGATTCCTTTTCTGAAGCGAGCCCCGCTCAAGCGCCAGGCCATCTGGAAAGAG
Source organism: Myxococcota bacterium (assembly GCA_035528415.1). Classification (GTDB taxonomy): domain Bacteria; phylum Myxococcota; class B64-G9; order B64-G9; family B64-G9; genus DATKYQ01. Next base: position 56,176 of record DATKYQ010000085.1, on the reverse strand, counting down.
CACAACATGGAGCCGCGCGGGGTCGACCGCGAGGTAGTCGAGGCGATGCACCGCACGGCTATCGGCGTCGACCAGGACCCGGCCAACCTGATGCAGCAAGCCAGTCGCTGCGCACTTGCCGACGGCTGGGGCGGATCGATGCTGGCCACCGAACTCCAGGACGTATTGTTCGGAACCCCGCAGCCGGTGCTGGGACGCTGCAACCTGGGCGTGCTGAGTAAAGACGAAGTCAATATCGTCATCCACGGGCACGAGCCGACGCTATCCGAGATGGTGATGGTTGTGGCCCAGGACCCCGAGATGATCAAGCTGGCCAAGGAGAAGGGCGCCAAGGGAATCAACCTGGGAGGTATCTGCTGCTCGGCCAACGAGCTTCTCATGCGCCACGGCGTGCCAATTGTCGGTAACTTCCTGCAGCAGGAGATGGCGCTGGCCACCGGCGCGATAGAGCTGATGGCCGTAGACGTTCAGTGCATCATGGACTCACTGGCCAGAGTGTCCAAAAACTACCACACCAAGTTCATCACCACCAACTACCGGGCCAAGATCCCCGGCGCCGAGCACATCCAGTTCGAGGAGGCCGACGCCCTGTCGATCGCCCGCAGGATCGTCAAGATGGCGATCGACAACTATCCCAACCGGGGCGCCACGCACATTCCCCAAGAAACCAGCGACATGGTTGTCGGCTTCTCCCACGAGACGATCAACTACCTGCTGGGCGGCATGTTCCGGGCGGCCTACAAACCGCTCAACGACAACATCATCAACGGGCGCATCAAGGGCATTGCCGGCGTGGTCGGCTGCAACAACCCCAAGACCACCCACGACGAGGCCCACCTGGCAATGGTCAGGGAGTTAATCGCCAACGACATCATCGTGCTGCAGACTGGCTGCTCGGCGGTGGCCTGCGGCAAGGACGGCCTGATGCTGCCCGAGGCGGCCAAGTACGCAGGCTCGGGCTTGGCCGAGGTCTGCGAGGCGGTCGGTATTCCGCCGGTGCTGCACATGGGTTCGTGCGTGGATAACTCGCGCATCCTGATGGCGGCCAGCGCCGTGGTCAAGGAAGGCGGCCTGGGAGACGATATCTCCGACCTGCCGGCGGCCGGGGCGGCACCCGAGTGGATGAGCGAGAAGGCAATCTCGATCGGCCAGTACTTCGTGGCCTCGGGCGTCTACACCGTTTTCGGGACGGCCTTTCCAACGCTGGGCGCCCCGGGGCTGACCGACCTGCTGTTCAACAAGTATGAAGGCATAGTCGGCGGAATGTGGGATTACGACCCCGACGTGATGGTTCAGACGCGCAAGATGATTGACCACATCGAGAAGAAGCGCCGTGCCCTGGGGCTCGACAAGGGCAAGGAGCGCGTGCTGTTCGATATGGCCATGCGCCGCGAGTTGGACGGATGAGCGGGCAAAAAGACGAACCACACAGGAAAGAAGGAGCGGCTAAATGTCGAAAATAATCGCTTCAGCAGGTATCCGCGGCGCCAGGAAGATATTCGAGCGGACCGAGAAAAAGTACAAAGACGCCTTGAAAAAATACGGGCCCGACAAGGAAGTCGCCTTTCCCAACACCGGCTACTTTCTGCCTGTGATCTACGGGATCCTGGGCATGCCGGTAAAGACCGTCGGTGACATGGGGCCGGTGCTAGATCGCTGCCGGGCGCTCATTCCGCCGCCGGTCAAGGCCGTGCATCACCTGCCTTACCTGGCGCCGGCCCTCGATGCCGGGATGGCTACCTTTTTTACCGAGGAAATCGAGGAGGCCATCGATCACTACCTGGTAAACCCCGATTTCTACCAGCCGGGCGAAGATCCCACCGATGAGCGGCCATGGCTGGGCGCGGCCGACGACATCATCCTGCGTAAGCGCGGGGTCGAGTTCGTCGACGGCACCGCCCCGGGCTTCGCCGCCATCCTGGGCGCGCCGCCTGACGTTGAGACGGCGGTCAAGATCGCCACCGAGCTGCAAGAGAAAAACCTCTACGTCTTCATGCACGCGGACACCAATGGAAGGCACATGGCCGACCAGCTCAAGGAAGCCGGAGTACAGATCGGCTGGCCCACCCGCCTGGTGCCTTTCGGTGACAACACCTCTTCGGTCTGCTTCGCGGCCGGCTTCGCGACCCGGGCGGCTTTAAGCTTCGGCGGCTTGGAGCCCGGAGACTTCAGGAAGATCCTGATCTACAACAAAGACCGCATCTTCGCCTTTGCGCTGACCTTTGGAGAAGTCTCGGACGAGTGGTACGCCAATGGTCTGGGGGCGGTCAATTTCGGTTTCCCGATCATTGCCGACACGCCCATCCCCGAGGTGCTGCCCACCGGCATCTGCACCTACGAGCACGTGGTGGCCAATATTCCACACGATAAGATCGTCGCTAAGGCAGCCGAAGTGCGCGGCCTTAAGGTGACCGTGGCCGAGGTGCCGGTGCCGGTCTCCTATGGCCCGGCCTTCGAGGGCGAGCGCGTGCGCGGCGAGAACATTTACGTCGAGGCGGGCGGGCCCAAAGCCGACACTGTGGTCGAGTGGACGACCTCGAAGCCGATGGAAGAAGTCGTGGACGGCAGGATCGAGGTCATCGGGCCGGAACTCGACGAGTTTGAACCCGGCACCCGGATGGGCATGGCCGTCGTGGTCGAGGTTGCCGGACGTGGCATGCAGGACGATTTTGAGCCGATCCTGGAGCGCCAGATCCACCATCTGATCAACTACGCCAAGGGCGTCATGCACATCGGCCAGCGCGACATCGCCTGGTACCGCATTAGCAAGGACGCCTTCGAGAAGGGCTTCAGGTTCAAGCACCTCGGTTCCATCCTGCATGCCAAGTACCACCAGGATTTCGGCAGCATCTGCGACAAGGTGCAGGTGAAGATCTACACCGAAATGGAGAATGTCAAGAAGATACTCAAACAGGCCCGTGCGGTCTACGCCGTGCGCGACGAGCGCGTCGAAGGCATGAACGACGAGGATGAAAGCACTTTCTACTCTTGCACGCTGTGCCAGTCGTTCGCTCCAAACCATGTCTGCGTGGTTACGCCCGAGCGCAACGGCCTTTGCGGAGCCTACTCGTGGCTCGATTGCAAGGCCGCCTTCGAGATTACGCCCACCGGCCCCAACCAGCCGATCGAGAAGGGAGATATGATCGACGAACTCAAGGGGCAGTGGGCGGGAGTGAACGAATTCATCAAGAAGGCCTCGCGTGGCAACATCGAGTACTACAACACATATTCGATCATGGACACCCCGATGACGTCCTGTGGCTGCTTCGAGTGCATTGCGGCCCTTTCGCCTTCCTGCAACGGCATCATGACAGTCGACCGCGACTACGGCGGCATGACCCCCTGCGGAATGAAGTTCACTACCCTGGCCGGCGCCGTCGGCGGCGGGGCGGTGACACCCGGTTTCGTCGGCCACTCCAAGACCTACATCTCAAGCAAGAAATTCATCCGCGCCGAGGGCGGCATTAAACGTATCGTTTGGATGCCTAAGCACCTCAAGGAAGAGATTCGCGCCAAGTTCGAAAAACGGGCGGCAGCCGAGGGCATTCCCGACTTGCTCGAAAGAATTGCCGACGAGTCGGTCGGAACGACCGAAGAGGAGATTCTCCCCTTCCTGACCGAGAAAGAACATCCTGCGCTGAGCATGGACCCCTTGATGTAGAGCCTGAAAGGAGGAACACCATGGGTCTCACGGGTATTCAGATTTTCCAGATGTTGCCAAAAACAAATTGCAAGGAGTGTGGCGTGCCCACCTGCCTGGCCTTCGCCATGAACCTGGCGGCGGGCAAGGCCGAGTTGTCCGCCTGTCCCCACGTTTCCGAGGAGACCAAACAGAAGCTGGCCGCGGACTCGGCCCCGCCGATTCGCACGGTGGAAATCGGCAGCGGCGACGGGGCCTTCAAGGTCGGCGGCGAGACGGTGCTCTTCAGGCACGAGAAGACATTTTTCAATAAGACCGGGTTGGCGGTGCTTGTCTCGGACGACGAGTCGAACGAGGCGGTGGACGGCAAGCTTAGGCGTTTTATGGAGATGTCTTACGATCGCGTGGGCCTGATCCTGCGAGGGGACGCCGTCGCCGTGCGCTCGGTGTCAGGCGACAAGGACAAGTTCGCGGCCCTGGCAAAGAAGGCCTGCGAGAAGACCAGCCGCGCCATCATCCTGATGAGCGAGTCCCCCGAGGTAATGTCCGCCGGAGTGGATGCCTGCGGGGACAGGCGCCCGTTGCTGTATGCGGCGACGGCGGATAACGCCGACGAGATGGCCAAGATTGCCAAGGAGAAAAAGCTTCCCCTGGTTGCCAAGGCGTCCGATCTGGATGCTCTCGCCGAGCTTACCAAGAAACTGAACGCTGCCGGCGTCGAAGATCTGGTAATCGACCCCGGCTCGCGCAGGATTAAGCAGGTGATGCACGACCAGATTCGCATTCGCGAGGTGGCCATCCAGAAGAAATTCAAGTTCCTGGGCTATCCGACGATAGTGCTGCCGTTCGAGATGACCGACGATTTCATGATGGAGAACGTCTACGCCTCTATGGCACTGGCCAAGTACGCCGGCATCATTGTGCTCTCCGACTTCACCGGGCAGAACATTTTCAACCTGCTCCTGGAGCGCCTGAACATCTACACCGATCCGCAGCGGCCGATGAAGACCGAGCAGAAGATCTACGAAATCAACAACCCGGGCCCTGACAGCCCGGTGCTGTGCACCTCGAACTTCTCGCTGACCTACTTCGTCGTCTCCGGCGAGATCGAGAGCAGCCGCGTTCCGGCCTATTTAGCGGTCTTGGATACAGAGGGCCTTTCGGTATTGACCGCCTGGGCCGCCGGCAAGTTCGTCGGCGACGTGCTGGGCGATTTCGTCAACAAGAGCGGCATCAAGGACAAACTCCAGAAGCGCAACCTGATCATCCCGGGTTACGCGGCCGTTATCCAGGGCGACCTCGAGGAAGAAGTCGGCTCCGACTGGACGGTGAACGTTGGTCCGCGCGAGGCGGCCAACATCCCGGCCTATCTGAAGGAGAACTATTCGTAGGATTTGCCGTGTGAGGCCGAGTCCTGCCAGGGAGGAAGTCATGTTCAGAGTTATTGCCGAGAATATAAATGTGATGTCCAAGAAGATCGGTCCGGCCATGAAGAACCGGGACAAGAAACCCATCCAGGAACTGGCCGAGAAGCTTTCAACCAATGGATCGGACTTGCTTGATATCAACCTGGGCCCGGCCCGCAAGGGCGGTGAAGAGCTGATGGAATGGGTAGTCAAGACCGTCCAGGAGGTTGCCGACCTGCCGTTGTACCTGGATACATCGAACGTAAAGGCCATCGAGGCCGGTCTGAAGGCCCACAAGTCGTCGGCCGGCAAAGCCGTGATCAACTCGATCTCCGCCAGGCCCGAGCGCATGGAGGCCCTTTGGCCGCTGGCCAAGGAGTACAACTCGGGCGCGGTTGCTTTGGTGCTGGGAACCGAGGGTATCCCGCGCGACTCCAACGAGCGCGCCGCCAACGCGGCCATGTTGATGGCCCAGGGCGATGAGTTCGGCATTCCCCACGGCGACGTGTGGATCGATCCCATCGTGGTGCCGGTCTCCAGCCAGCAGCAGCAGGTAGGTTCGTGCACCGAGTTCATCGGCATGCTGGGCGCGATGTCGCCCGACTACTCCAACACCTGCGGGCTTTCCAACGTTTCCAATGGTTCCCCGGACAACCTGCGCCCGCTGCTCAACCAGTGCTACCTGTTGATGCTCAAGCACGCCGGGCTGACAGGCGCCATCCTGGACGGGTTGGATACCGAGATTCTCGCTCTGGCAAAGGGTAGCCGGCCGGATATCGAGGAGTTGATCGGCAAGATCATGGACGGCAACGAACCGGATCTGGCCAGCCTCGACGAGGAAAAGCTCAGGTTCGCAAAGACGACCAAGATGCTCCTGGGACAGACGCTCTACAGCGACTCCTGGCTCGATTTATAGACTCTTACTGCGCAACTTCTTCGCATTCTGCGAAGAAGTTGCTGAGTCCAACGCAGGTTATTTTTAGATCTGGCGGAGCTGCGATGGGCCTGGTCGTGAGCCAAAAAGCAATCAAGCTGGCAATAAGCGGTAAGGGTGGGGTTGGCAAGACAACCGTGGCCGCCCTGCTGATTCGGCACTTGGCCAAAGACGGACGGCGGGTGCTGGCGGTGGACGCCGATCCTGTAGCCAGCCTTGGCGGGGCGCTCGGCTTTCCGGATCATATGAGCATAGTGCCCCTGTCCGAAATGAAGGATTTCATCTTCGAGCGCACCGGCGCCAAGCCGGGGACTTTAGGCGGCTTTTTCAAGATGAATCCCAGGGTCGACGATATCCCCGAGCGTTTTGCCAAGGTCCACGACAACGTGCACCTGATGGTCATGGGCACGGTCGATTCGGGAGGCTCGGGTTGTGTTTGCCCCGAAAGCATTCTTTTGAAGAACCTGGTGCAACACTTGTTGCTCTACCAGGACGAGGCGCTGGTGCTGGACATGGAGGCCGGGGTAGAGCACCTGGGGCGCGCCACCGCCGGAGCGGTCGACTTGATGCTGACGGTGGTCGAGCCCGGCTCGCGTTCGATCAACGCCGCCAAGATGGTTCGCAAGCTGGCCGCCGATATCGGTCTCGAGCGGGTCGCGGCCGTGGCCAACAAAGTGCGCAGCGCGGACGACGAGCTGGCGATCGCCAAGGCGCTGGGAGACATGCCGCTTCTGGGCAGCGTTCCATTCGATCCTGCCTTCGTCGAGGCCGACCTGGCGGGCAAACTCGTATTTCAAAACGGCATACCGGCGCAACTGAGCAAGGTGATGCGGGGCATCATCGCCGCCGCCACGGCCGAATGAGATGTGCGGCCGATTCGCCTTTTTTTCTCTCACTCCGCAGGATCTACAGGCCTTCGATCTGGGCTCGGGCTACGTTGATCTGAAGCCGCGCTATAACATCGCGCCCACGCAGCAAGCAATGGTCGTACCCAATCTGTCGCCGCGCAGGCTCGAATCGTTTCGCTGGGGCCTGGTTCCCGGCTGGGCCAAAGATCTGAAAATCGGCGCGCGCCTGATCAATGCCCGGGCCGAGACTCTGACCGAAAAGCCTTCGTTTCGCGAAGCATTTCGAAAGCGGCGCTGCCTGGTGCCGGCCGATGGATTCTTCGAATGGAAGGACACGGGCGACGGTAAAGTTCCGTACTTCGTCCGTTTGAAAACGGAAAGACCATTCGCGCTGGCCGGTCTCTGGGAGAGTTATCAGCCGAACGGGGAGAAGCCGCTCTTGACCTTCACAATTATCACTACCAGTCCCAACGAACTGCTTCAGCCGATCCACCGGCGCATGCCGGTGATCCTGCCCGCCGCCGCATATGATCGCTGGCTCGATCCCGATCCCGCCAGGGTCGCGGATCTCAAGCCGTTGCTTGCCCCTTTTTCCTCCGCCGAGATGGACGCCTACCCGGTCTCGGCCAGGGTCAACTCGCCGTCCAACGACGACCAGGACGTCATCCGGATTGTCTTAGAAGGAGATCTGAGCTAGTATGTGTCCATCATTCATTCCGGAGGGCAATAACGTGAAAATTCGAGCATGTCTGTGGGTAACGGCATTTGTGTTTGCGTCTGGAGCTTTTGGTGGATGCGGATCGCAATCGGGCTCGGGCGGGGTGATGAGCGAAGATCAAGTCGTCTCGTTCTGCGATGACCTGATCCAGGAGGTTGAACAAGACTCGACCGCCGCTCAGCTCGATGGCTTCGAGCAGGTCAGGCAATACGTTGCCGGCTACAACTACACCGGCTCGGGCATTCTGGGACCGGTCGAACCGCCGCCCCCGGATGATCCGGCCACCATCGAACCGGGAAACGAGGCCGGGATGTACCGCATGTTCGGGGCGCTGGCCGTATTCAACGGCAACCTCTCGGCCTCCCTGTGGGCCTCGGCCCAATCGGCCCGGCTGGCACCTGCCAATCCCGACTCACTGTCCCAGCTCGGAGTCGGCCTGATCGAGAAGCAGCGCTGCGAGGACGCCGAGCGGCTGCTCAGAACGGCCAAGAGCCATGACGCCGACCAGAACGAGCTGCTGCGCCTGAGCCTGGCCTCCGCCCTGGCCTGCCAGAACAAGGCCGACAAGGCCCAGCAGGAGGTCGCCGAGGCGCTCGATATCGCCCCCTACAGCGTGATGGCCCGCACGGCCATGATGGAATATCGCGCTGAGCAGGTAGACTACATCGTCGGGCTCGAGGGCAGCCTTTACGCGATGTGCGAAAACGACATCAATCAGGCCCTGCAACTTGCCAGCAGCCAGCAGTGCAGCGATTTCACCATGCAGAAGCAGCAGGAGGCGCAGGCCTTGATCCAGGAGATGTTGAACCTGACCATGAACATGCCCGCCGACGTTCCTCCCGAGCTGCTCATCACCATCGCCAACCTGACAACCGAGAACGCTGACCGCGGCGATGTAATCGACAACAAGTTGTACGCGGACATGGACACGATCTTCCAGGCATGGTCGGACAATCAGGACCTGCTGGGCCAGCAGCTTGGCGATTGCTGTCAAGCTGCGGGGCAGCCCTGTTGCGGCTGCTTCAAGAGCTTTTGCAGCGGTGACTGGGGATACCTGATGCTCAGCGATTTGCCGGCTGATCAGCAGGCGCTGGCAACTTACCTGAGGGATGCGCTTAACAACATGGTGGCCGGAGAGCTGAAGATGACCGGAGCCCTGATGGCGGCCTTCCCCGGCATGTCCGATGCGGCGGTGAGCTTCGAGGCGAGCATTGTCTACAACTCGCTCAGCGTCGACTGCAAGCACATCGCTCTGGGAGCGGCCCTGGTGCAGACGCACATTTACGGCACCCGCGATGGCGCCGAGGCCCATTGCGAAAGCGTGGACGCGGTATGCCAGACAGCAGAGTATCTTTCCGAGTGGGAGGCCAAGCGGCAAGAGATGGACCAGGCGGCGCAGGAAGCGGCCGACGCGGCTAAAAAACTGGCCAAGTCCCTAGTCGACGGCAAGAACGACGGACTTAAGGGAGAGGTCTCCCTGGATTCCCTCGGCAGCCTGGGAGTGGACAACGGCAAGCTGTCGGTCAAGATCGGCGGGACGGTGTTCGCCCAGTTCAGCGTGGACTTCTCCAACCTGACGATAGGGGTACGGGCCGGAGTGGGCATCTCCGACCCCACCGGCGGCAACATCGTCGGGGCCGACCTGTCAGTGGGCGGCGAGGTCGGCGTCGACCACACCAGCTTCGACATCACCCACAGCCAGAGCGCCGCCTTTGGCACCGTCACGCAGCCCTACCATCTGTTCAAGAGCACCTTCAAGTTCTGACGGCAGCGCCCGCGATATTATTTGTATCCCCTCATGGCTTGCGCAGCAGTATCTTGTGTCTCAGCAGGTCGATCTGATCGATGCTCGCTTCGATTTCTTTTTTCTCGCCCAGAATGTTCATCAATACAATCCGGCCGCCCGAGGGTTTGAGCATGACGACGTCCTCGAGCAGCAACTCCTCCTGACCGTCCTCGTCTTGCAGGTAAGCGCTTGATTCACACATAGTGCACCTCGATTCAAGGATTACGCGAACGCTCCAGGTAGGCATAGGCGTTATGGGCGTGGATTGATTCGTAGTTCTCGACGCCCACCGAGAACCAAGTGATGCCAGTGTGGGCCGTCAGGCGCGTGGCCACGGCGCGGGCCACGTCCTCGACGAACATGGGGTTGGCGTAGGCGCGCTCGGTGACGTACTTTTCGTCCTCGCGCTTGAGCACCGAGAAGACGTCGCACGAGGCCGACGACTCGACCATTTCGATGATCTCCTCGATCCACACGAAGCGGGTCTGGCGAAAGCGGACGCTGACGGTGCCGCGCTGGTTATGGGCGCCCTGATCGCTGATTGCCTTCGAGCAGGGGCACAACGCCGTGATCGGCACCTTGACCTCGATCTCCAGCGTAACTTCGTCGTTGCCGAATCCGCGGATGGTGCACTCGTAGGCCATCAACCCCTCGGCCCCCGATACAGGAGCCCGCTTGAGGATGAAGAAGGGAAAGGTCACCTCGATGTGCGCCTCGCCGGCCTGCAACCGCTTGCGCATCTGGTGCAGGATCTCGGGGATACTGGTGGTGCTCATGTCCTCGCAGTATTCGTTGAGGAGTTCGACGAAGCGGCTCATGTGCGTGCCCTTGAACTGGCGCGGCAGGTTGACATACATGCTGACACGCGCCACGGTGCGCTGCGAGCCGCCGGAGCGCTCGAGCACGCCGATTGGGTAGGAGATGTCTTTGACACCGACCTTGTCGATCTCGATATTGCGGTAGTCTGCCTCGTTCTGGACATCGAGGTCGGGCTTTGTATATCTGCGCGTCATGTCCCGCGCAGCCTAGCAAAGACATGTTGCCAAGTAAAGACGCATAGTTCTTGCTTGCCTGAGAATGGCGCATCTGCTAGCTTACTATGCTCGGGCGAACCGAACGGGTTTGCCAATTAACGTCGAAATGACTGCATTTGCGAGGTTTGCCCATGGCATATAAGGACGAAATCCCTACAGAGTTTCGCGAGTGGAACTACCGCAAGCGGCGGGCGCAGAACTGGATTCTTGTCGGCCTGATGTACTCGTTCTTCTACATGACACGCTACAACTTTTCGGCCCTGGCCCCCACGCTGCAGGATGTTTTCGGCTGGACCAAGGGCGACCTGGGCCTGTTCGAGACGCTGATGCCGCTGGTCTACGGCCTGGCAGTCGTTATCAACGCGCCGCTGGCCGATCGTTTCGGCGGCCGCCGGGCCTTCCTGGTCGGCGCGGCCGGGGTCGTCGTCATGAATTCTGTCTTCGGCGCCTTTTACCTGATGGTGCGGCAGCCGGCGGTTTTTGCAAATTTCGCCGCCATCGATCCGCTGGTGCGTCCCTTTTTTGGGGGTGGGCACGTACGTATCATGCTCGAAGAGGCCGTGTTTTCCGGAGGCTTCGATGCGCACGGCCTGGCCTGGATCATGGCCGGCGTCTGGGCGGTCAACGGCTACTTCCAGTCGTTCGGCGCGCTGTCGATCGTCAAGATCAACGCCCAGTGGTTTCACCTCAAGGAGCGCGGCACCTTCGGCGCCATCTTCGGCATTTTGATTCGCTTTGGTCTGATCCTGGCCTTCTCGGGCGCTCCCTTGATCGCGGCCGTGTTACCCTGGCAGTGGGCCTTCTGGATCCCGGCCGCTTTCGTCTTGCTTCTTTTCTTCTTGAACCTGTTCTTCGTAGTCGAGACGCCTGAAGAGGCCGGCTTCGAGGCCCGCGAAACCGGCGATGCCGTGGTTGAAGGTGAAGGAGGAAGAGTCAGCATCGGCATGGTGCTTAAAAAAGTATTCACCAGCCCCACCATGTGGATGATCGCCATCGCCTCGATGATGATCGGTTTGATCCGTCGCAGCGTGGTGGACGCCTGGTGGCCGGTTTATTTCTCGGACGTCTACGGCGTGGAAAGGACGGATGCCTGGCTGCAACTGGCTGCCTGGGGCATAGCAGTGCTTGGCATCGCAGGGGGCTTCGCCTTTGGCATAATGTCCGATCGTGTCTACAATGGCAGGCGCGCGCCGGTGGTCGTTTTCGGTTTCATCGGCATGGGCGCCTGCCTGGGCTTATTCTATGCCTCGGACGCGCTGGCGCTGGGCACGGCAGGAGCCGTAGTCAGCCTGGTGCTGCTCTCGTTCTTCGTCAACGGTTCTCACGGCATAATCGGCGGCGCAGCCTCGATGGACTTCGGAGGCAAGAAGGCGGCCGCAACGGCCGCGGGTCTGTTCGACGGCATGCAGTATCTGGCCGCCTCGTTCACCGGCACGGCGGTGGGCTGGATAACAACGGAGTACGGCTGGCAGGCCTGGAAGCTATGGCCCATTCCCTTCGCCGTCATCGGCGCCCTGGTAATGTTAAGGCTCTGGAACGTGACTCCGGGGAAGAGCGGGCACTGAGATGCCATGCGGGACGAAACTTGTGGACAAATCCAGAATCCCGGAATAGCGTAATTCACTTTCCTCATTAAACAATGGAGGTAACGGATGGCTACGCGAAAAAAGGTTTCTTTGATAGGGGTGGTGGCCATGCTCATTGCAACCGCATGGAGCGGAAGGAGCATGGCCCAGAGTATCTATGTGGACTATTACACTCCCCAGTTCTACATGGACAACCTGGTGTTCTACGACGAGAGCGGGGCTCCAATCTACTACGAAAACAACGTGGCCTATGCGGTTCCCAGCGACTATCCTGGGTACAACGACTTGGTAAACAACTTCACAAACAACGAGGACACCTATTTCCAGTGGTTCGAGGAAGTGGGCTATAACAACCTCCAATTTCACCGAACACCGGTCGTTGATTACTACAAGCCCCTCTATTACAACGACTACCCGGTGTTTTTCGAAAGAGGCCAACCGGTCTACTACGTTGATGGTTTTATGCACGCGATTATTTCCAGCGACAGACGCTACGCCAGGCTGATGCGGCACTATGGAAAACACCGGGCCGAGTATGGGCGCTGGTACCGGTCTGTTGGACGTTCTTACCGGTCGTACCGCCGATCTGTCGGTACAGACTACTACCGTCCCCAATACTATGAGGGATACCTGGTATTTTACGACGCCTCGGGCATGCCATACTACTACCAGAGCGGCCGTGTCGTGCACATACCCCGGACCTACAGAGGGTATCAGGCATATGTCTCTCACTACCGGAACCACCGAAACGATTATGGTCGCTGGTACAAGTCCAAGGGTCAACGCCGTCACGAATACCGCCGGCCCAAGGCCTACCTCAAAAGAGTCGTCGCTCCCAAGGCACCTCGGGCCAATAATGGTCGGGCTGAGAACCGGAGGTACCGCCCAGCGGTGCGGCCGCGTCCCCGACCGGCAATCAAGCCTGGCCTCCACAAGCCCCCGGCGCGGGTGGAACCCAAGCGGCACGGGCTCCGCGATACGCCCAGTCGCCCACAGCACGTGGCTCCTCCGCCCCGACAGCCCCGGCCGCGGGTGGAACCCAAGCGCCAGGGGATCCGCGCTACACCCGGCCGCCCGTCCCATGTGGCTCCGCCGAAGCGCCAGGACCGTCCCGTGCACGTAAACAAGCCCAAGCCTACGAAACCCATTACGCGAGACAAGCTCAAGAAAGAAAAAGACAAGAAGAGCGACAAGTCACACGGCCGGAAGTGACCCGCCGCGCTGGTTCTCGCGGATAGAGAATCCAGGGAGACGAGGGTGGGTATCTTCCGCCTTATCAGGGGAACGAAAACTCGGACTTGATCAGGTCCCGGCTGGAGTCCTCCGTCAGCTTGCGCAGGGAACCCAGGAAATCGGCCAGGGTCTTCTTCTTCTTGACGATGGCCTGCTTGACGGCCTCCACGATGAACCGGTTGAGTGACATCTTGCGCCTGTCCTTCCCCCTCCACAGCAGCTTTTTCCCGGGGCACTCGAAGAAGTGCGCCCACAATTCAGTCCGGGCCAGCGCATCGGTTGCACCCACGTCGATGTCGAAGCGCTCGTACAGGATCATGGCCGAGTCGGCGCCCGCCGAGGCCGCCTCCTCGCATATCCCCTCGGGCAGCTTCACCTTTTTGTAATTTTTACCGGCAGAATCCAAGACCTTCCCGCTGGTAGTAGTCTTCCAGCCCATCTCCCCCAGGGCCGCCACACCCGTCTCCACCGCCGTCTCGCGGGGTAACATCCCGATCTCCTGCAACGACTCGGCAAAGGAGCCCTTCCTGTCCCCTTCCAAGATCTTTGACAGCCCCTTCATGAGCACCTTGCCGGCCAGCCCCACCTTCAACTTCACCAACACCGGCCCGGCACCCACAACCAGCACGTGCTGATGGGCTTTCAGATCTTCCCGGTTCAAGTCAGGTCGCCTGCTGTTCTTGCTGCCGCCGCATCCGGCAAGCAATAAACCGCAAATCAAAAAAGGAATCGACAGTTTCACCATGTACCCGCCTCCTTGAGATGATCGAGTCAACATTGTTGCAACCCGGTTGCGGTGAGTCAATAAATTCATGAAAAGCCCCTGCGAGAACCTGAGACGTTTGCTCGATACTGACCAGAACCAGTTCTTTTATCTATTCTTATTCTATCCTGAATATTATTTACTGCATTGTATTACATGCTATTTTATTGACATATCCTGATAATTATCTATTCTTATACTATGCCAACAAATACTAACCGGCAAGCCCTCATCCAGGCGCTGAGAGGCTTTCTTGGTCGGTCCGGACCTTCTTCCGGGCGACGGGGACGGGAGGCTCTGGAGATCAGTCAGCCTGTTTTTTCGCGGCTGGTCTCGAGCGCGCCGGATGAAATCCTGGTGGCCGGCCGGGGGCGCTCTACTCGCTATGCCGCCCGGCGACTTATTTTGGGACTGGATCTAAGGATTCCTGTCTACGCGATCGGGGCCGGCAGGTCTGAAAATCGCCAGATAGCAGTGCTGCACCCCGTGGAGCCCGGCGGTTTCTACCTGGAGTCAGGCTCGGACGATATCGAGGCTGGCTTCTTCGACGATCTGCCTTACTTCTTATACGATCTGCGGCCGGAGGGATTCCTTGGCCGTCTGGTCCCGCGACGGCACCCGGAGTTGGAATTGCCCGAGGACATCCGCTACTGGTCGGCGGATCACTGCCTGCGCTACCTGGTTCGCTATGGTTGGGATCCGCCCGGCAACCTGGTGTGTGGCGAGGAGGCCTTCCGGCTCTACCTTGCCGCCGTACAGGCGCCACCCAACCTGGTTGCCCGTGACGACCGCAAGCGCGCCTATCCGCGCCTGGCCGAAGACGTACTGGCCGCCGGTCCGCCGGGATCGTCGACCGCCGGCGAGCACCCGAAGTTTCTGGCAACCCGGGCTCACGGTAACCAGCCCGTGATGGTCAAGTTTTCGCCCCCGATCGGCACCGAGGCGGGGCGCCGGATCGCCGACCTGCTGATTTGCGAGAAGCTGGCCTTGGATTTGCTTGCGGAACACGGGCACTCAGCCGCGCGATCGGAGCTGGTGTTGGCCGAAGAACGCGTGTTTCTGGAACTTGAGCGCTTCGACCGCCTTAGTGTGCGCGGGCGGCGGGGGACGCTTTCACTGACCGCGCTGGACGCCAGGTTCGTGGGCAAGCTCGGCAAGTGGACCAACACTTTAGAGTCCCTGGTGCGCCAGGGACGCGCCAAGGATGGAGATCTGAAAGAAGCCCGTTTCAGAGAAGTGTTCGGAAGGCTGATTGCCAACAGCGACATGCATCCGGGCAACCTGAGCTTCTTTATCCACGGCGAGCGAACCGCCGGCCTAACTCCGGCCTACGACATGCTACCCGCGGCCTACGCCCCCCGGCACGGCCAGAATCCAGTCCCTGAATTCGCGCCCCTCCCACCGGCCCCGTCAGAAGCAGCTGTCTGGAAGCAAGCAGGGGATGCGGCGCTGGCCCTCTGGAAAAACACAGCCGGACATCCGCTGGTGTCAGAAGAATTCAAAAAGATAGCCTCGGACAACGCTGCCATCCTGACAAGCCTGGATCACATGGCGGATCTGTTGCCCCTGGAGTGATGCAAAAAGAGCTCGGGCCATCAACGGGCCAGTAGCTTGTCAACGTGGGCTCGGATGGTCTTGGCTTCCTGCTCGTTCTCGCACAGGCGCAGGCAGCGTTCCCAAGCCTCGAAGGCCTTGCTGGCGAAGCCGGTCTTCTCGTAGATCTGCGCAAGATCTTGCACCTGCTTGAAGTTGGGTTGGAGCTCAACGGCGCGCTCCAGTTCGGCTATGGCGCGGTAGGGCTCGTCGAGCTTGTCGAATAGCAGCCCTAGCCTGTGATGCAGGGAAGGAGAGAAGGGCGAGGCCGCGATGGCCTTTTGCAGATGGGCCACGGCCCCGAATAGATCTCCCTTTCGGTAAGCCTGGGCCGCTTCCTGCAGTGCCGGGCCGGCCTGGATTTCAAGATCTGCTGGTTGCGTGGTCGCGCCGCTGTCCGACAGGCAGCCTTCGAGCACGTGTCTGAGTTCGTCCAAACGCAGAGGCTTTTCAAGGAAGGCATCTGCGCCGTATAGCCGGCGCACGTCGTCGGCGTAGCGCCAGCCGCGGTAGACCGCGCTGATCATGACTACCGGAATGTGCCGGGTGCCCTCGGCGTGCTTGACCCGGTAGCAGATGTCGAAGCCGTGTACCCCGGGCAGCATGGCGTCTAGCACGATGGCCTGGGGGAGGCGCTGTTTCAGAACGCGCAGCGCCTCGGTCCCGTCCGCTGCCTGCCAGACCTCGTAGCCGGACTTTGAGAGAAACTCGGCCAGCATGCGCCTCAGGTCGGTCTCGTCGTCCACAACTAAAACAGTGGACTTTTCGGAAGGCTGCACTTTGGCGCCTGACTCGATCTGGTCTACCCAGTTGGCATCGCTGTCGAGAAACGACTCGCCACTCACAACGGGCGCCGGGGCGGCGGCGCCGACGGCGGCGTCCTGGTCGCTGCCGACAACGATCTCCAGGTGGCCGTCGTCGCCGAAGGCCTGCGAGGGATCGAAGTCGACGCCCTGGCAGAAAGTCGCGTCACCGCGTTCTTTGATTCGATAGGCATCCTCGATAGCGTCGTGCAGGCAGCCGATCAGCGCGCCGTGCTCGACAATGCGGCAGCCGGTGGTGAAGCCGATCTCGTCCTGGTAGGCGATGTTGGTCGGGTCGGCCATGGCCACGAAAAGCTCTCGCTCGTGGCGGTGCACCGGAAGGGCGTTGAGCTTCCTGGCCAGCTCGAGCGGAAAACCGGTAAGCAGCGAGATCGGGATGCAGCTTCGCGTCAGCACCACGAAGGGGACGCCGAGTTGGCGAGAGAGAACACGGGCCAGCGTCTTCTCGTCGGCATAACCCTGAGCCAGGCAGGACGTGGCCAACCGTCCGCCGAAGCGCCGCTGGCGCCCGAGCGCGGCCTGGATCTGATCCTTGGTGACGATGCCGAGATCGAGTAGCAGGTTGCCGATTCGCTTGGTCATCAACTAATTCTCCTTTTACATCTAGTACAGGCGCTTCCAGTGCGCCGCAGAGCCGGGGACGTTCATCGCCGGAGGTTCGGCGGCCAGAACGTACTCGGCCCGACGGTTGCGCGGCTCGTCGGTCTCGTCGGGAGTGGACAGCTTGAGGCCGCGTTCGCCGTAGCCCTGGTAGTAGATCGGACGCTTGAAGCCCTGCCCGCGGAAATAGCCGGCTATAGCCAGGGCACGCTTCTCGCTCAGTTGCAAATTGTAGTCGGCCGACGCGACCGTGTCGGTGTGGCCGGCCACGTATAGCCGGGCGTCGAGCAGCTTGCCGTATTTGGCAAGGCCCTTCTGTAGCAGCGCGTAGCTGCTGTTCAGCTTGGGCTTCTCACCGTTGCGGATCTCCCACTTGCCGGTCTCGAACTCCACCTCCTGGTGCGGAATACTGTAGCTCCAGGGAACCAATTCGAGATCCTCGAAGATGCCGTCCGTGCCGTGGGCGACTAGTCTGATCTTCAAGACCTTGGCCGCACTCTTCTTCCAGGATATTTTCACCGACCTGGCCGCGGGTTCGACTTTTACCTGGCCGTGATCGATGCGCTTACCGTCATCGGCGGTGACCTCGTAGTCGACACCGGCAAGCGGACGGCGCGATCCCAAAACGAGCCTGCAGGTGTCGAGATCCAGCTTGCGCCTGTCGGCCAAAAGTCCCAGGCCGGCAACCACCTCGACCTCGAAATCGAGATTCATCGCTCCCGTGTTTCCGCCGGAAAAATTCACCGTTAACGTGCCCCGGTAACGGTGCCGGCCTTGATCGGCCGGAAGTCGAAAGACGCGCTTCGAATCACGCGGGACGTTGACCAGTTCCTGATGCACCAGCTTGCCGTCGTCGCGCTTAAGATCAAGCGTCAGCGAGGCAAGATCGCTGTGCACGGCGACATTCAGACGCGGATGCTTGCCGGCCGGCACCTTATCGTCCAGGTGCACCTCTAATACCTGGTCGGCAAGGGCCGGGGAGGGGGCGATTGCCAGGACAACCGCCGCCAGCGAGAAATAAATGTTTCTGATCATTACCTCTCCCGCTCCCCACGGTTCTTCTTCTGGCTGCGCCGGATGATCAGCAAAGTCCAGATAGCGAGCAAGAGGACCACGCCGGCGATGAAGAGTTGAATGACCAGCGCATAGCGTTCGCTGAAAGGCTTTGCGGCGATCTGGACCGTTTTATCGGCCTTGTTCGGATTGGGCGTCAGCGCACCCATGCTTGCGGGCTTGGGCTCACCGGGCACGCCGCGGCGATACAGCTCGGCCAGGTCGTAGCGCGCACCGCGGTCGTCTTTGTTGCCCACGTACAACGTGTGGCGCCCGCTCGAGGTCGTGCGGAAGACGATCTCCTCGGGAGAGTATATAGCCGTGACTTTCGTAAGCCCGAGCGGCGGGTTGTCACCGTCTTCGATAGTCAGTCTCAAAATGGGGCGTTCCCCTGGCCGGATTGGAAGTTCCAGCAATTCCTGGGTCCGGCCGTCTGAAGCCGGCACGCGGTATATCACCCCTCCGCCTACGGCAAACCAGGCTTGCTTGCGGGTGGTGGCCTCAATGACCACCCGCCGTACGAAGGCGGGCGTGGCCAGGCTCAAACGCAGGCTGTCGAAGGGCACGCCGGACGGAAGCCTGGAGATTTCGTAAAGGGAGAAACCAGGACGCCTGGAGTCTTGCGGCAGCAAGTCGAGATCGACCTGGCCCGTATATTTGGCCGGCGCCGGCAGCGGGCCGCTAATCACATGTACCGCTCGGATAGCCAGTCGTTGTTTGTCGGTGCCGGGCAGAAACGTCAGGCGCAGGTAGCGCGCCTGGGAAAGAGGGTATGTCAGCCAGCTTCGCACGGCGCGAGGGCCGCCGCCCGACAGATCGAAGACGTAGGCCCCGGCTGCCAGTGTTCCGAATTCGCGCCCGTCGGCACTCGACTCTACCCGCGTCTGGCGCAGGAAGTCGCGGCCTTCTATGTCGAGATCCACGCGCCGGTGGCGGGGAGGATCGGAACCGAGATCCAGAACCACCCGTGAGCCGCCGTCCGGCAGTAAGACCGGATCGAGCAGCGTGGCCCGCAACTTACGCGGCGCCGCAGCAGGGCGATTCGCCGCGCGGACGAAGAAGGGCACCTCGGCGCCGCCGGTAACGCTGATGCGCAGGTCCAAAAGGCCGGCGCGGCTTGCGCCGTAAAGCGCCGGGTCGACCAGCATACGGTAGTCGCCGGGCGTCGTGACTCCCTCAATGGTCCGTATATTTTCGAAGTCGCCGGTTTCGGCGGCCCTAGCCTGGCCGGCATGTCCTATTATGAAGATCGAGAGGCCCAGCCAGGCTGCTAGCTTTCCTGAATCAGACAACAAGGTTTTGATCCTCCTTCCAAAACGGGCGTAGAGGAAACCGCCGGCCAGAAGCAGCAGACCCACCGACACCAGGACAATGATCTGGTAGATGCGAGCCAACTCCCAGATGTCCCAGAAGACAAGCTTGCCAAGTGTCACGCCGAAAAGAACTATGCCGAAGATCCTGTGGGGCAGGTTGCGCAACACGAATCCACAGACAAGCAAACCGGCGGCGTAGACAGCCAGCACGACCGTGGCCAGCATATCGAGCCGATAGCTCTGCGAGGCGAGCGACTGCTGGAATGCATCCATCAGCCGCCGGAACTCGTCGCCCGGCAGCCCTGAGACGGGCAGGCCGCCAGTATCGGTGAAGAGCACCTGGAATTCCGAGATGGCCAGGGTCAGAAGCGCCAGGTGCCCGGCGATCGCCAGGCCCAGGCCAACGATGCGAAAGAATGTCTTTTCGCGATTGCGCCCGCAGAAGATTGCAGAAAGCAACAAGCCCAGCCCGGTTGCGGCCAGGGCGATGGCGCGCGGGTTTAGAAAGGCCGTGGGAATCATCGTCCCCTGGGCGCCGAAGCTGGACCAGAAAAGTTCTTGCTGCGTAAAGATCCAGTTGAAGTCGACGATTAGCAGGCGCCCTATGGCGATTGCGAACAGGACCAGTGAGCCAGAAAGCCAGCTGGCGCGACGGCCGCTGACAGCCAGCCAGGCCAGGACGACAGCCTCGGCGGCCCAAATCACGGTGACGCCGACACCGCTGAACAAAAAGGCCACAGCCAGCGTGAAAAATGTCAATGCCAACCCGAGCGGCAGCAGCGAGCGGCCGGCCCCGTAGTCTCCGGCCCGGGTCATACGCAGCCCCACCAGCAAGTAGACAACGCCGCAAGCCAGCGAGAGCAATGCCCTGAGCAGGCCGGCGTCCGCCGACGTGACTCCGATGAATATCGCCGCGAAGCCCACGCCGGCGCCGGCCAGCACGAAAAGGCGCGCCGGGCTCCAGGGAGAACCTTTGACGAACATGTCGATACAAAGGCTGCAAATGTAGGCCAGCGCCCACAATGCCGATGCGATCAGGAAGCCCGTCTGCGAGGGCATCTCGGCTCCGCCCGAGAAGACTCCGCAGGCGCTCATGCCGCCCAGGCTGAGAAGGAAGGCCGCTGCGATGGTCCAGACTGAATTGAGGGCCAGCGCCAAAAGCAGGTAGACAATTGAGAGAATAGCGAGTAGCAGGCCAAGCATTGCGAAGTGCCCGGGTAACAGCCACAGGCCGCAGAGCACGGCAAGACCCAGCCCTGATGCGCCCAGAAGAAGCAGGGCCCCGCCCGAGGCGAGCAAGCCCTCGCGGGTCGCCCGCCTGAAGAAGGTTGCGAAATAGACGGCAGCCCAACCGCCGGTCAGGATCAGTAGCGGTAGCAGCTTTCCGCTTTCGATCTCGCCGGTGAGCGATGCCATGACTGCGAAGGAGGCGGCCAGCGGCAGGCCGAGCCAGTTGGTATGCCGCTCGCGGGTGAGCAGGACGCCGAAACCGACGCCCAGCACACACATGGCGACACCCAGCAGCACAGGCCGGTCGAAGAGCAAGGCGGCAAAGGCCGCATGGGCGCCTACTGCCGCGGCCAGGTACAGGCCCAGCGCCGTGCGCGGGTTCTTTTTCATGCGCGAAAGAATGCCGCCGTATGTCCACTGCAAGGGGAAGATCAAAGCGAACACCAAGGGAGCCAGGCGGGCTCCCAGCGGGAAGTAGGATCCCTGCAACTCCTCGACCGGAAGATCATATGTGCCCGGAGTCGGCGGGGGCGCAGAATTAAAAAAGCGCATGTACCAGCCGGAGAAAATGGCCATCACGCCGACGACCGCCGTCCAAATGGCTACTCTGAAGTTCAAGCGCACGGCCACCCATAGGCCGGCCGAGGTCATAACCAGCAGGTAGCAAAACAGCGCCCAGGGGCGATCGACGCCTGTGGAAAGCAGCACCGGGTTCAGAAAGACGGCAAGAAGCGACAGCACCAGGATTACTTCGGCCCGGTGCCAGGCCGCTAAAGCGCCGCCCAGCACAGAAAGCAAAGCCACCACGCCGAAAGCCGGCAGGGCCGCGACCAGGTGGTAGAAGGCGAACGAGGCGTAGGCCGACACCAGCAGCAATGCCAGACCGAGGCCCAATGTTCCCTGGACGAAGATCTTGTGCGTCTTGCCCTTGCTGGCCATCAGACTTCCCCAGCCAAGGAAGAACACCCCGGCAATCACTCCGACGGCTACCCGTCCCCAGGGGCCGATCCAATCGTTGTCGATCACGTATTTGAAGAAGAACGCCAGCGCCACGATGACCAGGACGATGCCGACGCGCGTGAACCAGACCAGGCCGATACGCTCTTCGATGCTGCCGCGCTTTACGCGAACCGGGGTTTCCTCGACACAAGGCGGCGGCCGAGGCTCGGCCGGTTCCTGAACCGGGAGCGGCGACGGTTCTTCGACCTTTACTTCCGGCACCGGCACCGGCACCGGGACGGGCGGCGCTTCTTCGGCCTGCCCTCGCGGCGAGCCCAAGCCGGACTCGATCAGATCGAGCCGGGCCTGCATCTCGCGCACTCTTCGCCTGGCCTTTACGGCAAAGACGGTCGCCACGATCGGCAGTACCAGAAGCAATGCTCCGATAGCCAGCGCGGCCAGAATCAGCACGGCCATGTCTATCAAATCTTGCACCCCTTCACTCGCCGGACGGTCTCAGCGACGGCGCCGGCCGGCAGATCGAGATGCGTTACCAGCCGAATGATCTTCTCCGCAAGCGGCAACGCCATTATACCGGCCTTCTTCCAGGCGGCCAGCGTATCCGTGTTGGTTGTTTCGGAATCGGTATGCAGAAGCAGAATGTTGGTTTCGGGCTCCTGTACCCGGTAGCGTTCGTCGAGCACGCTCGACAAACCGGCTGCCAGTTCACGGGCGGCGGCATGGTCTTCGGCCAGGCGCTCGATGTTGTGGTCCAGCGCGTAAAGTCCGCAGGCGGCCAGCACCCCGGCCTGGCGCATCCCGCCGCCCAGCATCTTGCGCAGCCAGCGCGCGCGCTCGACGTCTTCTTTGTCGCCTGCGAACATCGAGCCCACCGGGCAGCCGAGCCCCTTGGAGAGACAGAAAGACAGGCTATCCACCTCGGAGGCGTAGTCGGCAACCGGCGTGCCCGAAGCGATGGAGGCGTTGAAGACGCGCGCCCCGTCCATGTGCAGGCGCAGGCCGCGCTCGCGAGTCAGCCTGCGCATGGCGCGCAGTCTCTCGATCGACACCACGCAGCCGCCGGCCAGGTTGACGGTGTTTTCAAGGATCACCAATCTGCTAATCGGTTCGTGGACGTCTTTCTTCCTGATGGCCCGGGCGACCTGCTCGGTTGAGATGATCCCGTCCGGGCTATCGAGCGGGCTGAAGAGGATGCCCAGCAGAGCGGCCCCGCCGCCCACCTCGTGCGAGAAGGAATGCGTGCGGCGTTCGAGAATCACCTCGTCGCCGCGGCCGCAGTGCAAGGCCAGCCCAAGCAGGTTGGCCATGGTGCCGCTAGGGACGAACAGGGCCGCCTCGCGGCCGCAGATCTCGGCCGAGCGGCGTTCGAGCTCCGCCACTGTAGGATCTCCGCCGAAGACGTCGTCGCCAACCTCGGCCCGCGCCATGGCCTGGCGCATGGCCGGAGACGGCTTGGTGATGGTATCGGAACGAAAATCAAGCACTAAGTCTACCAACGACATGGCGTTCCCCTCAGGGTTAAGCTCATGGGTGAAAATCCTATCCCAGGCCGTCTGTGGCTGTCAAAATGACAACGTCGCCGCCAGCCGCATTCATTTATATGCTTTTTATCGCTTCGGCGATGATATAAACTAGCCGGCGCAACTGCTTGGGAGGTCGCGCATGGCTTTGGACCTGAACTCCATCGGTAAGAAGATAGGGCCCCTGAAAAAGGAATATTCCTGGAAAGACGTGGCCCTGTATGCCCTGGGGGTGGGGGCGGGGTTCGACGATCTCGATTACGTCTACGAGGATCGGCTCAAGGTCGTGCCGACCTTCTCTATCGGTTCGGTCTTCGATTTTTTGGCCCAGGCGGCTATCGGTTCGAATGCCGACCTGTCGGGTATCCTGCACGGCGAGCAGGAGATCGTCTTCCACCGCCCGATTCCGACAGAGGGCACCCTGACCACCGAGGGCGCCATCACCCATATCTACGACAAGGGTTCGGCGCGTGGGGCGCTGGTGGTCGCCGAGGCCGATACGTTTCACTCCAACGGCGAGAAGCTTTTTACCAATTTCTTCACACTGTTTTGCCGTAAGGATGGGGGCTTCGGAGGCCAACCGGCGCCGAAGAGCGAGATCAAGATTCCCGAGCGAGAACCCGATTTCAGGGAACCGGCCACACCGTCTGCCGACCAGCCGCTGGTCTACAGGCTCTCGGGGGATATCTTTGCCCTGCACGTCAACCCCGATTTCGCTAAGGCCTCGGGCTTCGAGAAACCCATCATGCACGGCCTTTGCACCTACGGCTACGCCTGCCGGGCGGTTGTCCGGCACCTCATGCCGGGCAGGCCGGAGTTAATGACCCGCTTCGGCGCTCGCTTCTCGAGACCGATCTATCCGGGAGTTCCGATCGAGACACATATCTGGAAGACCGGGGAGGGTCGGGCCCTATTCAGGGTGATCAACTCGGAAACAGGCGAGGTCGTTATCGATCGCGGCCTGGTCGAGTGGTTGAGCGATGAAGAGGCAGCCCGGCGCGAGCAGATGTCCGGCATTCGCTTCGACGGGCGGGTGGCGGTAGTGACCGGGGCCGGGGGCGGATTGGGACGGGCCTACGCGCTTGAACTTGCAAAGAGGGGCGCCAAGGTCGTGGTCAACGACTTAGGCGGCGCGACCGACGGAAGCGGCGCGGGCAGCCGCTCGGCGGCCGACCTGGTGGTCGAGGAGATCGAGGCGCTGGGAGGCGAGGCCGTGGCATCGTACGACTCGGTGGCCACACCCGAGGGAGGCCGGGCGATTGTCGACCGGGCTGTCGATGCCTTCGGCCGCCTGGACATCCTGATAAACAACGCCGGTATCCTGCGCGACCGGACGCTACTCAAGATGGAGCCCGGGGATTTTAACTCCGTGCTGGCCGTACATCTCGAGGGTGCCTACAACGTTACCCGTCCGGCGTTTGAACACATGAAAGCGGGCGGTTACGGACGCATCGTCATGACGACATCGGCCGCGGGATTGTTCGGCAACTTCGGACAGGCGAACTATTCGGCTGCCAAGCTTGGGCTGGTTGGCTTCATGAACACCTTGAAGATCGAGGCCCACAAGTACGGCGTTCGGGTCAACACGGTCGCGCCGCTGGCCGCTACCCGCCTTACGGCCGGCATCTTGCCACCAGAGATGAACGCCAGGTTGAAACCCGAATACATCGCCCCGATGGTGGTCTTTCTGTGCTCGGAAAACTGCACGACGAGCGGCGGGATCTACAACGCCGGGGCGGGGCATTTCAGCCGGGCCGCATTAGTGACAGGATCCGGCATGGTTGTCGGCGACGGCAAGAGCGTTCCCGCTCCCGAGGAGGTCGCGGCCGGCATGCCTGCCATCTGCTCGCTGGAAGGAGCGCGCGAGTACGACAGCACCATGACTTTCATGGGTGCAATGCTCGAGGCCTTCCAGGCGGGCGGCCAGCAGACTGGTAAGAGTGAGGGCACAGGGCCGACTGTGGCGCAGGTTTTCGAGCGCATGCCAAATGCCTTCCAGGCGGAGCGGGCCGAGGGAGTCGATCTAGTTTTTCAGTACGTCATTTCCGGCGAGGGCGGAGGAGAGTGGAACGTCACGATCAAGGACGGCGCCTGCAGGGTGGATGCGGGCCGGCACTCCTCGCCCACGACTACAATCAAGATGGCCGGATGTGATTTCATCGATTTGATCGGCGGCCGGCTGAACGCCATGCAGGCCTACACCGGCGGCAAGCTCAAGATCGAAGGCGACCTGATGAAGTCGCAACTAATCGAGAAGTTGTTCGCCTTCTGAGACGGTCGGAAAGGGAGGAACGGCAGATGATCGGCATCACCTCGTTCGGCGGCTATATTCCGAGGTTGCGTATCGAGCGTACGACAATCTACCAGAACATCGGTTGGTACATGCCGGCTACCATGATGGTTGCCCAGGGAGAGAGATCGTTTTGCAACTGGGACGAAGATACCCTGACCATGGCTGTGGCTGCCGCCCGGGATTGCATGACGGGCCGCGACAGGAGCCGGCTGGGCGCGGTCTATCTGGCGTCCACCACGCTGCCTTTCGCCGATCGCCAGAATGCAGGCATCGTAAAGGCCGCCTTGAATCTTTCCGACGACATGCAAACTGACGATTTCACATCGTCGCTGAAATCCGCGACCAGCGCCATTGTCGCGGGCCTTGCCGCCGTCAAGGCAGGTGAACTGGATGAAGTGCTGGTGGTCGCCTCGGACAAGCGCCAGGCCAAGGCCGCCGGCTTCTACGAGATGTGGTTCGGGGACGGCGCGGCGGCGGTGACGCTGGGCCGTGACGGGGTCGTTGCCGAGTTTTTAGGTGGATACTCGCGGTCTTGTGATTTCGTCGATCACTACCGTGGATCGGGCAAAAAGTTCGACTACACATGGGAAGAGCGCTGGGTGCGGGATGAGGGCTACTCGAAGATCATCCCGGCGGCGGTCACGGGCTTGTTCGAAAAGCTCGGTATCGGTATCGACGACGTCGACCGACTAGTGTTCCCCTGCTTCTTCAAGGCCGAGCACCGCAAGATAGGAAAGAAGCTCGGCGCCGCTCCCGAAAAGGTCGCAGACAACTTGCACGAAGCTTGTGGCGAATGCGGCGCCGCCCATCCGCTGGTCATGCTGTCACACGCGCTGGAGCAGGCCGCGCCCGGTGAGCGAATTCTGCTTGCGGGTTTCGGCCAGGGCTGCGATGCCCTGTACTTCAAGGTCACGGACGAGATTCGCAAACTTCCCGCTCGGCGTGGCATCCGCGGCAGCCTGGAGAACAAGAAGAAAGTCGAACAGTACACCAAGTTCCTGAAGTTCAGGGACCTGATCGAGTGTGAAACGGGTATTCGGGCCGAGGCCCCCACCCAGACGGCTTTAACCGTCTTGTGGCGCGATCGCAAGATGCTTCAGGGACTCGTCGGCGGCAAGTGCATAAGCTGCGGCACGCCGCAGTTTCCCAAGATGGACGTGTGCGTCAATCCCGACTGCCGGGCGCATCATACTCAGGAGGACTACGAGTTCGCAGACTTGCCGGCCAAGGTGAAGACATTCACCGGCGATTATCTGGTCGTCTCGGTAGACCCGCCGGGCATTTACGGCATGATCCAGTTCGAGGGCGGCGGGCGCATGCTGGCCGATTTCAGCGATTGCGGTCTTGATGACGTCTTTGTCGGCCAGTCGGTTCAAATGGCTTTTCGCCGGCGTTACGAAGACGCCGAGCGCGGATTCACGGGATACTTCTGGAAGGCTGTCCCGCTGCCGGGAGCAGAGCGCAAGGCCGCCAGGGGCGAGGAGATTCGCTTCGACGGGCGCGTGGCGATCGTCACCGGTGCGGGCGGGGGGCTGGGCCGGGAATACGCCCTCGAGCTTGCCAGGCGGGGCGCCCGGATCGTGGTAAATGACCTTGGCGGTGCCACCGACGGAACGGGCGATTCCCGGGCGCCGGCGGACAAGGTAGTCGAGGAAATCGAGGCAATGGGAGGCGAGGCACTTGCTTCGTACGACAGCGTGGCCACTCCGGAGGGAGGCGCCGCGATAGTCGCCCGGGCAGTCGAGGGCTTCGGGCGGCTGGATGTCCTGGTGAACAACGCGGGTATCCTGCGCGATCGCACGCTTTTGAAGATGGAGCCGGATGAGTTCGAGCAGGTTTTGAGCGTGCATCTGCGGGGCGCCTACAACGTCACGCGCCCGGCATTGGCGAACATGAAGAAAGAAGGCTTCGGGCGTATCATCATGACCACCTCGGCCGCCGGTCTGTATGGCAACTTCGGACAGGCCAACTACTCCGCGGCCAAGTTGGGAGTGGTTGGTTTCATGAACACCCTCAAGATCGAGGGCCGCAAATACGACGTCCGGGTCAATGCCCTGGCGCCGGTTGCCAAGACGAGGCTGACGGCCGATCTGCTGCCTCCCGAACTGTCGGACAAGCTGAAACCCGAGTTCATCGTCCCGCTGGTCGTTTACTTGTGTTCGGCCGGCTGCGAGTACAGCGGAATGATATTCAACGCCGGGATGGGCTATTTCAACAGGGTCGCCATGGTTGTGGGCAAGGGCGTATTCGTCGGCGACGGCGAAATTCCGACGCCGGAACAGATCATGCAAAACTGGGAGGCCATAAACGATCTGTCCGCTGGGCGGGAGTTCGAGGACGCCATGGCGGCCATCGCGCCCATGTTGGGTAGTGGTGCTGGGAAATAAGGAGAAAACATGGCCACGGGAATCAAGGACAAGGTGGCGATAATCGGGATGGGCTGTACCAGATTCGGAGAGCGCTGGGACGTCGGCGCCGAGCAACTCATGGTAGAAGCCTTCGATGAGTGCCTCGAAGACGCAGGCATCGAGCGAGGTGACATCGAGGCAGCCTGGCTGAGCACCTGTATGGAAGAAGTCAACGTCGGCAAGAGCGCCTTGCCCCTCTCACGGGCGCTGCGTACCCCGCTTATCCCCGTTACACGAACCGAGAACTACTGCGCCAGCGGGACCGAGGCTTTTCGCGGGGCGGTCTACGCGGTCGCCTCGGGCGCCTACGACATTTGCCTGGCCCTGGGAGTGGAGAAGCTCAAGGACACCGGCTACGGCGGGTTGCCCAATCCGGGCTCCGGGGCGGGCACTCTGAACTGGCTTTGGTTTCCCAACCTGTCCGCGCCCGGCGCCTTCGCCCAACTGGCCAGCGCCTACGCGGCCAAGTATGCTGTCGACGACCTGACGCTCAAGCGGGCCATGGCCCACGTTTCGGCAAAGAGCCACGACAACGGCCTGCTGAATCCCAAGGCTCACCTGCGCAAGAAGGTGACCGTCGAGCAGGTGATGGCCGCGCCGATAATCGCCCATCCGTTGGGCCTGTTCGATTGTTGCGGTGTCTCGGACGGCGCCGCCTGCGCCATCGTGACCACCGTCGAGAAGGCCCGCCAGATGGGAACAGGAGAAATCGTTTCGGTCAAGGCCCTGCAGCTGGCTCTTTCGAGCGGAGAAGAGATGGGTTACGACGACTGGGACGGCGATCACTTCATTACCACCGACAAGTGCAGCCTGAGCGCCTACGCCGAGGCCGGTATTTCCGACCCGCGCCGAGAGATCGGCATGATGGAGCTGCATGACTGCTTCTCCATCACCGAGTTGGTGACTTACGAAGACTTGCACATCTCCGAGCGCGGCCGGGCGGTTGCCGATGTGCTGGACGGGTTCTATGATCGCCGGGGTGGCGGCATTCCGGCGCAGGTAGACGGAGGGCTGAAGTGTTTCGGTCACCCGATAGGGGCGAGCGGACTGCGGATGCTCTACGAGATGTACTTACAGCTTCTCGGCCGGGCAGGTGAGCGGCAGATAGATAATCCCCGCTTCGGTCTGACCCATAACCTGGGCGGTTTTCCTTTCATGAACGTTTGCTCGATCGCCATTATCGGCCGCTTGTAGGTCGGGCCGTCGTCAGGGGACCCGGATGGGCGAACAGACCCGCATCGTCAAGGAAAAGGCTGCCAAGTTCGCGGCCAAGGGTCAGAATAAACGCGCCATCCGCGAGTACGAGACTCTCCTCGAGCGCAAGCCGGACGACGCCTGGACCTTGCACCGGCTGGCCGAGCTGTGGGCCAGAGAGAAGAAAAAGGACCGGGCGGCGGAGCTGTTCATCCGGGCAGCCCAGGGATACTCGAGCGATGGTTTTTCCGAGCGGGCACAGGCGGTATACAAGCAAGCGCTGATGGTCGACCCGCTGCAGCTGGAAGCCCACCTGCATCTGGCCGACGAGCTGGTCAACAAGGAATTCGAACGAGACGCCGTGGGGCAACTTCTGAAAGCAGCCGGCCTGTATGAAGAGAACAATTTAGTTCCGCAGGAGTTTGAAGTGTTGCGGCGGGCCGTGGAACTGGTGCCTGACGATCTCGACTGTCACATGCGCCTGGCCCGCCTGTACGTTCGCCAGGAGCAGACCGATAAAGCCCGCGAAGAGTTCCTGCGTACCGCCTGGGATCTGAAGAAGGCCGGACGCCTGGACGAATTCATCATGGTGGCCGACCGCGCCATCCGACTGGGAGAAAAGAGCCTCAGGCTTCATCATGCACTCGCGGAAAATTACCTGCAGCGGGACGAGTGGCAAAACGCCATGGCGATCCTAGAGCTGCCGCTGCGCCTTCAGTCGGACAATCTCAGGACGCTCGAGCTCGCGGCCCGGGCCTTTCTAGGCCTCAACCAGCCTGATAAGTCTATTGCAACCTACAAACGCCTCGCGCGCCTGGCCAATGCGAAGGGCAAGGCAGCTCTGGCCGAGGAAGCGCTCGACCGGGTCAGGCAGATCACACCGTTCATCAAGAAGACCGCTCCCGCGGAGGTTCCCCCGCTTCCTGCCGTGCGGCTTGCCGAAGCGGCCGGAGAAGCGAGCGACGCAGAAGAATTGGACGCCGACTACCAGATGTCGCTGGATGACGAGCCCTACGAAGGGGAAGACACCGCCGAGGTTTCAGTGACGGATGATCTTTCTAGTGGCTGGGAGGAAGATACTGACAGGGATGGAGCCGCTGCGGGGAAAGAAGATAGGCGAGAGACGACCATGATGGTGGCCATCGAAGACCTGCTCGCGCAGGCCGGCGAATCAGAAGCTGGCGGCCGGCAGGATGCTTCACATTCCAAGGATGATCTGGAACTGACAGACACCCTGGCCGAGGTTGATTTCTTCATCGGCCAGGGACTACTGGACGAGGCGGACCAGGTTCTTTCGGGCCTGGCAGCAGGCTACGCCGGGCATCCCGAAGTGCTAGCCAGACGCGATGACATCCAGCGGCTGCAGGGCATCGATGCGGACGGCGAGTAAATAATTCTGAGCGATCAGCGCTGCAGCTCGCGGAATACACTGGTTGTCTTTCCCGGTCTGATGGTTACGTTGATCGACTTTGTTATATTGAGTTGCGGATTTTTCAAAGTCAGTCGGTGAGTACCGGCTGAAAGCTTGGCGCCGAGCAGGGGAGTGATCCCCAGCTTGTGTTTTCCCAGGTAGACCTCGCTCCAGGGCGCTGTATCCAGGCGCAGGTATCCCGGCCGACTTTTCTTTGGCCTGGCAATGACCCTCGGGGAAGAATCGCCGTGGCGCGACAGCTTGTCCTCGTCAGCGGCCGGCTTGACATGCCCAGCGTCTACGCTCCTGTCGCCCAACTTATTTGTGGCACCGCTACTGCTGGTTTGACCGTCGGCGACATTGGGGCCGGCATCGGGTGTGGTTATCACGCCAGCCGTCTGAGGCAAGAGGTTTCCGGCATCTGCAAGATTGTCAGAATGGTCCGGTGTATCGTCCCCGGGCAAGGGACTTTTTCGCGAAAGCGCGGCCCAGGCGATCATAACCAAGATCACCACCAACACGCCGGCTCCCATTGCCACAAGGCGCCCGGTTTGCGGTTGTGTGGGTGGGGTTTCTGGCGCCGGCGGCTTGAGTGGCGGCGGCTTCTTCAGCGGCTTCGCAGAGCGCACGGTATCCGGATCGGCCGAGATCTCTGTCTTTTCGTTATAGATGCCGAGTTTTTCGGATTTGGCGAAGGGAGACGGCACGCGCCTGGTGGGCACCTCGCCCGAGGGTTCTTCTATAGCCTGTGCGGGTTTCGGCAGCCCGGTCGAAGATTTCTTTTTCATCTCGGCTAAAGAAGGCCCCTGGCGGGTGGGATGCTCTTCGATCTCCTTGCTGAGCGGCTCGGAGACGTCGATCTCGAGTGAGCCCGCGTTGACATCCGACCCCGAGTCCCCCGAGCCCGAGGGGATCGACTCTTCGGTTTCGGGCTTGAGCACGCTCAGGGCGAAGTGGCCGGTGCCTCCGGCGCGGATATCGTCCAGCAGGCGGCGCTTGGTCCTGGCGCGTTCGGCGAAAACCTTGTGGGCGAAGGCGGAGAGATCGTGCACACCGGCCGCGGCCGAGCTTTTGCGAATGTATTCCCTGAGAGCGATGCTCATCTCGCCGGCGCTTGTAAAACGGTCCTGGGGATCTTTCTGCAGGGCCTTGGCAACGATGGTCTCGATGACCACGGAGATCTCGGGGTTCAGCTTGCGAACCGGCAGGATCGGGTTGTTGACTATGGCGTTGATGGTCGCGGCTTCCTGCTCGCGCTTGAAGAGCCTGCGCCGGGTGAGCAGTTCCCAGAGCACCACTCCCGCAGAAAATATGTCGGCACGGTGGTCCACGTCATTAGCCAGGCACTGCTCGGGTGACATGTAGGCCAACTTGCCCTTCAAAGTGCCCACCCGAGTCTGATGAATCTTCGAGGCAGCCTTGGCCACCCCGAAGTCGACCAGCTTCACCCCGCCCGAGAAGAGAATGATGATGTTCTGCGGGCTGACGTCGCGGTGCACTACGTGCAGCAGGTTGCCTTGTTCGTCGGCCAGGGTATGGGCGCAGTCGAGCCCGTCACAAACCTGGGAGATGATGCCGGCGGCAAGCGCGGGGGATAGCGCGCGCTTGCCGCGGTTGGCCTCCCTTACCAGGTATGCCAGACTCTCGCCCTCGAGGTACTCCATGGCTATGAAGAAGTCGTCGCCTTCCTGGCCCAATTCATAGATCTGCACGATGTTGGGGTGGTTGAGTTGGGCCGCGATACGGGCTTCGTCGAAGAACATGTCCAGAAACTTCTTCTCGT
Source organism: Myxococcota bacterium (assembly GCA_035528415.1). Lineage (GTDB taxonomy): Bacteria > Myxococcota > B64-G9 > B64-G9 > B64-G9 > DATKYQ01. The sequence goes on along the minus strand of DATKYQ010000085.1, from coordinate 24,046 downwards.
ATTTCAGGTGGGGCAGGATCCTCTTGACCACCACCAGACGCTCGAAACCGCGTATTCCGGTCTGACGCGCCAGGAAGATCTCAGCCATGCCACCCGTCGCCAGCAGCGCTAAAAGCTGATAGCGGCCGAGTTTCTGTTTTTCATCGGTCATATTCAAGCCAGTGTATCCTCATCCGGCCGAGAAGACAAAAAACCCGGTCATCGTCTTTGGCCGGCATGCCCCCGGCATGCCCCCGGCATGCCCCCGGCGTTTACAATTGCTTGCAATCCATGCTAGGTTTTTGTGGAATTCTACCTTGCTAGAGGAGCCTGAGCGATATGCGCATGTTAGCCTTGATAGCTTGTCTTTTGCCATTTTCGGCCCAGGCCGGAGATGATCTGCAGCAGGCCGAGAAGTACTTCAAGCGGCTTGAGTATCGTCAGGCGGTAAAGGCTGCCGAGAATGTGCTCAATACTCGTAATGCAGATCACAAGGCGTTGGTGTCAGCCTATCGTATGCAGGGCTTGTGCTTTGCGGCTATCGGTAAGACCAAGAAATCGGTCGCCGCCTTTTCGCGCTTGCTGGCGATCGAGCCGTCGTTCAGGTTGTCCAAACTGGTTTCTCCCAAGCTGTCACCGCCCTTCTACCAGGCGCTGGGCCTGGCTTCCGACAGGAAGCCGATAAGCCTCTCTCACGAGCAACCAAAGAATGTAAAGGCAATCGAAGGCCTGCGGCTGACAGTCACACTGGAGGCAAATCCTTTCCATTTGGTCGCTGCCGTGCGCTTGCGATACCGGGTCTCGGGCAGCCGGGAACAACAACTCAGCAAGATAATAAAGGGGACGGGCCTGGTTGAATTTTCATTGCCCGAAAAGCTTCCCGGCTACAAGCTGAAATACTACTTCGAGGCCTTGAATCGGCATGGTGGCGTGCTTTTCACAACCGCCGCCAGTGGAAAAGCTTTCGAAATCAAGACGACACCTAAGCTGGTTGCCAAGAACCCTCCAATCGTTGCTGTCAGCCAGCCGCCGCTAGAAGCCACCCCGGCGCCACCGCCAGCGGGCGTGGATTCTACGGCAACCGCCGTGCCCGACAGGACTCGTTGGTACAATAGCTGGTGGTTCTGGACGGCGGTGGGAGTGGTTGTCGCCGGGGCCGCCACCGGGACGGCTGTAGCCTTGACCTCGGGCGGATCGAGTTCCGGGCCGTATCACTATGGAATCGAGGTCAAGTGAGATGCGATTCTGGCGCATACTTGTAATACCTGTAGTGTTGTTGCTGCTGTGGGGGTGTGGCGGGGGGAGCATCTTTCTAGTGAGTCTGGTCTTTCCGGCAGAAAACGATGCAAAGAATCTGGCTCGCAGCGTGCGGGTAGTGGCTGTCTTACCGGAAGAACTATCTAGCTGCGCAGCCTTGATTGATGGCAGCGCGGCGGTCGGCGATGCAGGATACCAGATAGAAGATGAAGTTGCTTTCGGCATGCCGTTGCAAGGCGACCCCCGGCCGCTCGATGTGCAGGCCGGGCTGCGCTTGTTCTATGCCGAGGCCGAGAACGAGGCCGGCGAGGTGTTTGTACGCGGCTGTACCGAGGCCGAGTCCGGTGGCAGCGGAGTGCACACGGTGACGATCAACCTCGAATGGGTTCTGAAACACTGCCAGATCGATACCGATTGTGACGATGACGATCCTTGCACCGTCGACACTTGTCTGGAGGATGAGTGCAACTATGACTTCGCGCAGGCCGGGACGGCCTGCGACGACGGTTTTTATTGCACAACGGATGACAGCTGCGACGGCTCCGGAGTGTGCAGTGGTCAGCAAATGGACTGCTCCTCGCTTGATGACCAGTGCAACAAAGGGGTTTGCAACGAAACATTTAATGGCTGCGAGGCCCGGCCGGACAGGGAAGACCAGGGTTGCGACGACGGCCTGTATTGCACGACGGGAGAGACTTGTCAGGGGGGAGTCTGCACCGGCGCGCCGAACGACTGCGACGATGGGGTGGATTGCACGATCGATTCATGCGACGCGCAGGAAGAGGCCTGTCACCATGATCCCGACGATTCGCTCTGCGACGACGGGGTGGGCTGCACAACTGATAGCTGCGATGAGCAGAATGACTGCCAGCATGTTCCCAATGCCGGCGGATGTCCCGACTACCATATCGGACCGGCGGCTGACACATGTCCCCACGACGACGGGGCGGGACAAACGACCGAGTGCGATTTCGAGGGCGCAACGGGACTGCTCGACGCCGCGGACGCTGCCCCTTCCGATGGGGCGCGCTTCTTGCTCTATGACGATCTCGGAACGACAACGGAGTTCACCGGCTGCGAGATCGACATCCCGGCCGAGTCGTACGTGGGGGCCGCACCCGGCATCGACCCGGCCAATGTTAGGGTTGCGTGTCATCCCGAAGGCGGCTGGTTCAACGGAGTGATACACCTGGATGGTGACAATATTCACGTCGAGAGATTGACGTTGATAAGCATGGCGGGCTCGAACGCGACTATCTCGGCCTGGCCCGCGCCTGACGACTCGACGGGTGCCAGCGGCGGGCACTTGATCGAGAACGTGGTCAATATGGCCCTGCAACCCGAGATCGTCGGCAACAACTCGATCGAGGAGGCGCTGCGCCTGGGCTCCGATACCACTGTGCGCAACTGTCACTTCTCGGGCTTTTTCGAAAACGGGTGGGATCTTGCGGGACTGAGCAACACGCATCTTATCGGCAACACCTTTGCATATTTCCAGTATGCCGGCGGCCCGGCGGACGTGAGCGACAGCTCGGGTATCGTCATTGCCAGCAACGTCTTTCTCGCTCTTACACAGACAGAGGATCTTCTGCTCGAGGCCTCGACCGGCACTACCGGCCTGGTGGTGACCGGCAATGTCGTCGAAGGTTACGCCGAATTGGTTGCCGGGCTCGACCCCGGTGACGATACTAACGTTATTCAGGACAATGTGCTGGGCGAGGCCGAACTGGAATCGCCGCTGGTGCCGAAGTTTCTTGTCGATTCCAACCAGCAGACCGGCGGTTTCATTCCAGGGGAGGGGATCAGCCTCGATGGAGTAGCGCTCGATGGTCGCACAGACATCCTGCCCGGAGCTTTCCAGCAAAGAAGCACGCACTCGGGTCCCAGACGCATGACCGTCAGAGTGGGCGACACGACCTGCGGCGGCGCGCAGTGCGAGATCGATGTGTCTGAAGACAACGAGATCCAGCGGGCGGTTTTTTCGAGTTGGCCGGGCGGGACCATCGAGCTCTACCCGTACGACTCCTACGCCGGCGACGCGATAATTCCCTGGGGCGTTGCGCTGCGCGGCATGGGCGACCAGCCCGAGGATGTCGTCCTGTATAGCAGTGAAGAAGATCCCTTGTGGTCCTACTACGAGATGTGGGAAAGGCATGCCGGAGTGTTAGTTGTGCTGCACAAGGTGGAGGTGCCGGTAAGCATGGAGCTTTTCACGATCGTGGTCGACTCGGACAGTCAGGCGGACGACCGGGCCGTGATGATCGAGGGCTCCGGCAACAGATCGACTCCCGGCTGGCATATCCTCGACAGATTAAGAATTGAGGCAGAGGCCAACGGCAGCCCCGGCCTGAAGCAGGGCCTCTATCTGGGAGATCGCGTGCTGGTCCACGACCTGCTGATCGACGGCGAGTTCGCAAGCTGCATCCGTTTCGGAGTTCGAGCCTACGATGATGAGGCCACCCCGGTCACCTCCGACCGGGTGATAAACCTGACCTGCCGCCTGACCGGAACTGACCCTTACGCCCCCGAGAGCGTCCTCGACCTGGCCTCGGTCACGGATGCCTATTTCGTGAACCTGGCCGTCGAGACGGATGGTATCGCCTCGTTGTTTCGCGCCCAGCGGCGCTCGTCCGGCGACTCGGGCGTTACGGCTCTTGACGTGCCGCAGAGCTACACGGCGCACTCGCTCACGGTAAATGGATATGACACTTACTCGGATGGTTTCGATGCAGTGGACGGCAGCTACACAGAAGACGCGATCGACACCCTGGCGCCCGGCGATCCGTTCTTCGTCGGCCCCGATGACAGCCACCTGGACCTGGATTGCACGAACGCCCTGGACAACGGCGTGGACCCCTCCAGCGTGAATGGCGAGTTCAGCGCCGGAACTTCCTTAGACGGCGTGGATCGCGCCGGCCTCACCATCGATCGAGGTTGCTACGAACAGGGCAACTAATAGTTAAGTGTAGAGAATTCTAGAAAAACGCCTGTACGCCCAGGTAGCCGATCGGCAAGGAGAAGTAGCTGTTGCCGCCATCCTCCAACGACATGATGTAGTTGACCTGGATGCCCAGATCGAGAGCCACGTGATCGTTGAGGGGCATCAGCAGGCCGATGGGCGCGGTGATGGCCAACGACTTCTGGGTGTCTCCTTCATCGGGAATCAGAAAACCCATCCCGATGCCGGCGCCGAAATGCAGCACGAACGAGGACACCGCCAGGTAGTAGTTCGCGCCCAGTCCGAAACCGAGAGTCTTGGCAGCCTTATCGTACTTGTCGCCGAAGCCGACGCCGACCAGGACGGTCGCGCTGATCTCGAGGTTGTCGATGATGAAATATCCGAAATTGGGAGCCAGGTTCAGCTTGTAACCGGTTACGCTGTCTCCCACGTCGGGCATGGTCATTTCGATGTTGAAAGTTCCAATTCCTCCGAGTTGCATCGTGCCGGCCGTGGTTTGCAGCCCTTCCGCCATGGCAAACGGAGCGAATGACAGCGCGAATGCCAGTACCGTTACCGCCGTGATGAATCTTTTCATTTCTTCCTCCTGTTGGTTGTAAAACTGCTGGTTTTCGTTACTGCCGCCTTTCGACCTGATATACGGCTCAAAAATTCATTATTCTTGCGAAGCAAACATCGTGCCACAGATGACCATCGGAGTAATAAATTATGTTGTAATTATAGAATGTTACAGGGGTGTGTTCTTTTCTTAGATTCTGGTTCGAAATCGGATATGCAAGTGTCCGCACAATGTGTTCGATTTCGCACACATCCACAGTGTTGTCACAAGACTCTTCAATAAGAAAGGTTCAGCCGGCCCCCTTGAGGATTTCCAGGTAGGCCTGGCTGTCGAGGGGGGGACGGGTCAACAGGGCCAGGTTCTCGGCTACGTGGCCGGGTTGCTTCATGCCGACTAAAGCGCAGGCGAAGCCCGGGGCCGAGCGGGTGAACTGCAGCGCCCGCTGGGCGTCGCTCAGGTCTTTGCCGAGAGCCTTTACCAGGAGTGCGGGAATCTTCCCTGTCAGCTGAGCCTGGTAGATCGAGGCGCTGGCGACGACATCGATTCCCATCTGGCGGGCGGCCTCGATGATTGGCACCTGCTCATCGCCGGACTGTTGCGTGGCTAAAAGCGCCTCGGGCATGGCCAGATTAAAGGGCAGTTGCACGAAGCGCAGGTGATCCTCTCGCCCTCCGGCAGCCTCTCGCGCCAGGGTCTTGCAGTCTGCAAGCTCTAGGTGACCGGGATCGGCCTTGCCTGTGCGAAAGGCGTTCCAGGTGGCCAGGCCGTAATACGAAATCTTACTCTGGGACACGGCGGCCTCGAGCACCTCGAATGCTTTCTGTAGCCGATCTCTGAAGACTGGCGCGCTCACGGCGCCGAGTTGAGCCTCGGGGTTGTGCAGGTAATAGACATCCAGGCTCTCGATACCCATGTTGGCCAGGCTGCGCTCGAGTTGATCGTAGATGTAAGCAGGGTGCAGGCAGTGTATGCCGCCTGCCAGGTCGGATTTCTTGATGCCGAAGTCCTTGCCCTTGATGTACTCCCGCTCGAACCAGGCTGCCGGGTCGTCCCGGCAGGGGAGGTAACCGCCCTTGGTACAGACTACAAGCTCATCCCGGGCGGCGGCTCCGGAGTCGACCAGCCGGCGCAGCGCTTCCCCAACGGCGCACTCGGCCCGTTCGAAGCGGTAGTTGATGGCCGTGTCGATCAGGTTGACACCGCCGCGCACAGCGGCTACCAGCGCGTCGATCACCAGGGCGTCTGTCTCGTCGTCGTCCTGGCCGAGATAGGTGCCGATGCCGATGGAGCCGATGCTGAGATCAGAGACCTTGCGGAAGTGCTCGGCGGGCACACCCGCACACAGACGTTCGCTATAACGGTTCGTGCCTTCGCTGGTGGCGTGTCCCTGCATGAGCTTGTGCTCCCCCGCGGTTCAGTAGGGCGACATTATCACGGTCTTTTGTTGACTCACATCTTTTTCGCGTGGAAAATGGGCGAAAAGGGGACATGAACGTAATGCGGCTTATGGTAATCATTGCTGGAGCAATAATCTGCTTGGCCGGGTGTTCAAACGACAACGGCTGCAAGAGCGATTCGGATTGCGACAACGGCTTCGTCTGTCAAGACAAGATCTGTAAGCAGAAGCCCAACGACGACAAGGGCATGCTGGATATTCCGGCCGGCAGCTTCATGATGGGTTGCAACCAGGCTCAAGACAGCGCCTGCGACGCGGACGAGTCACCCTATCACGAGGTGACTTTATCGGCTTATAAAATTGACGCCCGCGAGGTGAACCAGACGCAATACCAGGCCTGCGTCGACGCGGGAGGCTGCTTTGCTCCCGGTGCGGACGCGAACTGCGAATGGGATCCGGTTGCCCGGGCCGACTACCCTGTTGTGTGCGTGACCTGGGAGCGGGCCGACGAGTATTGCCGCTGGGCCGGCAAGAGGCTGCCCACGGAGGCCGAGTGGGAAAAGGCAGCCCGCGGGGAGAACGGCCTGGTGTACCCCTGGGGCGACTCGGCACCGGAGTGCGCGCATGTGAACTTCGCAGACTGCGACACCGGCAGCCAGCCGGTCGGCACCCATCCGGGCGGCAAGAGCCCCTACGGCGTCGAGGACATGGCCGGCAACGTCTACGAGTGGGTCAGCGACTACTACGCCGAAGACTACTACGCAACCAGCCCCGGCAACGATCCACACGGACCGTCCACGGGCGATAACCGCGTCATGCGCGGAGGCGCCTGGGGTTACGATGCCAACTACCTGAGAACTTCCAACCGCGGCGCCAACCAGCAGACGGTCTACAGGTTTCCGCTGGGCTTCCGCTGCGCCAAGTGACGTTCACGGGCACTGGGGGTAGGGGATATCCGGGAAATCCAACCCCAGGTCGTGATCGATACCCCGTTCGGCGAAAGTGTTCTCGATCAAATTCTCGTTCGCTCCGGCGTTCAACTCCTGGTCCGCCTCGATCAGGCGTTGCATCAAGTCTCCGGTATCGCTGACGGCATTCCGGTGCAAGGCCGAGAAAAGAGCCGGCAGGAAATCGGACTCGCCGATCGCGGCGCGCAGATCCCATAACGCGCCACTCAGGATCATGCTGGCCCAGTGCGGCTCGGGCTCTTGAGGATCTTGAGCCCGGCAATCCGCAAAGGTCTGTGCCAGGCTCTTGTAGACCTGGTCGATGCCGTCTTGCTCCATGCGGCTAAGCAGCAGGTCGCAGTAGGCGCCCTTGGTGATGATGTCTTCCGGCGCCTGGTTGTCGTTTTGCAGGTTGCGGTCGAAGCCGGGCCATTGGCTGGGCTCGATCAGAGTGTCTGAGGTGAAGCAGGCCGCCAGGAAGTCGGCCATTGCCTCGTGGATCATGCTGTTGGCTATCTGGCGGTTCAACGAGAAGATCAGGTGATGGCCGAACTCGTGGGCGGATACGTCCACGTTCATCAGGCTGCCCGAGACGCCCTGCATGCCCAGCTCGAGCGAGTAGCATAGCTGCTTGCTTTCGACGTCGGGCCGATCGAAGTAAAGATGCACCTTATCGGCGCGGATCATTTCGAGCGTTGTGCCATAGTCGTTCGACGGTATGAAATAGCCTACAATCCAGTTAGCCATGTGGCTGATGACGTAATATGCCTCCACCTGGTTCAGACGATCGTCTGTGGTGTCGTAGAAGAAACGGTTTTCAGCAGAGTATGCCGCGTCTCCCCGCGAGGCAGTGATCGAATCCAGGTAGTAACCGCGTAACGAACCGTCACCCTGCAGACAGGGGATGTCTCGTTCGGAGAGCTCGTGCGGATCCGCCCCGCGCCAGACATTGCCCCTTCCGCTGATGTACTCGGCGGGACAAAGCAGGGGGCCGTCGTCCTGTAGGCCAGAGCCGGAACCAGACCCATCGCCGCAACCGCAGGCAACCAGGCTACCCGTGATAAAAAGAACCAAAAGAGGGGCTGTTTTCACTTTTCCCCCTTCTTTGCTATCAACGCCCGCTGAAGTTGGGATCGCGTTTTTCGAGGAAGGCCGCGACACCCTCCTTCTTGTCCTCGGTGGCGCACGAGAGCGCGTGCAGGTATGACTCGTGGGCCAGGCCCGCCTCTAGCGATACCTCTCCGGCGCGGTAGACGGCCTCTTTGCAATATTGCACGGCCAGGCGCGGGCGGGCGGCGATCGTCTCGGCCAGCTTGCGGGTCTCGGGCATGACCTGGTCGGGTTCCACCACCCGGTTGACCAGGCCCATCGAAAACGCCCGCTCGGCTGAAACCGGCTCGCCTGTCAGGATCATCTCCATGGCCCGGCCCATGCCGATAAGGCGCGGCAGGCGCTGGGTGCCGCCGGCCCCCGGAGTGATGCCCAGCTTGACCTCGGGCTGGCCGAGCTTGGCCTTGCTAGAGGCGATGCGCATGCTGCAGGCCATGGCGATCTCCAGGCCCGTGCCCAGGGTCCAACCGTTCAGGGCGGCAATCGAGGGGATCGGCAGCTTCTCGATCCTTGTGTAGACTTCCTGGCGCCGGCGGGTATCCCGGCGTCCCTTGACAAAATCGCGCGCCTCGAGTTCCTTGATGTCAGCCCCGGCCACGAAGGCCTTCGGGCCGGCCCCGGTAAGGATCAGCACGCGCAGATCGGAATTGTCTTCGACTTGCCCAAGGGCTGCGTCGAGTTCGTCGAGCGTCGGGCCGTCTATGGCGTTGAGCATATCGGGCCGATTGAAAGTGAGCGTGCCGATCTGGCCGGTCGTCTCCAGTTTGATATTCTCGAACATCACTAGTTCTCGTAGTCGTAGAAGCCGCGGCCCGATTTCTTGCCCAGGCGCCCCTCGTCGATCATCTTGTCGATAAGTCCCGGATGTTGGTAACGGGGATCGTCGAGCACTCGGCGCAAGGTCTGCATCTTGGCCCGGTGCACGTCCAGGCCGATAAGATCGATCAGTTGCAAAGGGCCCATGGGATGGTTGGCGCCCAGCTTCATGGCCTTGTCGATGTCGGAAGGCGCCGCCACCCCGGCCTCGACCATCCAGGTGGCCTCGTTCAAGAGTTGGCCTAAAGCGCGGCTGACGATGCCGGCCGGCGCCTCTTTCTTGCAGACGACCGGATCCTTACCCAGCAGCCCGGCGAATTGCTCGGCCGCGCGGATGGTCTCCGGAGACGTCATCTTGCCGGGCATGATCTCGACCAGCTTCATGATCACCGGCGGATTGAAAAAATGCATCTGGCAGACCAGCTTGGGCCGGCCGCTGGCCTCGGCCAAGTCGCTGATCGAGAGCGAGGTGGTGTTGGTCAAGATGATCACTCCGGGACGGGCCAGGCTGTTCAGTTCGGCAAAGACCTTCTTCTTAATCTCGAGGTTCTCTACCACGCTCTCGATTATGATGTCGGCATCGGCCGCGGGCGAAAGATCCCCCGCGGTGGCGATGCGCGCGAGGATGGCGCTCTTTTCGTCTTCGCTTACCTTGCCTTTCTCGACGCGCCGGGCAAGGCCCTTGTCTATTTTTGCCTTGGTCTTGTCGGCCAACTCCAGGCTGATGTCGCTGACGGTAACATCCAGGCCTTGCTGGGAGCATAGCTGGGCGATACCGCCACCCATTGTGCCGCCGCCAACCACCAGGACTTTCTTGATTTCCATCGTTCGTCTCCTTTTAGTTCAGACGTTCCACCACGGCGGCCACGCCGTTGCCTCCGCCGATGCACAGGCTGAGCACGCCAAATTGCACATCACGTTGCTTCATGGCGTACAGCAGCGTGGTTAGAATCTTCGAACCGGTCGCAGCCACCGGGTGTCCCAGGGCGATTGCCCCGCCGTTGACGTTGACCTTGGAGCGATCGAGCCCGAGTTCCATTTCGCAACCGATATACTGCGCCGCGAATGCCTCGTTGAGCTCGATCAGATCCATGTCGCCAAGGGTCAGGCCGGCGTGATCGAGGGCCGCGGGAATGGCCTTGGCCGGAGACATGCCGAAACGCTTGGGATCGACTCCGACGAAGGAATAGCCGCGCAGCAGCGCCATCGGCTTCAACCCCAGAGAATTGGCCTTCTCGCGTTCCATCAAGATCTGGGCGGCCGCTGCATCACACAGCGCGCAGGCGTTGCCGGCGGTAATGGTGCCGTCCTTCTTGAAAACCGGCTTGAGCTTGGCCATGGACTCCGGGGTGATTCCCTCGCGGAAGATCTCCTCGCTGTCGAAGACGCTGACCTTGCCTTTTTTGTCCTTGACTTCGATGGGGACGATCTCTTCCTTGAAACGGCCTGCGGCGACGGCGGCCTCGGTTTTGTTGTGCGACTCGGCGGCGAACTTGTCCTGCTCCTCGCGCGAGATCTTCTTCTCTTCGACCAGCCACTCGGTGATGCTGCCCATCAGCTCGCCGCCCAGCGGGCAGCGAAAGCCGTCCTTGTGCATCAGGTCTTCCAGCTTGCCGTCTCCCATGCGGTAACCCCAGCGGGCCCGCGGCAGCGAGAAGGGAATCTGGTTGGCGCTCTCGGTGCCGCCCACCAGCACGCAGTCGCGGTCGCCGGCCTTGATGGCCTGGGCGCCGAAGATCAGCGCCTGCAGGCTCGATCCGCAGCGCACGTTGACAGAGACGGCCGGGGCCTCGACCGGGATGCCTCCCATGACCGAGCACAGTCGCGCCGGATTGGGACCCACGCCGGCCTGCCAGGCGTTGCCGAAGATCGTCTGCTCGACGACATCGGGCGAGATGCCCGAACGCTTGACGACGTCCCGAACAACGGCGGCGCCAATTTCAGGGGCGGATACGTTTTTCAATGAACCGTCGAACCTGCCGCCGGCCGTGCGGTTCGATCCGAGAATGACGACTTCTCTCATGATATCCTCCTGTGGTTATCGATTGGCCTTGCGATATCCGAGCTGGTCGAGGGCGATGATCATCTTGTGGATGTTGGAGGTGCCTTCGACGATCTCGTATAGCACGGCGTCGCGGTAGTAGCGCGCCACCGGATACTCGGTGGAGTAGCCATAGGCGCCCAGGATCTTCATTGCCGAGTGGGAGCAGAAGGCCACCGTTTCACCGGCGATGTACTTGGCGTAAGACATCTCGAGCGTGTTGCCCAAGTTGCCCTGGTCTTTCTGCCAGGCAGCCCTGTAAGTCAGCCAGCGGGCGCTTTCGATCCTGGCCGCCATCTGGCCGATTAGCTCCTGGTTCATCTGGAACTTACCCACTTGCTTGCCGAACTGCTCGCGCTCGTTGCAGTACTTGACGACGGCATCGAGGCAGGCCTGGGCCAGGCCGACTCCGCCCGAGGCGCAGCACAGGCGCGTCTGGTTCAAGGACGAGAAGCAGATCTTGACGCCGTCGCCCAACTTGCCCAGCAGTGCGTCTGCGGGCAGGCGCACGTCCTCGAAGAAGATCTCCGAGGTCGGCGAAGAGCGCGTGCCGAGCTTGTCGAGATCGTTGGTCGATATACCGTCAGAGTGCATGTCGACGATGAAGGCGCTCATGCCTCTCGAGCCTGCCTCGCGATCATGGTAGGCGTAGACCAACGCCATGTCGGCTCGCGACGCATATGAAATCCAGTTCTTGCCGCCGTTGAGGATGAATCCGTCGCCGTCCGGCTTGGCGGTTGTCTTGAGCGCCATGACGTCGGAGCCGGCGTTGGGCTCGGTGATGGCGAAGCAGCCGATTTTTTTAGCCGAGACAATGTCGGGGATCCACTTGCGCTTCTGTTCCTCGGTGCCGTAACGCAGGATGCTCAGCGCGTTACCGAGGCACTGGGTGTTGAAGGCCACCCGGATGGAGGCCGAGCCACGGCCGATCTCTTCGCACATCAGGGTTTGGGCCAGCAGGCCGACATCGGTGCCGCCGTATTCCTCGGGAATGGGCGTGCCGTAGTAACCCAGTTTGCCCATCTTCTTGATCACCTCGACGGGAAAAAAATGTTCTTCGTCCCACTTGTCGGCATAGGGCACGATTTCCTTTTCGGTAAAGTCCCTGGCAGCCTCTTTCATGGCCAGCAGTTCTTCGTTCAACCCGAAGTCCATGTCGTTGTCCTTTTTGAAGGTTACACTTTACACGTCACAAGCGCCCGCTAGCATGCCCGTAGGGCTCAGGGCTGTCAAGGGGCGAAAAACGCAAAATAGACATTTTTTGGCGGTTGACAAGCAAGTTGGCTCATGCCACGCTCGCGGGCGTTCGGGAACTGTTTCCAGAGGAGGACAGCAGTGAAGAGCGTGGTCGAGCAGCTTTTAGAGCTTACAAAAAAGGAGGAGAAGGCACTCGAGATGGGCGGGGAGAAGGGTGTCGCCAAGCAGCATGGGGGCGGCAAGCTGACAGCACGCGAGAGGCTCGATTTTCTTTTCGATCCCGGGACGTTCGCGGAAGACTATATGTTTGTCAGCCACCGCTGCGTCGACTTCGGTATGTCGGCGGTGGACGTGCCGGGTGACGGCGTGGTGTGCGGCCACGGCCTGGTCGACGGACGGCGCGTTTTCGCCTACTCGCAGGATTTCACCGCCCGGGCCGGCACCATGGGCGAGATGCAGTCTAGGAAGATCTGCAAGCTGATGGACCTGGCCATAAAGACGGGCACGCCGATCATCGGGCTGAACGACTCGGGCGGGGCCCGCATCCAGGAAGGCGTCGACGCGCTGTCCGGCTACGGACAGATTTTCTACCGCAATTCCATAGCCTCCGGGGTCGTGCCGCAAATAAGCGCCATCCTTGGACCCACGGCGGGCGGAGCGGTCTACTCTCCGGCCATGACCGATTTCGTCTTCATGGTAAAGAACAGCTCCTATATGTTTATCACCGGTCCCCAGGTGATCAAAACGGTCACCGGCGAGGAGATCTCTTCTGAAGATCTAGGCGGGGCCATGACTCACAACTCGAAAAGCGGTTGCGCCCACTTCGCCTGCGAGAACGACGAAAGTTGCATATCGGGCATCCGCACTCTGCTTGCCTATCTGCCGTCCAACAACCTCGACGATCCACCGCAGACAAAAAGCTCCGACGATCCAGGTCGCCCGGTGCCCGAACTGGACAAGATCGTGCCGGACAGCGCCCGCCAGGGCTATGATATGCGGATCGTGATCAGATCGCTGGCCGATGAAGGGATCATGTTCGAGCCGCATGAACTCTACGCCCAGAACATCATTGTCTGCTTCGTGCGCCTGGGTGGAATGCCGGTTGGCGTGATCGCCAACCAGCCGACTGTCATGGCCGGTTGTCTGGACGTCAACGCATCCGACAAGGCAACTCGCTTCATCCGTTTCTGCGATGCCTTCAACATCCCCTTGCTGACCATCACAGACGTGCCCGGCTACCTGCCCGGATCGAGCCAGGAGTGGAGCGGCATCATCCGGCACGGGGCCAAGCTCTTGTGGTGCTACTCCGAGGCCACCGTGCCCAAGATCACCCTGATTACCCGCAAGGCCTACGGAGGCTCCTACCTGGCCATGTGCTCCTCCGACCTCGGGGCCGATTGCGTCTACGCCTGGCCGACGGCCGAAATAGCAGTCATGGGCGCCGAGGGAGCCTCGCGGATAATATTTCGTAAGGAGATCCAGGCTGCCGAGGACAAGGATGCAAAGTTTTCGGAAAAGGTCGCCGAGTACGAGGGCCTGTTCAACAATCCTTACATAGCGGCCAAGCGGGGATACATCACGGGAGTGATCCAGCCGCGAGATTCGCGCCGCAAGATCATCGAAGCACTCATGATGTTGCGCGACAAGCGCGAACAGCGACCGCCCAGGAAACACGGCAACATTCCCGTGTGACGATCGTGAAACTCTCGGCTACAGCCTGCGTCCTGTTTTGCCTGCTGTGGATGCACGCTATAGCCTCCGCACTTCCTCCCGAGAAGGTGGTAATTCTGGCGACCGGCGATGCCCGTTACGTGAAGGCCGCCTATGGAAGTTGGGAGGTTATAAGCACCGATGATATGGTTGCCCGGGCCAGCTACTTCAAGCCCAACGAAGTGTTGATCGAGGCCGGCAAGCCGGGCACCGCGCTGATCTCGCTGAACAACGATATTATCAACCAGTTCCTGGTCTGGAAGGTTATTGTCGGCGACAAGCCGACAGCCGAGCGTCCGGATCCCTCCGTGTTGGCAGGACCTTGCGGTTGCGGCCGGGACGGAAGTTATCCTGTGAGCTGCACCGTCAAGAACACCGCCTGCCTGGATGCTTTGCGCGAGCTGTTTACAAAAAGCGACCTGAGCACCAAGGACGTGCGGGTGATATACGGGATCCCGGCGGCCCAGGCGCTTCTGAAACAGATGCAGATCGCCGTCGAGAAAGCCGGTTATGATGGCGTGGAACTAGCCCTGGCGGGCGCCAACCTGCGGGTCAAGGCCGCTGTCGCTGACGAGAATGAACGCCGCAAGCTGCTGCTGCTGGTTTACCGTAACATGATAGGCAAATTGGTCCTGGATGACAAAATCGTGGTTGCCAAGCCGAAACAACAGGTTCGTTGAAGCACAGCTTCAAGGCGGAGGCGGCTGGGTGATGGGGCGCGAGATCTCGGCCAGGAAGCGCTGTAAGCGCTCAAAGTCGTCGTCGCAAAAGGCGATGAATTGTCCACCGTGGCGGTAGCCTTTTTTCCCGCCGTCCTGCCATACCACCCGGCAGCGGGACTCCACGGGAGCGGGACCCTTACCACGCGAGACGTAGATCCACACGCCGACCTCGCTGTCCTTTGCCAAACGCCTGGGGATCTCGAAGCACACACCGTCTTCAGAGATGTTGTTTGTCCAGGAGTGGAAGCTCTCGCCCGTCTGGATGTCTATTTTCAGACGCACCTTATGACGCACGAAGCGGCGATGATAAGGATGACTTTCCCGCTCGCCGGAGGTGTCATTGCCCATGGTCTCCCCCAGATGAGTGGCACCGTGAATACTACACCTGGAAAGTAGCATGACAGGGATGCCGTGGCAAGCGTTGACAACCCCGAAGCCGGCAGAATAGACTGCTTGCAGAAATATATGTTACCAGGAGGATTGATGCGTGTCTGTATCTTGTGGGCTATTCTAGTTGCGCTTTTGTATGCCGGGCCGCTGGCACGGGCGCAGGTTGCAGACAAGCCCGAAATACCCTGGCTGGCCGTCATGGTGTTGCCGGGGACGGATCTCAGTCCCACAGATCGGCTACCGGTTCAGAGTGCTTTAATTTCCCGCGCACTGAGCTACAGTGGCGAGGGTCTGGCCTGGCAACTGATGGCCTTCTCGCCGCTCGAGTCGCCCCGCCAGGAAGGCGAGGTGCTGCTCGAAGTCAGCCGCTTGGCTGAAGAGGGCAAAAAATCATATCGCTACCTGAAGCTCGACGAAGCGCGTAAGGTTTTCAGCGCGGCGGGCGAGCTTTTGGAGAGTTCCCCGCCGGCACACTGCGACCCCGGCATGATGTCCAAGATGTACTTCTACTGGGCCCGCGCCGCACTTGACGACGGCGATGAAAGCGGTGCCCAGAGTCTCCTGACACAGATCGGCCGATTCGACTCCGAGGCCGGGCCCGACCCGGCAGTGATGCCCCCGAACCTAGTGGCCACCTATGACATTGCCTTAGAAGACCTACGCCGGAAGCCTGAAGCGAAGATCTTGCTCGAGATAACCCCCGGCAACGGCGATCTATTTGTGAACTGTGTCGCCAAACCAGCCGGGGTCGTCCAGATCAAGGGACATGTCGGAGAGAAGTTCTGGTTGGTGGCCAAGATCGAAGACGGCACCTACCGTGGTAGTTTCACTTTCACAGATGGCCCCCGCAGGACACTCAAGATATTCGGCGGCAGGGTCGGTGACGCTGCGCGCATCGCAGATCACCTGCTCGGGTTGGGAAGGTCCAAGCCGACCATCGGCCTGCTCAAGAGTTCCGCCAACGATGACCTGGGAGCCATTTCAGAGATCCTCCACGTGAACGTATTCCTGGTGGCCGAGGTAAAGGCGAATGCCGAGGGCTCGAAAGCGCTGCGCCTGGGACTGTACGTGCCCGACAAGGGTATAATCGGCCCGGTACATAATGTCCCGCTCGATGAGAAGGGACACCCGAATGGCGCCGAACTTTCCACAGCGCTGGAAGTGTTGGCGAGATCCATGAGGTCGCCCAGCATGATTGCGGCCCTGTCGGTGAAAAGCAAGCCGCAGGCCGACCAGATAATCGCGACGGCCGTGGCACAGCCTCCTAGAAAAGACGAGATCAG
The DNA here is from genome assembly GCA_035528415.1 of Myxococcota bacterium. Taxonomy (GTDB): domain Bacteria; phylum Myxococcota; class B64-G9; order B64-G9; family B64-G9; genus DATKYQ01. The sequence continues at coordinate 7,680 of DATKYQ010000085.1, read as the reverse complement.
CGAACGAACTCCCTGGTACCAGAGTTGGTGGTTCTGGACCGCCGCCGGGGTTCTGGTGGCCGGCGCGGTCACAACAGGCGTGATCCTGGGAACCACGGGCTCGGGAACGTCGCCATCGGGCCAGGTCATCCTGACCGTCAGCCCGCCATAGCTTCGAAAATAGGACAGAGGACGGGAGGAAAGCATGAGCAAGAAGCCACTGTGTCTTGTCACTGGCGCCTGCGGCTTCATGGGCACCCACATGCTCGAGGTGCTGCACGAGGCCGGTTATCCGGTCAGGGCCACGGATTTGCCGTCGGCCTGGCCGGACGACGATCGCAAACGGGGCTTGTTTCCATCTGTCGCCCGCTCGCTCGACATCGAGTTCGTCGGCGCCGACGTGACCAACCCGCAGTCGCTTACGGACATCGTCAAGGATGTGGAGATCATCTTCCACATCGCCGGGCTCTTCAAATACTCGGCGGGCTGGGACGCCCTGCGGGCCGTGAACGAAGACGGCACGCGCAACCTGCTCGAGGCCGCGCTTGCCGACGGTAATCTCAAGCGCTTCATCATGTGGGGCGCCGGGGGAGTCTACGGCATTCCCACGCCGGACATGCTTCCGCTGACCGAGGACATGCCCACTAACCCGCCCAACAACTACCTCAAGTCGAAAGACCTGGCTGAGAAAGTTGTCATCGAGATCTGCGAGCAGAAGAAGATACCCTACGCCATCCTGCGGCCGACTACGGTCTACGGCCCGCGAGCTGTCTACGGCGGCGGGCAACTGGTGATGGGCATGGCTAAGATGAACCCGTCGCTGGTGCCGGCCAATTTCACTGCCAGGGTTCCTTTCATCCACGTGCGCGACGTGGTGGGGGCCGCCCTGCACCTGGCAGAACATGAGGGCGAGATCAGGGGCCCCTACAACGTCAATGACGACAGCCAGATGACCCAGGTAGAGTTGGTGCGTTATTTCGCCCAGATGACGGGACACATCTTCGTCAAGCTGCCGCCGGTTCCGGTCGATTTCATCAGGGCGGGCATCGGCAAAGTGGCCAACTCGGTCGAGTACGTGGCGCGCGACGTCTTTCACATCCCGAGCCCCGTGGAAGCCGATACAATCCAGTACCTAAATCGCGACTTTGCATATTCAAACGACAAGCTCAAGGCGACCGGTTACAAGTTCATCTACCCCGATCCGCGACCGGGGCTGCGCGATACGCTGGTCTGGTACCGGGACGAAGGCTGGTTGTAATCTTCCGGCCTGGATGAAAGGAGCGCTTCAATGACAAGGGAAAAACTCGACTACCTGATGCTGGCTTCTTCGGACGACTCGTTGCTCGAAGAGGTCATGCTCTCTGGAACGACTCCCGATACCGACAAGCTTGTCGGCTGGGAGTTCAAGGGCTACAACTCGATGGATCTGACCACCGTCCTGGGCTTCAGAAAGTTCAAGAAGGGTTTCTACTCGGACGGCGAGGCCGTGCACGGCTACAACGTCAAGATCAAGCAGTCCGGGCTGATCGATCCATGGGTGGATGTTCTTAAAAAAGGTGAGTCGATCAAATTCGGCTGGTATGACGTCTACCCCGTGCGGGCGGAGGAGGGGGATAGCCTTTATCCGAACGCGCTGCTGCTCAACTACAACGCCGATCGAAACCCCAAGGTGGATCCCAGCCGATTCCTGCGTGATTACCTGGTACAGGTGCATCCCGGGAACCCCGACCTGTTACTGGGCAAGGCCTACGTGGCCGTGGGTCCCAAGCGAGTCTTTGTCTCCTACTTCGTCCTCGAACGCGAGAACGAATCGACCCTGTAGGGGCCAAGGGCTTTTTCCAGATGTAGAATATCTTTGCCCCCTCTGGGGGTGATGATATATACATTTGTAAACTATGAGCTTCTGCCCAAAATGTGGAACCGGGGTTCAGGAGGGCGGGAAATTCTGTCCCGCCTGCGGCGCCGCTGTCGGCCCTGCGGCCCCAAAATCTCCGTCGTCGTCGGCGGATGCCTACATCGGGCGCAAACTGGACAATAAGTTCTTGATCGAAGAACTGCTTGGTGTGGGGGGTATGGGCAAGGTCTACAAGGCGACCCAGCTCAGCCTGGACAAGACTGTTTGCGTCAAGGTGTTGCGCTCGATCATGATGGCCGACGAGACACTGGTGGGCCGCTTTCACCGCGAGGCGCGCGCCGCCAGCCGTCTCAACCATCCCAACTCGATCACCGTGATCGATTTCGGGCAGGACAAGCAGGGCGGTTCACTCTACTTGGCCATGGAATTTGTTCCCGGTAAAGACCTTGGGAAGGTGATCCACAACGAGCGACCGCTTTCTGAAGAGCGCATCGTCAAGATCATGGACCAGGTACTCTCGGCGCTGGCCGACGCACATGCCGCCGGCATCGTGCACCGGGATCTCAAACCCGAAAACATCATGGTGACCGACTTACGTGGCACCAAGGATTTCGTCAAGGTACTCGATTTCGGCATCGCCAAGATCCAGGAGGGCCCGGCCAACGAGCCCGGCCTGACCCAGGTCGGCATGGTTTGCGGCACTCCCGAGTACATGTCGCCCGAACAGGCCCGCGGCGAGGTGCTTGACGCGCGCAGCGACGTGTACGCCGCCGGTGTAATCCTCTATCAGATGGTGGTAGGCAAGATACCGTTCTCGGCGCCCACCGCCATGGGCATCGTCACCAAGCACCTGACCGAGCCGCCCGTGCCGCCCAGCCAGGTGGAAGGTATTACGGTTTCCCCGGCTCTAGAGAAAGTCATCCTCAAGGCGATGAGCAAGGATCGCAACGGCCGCCAGCCGACCGCACTGGCCTTGCAGCAGGAACTCAACGCCGTGCTGACTCAGAAGACGGCCTTCGCTCAGCAGGCTCCCCTGGGAAACAGCCTGTTCGACGACACCGGGCCTGAGACGAAGCTGAGAGAGCCGCCGGTCGAGATAAACAAGCAGGTGCTGGGGTCTCCAAGCGCGCCGTCTGGATCGCACGCCTGGTTGTGGATCGTGCTCGTCCTGGTTCTCATTGCCGGAGCGGCTATGGCGGGATACTTCTTGTGGTGGCTCCCTAAGCAAGAGAATCAGGGTGGTGTCGACGCAGGCGGCGTTGCATATTCGGTCGACGCGGGCGCGATGGTTGAAGAACCCGCCGGCGTGATAATTGACGCAGGGGCGCGACCAAACCCGGAACTCGACGCGGGCGCGGTGCAAACCGCGGCCGATCGCGGCCCGCCGCCGCCCGCAGTGCAGGAAGTTCCCGAAAGCGCCATGAGGTATTATAAGGCCGGCAAGGAACTGATGGTACGCAGCAAGCTCAAAAAGGCCATCATGGCCTTCGACAAGGCGATCAAGAAATATCCCGGCTATGCCGCGGCCTACAAGGCGCTCGGCACCTGTCACATGCAGTTGGGCAATATCCGCCTGGCCAAGAAAAACTACGGCCTATATCTCATAAAAGCCCCCGGCGCGCCGGACGCCGCGGATATCAAGGACCTGATCAAATCATTCTGATGGGTCGTCCGGCCCGGGGCTCAGCCCATCTCGATCCTGAAGACTTCCTCCCCGGCCATAATCTCGTCGCCATTTTGCAGGCTGACTGCGTCACGGATTCGTACGAAGACGCCCGATGCGCCCGTGGCCGACACTTCGAGACCGGCCGAACGCAAATGCAACTCGAGGTGTCGCGGGGCCATTCGGCTATCGCCGGGGAAGTTGACGTCGCAGTCACGCTGCCCGATGGTGACGTTGGGGCCCGAGCGCAGGATGACTGGACCGGCCAGCAGACCTTTCTTCCGTGTGGCATACACAACCCTCAGGGCGATGAACAGTTGGTGCGAGGGCGGGCCGCCGTAGTGACTGGTGTCGGTCGAGCGCGGCGTCCTGACGTCGGTTGTCGGGCCGCCCAGGCCCAGCAGGATGATGCGCTGGCTGCCGGCGATCAGCTCGGTTCCCTGGTGCAGATCGCTTTGCCCGCGGACACGCAGGAATGTACCGTTCAGGCTCGAGTCGTCCACGACGATCAGCCGACCCGCTTCTATCCTCAGGGTCATGTGCAATGGAGAAAGGAATGGATCCTCTGCAATATTGATAAGCGCTTTGCCCCGGCCGATGCTGATCCCCTGTGGGCCTACCGGGTAGGTCGAATCCTCCCGGCCGTAGCCGCGAACCAGCCGCAGGCGAACAGACATGTCGGCCGTCTGGGCGAGTTCCGGCCTGGATTGCGAAAGTTTGCGGCCGCAGGCCAGGCAAAAGACCGCCCCGGTCGGCAGCCTTGCCTGGCAGAAAGGGCAACTGGCGCTGTTTCCGGGCATGGCGACCGCCGCCGGCATCCGTCCCGTGGCCTTCTTCGCGCGCGGCGCCTGCTTACCGGGGGCGGCGACAGAAGGTGGCGCCGCCGCTGACACGGGAACTGTATCGTGGCCGGTTCGGGGAGCCGGCAACCCTTCGGGCTTGGCCTCGACGACAGTTTTTTCGGAGCGCTGTTCGACAGCCGGGGTCGATACGGCGTCGAGGAATCCAGTCAGGCCCGAGAGAGCCTGTCCGCAACGTATGCATTTCTTGGCGCTGGTTTCGTTGTAGGTGTCGCAGGCCGGACAGACGATGCCGGCTTCCAGCAGTGTGTCCACCTCTAGTGGGCCCAGCGGTTTGCCGCATGAAGCACATGTCGTCTCGGAGGGGCTGTTTTCAAGGCCGCAGTGTGGACAGACCGGCATTATTATTTTCTCCCTTGGGCAGGCTATTTCATCCGGTTGCGAATCTTTTGCACCGACTTGACCGGTCCGAGAACGATTAATGTCGAGCCTTCCTCGAGAACGTGCTCCGGAGGCGGATTATATAGGTAGTGCTTGCCGGAAGTATCCCTGATGGCCAGGACGAGCAGGTCGGATTCCTTTCGCAGGTTTGTGTCCCTGAGTGCCTTGCCCGCCATGCCGCAATCGGGTGTGAGTGGTAACTCCTCGATGCGCAGGGGCTGTTCCTGGCCGCGCAGCATGTTGTCGAGGAAATCGACCACCTGGGGCCGCACCAATTCCGAGGCCAGGCGCATTCCGCCGATGCGGCTCGGGCTGACGACGGAATCGGCGCCGGCCCGCTTGAGCCTGATCTCTGCCTGGGCATCCGAGGCGCGGGTGACAATTTTCACCCGTGGATTGTTCTGCCTGGCGGTCACGGTGACGAACAGGTTATCTCTCTCGTCCGGCAGAGTGGCCACGACGCCCATAGCCTGCTTGATACCGGCCCGCTCGAGCACGTCGTCATCGGCGGCGTTGCCGACGATGTAGGGAAGAAATATCTTCGGGTGCGCGTCGCAGATGCGCTGGATACGCTCCTCGCCGGTGTCGATGATCACCAGCGGGTGGCCAGAGCCAAGAAGCTCTTCGATCACGAATCCCCCGGTGGCGCCCGCTCCGCAGACAATGATGTGCTGTGTAAGATTCCCAAGTGCCTTGTCCATCTTTTTTCTCCGAAATAGATCCCTTACCTCGCCTTCCACCAGGAAGGCGGTCAGGCTGGTGGCGAAGACGAACAGCACGCCCATGCCGCTGAGCACCAGCAAGACTATAAAGGCTTTTCCATACCACAGATCGGCCAGCGGAAACATCTCTCTGCTGCCAAGCGTGGTCAGGGTAATGGTGGTCTGGTAGACGCAGTCCAGAAGCGACGGCCCGCCGCCGGCAAATCTGCCGAGCACGTAAAAGCCACTCGTCCCGAGACCGAATACGGCCACGATCAAGATGCTGAGAATGTAAAGCCGGCGCTGGAGATTCATGTCTTTACCCGCGTAAATCTTGCGCCAGACTACTTGGGGTGCTGCTATGTGTCAATGGCCTAAAAACGGCCTAAAAACGTTGACGAACAGGTGCCGGCGATCCATCATCCTCTGCCATGCATCCGATAATCTTCACTTTCCCCGATTGGATCCCCCTGCTGGGCGGTGCCCACATCTACTCGTACGGCGTCATGCTGGGGATTGGCTTTATCTCCGCCTGGTACCTGGGCATGCATTTCACTCTGCGCGAGGGCTTTTCCTACAAAAAGGTGACCGCGGTATACGCGTTGGCGATCGTCTTCGCGCTGATCGGGGCGCGGGTGGCCCACCTGATCTGCAACCCGGAGACCTGGAAGTTCGAGCGGGGTTTCATCCCGGCTTTATTCGCCTCGCGCTGCGAGGGCCTGGTGGCCTACGGCGGCTACATCGGAGGTGTGTTTGCCGCCTGGGTATACCTGCGGCTAAAAAAGCTGGATTTCTGGAGCCTGTGCGACGGCTCGACCCCATCGTTGGCGCTGGGCCTGGGGTTCACGCGTATCGGGTGCTTACTCGCGGGGTGCTGTCATGGCCAGCCGACCGATCTGCCCTGGGGCGTGAGTTTTCCTCCCGGCAGCCAGGCGGCGGGCACGTTTCCCGGCATCGGCGGTTACTCGGCCTGTGTTCATCCCACCCAGATATACGAATCGCTAGTGGGCTTCGCCTTGGTGCCTCTGGGGATATATATTCTAAAGCGCCGCAAGTTCACGGGGCAGGCCTTTCTGATCATGATAGCCTGTTATGCAGTGGCCCGTTTCCTGCTGGAGTTCATTCGCGGCGACAACGACCGCGGTGGGTTCGGCGGGAGCCATGCGGCGCCTATGCTTTCGGCCTCGCAATTTATTGGGCTCGTTCTGCTGCTGGTAGCTCTGCTACTATACCTATGGCGCTGGAAGACCGCGCCCAAGCCGCCCGAGCCGCGCACCAAGGAAGAGATAAACGAAATGCTGATAGCCGAGGGCGTGGCCAAGGGAAAAGACAAGAAAGGCAAGAAAACCGCCAAGGCAGCCGACAAGTCCTCAAAAAAGAGCAAAAAAAAGAAGAAGAGTGTTTGACACAGAGCGTCAAGTGCTTTATATTCCTACCGAACATGGGATTTCCCGATAGGGTGCCCGTAACTGGCAGGAAAGGGGAGAAAAATGGCCACAAAGAGAGAAGAGATTTCCGCCCAAGCAATCGAGTTGTGGAAGAAGACGCTCGTGCAATTCGACGAGATATCCAAGAGCCTGAAGATGGGTTCTGTGGTCGACCGGATAAAGGCCGACGGCATGAAGCTCATCCATGAGCGTGACAAGTTGTTTGCACGCCTGGGCGAGGAGACCTACAAGCTGATCGACAAGAACAAGATCAAGGTTCCCGATTCGCTGAAGAACCTCTACGATCGAATTCGTGTACAGGCCGACAAACTAATCGGAAGCAGGAAGGCGAAGAAGACACCCAAGAAGAAAGCCGCCAAGAAGGTCACCAAGAAGCCCGCCAAGCGTAAGGTGGCAAGGAAAAAAACAACCGGGAAATAAGCCGCCAAGAAGAAGACGGCAGAGAAGAGCGCCTGGAGAAGAAGCGGGTTCACTGCTTGACAGCCCGTTCCCGAGGTGCTAGATAGCCCCCTGCTTTGCTGTTCTTGGACAACCGGTTTACGGGGCTGTAGCTCAGCTGGGAGAGCGCCTGAATGGCATTCAGGAGGCCGACAGTTCGATCCTGTTCAGCTCCACTGATTTCAAGGGGTTACCGGAAACGGTAACCCCGTTTTTCTTGTGTGCCCAGCATGGGCCTGGACAGGAGGTGAAAGTCCTCTGGGGAGTTGGTCGCAGCGACCCACACGAACCGCAAGGCGACAATCCGGGAGACCGGTCCGGCCGCGAGGCCGGCGCTGAAAGAAGCGGGTAGTGA
>DATKYQ010000084.1:0-120474 GCA_035528415.1 Myxococcota bacterium | reverse complement strand
TGCGGTACAGAAAAAAATCAAATAATTCAAAAACAAGGGGAGCATACAAAGAAAAACTCATCTACCCGGCACAGAACAGCCATAATCAATGTGACATTTTCCCTGGGCAGTTAATGTGACATTTGACCTGGGCTACGACAGTATTGACATCCTGTCATCAACGGGAGTAGGCAGTGTAGGCATGGGAAACAACGAGCAGCAAAGTACCAGGATCATCAAGCGCTATACCAATCGCAAGCTGTATGACACGCTGGAGAGCCGCTATGTCACCCTGGACGAAATTGCCGGCCTGCTCAAGGCCGGCCAGGAAGTCCAGATCATCGACAATCGCAGCGGCAAGGATCTGACCGAGGTCACCCTGGCGCAGATCCTATACGAAGAGCAGAAGAAGCAGACCACGCGCATGCCGCTTGGCATGCTCAAGGAGATCATTCGCACCAGTGGCACATCGATATCCGATTTCATCCAGCGCCGCGTGACACAACCGGTGCAGTCCTTCAAGGAAGAAGCCGAACGCCGGGTCGACAAAATTGTTCGCCGTTCGGAAACGACCGTCGAGGAGAAGGCCCGCCATGTGCGCGACTTCTTCTCGTCCACCCAGAAGGCCCTGGAGGATTTTCAGAAGAAGCTGGGTATCTCGGCGCTCACCGAGGCCATGGGCTCGCGTGCAAAGTTCAAGGAACAATTGTCCGCCCTGCGCGAACGCATAGAAGAACTCGAGGCACGCCTGAAGGACCACTAACCTCGGCCGACCATTACCGACTGCCCGTGGCCGCAATCAACCCTGTGATTCGCTCTTTATGATTTCCTTGGCCAACGATTCGAGCATATGCGCCCCGCGCGACCAACTGGAGTATTCCCAGATACTCTGGCCGTAGCTTTGGGCCTCGTCGATCTTTACGTTGTAGCCGATGATCGTCCTGGCCGTCTTGCCGGGGAAGTGGCTTTTCAGCTTGCGGATGATCTCGTCGGCCAACCTAGTCGGGCGATAGAGAGTTGGCACCACCAGGATGATCTCCAGGTGCTGCTTGCCGAACTTTTCGCGCATGCGGTCGACCGACTCGACGATCTCGGCGCAGCCGTCGAGTGCCAGGTAGGTCAGGTTCACCGGGACGACGATCTCCTCGCAGGCCAGCATGACGTTGGTGTTGATTAATCCCATGGAGGGCGGTGAGTCGTAGATAATGTAATCGTAGTTGCTCACGCCGGCTATCTTATTGGCCAGCTTCCGCTCGCGATCGCCATGCGAGGCGACCTCCACTGGGAAATCCGCAAGCGTTTTGTTCGAGATCAGGACGTCCAGGCCCTCGATGTGACTTTCACGAATTGCGTCCTGTGCCTTGAGTGCCGGATCCATGAGCAGGTCATTCACACTGGGAGACAGATCCCGCACGTAAAATCCCAGGCTCTTGCCCGCCTGTCCCTGTGGATCCATGTCCACCAGCAGCACGCGCTGGCCGTGATGGGCTATATATGCAGCCGTATTGACGGACAGGGTCGTCTTGCAACTACCGCCCTTTTCGTTGATGAAAGCTATTCGTCGCATTCTCAAAAACCCGGTAAATAGCCGCCGTGTAGTGCTTGGCCAGGTGCGGCAAGATTCAGCTTGTGTCCGTGCAAACGACGCTTATAATCCTCATTCGTGGAAGTCAAGGAAAACAGACGGCTTTCAACTATCGGCGCCAAGCGCCTTGTCTTCTTCACCGGCAAGGGCGGCGTCGGCAAGACCGCTGTGTCCGCCGCCTTCGGCCTGGCGGCCGCCCGGGCGAAGAAGCACGTATTACTCGCGGAGATCCGTTCGTCCGGTAAGATTCCATCTCTTTTCGGAATCACACCGGCCGGGAACGGCCCGTTGTCTCTGGGGCCGCGACTCGACTGGCGCAATCTCACCCCGGCCGATGCGCTGCAGACCTACGCTATGCGGATGCTTAAGTTGCGCTCTGTCTACCGGGCGGTCTTCGAGCAGCGTGCGGTGCGGCGCTTCCTCAGGGCGGTGCCGGCACTTTCCGAGATCCTGATGCTGGGTCATCTGGCTTACCTTGTCGAGCAGGGCGACTACGATCTGATCGTCACCGATGCGCCCTCGTCCGGGCCGGGCACGCTGATGCTCGGGGCTCCGCGCTCGGTGCTGGAAAGCGTCTCACGTGGGCCCTTGCATGACGGCGCGGCCTGGATCCAGTCTCTGATCGCCGATCGGAACAGGTGTGCTGTTAATATCGTGGTACTGCCCGAGGAATTGCCGGTTACCGAGTCTGTCGATCTCTACCATCGGCTCAAGGACGATCTTGGATTGCCGATCGGCACGCTGGTCGCCAATCGCACTCTTGATGATCCGTATGACAAGCAAATCGAGAATGTCTGTCGGATAGCCGCCGGTATCGACATCGGCCGTTCGTTGGCAGAAAGCTGCCGGCTTCATCGCATGCGATTGCGCCTGCAGGAGATCTACCTCGATCGCCTGCGTGCCGGTATCGATTTGCCATGCGTCTATCTACCCGAGATCCTGAATTCAACCGGGGACGCGGACACTATCGAGCAGATCAGCGCGGCGTTCGAGATCGTCTTTTCGGGCCGGCCTGCGGAGCCCGCCGGGAGGCCGGCATGAACCTCGGGCAGAGCGTCTTAGAAAAGCGTATCATCGTCAGCATGGGTCCCGGTGGAGTCGGCAAGACCACGCTGGCCGCCACGCTGGGGCTCCAGGCGGCGGTTATGGGGCGGCGGGCCCTGGTGTTGACGATCGACCCGGCCATGCGTCTGGCTAGCGCACTGGGCCTAGCCAAGCTGGAGGCGGGACAAACGCAAACTTTAACAGTGGGAACCCTCGAACAGCTCTCGGTCCGGGCGCGTGTGCCGCTCGATGTGGTCATGCTCGATACGGGGCGCAGTCTGAAAGAATTGATCGCCCGCGAAGTGTCCGATCCCGAGCGGCGCACGAAAATTCTCACACATCCCTTCTTCCGCCGCCTGTGCGAAGACCTGGCTGGTTCCCGCGAGTATGCTGCCATGGAAGATCTATATCACCTGTACATGAGGGGCGAATACGATCTGGTGGTAGTAGATACCCCCCCCACGATTCACGGAATGGACTTCCTCGACGCCCCCGATCGGATCCTGGACGTGCTTGACGACAATGGCTATCGCTGGCTGATGCGCCCCGCCTTGCTGGCTGGGAAAATAGGCCTGCTGGCGCTGGATTTCTCAGGCGGCTACATCGTCAAAATCCTTTCTAAGTTCACAGGCTTAGCCTTCCTCAAGGAACTGGCCACCTTCATCGATCTCTTCTCCGGACTGATGGAGGGCTTTCGCGAGCGTGCGGCCGCCCTGAAAGAGATCCTGCGTTCGGACTCCTCTTCTTTCGTGTTGGTATCCTCGCCTGATGCGAGCCAGTCTCAGGAGGTCCTCGCGCTACACAGGCGCTTGACCAGCCGCGACCTGGCGCCCGAGGTTCTTGTTGTAAACCGTGTCAGCCCGGCTCCTCCACCCCTGCCGCAAGGACCAACCTGGCGCCAGCTGCTGGTCGAGAAGCTTACCGCCTTGCGAGCCGGCTCTCAGGAACAAGTCGAACGCTCGATCGCGGTGATGGAACGTGCGCAGCGCATGCTTCAGATGCTTGCGGATCGTGATCTGCGCCGGGTTGAAGAATTGCGCCGCAAGCTCGCAGATCGCTCGTCACTGGTGAACGTAGCGTTGCTCGAGCAGGATGTGCACGATATCGCCGGGCTCGAGCGGCTACGCCGCTCGATCTTCGACAGGAGGGAATAGGATGGAAAGTTTCGAGATCTCCACACGCGGACATGAATCGCTTATAGACATCACAGGCAAGCTGCGCGAGGCGATCAAGGCAAGCGGAGTAGAAGAAGGCCTGGCGCTGGTCTATTGCCCACACACCACGGGTGCCATCACCATCAACGAGAATGCCGATCCCGACGTGCCCAGGGACATCCTGTATGCCCTGGACAAGATCGCCCCCTGGCAGGCGGGTTACCGGCACACGGAGGGCAACTCTGCCGCCCATGTCAAGTCATCGCTGGTGGGCTCTTGTGTGCAAGTAATAGTCAACGGCGGCTGCCCGCTGCTGGGTACCTGGCAGTCGGTCTTCTTCTGCGAATTCGACGGCCCGCGCCGGCGCAGGTTCCAGGTGCAGGTGGTTTCTGCAACGAAAGACTCGGTCCGGAACCTGGGCGCGAGAGGCGTGTCGAAAGAAACATGAACATTTGCAGAACATCTATTGTCCCGTTGCTTGCGACACTCATGCTGGGAGCGGGCTGTGCGTCCGTCGAGCAGGCCCGCAGAAAGCAGCCGGCCCGGGAAATCATCCTCGATCCGCTGCACATCGGCCTGCGGCCCGACCGTGAGCTTGGGCTGACCGATTTCGACGCGGCGACGCTCTTTGGAGAAGGCGTTCGTCTGCAGCAGGCCGGAGACTGTAAAGGTGCGCTGCCTTTCTACGACAGGATTATCAGCGAGTTCCCCGAGTCGCGCTACCTTTCGGCCGCCGCCTTCGACTCCGGGCGCTGTTACGAAGATCTGGGCAACAACGCCGTTGCAGTCGAGCGCTATGCGCTGATAACCGCAAAGCTCGCCGCATCGAAAGACTGGGTCGACGCCGCCTTCCGCCAGAGCGCCTGCCTCGATCGTCTCTCACGTTACCGTGAGTCAGCCGGGTTGCTGGCCCGCCTGCTCGATCGCCGCGAACTTGCCACGAGCGATCGGATCGACGCCATGGTGCTGCGGGGCGAGGCGCTTGTGGAACTCGGCGAGCTCAACTCAGCCGAGAGCGCCTTTCACGGTGCGCTGAGAATATTCAAGCAGCGGGCACATGATGAGTACCTCGACCCCGCCCCTGCCGCGCGGACAGAGTTTCGCCTGGCGCGCCTGGCCGAGCAGCGTTTCGATCACGCTCCGCTCAGGCTTCCCGAGGAGCAGATGCAGACTGATCTGGAGGCCAAGGCCGAGCTACTCCTCGACGCCCAGGCCGGCTACCTGCGGACGATCCGCTACGGGGATCCCGAGTGGGCCTCGGCCGCCGGTTTTCGTATCGGAACTCTCTACCTGCACCTTCACCTGGCAATGGAGCAGGCGCCCTCGCCTGCCGATCTGAGCGAGGAAGAAATTGCCGTCTACAAGGAAATGCTCAAGAGAAAGACGGCGGTCTTGTTGCGAAAGGCGCTCAAGGTCTTCGAAATGATGATGGAGCTTGCCGAAAGGACCCGCTCGGACAACGAGTGGACCCGGGCGGCCCGCGAGGAGATGAAACGAGTCGAGGCCCGCGTATTGACCCTCTTCGAACCCTTGCCCGATTCGGAGCCCTGAGTGGAACCAAGCGCGTTCTTTTCCCCGCAGGAACTATCCGCCTGGGCGCACCAGTGGCTGGTGGACGATCTGCTGTCTTTCACCGGCCTGGGGTTGAAGCTGGCTTTCCTGGCCGTGGTGATGTTTACAGGCATTCACCTCGTGCTGCGAAAGCGCGCGGCGGCAACCGCGGATTGGCTCTACGGCAATCGGCTCCTTGGCCGCCTGGGAGATCGGGCGCCGGTCTTACGCCGGCTGGCCGCGGCCTTCGAGCGATTGAGCGGAAACATGCCTGGTGCGGTGGAGGAGCGCGGCCGCTGGATCATCGACGGCTTGTTTCCGGTCTTGTTGCTGCTTTTATATGCCGCCTTGCAGACGCCGCTTTCGTTTTTCTCCGGATACATACTCGAGCACGAGCGAGGCCTGGCGACGATCTCTCTCGGTCAGTGGTGGCTCGACTGGGCCAAGTCGCTGACCTCGGGATGTATCCTGGGAATGTTTCTGGGCGTCGGTCTGTTCGGGCTGGCCAGGCGCCTGCGGCGCAGTTGGTGGCTGTGGTTGTGGGGCGCGGTGGCGGGCGGGCTTTTCCTGTGGGCCATGCTGACTCCCTACCGGGCCCGGATATACAACGACTACACCGAGCTGCCACAGGGCGAGTTGCGCACGGCGATAGAAAAACTGGTCCACAAGGCGGGCTTCGAGGCCGGCAAGGTCGAGGTCAAGGATTCGTCCCGGCGCACGCGGCGAGTCGGGGCGCACGTAATGGGCCAGGGGCCGACGCGCAGGGTGGTGCTGGCGGACAATCTGTTAAAGGAATTCCCAAAGCGGGAGATACTTGTAGCCATGGCTCACGAACTGGGCCACCAGATTCACGACCACGGCAAGCGAGGTTGGTTGAAGGCCGTGCTGGCGGCATTGGTCTTTTTACTGATCTGCCAATTGGTGCTGCTCAGGGCCCCGCGGGTCAAGCGCTTCGGCCTGAATGCCAGAGCCGATCCGGCCGTGCTGCCGCTACTGCTGCTTGTCTTGCAGTTGATTTTCCTGGTAAACGAGCCGCTCTCGGCCTGGCTCAACCGGCGCGAGGAGCATATAGCCGACACCGAGGCGCTCAGGCTGACCCGCGATCCTACGGCCTTTTGCTCGCTGTTCATCCGCCTGGCCAGGAAAAACCATTACCACCCAGATCCCCCTGCCTGGGATCAGTTTCTATTCGGCCACCATCCAACAGTGATGCAGAGAATAGATTTCGGCTTCACCTGGGCCAATCAGAACGGGCTGCACCTTGGAAAAGACGCCCTGCCGCTACCGGCGCCACCGTCGTAGAGAACCCGGCCGGACTATCCACCAATCCGGCGCGCCAAATCCATTCGAGCCTGATGTTCGTTCTGGTCTGCCTTCTCGATGTTGGAAAGCATACGCTGCTCGAGATCCCTTGCGCTTTGGATGAGATCCTTGGCGTCTCCTGCACGTCCGGCCTCCATGTTCGAGGCCTGCTCGAGTCGCTTCTCGGCGGCATCGTTTTCCAATGCGGACATCTCCTGCAGGTTGACTTTCGAAAAGAATGCCGCCCCGGCTCTCGCCAGGCCAACTTTCAGCTTGGGCACCTTGTCCGTGATCTGGCCATCAGCCCCGGCGAGGGAATATTCGTAAATAGAAGCACACACATCGAGTGCGGCGCCGACAACCGCCGACCACATTCTATCGGAAGCCGCGGCCTTCATCTTCTTGATCGCCGCTTCTAGGGCTTTCTTCTGTAGCTCACGGCTGGTTTTACGCATCTCCCTGCCGGCCTTTTTTTGGAAAAATGAATCGGCTAAAATCAGCGTCTCCAGTTCCACTCCTCCGTCGATCTTGGACAAAAAGCTCTCGATATCGAATGATTTTGTCGTCTGCGGCGCGGTCGTGCTACATGAGTTTACACGTTCTGGGTACATCTTTCGCTCCTCTCAACAAGATACCATTTCTGACTCGGACTCGAGTAAACCGCGGATACGATCATGCATCTCGCCCTCGAGTTGGGCGGCACTGTCGAGGACGGAGAGCAGATCGTCTCGCGTCTGGCTCGACAAGTCGCGTACCTGCTCGGCAGCCAGCTTGTCTCCCCAGGCGCAGGTGGCATTGCGTCCGTAGACGGAGGCGGTGATGCTGAAGCCGCCGGAGAGAGCGCCACCAACGACGCCTACAGCAGCGGCCGGCCCGCCGACGACGATCAGGGCGGCGCTCAGGGCACCGGTCAGCTTCTTAAAAAAACCAGCCAGCTTTGACCAGAAACCCTGGTGCCGCTGGGCCGCCCAGAATTTTTTCAGAAGTTTCATGCGTCTCGTGCGCGCTTCGCGCACCTGGCGACTCTGGATGTTTACACCCTGCAGATTGACGCGGTTCTGCACGGCTGCGTCCTTGGCGAACAGCGCCAAGCACTCCGAAGCCAGGTCGCCCCCTACCGACACCTTGGCAAGGAAGGAACCCAAGGCAATATTTTCCGGCTGCGACTGCGGACTGGCCGGAGCGGTTGATCCAACGGGTGGAACGTTCATGACGCGCCTGCCATTCTCAGGCGGCCATCGCCCGTGAAAGGCTGGCGAACAGATTGGCCGGCCCGGGTTGGCTCTGCCTGCGGAACAGCTCTTCGATTGCCCGCCACACTTCGGGCTCGAAGGGATCGTAAAGAGCCAGGCCGGCCAACACCTCGGCCGAGGCCTGGTATTCGCCGGCGGCGGCCAGCTTGCGCCCGGCGCCGATGGCGGCCTGGAACTCTTCGGTTGTGATGCCGCGCAGCTCGCGAATGGTCATCCCGCTGCCGTAACATTTATTGGTTACGCTTTTCATGACTAGTTCCATTTCACTTGAAGTTGGAGATGATGCCCATCGCCGTCTGGTTGGACTTCGACTCGATGTTGCTGACCAGCTGGCTGGCCTCGTTGCGCTTGTTCATCAGGCGCTGCAGGTCGATCATCATTATGCTCGAAGATGAGTTCATGTCCTCGAGCTGCCCGCGCAGCTTCTCGAGCTCGGCCTCGACGTCCTGCCGGCGGTACATGTTGCTGCTCAGTTCATCGACCTTGTTCTGGGCTTCCTGGACCTGATGTTGACAGTAGCCTACCTCATTGGGGTCCGGCTGCTTCCGGTTCTGTGCCTGAGTTAGGATGGATTTTGCGTTGTTCAGATCGTTCTTGGCGTCTTGCAGGGATTTCTCCCAGTCTCGCTGGGCCTCTCCGGTTGGGCAGTTGCCCTCTTCGGGATTGACCGGGTTTTCCAAGCCGCCCTGGACGTAGACCAGATCGTCCTGGTCCTTGGCGCTCGAGTGCTTGAGACAGGTGTTGAGGCAGGAGATCTTGGCGCTGAGCGCCGTCTTCAGCTCGTTCTGTAGCCGGATCTCGCCCATCTTGGCGGCCAGCGCCGAGTCCGACTCCTGCATGCACAGGACCATGTTTAAAAAGGCCAGGTCGTTGAAGTCGACAGCGCTGTCGAAGAAGTCGAGACCGGCGCAGTTTACCGAGCTCGTCTGGGTGCTGATTGGATCAAACATTGTAAATCCTCCTTCCGGACGGTGACGCGCTCGCGGACCGGTGCGGTTTAGTGGTTGATTGTTTTTCCCGGATGCGATCGGCGACGTTGTCGAGTTGTTCTCGGGTCAGGCCCAGTTGGGCCAGAGTTTTTGCAAAACGACGTTCCGATTCGTCCAGGGCGGTCTTCAGGGCAATTGGTAGCTTCATCGTGCACCTCCTGCCCTGGCCTTTTACAATCTCCGTGCCAAACTCTCAGGCTCGCACAACATCCTGAAAACTATACAATCATCATCGACCCCGGCGACCTCCTGGCCCGCATTGGGTGTCCGGAATTCGGACATGGGGTGTCCGGGAACAGGACACATTTTCTAAGAGCCGAACTATTCCGAGCCGAGGGGAAAAGAGGGAGGGAGAAAACCTATACGGATCTTCGGGCCCGGTGCCCGAGGAGTGGGCCAGTGGCGCACAGCAACATCAAAAAAAGCGCGCCGCCCTGTTCATGCCCTCCGCAGCCGCATGTCGAAGACTGCCATTTTGCATTGCAGCAATATCCGCCCGAATACACGTTCGCGGAGTTTTCCGGATCCGGAGCACCCCCGCAGATGCAGGGGGCGGAAATCGCTTCGCTTGGCTGGCAAACCGCCGGGCCGATGTAAGCCTGGCTGATGACTACGTTGTCGAAATCCAGCACGCAGGAGGTGTGGGCCGGGACGTTGTGGACGTACAGGTAGAGACCCGCCTTGTTGATCTTCAGCGCGCCGTCTGTGCGCCAGTTGATGTCCGGCGAAGTGTAGATCTTGACTCCGTCCGCCCAGAAGGCCTGGTAGCCGTCGGTCAGGCCCGGGGTGTTGGGCTGGATCATCATCTCGAGCACGTGCCACTCGCCCCGGCCGAGCAAGAAGTCTTCGCCCGGCGCAAACATATCTCCGTAGCAGTCGTCCGGCCCGGGAAAACCGCAGTCCATGTACATCTGGTGATAGTAGGAGTAAAACCCCCAGCGACCCGGAAAGGGTAAACTTTGGTAGTCCGACCATGGTTCCAGGTTCGACGAGAAGCGGTCGTCTCCCACCGGCCGTTCCCCCGCGTGACCCACCTGCGCATCTCGACCTCCTTGAAAGAAGGCTGAACTATCAAACAAGATCTTATCACGATAAGATCCGACAAGCGGCTATGATTGGAAACGAAGAGACAGGGAGAAGCAATGAATCAAGGGAAGAAAACCCTGATGGTCTTGGCTATTACCGCCTTGGTCGCGGTAGCCGGAGTGAGCCTGGCGCTGGCCTTGTATGGGCAGTCGTCGCCCAAAACGAGGGGGCTGACCTGGGTGCGGCACCCCGCCGAGCCGTTCTCGGTGACGGCTACCGAGATCAGCGTGGCCCAGTTCCGCGCCTGCGTGCAGGCCGGCGCCTGTCAGGCCGATACCGTCAACCCGATCTGCAACTTCGGCACGGCGGGCCGCGATCGGCATCCGCTCAACTGCGTCACCTACTTTGGAGCCGAGCAGTTCTGCGCATTCGCGGGCGGGCGTGTATGTACGGAAGAAGAGTGGCTCAGCGCCTGCCGCGGACAGGATGGCCGCGCGTTTCCATACGGGAACGTTTTCGATCTCGATGCCTGCAATGTGCGCTCGGCGACCAATCGGGTCAAGGGGCAGGCGCACGGAACCGTTCCGGTGGCCAGTAAACCGTGCTGTGTGGGCGGGCTGGATGGATTGTTCGACATGGCCGGCAACGTCGCCGAGTGGGTGGGCAACTGCAAGGGATCCTACTGCAAGTTCCGCGGCGCCGGGTTCATAAGCAACGATCCGGTCGAGCGCTTCGCCGCCTGCAAGGGAGTCTGCGCGGGCAACGACAAGAGCCTCAAGTCGGCAGTAGTTGGCATCCGCTGCTGCAAGGATGCAAAGTCAAACAAGGAATATCGATGAAATCTCAACTTCTGGGATGTGTGGAAAGTCGCTTCCTGATTGGCTCAAGACTGCCTCACTCGAACAGGCCTTCGACGGCCCGGCCAATCTGCCTGAAAAACTGCAGCAGCACTTCAACGAAGTGGTCCCAGGCGGACTTGTCCCGCCGGGGCGTGTAGGCCACCGGTCGGCTGGGCGGCGCGTCTTTGGTAACCTTCGTCTTCTGCCTGTCGTTGACCAGAACGAGGGCCGGTTTGCGCCGATCGTTGACCGCCACGGTGCCCTTCATCACCCGCACCTCGGTTTCTCCGGTTTCCTCGCGCTCGACCACGAACGAGGTGCCGATTACCCAGGCCTCGATCGTATCGGTGCGCACTAAGAAGGGCGTGTTGCGTTTGTCGATCAGGCACCACACCCGGCCGATTTCAAGATCGAGACGTTCGCCGTCTGGCGCGAAGGAAATAGAAGTCTTCGGATAGATCCGCACCGTTCCGCCGGCGATGAGCTTTATCTCTGCGATGCCGTTCTTGCCTACCTCGACGCGGGTGTTGGCGTAGATGTCGGTTTCCGCCTTCATGCTCGGCTTCAGGCGCACCCCGTTGACGACCACCCCGCGTCCCTTTACGATTTGCGCGATCTTGACGGTGCCGGCGGGCGCCAGCTCGTCGGCAGGTGAAGCCAGTTGCCAAAATCCGAAAGCGAGTACGAGCAACATCACGGCGGCAACCGCCAGCACAGGCACGGGTGCCCAAACGAGTCGATCAATACGGTTGGATTCGCGGGTATCCTCTTCCGACAGTGACAGCCTGACCCCATGCAAAACCAGATGGACGATGCGGTCGTCTTCGACACGGGTGGGCTTGTCAACGTCGCCGTGAAGCACCCGGAGCAACGCGACTTGCCGGTCGTAGTGCGCGCGGCAGGCGTCGCATTCGCGTACATGGTCCTTGAGCTTCGCCGCGGAAACCGGCGGAAGTCCTTCTGCGAGATAGCGATCGATCCGGTTTTCAACGTGCATTATCGACCTCGCTATCCAGGCTTCTGCCGACTATGGCTCGCAGATCGGCGTTTCGTTTCGCCCGAGCCAACAAAACCCGTTTCATGTACTTGCAGCGTGTCCGTCCGATGGACAACCGGGCCGCAATCTCGGCATAGCCTAGTCCCTGCTCGAAATGAAGCACGAAGAATGTCCGCCAGTGCGGTTTGAGCTTGGCCTTGAAGCTATCGAGCGCCGCGCGGATCTCGGATGCCGCAACGGCATTTTCCTGGTCAGGAGGCTCTTCGACGCGGTCAATCGTTTC
Organism: Myxococcota bacterium; assembly: GCA_035528415.1. Lineage (GTDB taxonomy): Bacteria > Myxococcota > B64-G9 > B64-G9 > B64-G9 > DATKYQ01. Next base: position 108,472 of record DATKYQ010000084.1, on the reverse strand, counting down.
TGTGGGATCCTTCGTGTTCGGCCCGATGGTGCGGCCTTGCTTGCGCAGCAGGTCGATGCAACGGTTGCGGGCCAGCGTGGCCAGCCAGGCGCCGAATTCCCCGAACCGGCTCGGGTCCAGGGCTTCGCGCTGTTGATAAGTATGCACCCAAATTTCCTGCATGGCTTCCTCGCACTGAAAAACGCCTTGCCAATAACGCATCACCTGGAACCTGATGCTGGGCGTGTACGCACGGATGACCTCGGCGAAGGCTGAACCATCACCCCGTCTGAACTCCTCCAGAGTTGCCCTATCAACGAAGTGTTCTTTCAATGTCAATGTCCCACCTTAGTACTACGCTGGCGGCCGGTCCGCGGATCAATATTTTCCGGTTTCAGAAAAAAGTTCGGGAAAATTTACCCCCGCCGTGCCGCCTTTCGTATCTCATACTAGGTTAATGGTGAGAGATGAAGCAACGCTTCACGATCATGGTGGTGCCGGATAGGTTTTCGCGTGTCCGGCACATTCGCGTTTCGAGAAAAACAATCCTGACGCTGGCAGGGATCGTCTTCCTCCTGCTAGGCGGCACGCTGGCCGCCGGAATCCATTACTATTCGATCATCGATCGGATCGGCGAGAACGAGCACCTGAGACAGCAGAATCTTCAGATGCGCAACCGGTTGGCGGCGCTGCACGAGAAAGTCTCCTCGATCCAGACCGCACTCGACCGCGTGCAGCGTCTCGACACCAAGCTGCGCACCATCACCCATCTGCACGATCCCAAGCGGCACCTGGCCATCGGCCCGTACGAAACCGGTAAGATGGCCGACGCAAATCTGGAAGACGGCGGCAGTGTCCCGCCGCCGGCGCGCGTTATCGGCGAGAACCCGCACTTGGCGCTGAACCTGCTGGACAACCAGCTCGACGAACTGGCATCTAAGGTAGGAAAGCGCGAGGGCAGTATCCGGCAGCTCGAGACCTACCTGCGCGGCCAGAAGACCCGCCTGGTCTCTACGCCGTCGATCTGGCCGGCCCGTGGCTGGGTAACGACCGGTTTCGGCACCCGGGTGGATCCGTACACGGGCAAGCGCACCATGCACCGCGGGATCGACATCGCCAACCAGCCCGGCGTGCCGGTTTTGTCGCCGGCTCGGGGGGTGGTAACCTTCACTGCCGCCAGCGGCGAATTCGGTAAGATGGTGGTGCTGGATCACGGCTACGGCATCCGAACGCGCTACGGTCATCTGAACGAGTTCAAGACCGACGTCGGCGACAATGTCGAGCGCGGTGAGATTATCGGCACCATCGGCAACAGCGGCCGCAGCACCGGTCCGCACCTGCACTACGAAGTCGAAGTCAACGGGATCTGCGAGAATCCAAAAGACTACATGCTGGACGACTGATTTTTTTACCCATTTACATGTCCACGGTCGTATCTGTAGAGAGACGCGGAGGTAATCATGGACGTCACGAACCTGATTCAGGAGTATATTCTCTTGAGAAACCGGACAATTGAGGGCGATCCGGACCCGGAGGCGGCTGGGCGCATGGAGCTATTGAAACGGGCACTGATGATGACCGAGAAAAGGCTGGTCAAATCGAACTGTCAGATCGGTGGCGGCGACATTCGCATCCGCTTCTACGACGGGGATTCGATGAGGGAAATCCAGTTGAGCCATCTGACCAACCCGGTCCTCGACATCGAACTCAACGCGGGCGTGACCGAGGGCCACAAGATCGTCGTGGTCGACAAGCGGCGCGGGCCGGCCTCTGCCGTCTGGGCGCGGATCCTGGGACGCAGCGATAAAGGTCCGCGCTGGTACCGCATTGATCTGGGCCAGGATGTTCTCAATCTGTGTAATGTGAGATAAATGCGGCCAGCCAAGGGAGACGTTTACCTCGATGGGGACGAGTAGGGGAGCGTATCGAACGATCATGCGCCGCTTGACGCGGAGTTTGCCTGGCGCCCGGGGATGGTTATAATCCGGGCATGTCGCTTCTGGGGATAGACTTGGGTTCCAAGCGCATCGGTATCGCCAAGACCGATGAGTTGGGCTGGGCCGCGCACCCGCTGTGCGTCATCGCCAGACACGGCGGCAAGCGCGATCTCGAGACCATCTCCAGCCTTGTAAAAGAACACGCGACAACGGCGGTGGTCGTGGGACTACCGCTCAACATGGACGACAGCGAGGGTCGCGCGGCCGTGGCCGCACGGAGCTTTGCCAAAAAACTCGCAGACCATCTAGGTATTGCCGTTCACCTGTGGGATGAAAGGCTGACAACATGGGAAGCGCAGGAGATCCTGAATCGAACGGGGGTAAAGCCCGGCAAGCGGCGCAAGGTGATAGACCAACTGGCTGCGGCGCTGATTCTGGAAAGCTACCTCCAGGCTCACCGCAAAGAGGGCGAGTGAAAAAGATCATCATCATCACTCTGGCAAGCCTTGTTGGGCTCGCCGGCATCGCTGCCTTGGTTACCTGGATGATGATCCACTCCTACGAAACCACTCCACACGAGGGAAGCGGAAAAGAGATGGCGGTCAGCATTCAGCGCGGTGCAGGACCGCGCGCCGTCGCCCGACTGCTGGCTGATGCCGGTGTGATCGACGAGGCCGTCGATTTCGAGCGCTATGTGCACTACTACCGGCGCGCCTCCGGCCGGATCAAGGCAGGCGAATTGGCCTTCCGCGATGACATGACGCCCAAGCAAGCTCTCAATGTTCTGCTGGCCGGCACACCGGTCACTCACAGCATAACCATTCCCGAGGGTTTGCGCATCGACGAGGTGGCCGAGCTATACTCCCAGGCCGGGCTGGCGGACAAGGCCAAGTTCGTGGCTCGGGCCCGTGACAAGGCGTTCGTCAAATCACTGAATCTGCCGGGCGACTGTCTCGAGGGTTTCCTCTTCCCCGACACCTACAAGTTTCGCAAGGAAACGCCGCTCGACGAGATCCTGGGCGAAATGGTCGCCGGCTACAGGCAGTTATTCACCGCCGAGTGGCGCGAGCGAGCACGAGAAATCGGGATGAGCGAGTTGCAGGTCGTCACCCTGGCGTCGATCGTCGAGAAGGAAACCGGGACGGCGTCGGAGCGAGCACTGATCTCCGGAGTGTTCCACAACCGTCTGCGTGACAACTGGCGCCTAGACACCGATCCAACCGTGATCTACGCCGTGCTACTTGCCCGCGGAAGTTTCTCGGGCAACTTGACTCTTGAAGACCTGAAAATAGACAGCCCCTACAATACCTACCGCCACAAGGGCCTGCCCCCGGGACCGATCTGCAACCCTGGCCGGGAGGCTATCGAGGCTGCCCTGTTCCCCGAGAAGACGAAGCACTTCTTCTTCGTCTCCAAAAACGACGGCACGCATTTCTTCTGCCCCACCCTGGCCTGTCATTACGCGGCCGTCAGGCGCTTCCAGGGAGGTGGCTGATCGACAATCCTGCAATCGATATCCGCGACGTGCACAAGCGCTTCACGCTGCCGCGGCCGCTGGGGCAGATCCTGGCGCACCCGCTTTCGAGAAAACGCATCGAGGTGCTTTCGGGAGTGACTCTTGCGGTGCGCACGGGCTCTGTCACCGGTATCCTGGGCCCCAACGGCGCAGGCAAGACGACCCTGTTGCGCATTTTAGCCGCCACCATAATCCCCGACCGTGGATCGGTCAGCATCCTGGGCCGCGACGCGGTTGGGCGGCCGTCCGACGTGCGGGCCAGGCTTGGCTTTGTGCTCTCGGACGAGCGCAGTTTCTTCTGGCGCCTGACCGCGCGGCACAACCTGTCTTTCTTCGCTACGCTTGCCAATCTCGAGCCCAAAGATATCAGGCCTCGTATTGACGAGCTGTGTGATGTAATCGGCATACAGCAAGAGTTGGACAAGCCCTTTCGCGACCTTTCGACCGGCATGCGCCAGCGTCTGAGCCTGGCTCGCGCCCTGCTGCACGACCCCGAGGTGTTGCTGGTCGACGAGCCGACCCAGGCCATGGACCCGGGCGCTGCGCGGCGCACGCGCGATCTTCTGGGACAGACGTTGGCAGGAAAGATGAAAAAGACGATCCTGCTGGCTACCCACAACGTCGAAGAGGCCCGTGAGCTGTGCGACCGGGTCGCGTTTCTGACGGACGGAAAAATCGCAATCGAAGGCGAGTGTGAGAACACCTTGAAGCAGGTTGTGGATATCTTTGCGGAGGCCGAGTGATCTTGCTGCGTAAATGCCGAGCCTTCATCATCAAAGATCTCTACACCGATCTCAGCTACCGGCTGGCCTTCTTCGCCCAGCTGATCTTCGTCTTTTTCATGGTGGCTGCCTTCTACTTCTTTGGGCGCATGTTCGAGGGCCTGCAGGTCAAGTCGCTTGCGCCCTACGGCGGGCGCTACTTTCCCTTCGTGTTGATCGGCGTGGCCTTTTCGAGCTACCTGAGCGTCGCGGTGCGCAGCTTCTCGGACACAATCCGCTCGGCCCAGGTGCTGGGCACGCTCGAGGCGCTGCTGGTCACGCCGACCCCCGTGGGACAGATCATCGTCATGAGTTCGATCTACAGTTTTTTGGCCACTTCGCTGCGGGTGGTCTTAACCCTTTTCGTTGGCTGGCTGTTGTTCGGCGTCAGCTTCGCCCAGGCAAACTGGGCCGGCGCACTGCTGGTGCTGTTGCTGACCGTCTTCAGCTTTTCGTTTTTGGGGATCTTCTCGGCCAGCATCGTGCTGGTCTTCAAGCGGGCCGATCCTTCGAGCTGGCTGGTACAGGGACTGAGCTACTTGCTGGGCGGTGTCTACTACCCGGTGGCGGTGCTGCCCGCCTGGGGCCAGACGCTTGCCAACATCCTGCCCATCACCCACGCACTCGAGGCTATGCGTCTGCTGCTGCTCAAGGGCGCCTCGCTGGCAGACGTCGGCGGGCCGATTCTCGGCTTGCTCATCTTCACTGCCGTGGCCGCGCCGTTAAGCATTTCAGCCTTCCTGCTGGCCCTGAGACACGTCAAGCGCGAGGGCAGCCTGTGCCATTTCTGAAAGCGCATCTTTCAGGCCAGCAAGCTGCCGACCTGGTAGACGATCGTCGAGACGATCCAGGCAATGGCCGTCAGGCCGAAGAGCTGCAGCGCGGCCCACTTCCAGCTTCCCGATTCGCGGCGCGTCACGGCAATGGTGGCCACGCAGGGCATGGCGATCAACATGAACAACATCAAGACGAAGCCGGTAAGCGGCGAGTAGTTTTCGCGCAGCACGCCCCTTAAGTCGACCGAGGTATCGTCGTCGGCGCCCAGCGAGTAAACAATGCCGATCTGGGAGACGAAAAGCTCCTTGGCCGCGAAGGCGCCGATCATGGCGGTATCGATGCGCCAGTCGAAGCCCAGCGGGCGCATGACGGGCTCGATGAAACGGCCGATGTGCCCGGCTACCGAGTAACGCAGGTTCTCGGCGGCCCGGCGACCCGCGACTTGTTTAGCCGTCAGAAATTGCACCCCACCGGACGCCGGCGCGCCTTCATGTACGGGCTTTTCCGCAACGACGATCTTGCCGGCGGCGATATTGTCATCGACCTGGAAGTGATCCAGCTTGGGATACGAGGTGACCGCCCACATGATGATCGAGAAACCGAGGATGATAGTGCCGGCCTTGCGCAGGTACATCCAGGAACGCTCGAACATCTTCAGACCCACGGACCTCAGGGTAGGCAGGCGGTAAGGCGGCAGTTCCATGACGAAAGGCGCGTCCTCGCCGGCAAGCAGCGAGCGGCGCAGCAGCAACGCAATTAGCAGAGCCAGCACGATGCCGATCATGTAGATCAGAAACAACATCGGGGCGTGCCAGGCGGGCGCGAAGAAGGCCGGAACAAGCAACATCCAGATCGGCAGGCGCGCGCCGCAGGACATCAAAGGCAGAACCAACATGGTGGTCAGCCGGTCACGCTCGTTTTCCAGCGTGCGCGTGGCTAAAATGCCGGGGATCGTGCAGCCGAAGCCGGTCATCATCGGCACGAAGCTCTTACCGTGCAGCCCGAAGCGGTGCATCAGCCTGTCCATCAGGAAGGCGGCCCGGGCCATGTAGCCCGAGTCTTCCAGGAAGGCCAGGCCCATAAAGAGCAGCACAATGTTGGGGAGAAAGACCAGCACTCCCCCCACCCCGCCGATGATGCCGTCGACCAACAACGAACGCAGGGCCGAGTCGGAACCTGCCGGCCACAGGCCGGAGATGAAGCCGCCCAGGGCATCGAAGCCCGAGGCGGTCCAGTTCATCGGGTACTCGCCCAGGCTGAAGGTGATCCAGAAGATCAAGTACATGAAAACGAGAAAGAAAGGAATGCCAAGGTAGCGATTGACCAGCACGGTATCGATGCGATCCGAGACGGCCCGGGCATCGATACTCTGCTTGTGTTTAACCACCTCCTTGAGCAACCCGTTGACAAAGCCGAAGTAGCGCTGGGTTATGAACAGATTGATGTCTTGTCCGGTCTCGCGCTCGATCTTGGCGCGCCAGCGGGAGGCCTCGGCGATGGCCGCGCGCTCTTCTTTGCCTGTTCTGAACTTTTCTGTGAAACTCACGTCTCCCAGAAGAAGGCGGCTGGCTACCCAGTCGCGGCCACGCGAATCGACTATTGTGTCTGGGAAGTTTTTCCCGATATCCAGCATAGCTTGTTTGAAGCGCTCGCCTAGCACAAGACGCTTCTCTTGTGCGGGTGCGCGTGCGGCCAGGCCGATAGCGTCTTTGAGTTCGCCGGCACCGATTCCCTTGTGCCCGGTGGTTCTGACCACGGGAAACCCCAAGAGTACCTGCAGATTCTGAATGTCTATCTCGAGGCCCGCACTGTCGGCCTCGTCACTCATGTTCAGGCACAGCACCGGGTTGGCGCCGGCGAGCATCACCTGGGCCATGAGCGTCAGACTGCGGCTCAGCACTGTCGAGTCGACGACGACGACGACGACATTCAACCCGCCATCGAGCAGTGCGTCCTGGGCGATGCGCTCCTCCGGGGAAAAGGATGTCAGGCTGTAGGTTCCGGGCAGATCGATGACCTCGAACTTCGAGCCATCGTTTGTGTAGTGCCCCTCGCGCTTCTCGACCGTGACACCGGGGTAGTTGCCGACGTGTTGGTGCGTGCCGGTCAGGGCGTTGAAGATACTCGTCTTGCCGGAATTTGGATTGCCCGCCAGGGCTACTCGAAATTGATCTTGTGCACCCATGTCGTGTCTGTGAGATGACTTGTTACCAAGCCTTCCATTGCTAGGCTTGTCTACAAATATGCTTATGCTACACCGATGTCAAGGTCTTAATTAAAGACTAGAATAATAACAGTTGACAGCCTTGGCATTACTTGTTAGTTACAACTACCAGGAGCCGGGTTTGCCAATACACCAAGAAATTTCTGAGACAACTCTGACCGATGCGCTCGAAGACTATCTCGAAACCATCTACGTCATGGTCAGGGACAAAGGCTTCGCGAGGGTGAAGGACATCGCCAACGCGCGCTCCGTCAAGTCGGCGTCCGTCTCTCCGGCCATGCGGCGCTTGGCCGAACAGGGACTGATAAAGTACGTACGGCGCGAGTACATCGCATTGACTCCTACGGGCGAGCAAGAGGCCCGCCGCATCTATGCGCGGCACCAGATCCTGGAGCGCTTCCTACTGGAAGTGCTCGACGTGCAGGCCGAAACGGCCCGAGACGACGCCTGCGCCATCGAGCATTCACTCTCGCCGCAGGTAATGGATCGCCTGGTCAGGTTCTTCGAGTTTCTGGCCGTCTGCCCCGAGGGCAGAGATATTCTCTCGAAGTTCCACCATTGCTCCGTCGTACAGGAAGACGTGCCCGAGTGCGGCATCGAGTGTACCCCGTCCTTCGATATACTGCGTCCCATCCCGCGGCGCGGCAGGAGCGTCGCTGATTTGCACCCGGGAGAAGGGGGCCGGGTAACCCAGGTAAACGGTCACGGAGCCATTCGCCAGCGCCTTCTGGACATGGGCATCCTGCCCGACGCACGCATCGATATCGAAAGGGTCGCCCCGGCCGGAGACCCGATCTGGATCAAGCTTGGAGGATTCCAGTTGTCACTGCGCCGAAAGGAAGCAGAGGTTGTGATGGTGGCAACGGGCTGATTTTTTTTGTCAGTCGACGTAGAGACGTCTAACAATCAGAGACGGGTCTTTGTGAGGCGATGCCATGAAATCGCGACTCTTTTCGATTTTCGTTGTGTCACTTAGTTGCATGCCGGCCCGGGCTGCCGACACGACCGAGACCTGGGATGCCGGCGCGGCCGATGTCGATTTCTACATGGGCTACGACGGTATCGGCCGAGGGGAGGACGAACGGGTAGTCGCGGGGGACATCATGATCGGCTACGGCCTTGTGGATCGTCTCTCGGCCTACCTGGGTCTCACGCTCGAAGCCGCCGACCTGCTTTCGAAAGAATCGGGAGATCTGCGCATGGGTATCTTCGGAACGCCGCTCGACAGCGATCACTTCGATGCAGATCTATTCATCGAGATTGGTGCCACCGGTCCGGCTTTCAGCGAGTTCCGCCTGGAGCCGGCCCTTGAACTGAACTTCGATCTCGAGCCTGATCGCAGCGGCATGGGATTATACTTTCGCACCGCCCTGCCGCTGCGCTCGCGTTCTCGATCGAGTTCTTCAAATAATGGGGACAACTCTCTGGCTTTCGACATTGAGGGCGTGCTCGGCGCCTACGTGACAGTAGCGGCCGGCCACCAACTTCTCGCGGAGTTTGACGCCGTTTTCCATCAACACCCAGACGATGTTGAGCAGGCGATAGATATTGGCGGGATCGCTTTCGGCTACAACGTGGTTCTCAACCCGGCCATAGAGTTCATCAGCCAATTTTACATCAACATTCCAAACAACAACGAGAGGTTCTCGGCTGGCGTGATGATCGGGTTAATAGCCACCATACCCGTCCGGCCGCGGGCGAGCATGAAGCTCGCCCCTACGGAAGGTTGCGCACCTTGAGAAATTCGAATTTCCTGAAATCCGTGTCATTGGTATACAGAACCATAACGCCGTTCTGCTTCAGAATGGCTGCCAGGTGAGCATCGGGCACCAGGTTTCCTCGCAGGACCACGGCATCGGCCACCTGGCGGTAAACATCCCAGAATCCTTCCCGCGCAGATATTGTTCGTGTGTGGGGCAAATCGAGCAAGGCGTCTACGTATTTCATTGCTTCCTTCATCGAAAGCGGCCGAGGGAATATTCCTGGATGAGTGCTGATGCGTAGAAACGCCATCACCGTCGGCCAGGCCAGACAAAGCACCTCGCCGCGGTTCGCGCACTGTTCGATAAAAGACACGGCCCGCTCGTTGAAACTGCTTGAGGCGTTCGCCGCATAGAGCAGGATATTGGCGTCGATGGCGTAGCTCACGCCTCACCCGCACCAATATCTGTGCCGTCGAGCACGGCCCATAGCGCATCCTTATCAACTAAATCGACCCTGGGGTTACCCATCGGAATGGGCTTCCAGACGAAGGGACGCCTTTGCCCCGGCCGACTTCGTTCATCGGCCAGGGCCTTGGCCAGTAGTTCACTAATCAGCCGTCCAAGCGGAAGTTTGCGCCTTTTATGCAGTTTCTTGAGATCTCGCAGAATCGGATCATCAATGTCGACCGTCGTTCGGGCCATCACCACACATCCTCATCGAACAGTGTAGCATCTCTGCACAAGATGTCAACCGCAATGATGCGTGATGCGGAATAACCTCATGGCGATCGGAATATGAACGGATAACTGATGTTTATCGATCCGCCCCCGGTAGGCTTCGGGAACTTCATTCTACGGATCACGCTCAGCACGTCGGCCTGCATCTGGTAATCGGCAATAGTGGCACTCGCTATTCTGGCGCTCGTGACCGTCCCCTTGGGCCCGATTGTGAAGCTCACCACAATCTTGCCGCAAAGAGACGGGTTCGACCTGAGTGCCTTTTCGTAGCAAGCCTGGATCGAGCGCAGGTTCTTGGAGATCGTTCTCTGGATCACGCCGCGGTCCAGTGAACCCATCACCATTGCTCGACCCATCGCTCGACCCTTGACGCTTCCGCTCAGTCTTCCTGCTACCCCTCCGAAACCATGGGTGCCCAGTCCACCCACCGCAGAGTCGGATAAGCCAAACGGCAACGGAAGCGGCTGGCGTACCCGGGTGACCTTTTTCCCGTCGGCCCGCACTTCGGTGTCGATCGCAACGAAAGAGGTATAGTCGGACAACAATTTGTATTTCAGTCCCAGGCGGGTGATCTCGGCTACTTGCTCGTCGTCTGCCTGCAGCTTGACGTCGTCTGCAAGCGACGCCAGCCGCCTGCGGGCCCAGAGTGTTTTCAAGGCCCGATTGTCTTCCGAGACGATGGCGTCTTCCAGCCTGATGCGGCCTTCGTAATCCTCGCCGGCAGCGCGTCCGCTTATGACTATTTCTCCACTCGGTTTCCCGCGGTACTTGCCGAGTATGACAAGCGGGCGTTCGGCGAAGAGATCGGGCATGGCGCCGGGCTCGGTGTCATAGGCCTCGAAGCCGTCGAAATCGACCTCGATTCCCGTAAGCAACGGAGCCGACACGTACTCGCGAAAGCGGGCCGCTTGCTTGCGCGCCTCGGCAGCATCCAAGACAACAAAAGGCTCGCCCATGCCTGCCCGCGCCAGGCCCTCGATCAAAAAACGGTTGACCGCCGTGCCGATACCGAAGGCGAACAGGTTGGCTTGGCCCAACTTCGAGCGCACCAATTCGAAGCTCTCCTTTTCGACATCGACGTAGCCGTCTGTCAACACGATTAGCACCCGTGCGGTGTTTTCCTTGCGCGGCAAGGCAAGTGCTTTTCTGAGCGCGGGTAACAGCTCCGTTCCCCCTCCCCCTTGCTGCGTGTCGACAAGGTCTAAAGCGTCCTGAATGTTGTCGCTCGTTACCGGCAACGAGTTCGAGGAAAGCGCCGCGGACGAACCGGCGAACAGGATCAGGTTGAAATAGTCGCGCGCGCGCAAGCCGCCCAACAGGTCGCGCATCAGGCCTTTAGTGGTCTCGAGGGGATAGCCGCACATGGAGCCTGAGACATCCATGATGAAGATGTACTCGCGATCAACTATGTCCCGTTCGGCGGTGCGCTGCGGCGGCTCCATCATCAGCATGAAAAAGTTCTCTTCTTCCCCGGGGTAGAGTAGCAGTCCATGCTCGATGGCATCCCCGGCGAGCCTGTAGCGCACCACGAAATCGCGGTTGCCGGCCTCGGCCGATTCGGTCTGTGTGATGTGCGCTTGATTGCGGCCCGTGAACTCTACCGACACGTCGTGCGACGGGCTGACCACCCTGGCAATCGGAATGCCTGAACGAATGTTGACGTCGATGGCCAAGGTGTTGTCGGCATTTTCTCCCTGGTGAAGATAGGGATTTTCTACCCAGCGCTCCGGCTCGGACGAACCTGTTTTTGGACGATTTGAGTAACGCGGCCCCACCACGGTCGGGTAGACGAACTCGTATTGCCCGTGCTCCGGAACCAGCAACTCGCTGTACTCGAGTTCGACCTTGATCTCGTCTGCGGGCAAGATGTTGCCGACGCTGATCTGAAACACGTTTGGGCGTTGCTGCTCGAGAAGTGAAGCCGTGCGCCCCTCGGAAAGCGCCTTTTCATACTCACGGCGCGCCTCGGCGCGCTTCTTTATCTCGGCCACTATGGTCCGCTCACCGATTGTCATGCGCATGGCCTGCACCGCCGCCCGGGTGGAGGCGGGAAAGATGTAGACAGCCTCCAGGGGCTTACGACCCTGGTTGCGATAAATCTGGGTGACGCGCACGCGCGCGACGACACCGGCGATATCGACCTTGACGGATGTACTCTTCAGCGGAAGCCTGTCGACATCCGGATCATCCGTAAAGACGAAGAAGTAAGGCGCGAGCGTCTTGCGCCCGGCATCCTTCGGCACTGTGTCGAGCGCCGCCTGGAGTTGCTGTCGAGTAAGTTCTACCGCGGCCCTGGCGCCGGCCGGCAAGAGCCAGGCAGAAAGGAATAAAAGCGCCATGATCGAAAAAAGAGCGAAGCAGCGTCCGCCGACACACCTGTCCCGTTCGAGTCGCATTAGTCGACCTCCTGGTAGGTTAACGATACGTTGGCGCTCTTAAGACACGTGTGCAGATGAAATGTTCCCGGCCGGAAGAACGCTTGTCAGGAAAGCGCTTTCTCAACCGCGGCCAGGAACTTGGCGGGGTCGATCGGTTTGTCGAAGACGGCCGCGGGTTTCCTGACCGCCAGGTGGCGGCCGGCCAGCCCGCTGACGACGATGATCGGGATTTGTCCAAGATCCTTGTCTCTGGACAATTTGCGGTAGAAATCGGTCCCGGTCTTTTCGGGCATCTGCAGATCGAGAATTATCAAGTCGGGCTTTTCGCTGCCGGCTTTCTGAAGCGCCTCGACGCCGTCCCCGGCGGTGACGGTCTGGTAGCCTTCCTTTTCGAGTACGGCGGTGATGAACTTGCGCACATCGGCTTCGTCGTCAACAACCAGAACCTTCTTGCTCATCTCTGCCTCCGTCTTGTATCAAATCTGCAAATCGATTCTTCGGCGCTGAATGTATCTCAATGGTCGGCCGAAGACAAGCATCAGCCCTGCCGAGGCGGGATGGTGACCGTGAACTTGGTGCCGACGCCCGGCTTGGAGACGAAAGTAACTTTGCCGCCGTGCTCCTCGGCTACTTTTTGCACCACCAGCAGGCCGATGCCGGTTCCCTCGGTGCCCTTGGTGGAGAAGAAGTCTTCGAAGACCTTGGCTGCAACATCGTCGGGAATACCCGCGCCGTCATCCTCGACATCGAACACGACCGCTCCATCCGGCTGTCGCCGGCAGCGCAGCTGGATCGTGTGCGACTGTTTGTCCTGGTCGGGATCGAAACGGCAAGCGTCGATGGCGTTGCCCACCAGGTTGACCAGCAGATTGTAGAGGCCGTCGGGGTCGAACTTGCCGCGCAGATCTTGCTCGTCTAGATCCAGTCGCAGATCGATGCCGGCCTCGGCCGCCCTCTCGGTGTAAAGCTCGTGAACCTGCCGGACGATCTCCCGCGGGCAGACGTTCTCTTCGAAAGAGGGCTTCCTCTCCTTCGAGCAGTAGAGCAGATCCTTGACCAGGCGCGAGACCCTTTTCACGTTGCGTTCCACCATCTCCCAGCCTTCATCCATGGCTTCGCGGTCACCGGATTCCATGCCGGTGTTGACGACAAAGATACCCCCCTCGAGACCCATTAATATGTTCTTGATCCGGTGAGCCATCCCGGCCACGGCTCGTCCCATCAGCGTCAACTGCCGCTGGAGGTGTTTGATCTCGGTGATGTCGGTGAAGACCTCCATCACGGCGATTATTCTGCGCTCCTCATCGCGCACCGGCATCGAGTGAACCACCAGGTTCAGCGTGCGCCCGCTGCGTGTGGTCAGGCGCTCCTCGCTCGAATGGCTCTGGCCGTCAGCGAATGCTTTCTCGACCAGGCAGTCATCACAGCGGTCTTTACGTCCCTTGCAAACCTCATAGCAATGCGCCCCGCGCGAGCTGTCGAAGTGCTCTTTGTACAAGGTGTTGGCCTCTTGGATTACGAGATCGCGATCGAGCACGCAGATGTAGCAAGGCACCGACTCGAACAGACGCTTGTAATCACGGCGGGTTTGCGAAAGCTTGCGCCTGAGGCTCTTGACCTCGGAAATGTTAGTGGACATCTCGATCACCGAGGATACCCTTCCGTTCTCATCCAACAACGGAGTGGAAGTGACGACCACCTCGATCACCTTGCCCTCGCGCGTTGTGACCTTCTCTTCGCCCGAGTGCACCTGCCCGTCCTGGAAGGTTTGCAAGACCGGACAACCGGGGCAGGGAGCTTGGTTGTCCTTATAAACCTGGTAGCAGAAATGGCCGACGTGCTCGCCGAAGTCGCGCACGAAGAGGTTGTTGGCCTCGATGATCCTGAGCTGCCGGTCCTGGACCGACAGGTAGCAGGGCATCACGCCCATCCAGCGCGGATAGCTTTGCACGGGTTCCGTCAAGTCGACTCCGTCAGTCGCCGATGATCCCGCGAACCGTATCTAAAAAATCTTCTCTTACGATTGGCTTCTCGCATATTGCATCAGGCCGGGAAAGCGCACCCAGTTCGTCGCCGAAGAAATCCTGCTGCTGGGCCAGGCCGGTCAAGATGACGATCGGAATTTCGCGCGTGACGGGATTCGTCCGCAGATCCTTGTAGGCACGCAGGCCGGATTTTTTCGGCATCAGCACGTCCAGTGTGATCAGGTCGGGGGGCGCGGCCGCGGCAGCTCGCAGACCCTCCTCTCCATTTTCGGCCGTTTGGACGTCGTAGCCCGCCTTCTTGAAAAGCGCGCCCAGATAGACGCGCATGTCCTTCTCATCGTCGATGATCAGGATCTTCTTGGCCATGTTTTTCCTCCCCGGGAAAACCCGGTCAGTCTCCGACTGGGTCAGCCAGGCCCTCGAGCGCGGCGCGCGCCTCGGGCGTATCGATTCGAGAAAGCACATCGCGAATCGGCTTTTGAATCCGCGGATCGTCGACCGCACGCACCAGGCAGCCGACCAGATCCGGGTCGCTGAGCGCGGACAATTCTTTCGTGGCGCGGTTCCGCAGCGCGGGATTGGTACTCGCAAGCGCCCGGCAAAGATACTCGACTGCCAGCTCACCGGCCTCTCCTCCGTTCTTGGCAACCTTACCAAGCGCCCTGAGGGCCTTTTCACTACGGCGGAACCTGCCGATCGCCCTGACCATACGCACACCGCCGTACATCCGCATCAATGCTTCGATGTCCACCTTGCTCTGCTCGTCTTCGCCGTCAGCTTCCTGCTTGCCCTCGATGTCTGCCAGGTAAGATTCGTCGGCGAACTGCTCAACGGCGATGCGTCGGGCCGTGGGATTGTAGCCTACGTCTCCGGCAATGGCTTCGAGGATCTTCTTGTCGGTGATGCGCGCGAAGCAGGCGCCCATCAGCTTGAAGTTCTTGCGCGCCTTTATTATGTCGGCCAGCAGTTGCTGGGAGGATATCCGCTCGACGGCGGATAGACGCACATCCAATTCGCCGGCGTCCTTGGCTACCCGGGCGAGACGCGCATCGTCGGAAATGCGGGCCACTGCCGCCATGCGCACCCGCGGCGAGTCATCTCCGCAGGCCACCTCGACGAGATCTTTTTCGCCGGCCCGCTCGATGGCCGCAAGCCGCACGCGCGGGTCGGTGCTATGCAAGCCTCGCTTGCCGAACAGCCCCATCAATGAAACTCCCATTCCAGGAAACCTTCCCTGACGTCTACCATGGCATTGACCACCAGTTCAACCAGGCCGCCGTAAAGGATATGGTGTCGATTCCAGGCGTCGTAGTAGGTCAAGAGATCGCGAATCTGGCCCTTGCAGTTCGAGCACGGCGCGCAGACATACTTGTTGATCGAAGGATCCATTTTACCCTCGAAGGCATTTATGATCTGTGCGAACTTCTTGCGGCCCGAGATGCGCATACGCCAATCTGGAAAATTGTTCGATTGCATGATGGCGAAGCCGCTTCCGCCGCCGCAACAGTAGTTATCCACCCCATGCGGCTCCATCTCACGAAACTGCGGGCAAATTTTCTCGAGCACGCGCCGCTGGGGCTGGACGATGCCCATTGAGCGCACGAAGTTGCAGGGATCGTGCAGCGTGACCGGGAAATCGTTGCGCGACGGGTCGACCATGATCTTCTCGTTGCAAACCAGGTCTTCCATAAGGGTCAAGGCGCTCTCGCGCGGGATGTTTGACTCTTCGAGCCACATCCGGTCGCCGACGGCCATGAAGGCCTTGTGGGCGTGGCCACACTCGCCCATGACCACCTTCTTGACGCCCAGCTTCTTGGCGATCTGGGCGTGGGCCAAAGTAACACGGGTGTACTGGATATCATCGTAGAACAACCCGTAGTTGACCGAGTCATAGCCAACCAGATCGGTAGACAGGGTCCAGCTAAGACCGGCCAGCTCGAAGAGAATGGCAAAAGCTTCCAGGTTCTCGGGCCATGAGAGAAACTCGCCGGCGTTGTGCATGATCAGTATATCGGCGCCGGCCTTGTCTAAGGGAATCTTGACCTTCATGCCAATGCGATCCTCGATGTCCTCCTCGGCGAACTCGAGAATATCCATCAGCGCGTGCTGGTTGACGCCGGTCGATGAGCCCACGGTAAGCTGCTTGATCGTGCCGTCCTCGTGAAGCTCGGGCGGTGAGATGCCCATCTCCTGGCTGAAGATCTTGCGGATCTCGCGGGCGATCATGCCGTTATCGATAGCCATGGGACAGTGCTGCGCGCAGCGCCGGCACAGTGTGCAACGATAGGCGGATTCTCCCAGACGGGCCACCATTTCCCATGTTACGTCGATATCGGCGCCTGTCAGTTTGCCCAAGACCTTGGCCACCGGTGATCGCTGTCGCTGTGCTATGCGCCGCAGCAGCTCTGCCCTGAAAAGCGGGCGGTAGATCTCGACCCGCCCGCTCTCTTCGAAGATCGGACAGGCGTCGGCGCAGGTGTTGCACTTGACGCAGTTTTCCATGGCCAGCAGAAACGGCTGCAGGAATGTCCAGTTGTCTTCTCGCGAAAAGAGCTTTTCGACGCCGCGCAGGAACTTTGCAACGAGTTCGCTTTTCTCGGCTTCCGACTTCGGCCGCGGCAGGCGCAGCCCGATGATACCGTCGAGCGAGGTATCCATTCTCGATCGCTTCTCTTCGGACACCTCCGAGTAAGGCTTGTCCTGCCAGTTGTCGTATGGTGGGGGAAGCTTGGGAATGTCCCCGACGTCGAGATCGACCAGGCGGCCCTCGTTTTTCCCGACGTCTTTGATCCTTACGTCTTGGCCTTTCATGCCTGAACCTCCTTGGCCTTCTCGCCCCCGGAGTCGTCCGCCTTGGGCATGTCGGAAGTACCGACCTCGGCCCAACTCTTGCCGCTTTGAATATGCGGCCCCTGCCAGTTCATGCGGTATGCGAAGTTGCCTTTTATTTGAAACTCGATCTTGCTGCCGCGCTGGTTGGGCTCATCCGACCAGCGCACGTCGTGGTAGAGGAAATACTTGGACACGAAGTGCGCCATGCGGGTCATCGGAATGTAGGCCAGAAGCAACGAGCCGAGCACCAACTCGACCAATATTCCGGCCGGCAACTGCGACCCGACATCGAAGGAACTGAAGCTGATAAGCGATACCATGTAGGCCGCTGGCGCTCCGAACCAGGGATCGTAGCTGATGTGAACCACCAGGGCTGTTACGACCGTGGCCAGGATGAACACCAGGTTGATGTACTCGACCGGCGCGCTGTAGCGGCGGATGTCCCGGTTGCCTAATCTGCGCGCCAAAAGACCGAGCGATCCGATCGCGGTCAGACCCAGGCCGCCGTAACCGCAGATCGCAACCAGGTAGCGCACTAAATATCCGAACCAGCCACCACCCAGCGCGATTCCAAATACAAACAGCAAGGAGGCCATAAACAGCAACCCCAGCCAGCCGACCAGCAGGTAGAGCCCCAGGTGGAACGGGTACGAGAAGTACCACAGAGGGCGGTTATGCCGAAAGACGCCCTTTAGAAAAACGATTTCCCGGAGCATCTCGGCAAGCTCGCCAATGCGATCGACTTGGCGAGGTTTTGTCCACCACTCGAGTTCCTCGAAGATCGATCCGCCGTAGGCGGCCCGTCCCTTCTCGTGGGCCACCGGATAAAGCTCCCAGCGCAGGTGAAGCGGGGTTTTGGCGTACTTGACGACCCTCCCGACAATGAACCCCAGGAAAAGAAGCACGCACACATAGGTCAGGATCTGAATTGCTAGCATGTGTCACTCACCTCCGTTTTGTTTTATTCGCGTTCGGCACGCAGCTCACGGCTAACCCGGGCCGGAAAATTCTCATCCATGACTTCGGCCAGCGAGAATTCATCCAGCACCTGGATGATGCGGAAGTTGACCAGTTCCCACAATCCCCGGCACTTGCAGAAATCGGCGTGCAGGCAACCATCGACATCGCTCACGCACTCGGTCACACTGATAGGGCCGATGGCAGCCTGGATGATGTCGCCGACCTTGATGTCTGAAGCGCTTTTGGCCAGTCGGTATCCGCCGCCGCGCCCTGAAATCGCCTTGACGAGTGACGCGCTTCGAAGCGCCGGTATGAGTTGCTCGAGGTACTTCCTGGAGAGGTTGCAGTGACGCGAGACCTCTCCCAGGCCTGCATATTTTCCAGCCGATGAAAGCTTAGCAATGGCCATCATCATGCGCATGGAGTACCTGGCTCGTGTGCGTAATTTCATATATCTTCCTGCTTGCGTGATTTATTCAATCAACTCCTATTACTCCTATAACATTGATAGGAGTTTAGCGTCAAGAGAAACCAGTCTGGAATAATATACATTTATAACGGATGGTTACACATGCTACGAGGTGCTCGTCAACCGACCGCCTTTTCGACCTCGGAAAGAACACGCTCGGTATCGAGCGGTTTTTCGAGCACCGGGACCGACCTGCTCACAGCCACGTTGCGGCCGGAGAAACCGCTTACTATAATGACCGGGATGTCTTTGAGTTCCTTCTTGTCACGCAGCTTGCGATAGAAGCCAGTTCCGGTTTCCTCGGGCATCTGCAGATCGAGGAGAATAAGGTCCGGGCGGGTCTTCTTGACCTGCTCCATGGCAGCCAGGCCGTTATCGGCCGTTGTGACCTCGTAGTCGTTGTCCTCAAGCAGGGTTTTTAAAAATTCGACGATATCGGATTCGTCGTCCACTACCAGGATTTTCTTGCTCATGATTCGACCTCCCGTGGTTTTTCCGGGCAACCACTAATCAATCATGTCTGCGCCGGGACTTTCGGCCGGGGCATAAGGCCGGCACCCTTTACGATCTCGGCAACCCGGTGCTCCCACTCGATGGCCATCAGGTGAATACCGTGCACCCCGGGCGTTTCCCTCAACTGCTGGATCTGCTCTATGCAAATCTTGATGCCTTCACCGGCGCGCTTGTCCTTGGGAACTCCCTTGACCCTTTTTATCAACGCGTCCGGCACTTCGACGCCCGAGACATTCTTTGCCATGTAGCGCGCCATGCCAAGAGATTTCAGCGGCGTGACTCCTGCCAGAATGTGCACCTTTTTATCGAGCCCCCGATCGACTACCTGGCTCATCCAGGTCTTGAACTTGTCCATGTTGTAGATGCACTGCGTCTGGATGAAGTCGGCTCCGGCGGCGACCTTCTTTGCCAGGCGCACGACTCTGAAATCAAAAGGATCACCGAAAGGATTTGCCGCGGCCCCGATGAACATCTTCGGCGCGCCGTCGATATCGTCTCCGCACTGCACCTTGCCGTCATCGCGCATACGGCGCACCATGTCAATAAGCTGGATCGAATCGATGTCAAAGACGTTCTTGGCCCCGGGATGGTTACCGAAGATCTGGTGATCGCCGGACAAACACAGCATGTTGCGGATGCCCAGTGCGTATGCGCCGAAAATGTCGCTCTGCATGGAAATCCGGTTGCGGTCGCGACACACCATCTGCATCACCGGTTCGAGCCCCTGCTGGGCCACGATGGCGCTGGCTCCGATGCTCGACATGCGCACGATGGCGGTCTGGTTGTCCGTAATATTCACCGCGTCGACGAATCCATCGAGGAATTCAGCCTTCTTGCGGACCTTGTCGGCGTCGGCGCCCTTTGGGGGACCACACTCGCCCGTGACGACGAACTCACCGGCCTCAAGTAAACACTCAAGCCTGCTTCCGCTTTTCATCTTCTCAGGTCCTCCCTGACGCGCTTGCGTGGACCCCCGTCGCGGCTCGTCGACCAGTCGCGCGCCGGAATCACGCGCTCGATGTTTTCTAGCTTGCCCAGCCTGGACAGGCGGTCGTAGATCAGCTGCCAGGCGCAATCCACATCCGGGTTTATCTCGCACTTGCCATCGGAAGAGCCCCCGCACGGCCCGTTCAAGAGACTCTTGGAGCAGCGCGCAATGGGACAGATTCCACCCGTGATCTCCAGTACGCAGTTGCCGCAACCCTGGCAGCGCTCCGCCCAAACGCCCTCCTCGATGGCGGCGCCCAGGAAAGTCGTATTGAGACCCGGTACCACTTGCACGGGCGGATCCAGTTCGGCCGCGACCTCGGCCACATGCTGCACTCCCGCTCCACAGGCCAGCGACACAACGACCTGGGCCTTGCGGATTTGATCGCGGATCGGCTCGATGTACTCGAAGTCGCACTGCCGCTCAATGTTGGCCTCGTCGATTTCTCTCTTTTTCTTGTTCACTCGGCCCGCGATGCGCAATTCAGAGGCCAGCACCGCGACTTCTTTTTCTCCGCCGCTGTTGCAGACGGTCACACAGCCGCGACAACCCAGCACCAACACGCGCTCGCGACCATCTATGGCGGTCTCGATCTCCTCGATCGGTTTCAGGTCACCGACAATCATGGCAGCTATCCTTTCTGTGACACGATCTCAGGCGCATCCGGTGGACTTGGGCAACCCGGCAATCTTGCCGGCGCGCTTACCGGGCTGCTTGCCGAACAGCTTGTGCAACTCCTTGTACGAGTTGCCACTCTCTTTAGACACGAGCGTCAGCATGGGGGAGATCTGGTTCTTGCTGTAGAAATCGCGGATGATGAAGATCACCTTCATGTGTTCCTCGCCGAGATCGATCCCGTCGCGCTCGGCCAGCGCCCGGGCCACTTCTTCCGTCCACTGGTCAAAACCCTTGAGGTAGCCGTCTTCGTCCAGTTCGATGCTTCCATCTCTCAATTCGATTACAGGCATGTCATCTCCTCCTGCTCCTGCGTTTGCGCCAATCCTGGCCCAAGTCCCCTATTTTCACGACTTGTCGAATACCAAGGCGTTGGCCAAAAGTGCCCACAGGTGTATCGCCTTCCAAGGCCGCTTATACTCCTTGGCGAGATCGTCGATGCCATCGAAACAATTCACGCAGGGAGTGCAAACCAGTTGAGCGTCCGTGCGATCGATCTGATCCACCTTGACTTCTCCATAGTGGAAACGCGCCTTGGCAAACCCCGAAATCAATGCGCCCCCGCCTCCGGAGCAGCAATAGTTGTTCTCCCGGTTGGGCCACATCTCCACGAAGTTCGGGCATACATGCCGCAACACGTAGCGCGAATCTTCCATGATGTCCGCAAAGCCCTCAAGCACCGCCTTGCGTCCCGCGTTGCAAGGGTCGTGCAGCGTGACTCGCTGCGGGTTGCGCGAGGGATCCAGCTTGAAGCGGCCTTCCCTGAGCCATTTGGCGTACAAGTTGACCTTGTGAATCACCTCGAACTTGGGCTTTATCCCGAACTTTTTATAGCCTGCCATGGTTGCGTAGTAGCCATGACCGCACTCGGTGTAGGCCATGTACTTGCAACCCAACTCCTCCACGCGCTTTACCTGTTGCCGCAGCGTGTACTCCCAGGTGTCGAGGTCGCCTGCGAACATCGCGTAGTTGGTTCCTTCCCACCAAATAGACGGCATGGTCCAGCTGACCCCTGCCGCGTGGAAGATCTTGTAGATGCACTGCAACTCCATGGGATAGTACTGCGGCAGCTTGGAGTTGATTGTGATGAAGAAGTCCGCTCCCTGCTTGTCGATCGGAAAATCGAGGTCGGGAATGTCGTCCTGCACCTCTTCCTTCATCCAGTTGATCGTCTCGATCCATTCATCGGTGGGTATCTGCATGTTGTTGCCGATGGTCCTGTGGAGATCGGCGGTCTTCTGGCTGCCCCCGGGCACATCTTCGCGCTTCCGCATGGAGCGGGCCCGGGTCACCAGGCTGCCGATCTTGACACCCATGGGACATACCAGCGTGCAGCGATCGCAGGCCGTGCACTGGAAAATGAAGTCGGAGTCGATCACCTCCTGCTCCATGCCCAGAAGCACCATGCGCACCGCCCGGCGCGGATCCCACTCGGAGTAACCGTGCAGCGGGCAAACGCTTAGGCACTTGCCGCAGTTTTGGCAGTAGTTCAGGTTAGCCTGCCAGTTGCTTTCATTCATGAGCGCATCCCTGAGCGGGGTGGCTCCAACTTCATCCAACTGGACAGCTTGGTTTTCTGCGGACATTTCGGTCGTTCTCCTTCCCTCAATCCCCAATTCGGCCGGCGGGCATCTCTTGGGCCGCTTGTCTCAGAATGTTCACCAGGCGCCGGGGTTCGTTTGCCGCCAGGCTGTGGAAGCGAATGCGCTCGCTGCCGGCGCCGATCGTCTCCAGCGCGGCCGCAACGCGCTCCAAGCGCTTGCGAGCCAAATCGGATCCCCACAGCGAGCGGCAGTTGTCATGATGGCAACCGATTACGATCACTCCCCTGGCACCCTGCTCGAGGGCGTCCAAGATCATCTGGTCGCTGACCATCCCGGCGCAGGGCACGTCGACAAATAACACCTCGGTCGGCAAGCCGAGCCCTTCAGTCCCGGCGGCATCGGCGGCCGGAACCGCGGACTGCCGGCAGGCGAAGGCGATGATCGGCGCATGCCCCACGATCTCCCGGGCGGCCACCTCGAGCGTGGCGTTCATCTGTGTCCGGCGCAAGCCGCTGTATTCCAGCGCGCTGCCGGGGCAGACCGCCGTACAGATGCCGCACTGCCAGCAGGCCGCGTCGAGAAAATCCATGCGATGCTGGGCCTGGTTGGGTCGAATTGCGCCATGCGGACATTCCCGGTAACAGGTCAGGCAGGCGGCGCACTTGTCGGCGTCAATGACTATCTTCTGGCTGCGCACGCTTATCCCTCCGGCGGGAAGCGCAGCCTGCAACTCGGCCAGTACGGCTTGCGCCTCGAGCGCGGCCTGTGCCGGATCGCATTCATCGTGACAACCGCCAACGAAATACACCCCTCGGCGTGCCGAACTCACCGGCCGGTGGCGCACGTTGCCCGGCTGCAAGAAGCCGTCGAGATCCAGCGGCTGGCGCAAGAGCGAGGCCAACCAGGCATGGGTGGCGGATGGCGTGACCGGCGCCGGCGCCACGAGCAGGTCTGCTTGCAACGAAAGGACGCGGTCTGCCAAAACCGTGTCGGTGATCGTCACACGCAGCGAGTCGGCCACTAATTCGATCCGCGGGTTCTGATCGTCGTAACGGATGACTGTAACTCCCGCGGCGCGGGCCTCGTCGTAGAGCACCTGTCCTAGCAACCCGTATACAGGTATCTGCTGGTACAACAACACGGGGCGCCCTCCCCGGCGGGCATGCTCGAGCGCGAAAGAGAGTGCGGCCTGGCCGGCGCAACGTCTGTCCAGGCCATCGCGATCGAGCCAGATGCAGGCCGATTTTCCGTCCAGCTTGCCTTTGGAAACCGCCTGGCCGTATTCGCGCAGGCTGATCACCAAATCGCTCTTGCCTAGCTCGGCGCCAAGCTCCAACGGTCTCGTCTGGGCGTCCACCGCGACGATCATCGCCCCGGCCGTGTGGGCCGTATGCTCTCCCGCCCGGCGCACGCCGATGCGAAAGTCTCCGACCAGCCCCTGCAGGCTGTCGATCTCGACGCTCTCGACGTGGCGCAGGTTGGGGTGCGACTTGACTCCCTGCACCAGTTCTTCTGGAAGAGGATAGAAACACCCAGCCGGGGCCTCGGTCTGCAACAGGGTCACAGGGAATCCGGCATCCAGCAGAACGGCCGCCATCTGGAAGGCGGCGTGATTGCCGCCGATCACCGCCACGGTCCGGTCGGACTCGACTGTGGAAAATTCCAACGGCTCGGCGCCGCGTGCCCTGGCGACCGCCATTTCCACGATGCGCTGCGCCTTGGCCGCGCGAGTCGCGGGATCTTTTTCTGCCCAGGCGCACTGTTCGCGGACGGCGGCCGCGCTCAACGGTATGGCCGCGCGCGCGCCCTCGCCGTCGATCCACTCCGGGATCAACCCGCTGCCGGCGGAGGGCCCGCACACGACAGCCTGTCCGATTTGCTCTGTGTCGCAAAGACGCCTGATGCGGGCGGAAGCATCGCTGTCCGTCCAACTCTCCCCGCGAAAAACGACCACATCGCCGTCCTTCGGGAAAACATGGTCGAGATCTTTCTGCATAAGCGCCTCGGCGACCTGCGGGTCGCCGGTTTCGATGAATACGCCGATTCGCTCTTTGGTGTCCATGGTCTATCTCCGTTTTTCAACCAGCCACCGCGGCAGCATGCTTCAAGGCCCGTGATCGGTCCACGGCGCCGCCGATGCGCCGGGACAACAGTCCGGCGACGGCCAGCGCTTGCCGGCGGGAACCTTGGATATCGCTGGGCCCGGCGCAGGCCCCGGCCAGGAATATGCCGGGCCGTGACGTTTCGAGAAGCCGACCGGAATTGGCTGGAAAATAACCGAAATCATCCAGTTCGAGGCCCAGGGCGTCGGCCAGCGGGAGATGCGATTCGGTCGGCGCCAGACCGATGGCCAGGACCAGGCGGTCAAACTCGAGCGCGGTGGTTCTGTCCGATCCGGGCGGAATTCCATAGACCCTGAGGGCATGCTCACTGCCCACGGAGATTTCCGCCGGCACGCCCTGGATGAATTTCACCTTTTCACGCGCGCCGCGGTAGAAGGCGCCGAATTCCTTACTCATCACCTGCAGGTCTATGTAGAAAACCGTTATTTCCAGATCGGGAATCAGGTACAACAAGCGCCGCGCCAGGCGAATGGTCGTGCGGCAGCAAAACTGCGAGCAGTACTCGCGGCCCGCCTGGCGATCGCGCGAGCCCACGCACTGGATGAAGGCGATCCGCAGCGGTTGTCCTTCAGCCGCGGAAAAGCGCGACAGATCATCCCGGCGCAGGATCTCGTCCAGGTCGCGCGTGGTGAAGACTCCATCTAGCCGCCCGTATCCGAGCATCAGGTTCTCGGTAGGATCGTAGGGCTCGAAACCCGTGGCCAGCACCAGGGCCCGAGCGCCTAGTTCGCGCTTCTCGGCCAACAACCAGTCTTTCCTGGGCAGTCGAGACGCGTCGCCTGGGGCTTGTGGATCGAGCGAGATCCGAAAATCTCCGGCTTCGCCCTCGCAACCGCCGATCCGAGCCGCCAGGATCAGCTCGATACCAGGATGTCCGGCCACCCGGGCAATTTCTTCCTGGACCAGGCAGGCGGAACAACGCGCGCATTCATCGGTGGCCATGCAGGCCCAGTCGCCAGCGTGACCGCCCAGATGATCCCCTTGTTCCACGAGGGCCACGCGCATACCCTGGTTGGCGACGGCCTTGGCAACTGTCAGGCCGGCGATACCTCCGCCAACTACGATCACGTCCTTGACGTGTACTTTCATGGTTAGTCTACCTCCTTCCGCCTGTATTGCTCATTTCAGATCGCGCTTGTCTTCCCCGGGCACGGGCAACCTGTCGCGCGGGAATTCCAATCGAAACACCGAACCTTCTCCCGGCGTCGAGTCGACGGAAATCTTCCCGCCGTGCTGCTGGACGATCTTGCGTGTCACCATGAGGCCCAGGCCGGTGCCGCCGAGGCCCTTGGTGGTGAAAAATGTCGTGAAAACCTTGTTCTTGATCTCGTAATCCATTCCACAGCCGGTGTCGCGCACCTCGAAGATGACGACATCGTCCACCTCGGCGACACGCAGGGTTACGCTGCACTCGCTGTTCTCGGATGCCTGGCAGGCATCCATGGCGTTGGAGACCAGGTTGGCCAGGCAGGTGTGCATGTCCTCCCGATCCATGGGAGCTTTGCGGATTCCCGCATGCGCTTCAAAACGCAAGCGGACTCCCTTCTGTTGCGCGGCGTCAGTGTAGAGTTTCTGGACATCTTCGGCCACGGCGTTGGGGTCGATCGGTTCGACCTTGGGGGTGTGTCCCTTCGAGAAGCTCAAGAATCCCTTGACCATGTCGGTGATCCGGCCCACGTTGCGTTCGAGCATCTCCCAGCCCTTGGCCGTGCGATCTTCGGAGCCCGCCCGCATGCCCGACTTGACAACGTACATTCCGCCCTGCAAGCCGGTGAGGATGTTCTTTATTCCATGGGCCAGTTGGGCGACGGTCTGGCCCACCGCCGCCAGGCGTTCACTCTCGATCTTCTCCTGCTCCAGCTTTTTCAGCGGGCGCAGGTCTTGCAGAAAGCCCGCGCCGCCGATGACCCGCTCGCCGTCGTAAAGCACCGAACCCGAGAAGCGCACAGCGATCTCTTCTCCCTGCGTATCGGCCACCACCGTATCCGGGAGCACCATCGAACCGCAGCCCTTGGCGATAGTATCTATGAACTCCCGTGGCAGGAATTGATCTCCCATGGCCCGGCCTATGACCGCGGACGACTCCGTCTTGAACAGCGCCTCGGCGGCGCGATTGAAGACGTTCACTACACCCTTCTCGTTGACAGCCACCAGCGCATCCATGGCGTTATCGGTCAGCACACGCAGGAATTCGTGTTCTTTTTGCAATTCGTCGGAAAGCTTGTGGATATCCGTAACGTCGGTGGACATCTCGATGACGTGGCTGAACTCGTTGCCGCTTCGCGAGAGGGGCGCGGTGATAACCACTAAATGCGTCTTGCATCCGTTCCGGTCTACTCCAACCTGCTCTGAACGATTGGATTTCCCGTCGGCGAAGGTCTTCAAGGCGGGGCAGTCAGAGCAACGTTGGCTGCGGTTCTTGTAAACCTCGTAGCAATGCTCGCCGCTTTTCTCGCCAAAGGTATCACGCACGAGACCGTTGGCCCGTACGATTCGCAGGTCGCGGTTGATCACGGACACGAAGCAAGGCACGCGCTCGAACAGGATATTGTACTCTTTCTGCAGCGATTTAGTCTCCGTCACGTCGTAGGACATCTCGATAACCGACGACACCCGGCCCAGTTCGTCGTAGACAGGGGCAATGTGCACCACGTAGTGGGCCGGACGGCCGTTGCGGTCGGTGCCGACTTCGTCGTTGACGCGAACTTTTCCGTCTTCGAAGGTCAGTGCCGCCATGCACTGCTCGCAAACCGACTTGCGACCCTTGTAGACCTCGTAACAGCGCTTGCCCTGGGGATCTCCAAAGACTTCCCTGAAGTTCTCGTTGGAGATCAGCACTGAGAAGTCACGATCGATCACGGCAATGTTGTTGGGTACGTGCTCGAACAATTGCCTGCCGATCCAGTTGCGCACTTCGGCGGGCAGGCTCTGGAAAGCGGCGTTCATCGGGCAAGCACTTTCTCGACGAGAGCCAAAAAGCGCTCGGCTTCGATCGGCTTCTCGATGAAACCGTCCGGCTCCGGAAGCGTCGTTCCGTCGGGCAGGTGGCGGTAATCGAGCCGTTCGAAATCGCGCGCAAGGCTCAGGCCGCTGTCGAAGATCACCGCGACATCCCTGATTTCGGGATCGCTTTTAATCTTCTGAAAAAGGGAGATACCCGACTCTTCCGGCATGAGTATGTCGAGACATACCAGCGCGGGCCTCTCGCGGCGAATCAGCGAAAGGCCCTCCGCCGCGTTGGCGGCTGTCAGAGCCGTGTAGCCGTTGTCCTCGAGCGCCGTTTGCAAAAACAAGGTAACATCCGGCTCGTCGTCTACGATGATGATGACTTTCTTTTTCCGCTCCATACCGCCAACCCTCGCCCCGCACGCCAACCCATAGCAAGGCGCATGCCATGGAACATAACGACACTGTCCCGCCGAGCGCCGGGCATTAGGAATGGGCGGAATGGGGACGGAGTATTTATAGAGTATTTATAATCATTTGTAATTACAGTGATAAAAAAACACTTGCATGAATTTAGGGTTAATGGAATAAGGTGTACACGTATTACGCTGATGTTCCAAATATGCAACATGTCTTTTTCTTGTGTCACAAAATTGGAACATCACAGGAGACAGGCAACCATGGATAGCTTCCTCGATCAGCGCTTCTTCCCGCTGATCTTCGATGCCATCTCGCACGGCATTTTCACCATCGACGCTGACGGCCTGATCACCTCGTTCAACCGGGCCGCCGAACAGATGACCGGTTACGCGCGCTGCGAGGTTATGGGTAAGCTGTGCTCGTCGATACTCCAGACCGAGCTGTGTCAGACAGATTGCCCGTTGAAGAGCAGCATGCACAACGGACAGCGGAACGAAGACCGTGAAGTCTTCATCACTACCAAAAACAGCCGGATATTGCCAATCGCCATCTGCACAGCCGCGCTGAGGGACGAAGACGGCAGCATAGTCGGCGGCGTTGAGATGTTCCACGATCTGCGTCAGGTGGCGGTGCTGCGCAAAAAGATTGAAAACAGCTACGTCTTCGATGACATCGTATCCAAGAACCATCGCATACAGCAGATCTTCGACACGCTGCCGCTGATCGCCAACAGCCGCTCGACCGTTCTGATCCAGGGAGACTCGGGAACAGGCAAGGAACTCGTCGCCAGGGCCATTCACAACTTCAGTCCCTGGCGTAAGGAACCTTTCGTGGCGCTCAACTGCGGCGCCGTGCCCGACAACCTGATCGAGTCAGAGCTGTTCGGCTACAAGAAGGGCGCCTTCACCGACGCCAAAAAGGACAAACCGGGGCGTTTCGCCCTGGCCGAGGGCGGCACCCTGCTGCTCGACGAAGTAGGGGATCTATCCAGACAGATGCAGGTAAAACTGCTGCGCGTGCTCCAGGAAAGGGAGTACGAGCCCCTGGGCTCGACCGTGACGGTCAAGGCCAACTTACGCATTATCGCCTCCACGAATCGCGACTTGGCCCGGGACGTCTCGCGACGCAAGTTTCGCCAGGATCTGTACTACAGGCTCAACGTGGTGCATGTGGACCTGCCTGCGCTGCGTGAACGCAAGGAAGATATCCCGCTTCTAGTGCGTCACTTCATCGAGCGTTTCAATCACATGCAGTGCCGGCGAATCAGCAGTTGCTCCGAACGGGTCATGCTGGCGTTGATGCGTTACGATTTTCCCGGCAATATCCG
This sequence comes from Myxococcota bacterium, assembly GCA_035528415.1. Lineage (GTDB taxonomy): Bacteria > Myxococcota > B64-G9 > B64-G9 > B64-G9 > DATKYQ01. Next base: position 79,677 of record DATKYQ010000084.1, on the reverse strand, counting down.
CGAGCTTGAGAACATCATCGAGCACGCCTTCGTTGTCTGCACCAACAGCATCATCCAACTTGACGATCTTCCGCAGCACATCCTGGTCGATGAATCATGGAAGCGCGAACGAGGTAAAGTGACCATTCGCCCGCTCGACGACGCCGAGGCCCAGACCATCCGCGGCGTTCTTGAAAGGTGTTCTTTCAACAGGAGCAAGGCATGCCGCGAGCTCGGCGTCTCGCGTAACACCCTGTGGAGAAAGATGAAGAAGTATAGGATCGCGGCGCCCGGATCACAACAATCAGAATCCTGAGGCAATCAAGGAGATAGATGATGACCGAGCGTGGGAGATGGAACTGGGAGCCCGGGAAGAAGATCGTGGCCGATGTGGCCGTGTTACCCGGGCAATACTCCGAGGTACACGAATTTGCCGCAAGCCCCGACGGCGAGAAAATCGCCGTTCCGGTGGTGCGTGAACCTGGCCAAGTCGCCGTCTGGGTCAACGGCGAGACATGGGAGTCGGAGTTCGAGCGCGCCTGGAATTTACGCTTCACTCCCGACGGACGCCTGGTCGCCCTGGTGCGCGCGGACGATATGTGGTCAGTGGCGGTGGACGGCATCAAGTGGAAGGACGATTACGACTTCGCCTGGAACCTGAAACTGGGCGCCGGCGGCACCATTGCCGTCCAGGTCAAGCAGGGCATGGAATATGCCATGGCCATCGACGGCAAGGCTTGGGAGAAAAAATTCATCTCACTGCGCGATTACGTCCTTGGCCCTGACGGCAAGTCTGTCGCCGCCGTGGTGCAGGTTGTGAAGCTGGCCGAGGCCGACATCTTCAAGTTCATGGAGGGCACCTGGAGCGTGGCCGTGGACGGCGTGCCCTGGGACGAGAAGTTCATCAACGTCTACGCGCCGGTCTTCAGCCCTGACGGCAAGCGAGTGGCGGCCGAGGTGCGCCTGGACATCGCCGAATACACCGTGGCCGAGGGAGGCGCTCCCTGGAAGAATCGCTTCGGCTGCACCTGGGAGCCGCTCTATCGCTCTGGAAGCGACAAGCTGCTCGTTCCGGTGAAGGTGGCCGGCGGCTGGACCCTGGCCGAGAACGGCGCGCCGATCTGGGACGGGCGCTACGTCCAACTCTGGCACCAGCGACTCTCCGCGAATGACAAGCGCATCGCCGCCGTTGTCGCCACCGCTTATGGAGAGTGGACCGTGGCCGTAGACGATCTTCCCTGGAAATGCACATTCGAAGACATCGTGCTGCCGCCGGTTTTTTCGCCCGACGGCCGGCGGATCGCGGCGGCCGGCAAGAGCGATCTGCGCTGGGGCATCGCCGTCGACGGCCGCAAGTGGAACACGGACTTCGAGATGGTCTGGGAACCCGTCTTCAGCCCCGATAGCGCGCACGTCGCGGCCAAGACCGAAAACGCCGGGATCTTTCGGGTCATGCTCGACGGGAAACCTTTCGGTCCCGGGCTGCAGGCCATGTGGGAACCAGTCTTCAGCCCCGACGACAAGCATCTTCTGATAAAGGGAATCGAGGACGGGAAGTTTATCCGTGAAGTTATAGCGTTATGAACTCAAGAGGATTGTGAGGAGTTTGCCATGTTCGAGTTCGCGCGAGGCCCGCTGGTGTGGATCGCTTTTTTGATCTTCGCGGGCGGCAGCTTCTACAAGCTGGTCTCGGTATACCTGTTGGTGAAGAAAGAGAAATCGGTCTTGCCGGTAATGAGCGCGAAGTATGGGTTGCGCTCGCTGATACATTGGCTCATCCCGCTAAGTTCCCGCAACCAGCGCCTGCACCCGGTGATGACCGCCGTCTCTTACGTCTTTCACATGTTTCTGCTGGCCACCCCGCTGCTGCTGATGGGCCACGCCGTGCTCTGGCAAGAGTCATGGGGTCTTAGCTGGTGGAGCCTGCCGCCTCTGCTCGCCGATCTGATGACGCTTGCGGTCATCGGCGCCGTCGGCTTCTTCACCCTAAGACGCATCGCTGCTCCCGAGGTGCGCAACGTCACCGGCTGGAAGGAATACGCCCTGCTGCTGATCGTAGTAGCCCCATTCGTGACCGGGTTCGTCGCCCACCAGCAGTGGCTGCCCGGCAAGACAATCCTAATAGCCCATATCGTAACCGGCGCCCTGTGGCTGATTGCCATCCCCTTCACCTGGTTGTCGCACATGTTGTGGTTCGTCTTCACCCGCTCGTTCATGGGCAGTGAGTTCGGCGCGGTGCGCAACGCCAGGGACTGGTGACAGGACGGGAAAGAGAAAAATGGCCGATCCACAAGATGCACAGGTTGTCGATCCCGGTATCGACGAGTCGATCAAGAAACTTACACCCGAGCGAATCGAGAAGACCATCCTCAGGGTCCTCAAGAAGGAGAACGCCGGCCGCCTAAAGGTCTACCTGGAGACATGCGTCCACTGCGGCCTGTGCTCCGAGGGCTGCCACACCTATCTCTCGCGCGACAAGGATCCCGACTTCGCCCCGGTGGCCAAGGTAAAGGATACCCTGTGGGTGATGGTCAAGCGCAAGGGCAAGGTCAGCCCGGAGTTCATCAAGAAGTGCGCCCGGATAGCCTTCACCGAGTGCGGCGCTTGCCGGCGCTGCAGCATGTACTGTCCCTTCGGCATCGATATTGCCTACCTGATCATGATCGTGCGCCGCATCTGCAACCTGCTGGGAGTAGTGCCCCAATTCCTGCAGGACACCACCAACAGCCACGCGGCCACCAGCAACCAGATGTGGGTTCAGCCCGACGACTGGATAGACACGCTGATCTGGCAGGAGGAGGATGCGGCGGACGAGTTGCCCGGCGTCAGGATCCCGCTCGACCGCGAAGGCGCCGAGATCATGTACTCGGTCATCGGCCCCGAGCCGAAGATCCTGGCCCAGCTGATCGCCAACATGGCCATCATCATGAAGGTGGCCGGCATGGACTGGACCATGCCCAGCCTCGACGGCTGGGACAACAGCAACATGGCCATGTACTCGGGCGACTTCGAGGTCATGGGACGCGTCGAGCGGGCCCACTGGGAGCGCGCCATGCAGCTCAAAGTCAAGCGGGTCGTCATGGGCGAATGCGGGCACGCCTACCGCGGCGCGGTCTACGACGGCCCGAAGTGGCTGGGCTGGAAGCGGCCGCCGATTACCATGGTTCACGCCGTCGAGTTCTACTACGAGTTGCTCAAGAGCGGTCGGATCAAGATAGCCCACAAGTTCAGCGAACCGACCACCGTCCAGGATCCTTGCAACATCGTTCGCGGGCGGGGATTGCAACACAAGCTGCGCTACATCATGAACGAGCTGTGCGAGGATTTTCGCGACGTCGATCCGCGCTTCGAGCACAACTACTGCTGCGCCGCCGGGGGCGGGGTGATCAACTGCGGTCCGCCCTGGAAGCTGTCGCGCATGAAGAGCATCCGGGTCAAGGCCGAGCAATTCGCCGCCACCGGCGCCCATGTGATCGTCACCCCCTGCCACAACTGTCACAGCGGCATCGAGGACATCGTCGGGCACTACAAACTCGGCATGCACGTATCGTTCATCAGCGAGTTACTGATCAAGACAATGGTTCGCGGAGAGGAGGACAAAGACTCCGCGGAAAAGACAGCGCAGCAAAAACAGGCCGAGGTGCGCACATGACCATCATCAAGCGAAGACAAGCCGTTGTCTGCCTGGCCGGCGTTTTCATGCTTTTCCTGGTCGGGTGCGGCGACGAAACAACGGGGCAAAAACGTACGGTCGGTGAGTCGGTCATAACCCTCGAACTGCCCGACGTACCCGGCGCCTTTCCCGCAAGCTTTATCGATCTTCGCCGCCCGCCCGTCGAGTACGATCACGCGGCTCATGTAAAAGCGCTCGGCAAGCAAGGCTGCGACGCCTGCCACCCGATCGAGGGAGGTCGCCTGACTCCCTTGTTCAAGCGCAAGACAGACACCGGCAACCGCGATGAGCTTACAGAGCTTTACCACCGAGAGTGTCTCGGCTGCCACAAGCAGGCTAGCGCCGACGGCAAGAAGGCCGGCCCGTTGGCCTGCAGCGGGTGCCACGCCATTCGCCAGAAAGGCGTATCAGCCTGGCGCGAGATTCGATTCGACTATTCGCTGCATTTTCGCCATGTCAAGGCCAAGGAAGAAAAATGCGACAGTTGCCATCATGTCTTCGATAAGCTGCAGAAAAAACTCGTCTACAAGAAAAAGTCCGAGAGCGCCTGCCGCGATTGCCACGGCAAGCGCGACGAGGGCAAGAAACTCTCGCTGCGTAACGCCGCTCACCGCGATTGCATAAACTGCCACCTGGAACGTAAGGCCAAGGGGCAAAAGGCCGGGCCTGAACGGTGTGTGGGATGCCACTCAGAGGAAAAGCAGCTGGCTATCGAGAAGCTGCCCGTCGTCCCGCGCTTGCAACGTGGGCAACCCAATTTGACCTGGATTCATTCCCCTGAAATAAAAACAGCGGCAGTATTGTTCGACCACCTCCGCCACGAAAAGGCCTCCAGCTCCTGTTCGACCTGTCATCACAAGACGCTCAAGGCCTGCCGCGAATGTCACAAGCCGGGTGTGAAGGGTACAGACGGAGCGGTTTCCCTGGAGCAGGCCTACCACCTTACGTCATCCGAGCACTCATGTGCCGGCTGTCACAAGAAACAGACGGCCAAGAAAACCTGTCGGGGTTGCCACTACATCCTGGGAGAGCAAGCGGGCAAGAAAACCTGCCGGGTCTGCCATAGCGGCCCGAAAATGCCAGCCGGACAGACGAAGCTGCCGCAACCCATGCAGGCGCCCTTCGAGTTGGACGCCTTGCCTGCCATTTCCGCGGATTTTCCCGAAAAAGTATCGATCGCCTCATTGGCCAAGGACTATCAAGCAGCCGGGTTCCCGCATTTCAAGATTATTACGGCGCTCAATAAGAACGTGCGCGCAAACGGGTTGGCCGGCGCCTTCCACGGCAAGACCAGTACGCTGTGTACCGGCTGCCACCACCATAGTCCGCCGGGCATGCGCCCGGCTGCCTGCCGTAGCTGCCACGACAAGGAGGGACCGGACATGGTCGACAAGCCCGGCCTGTTTTCCGCCTACCATCGCCAATGCATCGGCTGTCACCAGGAGATGGGTATAAAGAAACAGGGCTGTACCGACTGCCACAAAAAAGCCTCTAGGGAGGTGGCAAGATGAGCGTCTCCAGAAGAGGATTCTTGCAAGGCATCGCCGCGGGCACGCTGGCCGCAGGAACCGCCGGGGCCACGGGTTACAAGCACTTCGAGGGATACCCGGGGCGTTACGGTCTGCTGCATGACGTCAACCTGTGCGTTGGTTGCCGCTCGTGCGAGGCAGCCTGCAACCAGGTCAACGACAATCCCCCGCCAGAACCGCCGCCCGCCGACAAATCGGTCTTTTCGAAGATGCGCCGTCCGACCTCGAAGCAGTACACCGTGGTCAACCTCTACCAAAAGGAGGCAGACAGCAAGCCGCCCGTCTATCGCAAGCAGCAGTGCATGCACTGCAACGAACCCTGCTGCGCTTCGGTCTGCTTCGTGCACGCCTTTACAAAGACACCCGAGGGACCGGTGCTCTACGATCCCAGCGTTTGCGTCGGCTGCCGCTACTGCGTCAACGCCTGTCCCTACTACGCCTTGAGCTACGAGTACGAAAAACCCTTCGAGCCGCGGGTGGTTCGCTGCACCATGTGTTACCCGCGCATCAAGCAGGGCCTGAAGCCCGCCTGCGCCGAGGCCTGCCCCATGGGAGCCATCAAGTTCGGCCGGCGCGAGGATCTTATTAAGCTGGCCCGCGAGCGGATCCGCAAGCGACCGAGCGACTACATTGATCACGTCTACGGCGAGCACGAGTTCGGCGGAACGAGCTGGCTGGTGATCGGCGGCACGTCCTTCGGAAAGCTGGGACTCTTCGAAGGTGTCACCCACGAGTCCATTCCCGAGTTGGGCAGCGGCTTCCTGTCGGTTGTGCCGCTGATCGTATCGGTCTACCCGGGACTGCTGGCCGGTATATACGCCTTTTCGAAGCGCAAGGAGAGGCTGGCACGTGAAGAGCGTGAAGCCGCTGTGTGTGAGGCCGTCTTGAAGGCCGGCGAGGATACCAAGCAGAAACTCTCGTCCGCGGCCGAGAAGGCCAAGAAGGACAAGGATAATGCCGTAGCCCAGGCCGTCAAGAAGGCCTTGGCCGAGGCAGAGAAAGCGTCCGGGAAGGAGGGCTCGAAATGAACCAACCAGCAAAAAATCCCGCCCGGCTGCTGACCCCTTTCAACATCATCGCCGCCGTCATCCTGGCAGGCGGCGCCGCCATCGGCTTGCTGCGTTTCACAAAGGGCCTCGGCGCCGCCACCAACCTTTCCAATGATGTCCCCTGGGGGCTGTGGATCGGCTTCGATGTCATGACCGGCGTGGCGCTGGCCGCCGGCGGCTTCACCATCACCACGGCCGTCTACCTGTTCGGAATGAAGGAGTACAAACCCATCGTGCGCCCGGCCGTCTTGACCGGGTTTCTGGGTTACGCACTGGTAGTGGTGGGTCTGATCGTCGACCTGGGCCGCCCTTGGCGCCTGCCATATCCGTTCATCGTACAGGCGGGTCCGACCTCGGCCATGTTCGAGATCGCCCTGTGCGTCATGCTCTACCTGACAACGTTATTCATCGAGTCGACCCCGGCGGCCTTCGAGTGGCTGGGCTTCAAACGCCTGCGCAAGCTGGTGGGCTCGATGACCATCGCGCTGACCATCTTCGGCCTCTTGCTGTCGACGCTGCACCAGTCGACGCTGGGCGCGATGTTCTTGGCCACCCCCACCCGCCTGCACCCGCTGTGGCACTCAACGTACATCCCGGTGCATTTCTTCGTCTCGGCGATAGCGGCCGGCATATCGATGCTGATCGTCGAGGGCTCGCTCTCACACCGCGTCTTTCGCGACCAGATTGAAATCTCCCATGAGCAGTTCGATAAAATCACCATCGGGTTGGGCAAGGCCGGAGCGGTCGTCCTTTTGACTTACCTTATCATCAAGGTCATGGCCATCGGCCTGGAGAACGAGTGGCACTATTTAGCGACCCCTTACGGAGCCTTGTTTCTGATTGAGTTGCTGGGATTTGTCGCCCTGCCCTGCTTCGGGTTCCTGTTGGGCTATCGCGAGCGCCGTCCGCTTCTGATTCGCATCTCGGCCGTGATCACGGTGATCGGGATCATTTTCAACAGGCTCAACGTCAGCATCTTCGCCTATAACTGGCAGCTTCCGGCCGAGCGGCGCTATATACCGCACTGGATGGAGATCTGGGTCACAGTGGCGATCGTCACGGCCGGGGTGGTTGTCTTTCGCTGGATAGTCAAGCGCATGCCGATTCTCCACGAGCACCCCGAGTGGCGCGGCGTCCATTGAAGGGAGGAAAATAATGTACCATACCATGCAGGATTTCCTGACCTTCACCAAGGGCTCATGCTACATCCTGGCCGGTCTCGTCCTGGTGATCTTCATCCCCTTCTGGCTTTTTCTGACCGACCGCGAGAAGAAAAATTAAAATGGTCCTTCAGGGTGCTTGCTGCGCAGCGAGCGTTTGCAACTCACTGGCCAGAGTCGCGTTGAGTAGCGGCGCCAACTCGGGACCGATCGAGAAGCCTTCGCCGTATTGCGCATCATCTCGCCCGTAGGCGTATGGCGCCTGTCCATCGAACTGGCAGCGCGGGATAATATAACCCAGCTCATCGTTGGCAAGCCCCAAAACGACGCGGTAGGGCGTCTTGCGCATGTTGTGGTAGATGGGCTGAGAACAGGCGCAGGGATAAAAATCTGCCCCGGGATCCTGCGGGTACTGATAGAAACTCTCCCCGTTAGAACCATCCAGGGCCAATTCCGGGTAAAGCTCTCCCGGCACCGTGACAATCTGCACCAGGCCCACGTCGATCACTGTCGCCTCCGTCTCCAGGTAGGCATCGAAGGTCATGATCTCTGCCGGCAAACGTTCGCGGCCCTGGTCGTCGTAGATCTTGCGATCGAACAGCCCCTCCAGGCCGGCCAGCTTCAGCTCAAGGTTTTCAAGCGGAGCGAAGAAGGACGCGCTGTGATAGGCCAGTTTGCCGCCCTCGCCTGCGTCTTCGCCGTGCTCGAGAGCCGAAAGGGCCACATCGGCCACCAGCCGACCCATGCGCTCGGTCTTGGCAAAGGAGTCTTCGGGCAAGACGTTGCCGCCTTCGTCCCTCACTTCGACTTCCAGCGGGGTCATCAGGCCGCCGACCATCCCCTGCCAGTAGATACCCACCGCGCCGGGGTAGGCATCCTCGAGGGCCGAAACCAGCCAGGCCGGGAAGTCCGCGCTTAGCTGCTGGTTGTCTCCGCCGAGCGCCTCGACATGGTTCGACCAGTGAGTCACAACGGCCACGGTGCCGCTCCCGTCGATGCGGTCGAAGCGCAGGGCGACGACGTCTTCGTGCAGCACGATAGGTAAACGGCTATCGCGAGTAAGATTCTCCGTCTTGCCGTCGCCTGCGATCATGCGCACCGGGGTAAGCCTCTCTTGCGCCTCGGAAAGAGCCACAACGGTTTGCGCCCGGGCCCAGTCCATGTAGTCGTCATCGCGGCCGCACTCGCCCAGCGGGCCCCATAGGCCGATGCTGTCCGGGCCTTCGTGGTTGTGTGTGCAGGTGACGATCAGCCGATCGAGAATCACGCCGGCCTCGCGGGCGTCCCGGCCGATCTCCAAGGCCTGGTCGCGCATCAGCCCCACCCAATCGAGCGTGACGATGCCGATGCGCACGTCGCCCTGAACCAATATCAGCGCCCGGGCGTACAAGTCGTCGTGAACACCCAGCGCTGCACGCTCGCTGCCGAAGCCGGCGATCCAGACGGGGCTGAAGCTACCGTTTTCGTCGAGATCGGAAAACGACTCACCCTCATCCCAGTGTCCGTTTCCGTCGAGATCATCGAACGGTTCCACGACCGGAGTGATCACCACCGCGGCGGCCCCGGCCTGCAAGATTCCCGAGGCCGGTCCGCCGCCCGTGCCGCACCCGGCAAGCAACCAGGCCGCAGCAAGGATCGCGGAGACCGGGCAATCAAACTTCATCATCATGATAATACGCTAGCGCCGTAAAGAGCGCCTGGTCAAAGCAAAATATCAGCCTTCACCTGCCCGGGGCGGATAGCGTACAACCAAGCAATTAATGCGTCGAGATCGGCGCCGCAGGTTCCAGCGCAAATTATGCGGCTGAACGGGCCTGTGCGCTGCTGGATGGCGCGCTCGAACCCCTTCCGCACCCCCACAAGCCATACGCAGCGCCCTTTTCGAATTGATGCCATCAAGGCCGGCATGTGTCCCTTGCCCGCCGCCTCCAGGCTTCCCAACTCATCCACGATCACCACATCGGCGCTGCCGCAGGCGGACGAGATCAGCTCGCGCGCCCACAGCCAGCCTCCGGGATCAAACTTATATCCCGTAAGATCCTGTCTGCCACTGGATGGATTGGGCACGGCGAACGAGCGATTTTCGCCGCTGGCCTCATCTCTTAAATTATATCCCAAAGTACTGCCGTTCCTGAAATCCTTCGGTTGACTTACGCCTGCGACTGCAAGTCTGCGCCCGCGCAGGCGGTCGGCTATCTCGCGTATGGTCGTCGTCTTGCCGCTGTCGGGCGGGCCTAGCACGGCGACGAGCAGGCGGCCCCGGGATGCCGTTGCACGCTGCGCGGCTTGCTCGGCAATGCGTGCGGTGTGTACCAGCATATCGGCCGCCAGGACACCGATGCGCCGCAGGCGGCCTTTCTTCGGAGGCGCCGCCCGCCATTCGCAGCGCAGGCGTTCTCCCAACTCGGGCAGCAACCGAAAGGCGGCGCCGACAGCGCCGGTCAGGCGGCCGGATCTTCTACCCAGGCGCGCACGCGTGATTCCGCTCAGCGCCCTGCTGGCCCAAATCGACAGTCCGAAGATGAAAGCCCCGCGGACCACCATCAGCAGCCCGCTTTGCATGCCAGAGCTGGAGATCAACATCCCCAGAAACTTCGTATCGCGCCGCCCTAGCAGCAGTCCGCAGGCGACTGCCAAAACGAGGCTGACTATCCAGAAGCGCGGCCGGGCCATCCGTAAAAGCCCCTGGCGATCACACAGCGCAAGACAGACGAGCCAGATCGCAAGCGCCGCAAGCGCAGGAAGCAGACGGCCCGGAATCTGCAGGAAGATACACCCCAGAGCAATAAAAGCCGGAACCCTGCGCGCCATGATTCCATGCGGAGTGTTATCGGGCGCTGTCGCCGTAACCTCACTCATCTTGCGCATCCCCGTCCAACGTCAAACCGGTGCGTGCTCGAATCCCGAGCGCCCGGCCGGCAAGCCCGCCCGCGGCCCCGATCAGACACAGCAAACCCGCGCAGGCGGCAAGCGCTCCGAGTCCCGCGGCTGATGAAAGTCCGAGCCAATTCCCGGTTCTTGACAGCGCGGCCAGGAAGAGCTCGAGCACCCCTTTTCCGTACACCACGTATTGTGTGCCGACGGCCTGCATCAGCGACCACGACACGCACAGCGCCCCTGCCAGGGCCACCGCCAGGCGCGAGCGAGGGGCCGCCAACAGAGCTATTTCAACCAGCAGGCTTTCTGCGAGGATGCCGATCATCGGACCGAGCACTATCCCGCCCGGGGATATTGTCTTGCACAGCGCGGCGACGATGCCCGTTGCCAGCGTTGTTCCGCGGGCCGGTATGATCTGCCGCTCGGCCGTCAGTACGGCCGCGCCGAGCGCCGCTAAAAGCACACCGGCCAGCGGCAGCCGCAGCGTATGCACGAAGGCACCCAGGGTAATCTCGATCGAGCCCCAGAGCGCCCCGAAGGCCGCAACATGCGCCCAGAAACGATCCGCGTCCATGGCTGTCCTGACAAGGGCCAAGGTCTCAGCTCCTCATCTCCACACCGGCCCACACCCAGAGCCCGGGATCGGGAAAGCCGTACTCGCTTTGATGATCGTCGTCAGCGAGATTGCGGGCAGTGATACGCAGGGTGACACAATCGCTCGGTCGCAGCGACAACCCCATATCCCAGACCAGATAACCGCTTAGCTTCTCCCAGGCAAAGCTGCCCGGGTTCTGGTAGTCGCGTGAACCTATGACGCTGAGTCCGATATCAATTCCCAACCAGGCACAGGGTCTCAGGCGCGCCTCGAGGTATGCCTTGTGCTGGGGCCGGTAGGCGATGCGATCCTCCCCCGCCCGAGCCTCAAGTTGCCTGGCGCGCAGGTACTGGACACCGGCCTCGATTTCCAGCCGGCCGATTGGCTGCAACACCAGTTCAGCCTCGAGCCCCGAAAGCCTTGAGCTGCCGGCGTTTTGAAGTTGCTCTTGCGGGCCGCTTTCAGTCTGCAGCGCTACTGCGTTTATCAGTCCTTGCACCTCGGCGTCGAATATTGCGAGCGAGGCGTGCAGGCGCCGGCAGGGAGCGTAAGTCGCTTCCAGGCCAAAATGCCAGGCCCGCTCCGGCCCGAGATCGGGGTTTGGCAGGCGCAGGCCGATGGCAGAACTGAAGCGCTCCTTGAGCGAGGCGAAGCGGGTTCGCCGCGCGACGGTGGCGCGCAGGAAAAGCCCGTCCAGTGGCTCATAGCCCAGAGACACTAGTGGTCCAAAACCGAATCGCTCGTTGGGATGAACGGAGGCATCGTCTGTGGGCAACTCTATGTCGGTTTGCAACGAGGCTGTCAGCGTCAAGCGCGGCGCAATGAGGGCCTCGGCCTCGGGTGCCAGGGTGACGAGCGTTCTGGAGACAGTGGGCTCGTCGGGTCGCCCGGGCTGTCCGGCGACGTGACGGTCGTGCTGCGCTCCTGCCCAAAGACGCAGCAGGGTAGGGCCCCAGGGAGAATCCAAGGGAACGCTGCGGGCGCGAACGCGCCCGCCGAAGGCCTGATCCCGGTAGAGCGAGGTAAAGGCCCACTTCGCCGACTGGGTCGTGTAGGAGGCGTCGTCGTATGAATCGATCTGGTTGTTGTACAGGCGTGCGTAGAGCGTCTCGTCGGTTTCGAAAAGGGAGCCGAGTTTTCCGGCATGCCCCAGGGTGAGTCCCACTGTTCGCCAGTTTGAAAAGCGCCAGAAGCGTGGACGCACATCCCCGAGTCCACAAGGCACACCTCGTTTTCCTTCGATAATCAATGATGAGACGAACAGACGTTGATCTTTCGCCGGGCGCCATTCACCGCCGGCCAAAAGAAATAGCGACTCTTTGTCACTATTGTTCCTGATATCACCATCTTGGCGCGGTTCGGACTTGAATCTCGACGAAAGAGGAAATCCGTCCAGCCGGTTGACGCCGCCGACCAGTGTGTAGCCGAGGTTTCCCCGGCGCGCGGAGCCGTATGCGTTGAAGCGCACCGCTCCCCGGGGATCGCCCATGAAGGCGACGCCGAGCAGTGGCACGTCTCCCGGCCGCCGGGTAACGATATTCACCGCGCCGCCCATGCCGTTGGGACCGTAGAGCACCGAGCCCGGTCCCTTGATCACGCTTACGCGCTCGATCAGCGCGGCCGGCAACATGCCCAGATCGATCTGCCCGTCATAGGGAATGGAAAAAGGGACACCGTCCAGCAGCACCGCGAGTTGGCGCTGATCGAACCCCCTGAGCGAAAAGATACGCTCGCCGCGCTGGCCACTGGTAGCGAAGGCAGAGGGCAGCATCTCGATCACCTCGGCCGCGCTGCTCGCATTGAAGCGTTCGATGCGATCACGCTCGATGCGCGTCACGGAGATGCCTTGCTCCTGCTCCCGCTGGGCGCTGATGACGATCTCTTCCGCCGCGTCGCAAGACTCGCACTCTTCGGCCGGTTTTGTCTCTTTGCCCGCGGCCATTGCCGCCGTGCAGGCCAGGCAACCCAGCAGCGCAAGCGCGACTTTCCCGTTCGAGAGCACGGAAGCCAACTGATGCCTCAAGTGCATGTTCCTAGTCTATATGTCCGGGCACCCGATATCAACGGGCGTTTATATCGGGCTGTCCCCTTTGTATGGAACCAACCCAGTCTTCTATTTCTCGCAGGTCTGCTGTGTTCTGGGAGTAATCTTTCTCGGTGTCGACGCCTGTGAACTTCTTGCCGGCCAGCTTCGAAAGAGCGGCCAGTGCCTCTTCGCGCACAAAGGGAACCTCGGCTGTTCTCAATACGCTGAGCAGCCTCTCGGCCCCGCGCCGGCGATCGTGAGTGGCGATCTTCTGGGCGTATGTGAGTTTCATTTCGGAGTCGGCGGCATTGTCGAAGGCCTTTTCCAGTTCGGCTAGATCATCGCTTGCGGCGTGCGCTTGCGGTTCCGCGGCCGCGCTCGAAAGCGCCGGCCGGTGGGGATGGTCATGGCCCCGCGAAGAGCGAGCCAGCTCTGTCCGCGACAGCGCCCACCCGGAAAACCAGACGAAGCCGACGATTGCCAGAGCGACCAACGTCCCCACTGTGACCCGGACAAGCGCCCGCCGCCTGTCGCCCGCACGGACGACGTGGATTATCAAGGCCGCCAGGCCCAGCACGATTCCGTAAAAGGCCACAACGCTGGGGCCTGCCGGCATATCGGCCAGGTACGAGGTGCCCAACCCGAGAACCGTAACTAAAAATCCCATCCCCCAGCCGACCAGCAACTGGTACAGCAGCCGGCTGGTTATCAGGCTGGCGATGATGGCCGGCACCACCAGAAAGACGAACACCAGAAGCACGCCTGCGGTGCGCACCGAGATCGAGATCACCAGCCCGAACGACAGGTAGAACCAGAAATCCCAGACCCACAGGCGAATACCGTCTGCCTTGGCCTTGTCGGGATCCTCGCTGATGGCCAAGATGGGTTTGCGGAAGATGTAGTGGAACAGGCCGACCACGCTGTAGGTGCAGGCCGCCAGTATGATCGCATCCCAGCGAACCCAGAGGATGGCCCCGGTCATGACCTCCTTGATATGCTCGGCACCGTGCGGAGCGCGATCTACCACCAGGATGATCACCGCCGCGGCGATTGCAAAGACCACACCGATGATGGCCTCCTGGGGCACCCGGTCGCGGCGGGTACGGGTAATAGCGAACAGGGCGGCGGCCACGAAGGTAAAAAGCATCGAAAACAACAGAGCCGCCGTGGAGTCGGGCGCCATGTTAAACAGAAAGCCCACCGTCGTGCCCAGGGCCGCGACCTGGGCCAGGGCCAGATCGACGAAGATGACCTTGCGGCGGATGACGTGCAGCCCCAGGTAGGCATGGATGCCGACCAGGATCAGGCACTCCAGGAACGCCCGCAGCATAAGATCGGAGATACCGAGTTGATGCATGGCACACTCTCCGCGTTCAGTCGCAGGCAGCGGCTATCTGATCGACCATGTGATCGATCAGATCGAAGTAGGTATTGACACCCGGCGATCCCCCGACCCCCATGGCAATAATGATTGCCTTGGCACCGACCTGGTCGGCTATCAGGCGCACCTTGGTCAGGTCGTAGTAGCTGGCCGCCAGGATGACGTGGATCTTCTCCTTGCGCATCTGTTTGATGAGTTGATCGACGTGCCGCGGTGTAGGCGGAATGGACGGTCGCAACTCGACATGGTTGACCACATCGAGTCCGAACAGGTGATCGAAGCAGACCCAATTCTTGTGGTAGGCCACCACCTTCTTGCCCCTGAACTTGAGGCCTTTTTCCATCCACCCGCCCAATCGGTCTATCAGCGGCTTGCCCTTGTAACTTTTCTTCTCGAGGAAAGCGATCATCGAGTTCGAGTTCTCGGCCAGGCGGTGAAGGATCTTGGGCCCCAGGATGTGTAACAGCTCGTCGCCGAAGAGGCGCCTGTCAATCTCGTCATCGAAGCGCTTGAGGTTCGCGGCGTACACCTGCTGGTGATCCGGATCGATGCGGCTCAGGCCCGTGGCTATATTTCTGGCGACCACCTCTCCGGCCAGCGGGTCAATGATGAAGTGCGGGTTGCCGTAGATGTGCACCCCGCCCTCGGCGCGGCTCTTCACCTTGGGCACTTCGAGCAGGCGCACACCATGGCTGGCCGAGACATAGCGGCGCTGGCCACTGCGGATCTCGTCGTTTCCGGAGAGATCGATCAACGAGGGGGCCCACAGCTCCAGGTCTAGGCCGGTGCTGACGAACAGGTCGGCGTTGGCAAGTTTCCTGGCCAGGCTCGGCCGCGGGCGAACGAAGTGGGGATCCTGGCCGCCGTTGACTATCCAGTCGACGGAGACCAGATCGCCGCCTATCTCCTTGGCAATGGCGGCATAGCTGGACAACGAGGCAACTATCTTTATCTTCTTGTCCCCATCCTCCGCCCGGGACACTGGAGTCAAGATCGAAAACAACAGCGATAAGAGAACAACGATCGAATTTCGCATGATGAATATCCTCCTGAACCTATGCACTTAGTAACGGTCGTGCTTGTGCGGCCCGGCGGCGAAGACTATCTGGACCAGTAACAGGTCCTCGGCCGGCTGGCCGTCACCGTCTTTGTGTGCGAGTTGCAGCCGGGTCTTGACCCAGGGGCTCTCCCACCAGGTCAGGTAGGCCACCGCCTGCCAAATCCAGCGGCCGTCGTTGTCCACCAGGAACGGCTGGGTTAGATCTCCGCGCACACCGATGGCCAGAGCCTCGCTCAGGCCCGCATCCAGGTAGCTGTATCCTCCCCCGGCTGCCAGGTAACCGTCGGGCGTCTCCTGGCCCACCCAGTAGAACTCGCTGCGCCAGGTCAAGTGCCGGTAACGCTCGTTGTGCAGCGGCGACCATGAAACGGTCAGATCGGCCCCGGCCAGGGTGGTCATCCGCCAGGGCTCGTCGCTGCGGTCGCCGTTGTCGTCAAGCAGGTTGCGCTTGTTGTTCGTACCCAGCATGCCCGTAAGGCCCAGTTCGAGGTAGGTCGACTCGCTCAGGTCGTAGTACTGGCTCCAGTGCAGCAGGCCGGCCGGCACGCCGAACTGCTGTCCGTTGAAAAGTTGCTCGTTGGACGAGTTGGTCACCTGCAGCACGACGCGCTGGTCATCGGCCCACAAGGCGGGCGCGATCCATTCCAGCGAAAAGCCTATCTGGTTGAGGCCGTCCCCTCCCAACAAGGTTGTGATCGCCAGCGGAAAGTCGAACTGGTCAAGCGAAGGGACGTGCCAGCGCTGGATCACTCCAAACTGCTGCCTGAACTTGCCCAGCGTCAGGTTGATCCCGGGCAATACGTTGACCCAGGTGGCATAGGCCTCGCCCAACTCGACCCCGTCGACGTGAAACTCGACGGCGGACTTGAAAAACGAGAAGGGATCGAGGTTGGCCTGGAAGTGCAGGCCCAGCACGCGGAAATAAAATTGCGAGCCGTCCCCCAGGGTATCACCGTCGAAATCCGTCATGCTGGCCCGCGCCCCGGCGTCGACCACCACGCTCATCTCGGGGTTCAAAGCCTGCAAGGCGCGGTTGCCGCTGCTGAAGACGGTATCGGTCTGCAACTTGGGCAATTCCCCTGCGGACTCCTTGCCGGCCTGTTCGATCTCGGTGCCGGCTTCCCGGCGCAAGCGCTCGATCTCGTCGTTGTCGTCCGCCGGCGCTGCCGGAGCCGTGGGAATAATCACAAAAAAGCTCAATATAATTGTCAGCGCCATACTTGTGGTGCTCTTCATTGCCTCCTCCTGCCGATGAGGTCCAATTGCCACAACCGTGGATCGGCTGCGGCGTTCAGTAAAAATGTCAGTGTGTAAATCTAGGCGGCAGAAGGAGGGGAATGCTTCGGCGCGTAACACAAGACATCGGGACACAGCAAATGACCTGCGGGACTGCCGTCAACCTGTTTCTCCGGCAAGCGCGCATGCGTCCCATATGCCTGGAGCACGGGACCCATGACTTGATGCATCAGACTCAGCGAACAAGCTTGATGCTTGCTCCCGGCGGTCGCTCTTCCGATGTTCGCCCCGGAAGTCTGCCGCTCGATCACGGCCGGCTCCGACCCGCCCCGGCGGGCATCCAGGTGTTCGAGGCACTGGTGCCGCGGGCACCAGATGTGCTCGACATCGTCGAAGGCCAGGTGTATCTGGTGCACTATGGGAAGCTGGGCGAACCAGCCGAAGGCAAGCGCGAGCAGCACAAACCAGCTCATCCGGCCTGACCTGAACATGCGCGACGAGCGCTTGCCTGGGGCCGTACGATCCATTTCTGATTTGCTGTAAGACGTCATTTTCCTGCCGTCTAACCCCGACTTCAACGCGAAAATTACTGCTTGCTGCAGAACCTGTCAAGCTAGCATGCAAACGATGCAGAAATTACAAGCATGAATGTTCCGACTCGTGCTGTTTGCTATGCGCGCCGGCCGCGCTTTGTGAAAAACGCTTTTCGAAACTCCTTTTGCGCATGATCCTTGATGCGCGCCTGAAAAACCTCATAGCGAGCGATGAAATCCGCGGCCTCGTCGGTCAGTTCTGCCCCGCCGCGCCGGGCCCCGCCCTTGCTTCTCATAACCATCTTGCGGCCCAGCCCGTTTTCGAGATCGCGAATCATGCGCATCGCCTTTGGATAAGACAGCTTCATGTCGCGCGCCGCGGCGCTTACCGACCGCAGGCGCCCGATCCTTTCGAGCAGCCAAACCAGGCCGATACCCATGAAGGGCTGTCCATGACTGTCGAGCAGGCGCAGGCGCACTTCGCATTCCATGTTGTCCTCCATCCTTCCTTGGGTCACGGGCCGAGCCGTTGCAATGCGAAGATAATATACGCTGAGGAAAGTTTTGCCCAGTGACGTGTTCCCGCATCCGTGTTAGGTTCTGCGGCATGAATCACGACATCAAATACATGTTCATGGTCCGGGAGTGCTCGTTACTCCTTGCCGCAGTTCTTTTCCTTTTTTTCTCCGCATGTTCCTCCTCACCCGCCGATAATGTGGAAGACGCCGCCGGGTTGGATGCCGACGGCCATGAAGAAGCGGATGCCGGAGGTGACCCCGGCACCGATTCAGGCGGCGATCCCGGTGCAGACGCAGCCGGCGATCCCGGTGCCGATGCCGGGGAGGACGCAGGAGCGGATGCCGGTGGGGACACGGCCGGCGATCCCGGCACCGATGCCGGGGCAGATGCGCAGGGAGACATGGGGGCCGACGAGGCTGGAGACACGGAGCCGATCATCGGGCTGCCATATCCAGAGAGAGACATTTACCACATCAAGGCCATCCAGCCGGACTTCTGGCCGGACAAGGACGAGTTTGTAAGCCACGTAACCGGCGGCGTATCCATGAACATGGTCTGGGATATCTGGGAACCGTCGCCCAAATCACCTCCCTGCGGCTCGGCTGAGGAGGAATACCAAGGACACTGCTATCAAATCCACGGCAGTGTTGATCAAGCCATCAAGGATTACTCGGCCCGGAGCGTGATCATCAGCGGCATCGTCTACGGCGTGCCGGCCTGGGCCCGCACGGGCAACACCGGCTGCTCGCCCATCTCCCCGGCCTTCGAGAGGTTCTGCACCCCGGACAACCCTTCAGACTACGCCCGCTTCGCGGGCATGATAGCTTTGCGTTACGACGGCCTGCACGGCAACGGACGCATCGCCGACTTCGTCATTCACAACGAGGTCAACTCCAACATCTGGTTCGACATCGGCTGCGGACAGGGTGTGCCCTGCGATCAGGACGCCTGGATCCAGGCCTACGTGGACAACTACGCGGCCGCCTACGACCAGATAAAATCGCATCAGTCCGAGGCCAAAGTACTGCTTTCTTTCGAACACCACTTCGACACCGAATTCGACCGCCCGGCCGACGACAACGCCATGCTCTCGGTCAAGACGTTCATGACCACTTTCGCCGCGCGCATCGGCGAGCGCGAATGGGAGATCGCCTACCACCCCTACGCCCCCGATCTGCTCAAACCGGAGTTCGGCCCGCTCGATCTGCCCAGGGTCACCTACGGCAACATCGGGGTGCTGCTCGGCTGGCTGCGCCAAACCTTTCCCGGAAAACCCCATGCCTGGGAGGTTGAGCTCACGGAAAGCGGCATCAACTCGTCGGCGCCCAATTCGTCGGAGGCCGCCCAGGCCGATGCCGTCTGCAGAACTTTCATCAATGTCCTAGGCACCCCGGGAATCACCAACTACGTCTATCACCGCATGCGCGACAACGCGGATGAAGGCGAGTTGCAGCTCGGTTTGGTGCGCGCGGACGGCAGCTACAAGCCCGCCTGGGCGATCTGGGCGCTTTGCAACCACGTCTACGACGATCCCCCGCAGCTTTCCTGCGGTTTCGAAGATCTGCCCTACACCAGCCTGTGCCGCAGCATGAAGGACTACACCATCACCCAGCGGCACTGGTCTTCGTCGCGCCTGGCGCCGGAAGGATTCACCCAAGATGCCTGTTGGCACCTGTACCGCGAGGAACAGCCCAGCACGAAACTCCTGTTCGAGTGCCTGGTGGACGCCGCCTGGCCCGGCCCGCACACGTTTCTGTCGTTCGAGGTCGGTTGCGAAGGGCAACAGAACTTGGGGCCGGTGGGCTACATCCTCGAAAACCAGACCGCGGACTCACAGGCCATCTACCGCTGCGCATCGACCAGCGGGTTGGATCACTTCATCTCCCAGGACCCCGCCTGCGAGGGCCAGACCACGGAGCAACTGCTCGGCTACGCACTGCCTTGATGGCCAAGCATGCGGCGCTCGATTTCCGGAGGCGCCACAATGCCGCCCCGAACATGACTAAAAGCAGCAGAATCGATCCGGTCGGGGCGGCCGAGGCGCAGCCGCTTTCGCAAGGTGTACATTCTGGTTGCGGGTCTGGATTTTCGCCCAGGTTTACACCGAATGTGTCACGGACGGTGCGGGTCAGGTCGATCATTTCGCAACGGACTTCCGGGCCGGTAACTGCACAGTCGACGGCGTGAAAGACGCCGAAGAAGACTTGCCGGTGGGGGTTCTGATCGGGCCGCGGCGGCCGATCCTCGTCGAGTAACGGGGGATAGGGAGCGCCGCCGCCGCCGGTTACTATGTAGAGGATACCGTCCACCGTGCTGCGCTCATAGTCGTGATCGTGGCCGTTGAAGACGATCTCGACGCCGTGTTTGGCGAACAGCGGATGGAGGTATTCGGCCAGGGGCATCTCCTCGCTTCCGTGCCATCCGGATGAGAACGACGGCCGGTGGTAAAAGGCGAAGATATGCTCGACGACCGGGTCGGACTGCGCCGCGGACAGGTCGTTGTCAATCCACTGGTACTGGGCGCTGGTGGGGGAAAAGTCTTCCTCGGAGCAGAGCACGACGAAGTGGCAGTTGGAGTAGTCGAAGCTGTAATAGCGCGAGGTGCCCGAGTCGGAGTCCACATGAAAAAGGGCGTCGTAGAGCGTGTTGGTGCGGTGATCGTGATTGCCCATAACCGGCCACATGACCATGCGCGACATGGGCGAGTGCTCGATGTCGAAAAAGATCTGCCACATGTCGCTATCGTCGCCGTCCTCGACGATGTCCCCGGTGTTGATGTAGAAGTCCGGCGCCCGGTCACCGATCAGGCCGACCACCTCACGGTGCATGGGGTGGTCCGTGCGCGTATCGCCGTAAACGAGAAAATGAAAGGGCTCGGATCCGGCCGGAGCGGTAGAGAAGGTCAGCGAAGGGCCGAATGCCCCATCATGGAGTTCGAGGCGATAGAAGTAGGTCTTGCCGGCCTGCAGGCCGGTCAAGGGGATCGACTGCAGTCCGCTGCCTTCCGGAACGGCGACTTCTTGCGAGAGATCGCCGATGCCGTAGCGCAAGATGCCGTCGGCGGTCTGATCCGACTCCCAGCTGACGGTAATGTGGTCGGACCCGACGTTCTCGAGGTAGGGCCCCTTGACGATTGCGGCCAAGGCCGGTACGCCCAAGACAAGAACAGCTTGCAGTGCGAGCACGAAGCAATGTGAATAGAAGTGAGAACGGGTCATCAGAATCTCCTTTCAGGTTTTCACATGGCCATTCTAACACAAGCAACCGAGATAACCGATCCCCTGCCTTGTCAAAAACCAGGGCGTGTGTTAAACGTCTCATCTTGGAATAGCGCAGTGATAATATTGACTGCCGGCCAGGGAGGCAAAGGATGTCTCGGGCACTCGGAATGATCGAGACCAGGGGGCTTGCGGCGGCCATCGAAGCGGCCGACTGCATGCTAAAAGCGGCGGCGGTCGAGTTGCAGGGCCGCGAGCGCTCCGGCGGCGGCTTGGTGACCGTGATCGTCCGGGGTGACGTCGGAGCAGTGCGCGCCGCCGTCGAGGCCGGGGCAGCGGCAGCGGCCTCGGTGGGGCGCGTGGTGGCGCAGCATGTGATTCCCCGACCAGACGAAGAGATCGAACGCTTGCTGCCACGCCCTGGTTCCACCGGCAGGCATAGACGCCATGAACGCTAGCGAAAGCTTCTTTGCCAACCTTTGGGAAATCTTTCTCCAGGGCGGGGGCTACATGCTTCTGGGCTTCGGCCTGGCCGGGATTGTGCGGACACTCTTCGCACGCCACCGCCTGGCCAGGTTCTTCGGCGGTTCCGCGCCATTGCAGTCTGCAAAGGGCGTGCTGATCGGCGCCCCGTTGCCGATTTGTTCCTGCGGCGTCGTTCCGGTTTCACTGGCGCTTTCGCGAGGCGGCGTCCCGCGCCCGGCCTTGATGAGCTTCTTGATCGCCACGCCCGAGACCGGCGTGGCCTCAATCTTGATCTCCTTCGCCCTGCTGGGGCCGCTCTTCACCTGGCTGCGTCCCCTGCTGGCGGTGATCACCGCTTTCGTGGCCGGCTGCCTGATCGTCTTATGGGATCGCGGTCGGGAGCCGGACTGGACGCAGCCTTCTGTGTCGGGCCCGGAATCGCGTCTGCCCGCGGACGATACAAACCGTTCATGGACTGGCTTCTTGTTTTCCAGCCTCAAAAGCGGCTTCGTCGAAATCCTCGACGACGTGGCTTTCTGGCTGGTCGTGGGCATTATCTTGTCGGCGGCTGTGGCTACCGTCCTGCCGCCGAACTCGCTGGTCGGGTTGAGCCCATGGCTGGCTTTGGTTCTGGCCCTGGTCGCCGGGTTGCCGCTTTACATGTGCGCCGTCGCATCGACACCGGTGGCCATGGCACTTCTGGCCAAGGGCCTGGTACCCGGGGCGGCTCTGGTATTCTTGCTGGTCGGCCCGACGACCAACATCGGCACGCTCTCGCTGCTTTACAAGTTTTTCGGCAGGCGTTTCGTCTTGCTCTACGTCACCGTCGTCGCCGCCTGTGCTCTCGCCGCAGGCGCGGCCCTCAACCTGCTCGACATTCAGAGCCCCCTGACCCACGAGATGAGCGGACCAGTAGCGGGTGGATTTTCCTGGGTGAGTTGGGTCCTGGCAAGTCTGCTAACGCTGCTGTTGCTCATTAGCCTCTTCCGCACCGGGTTGCGCACGGGACTGGCCGAGCTGTTTGCTCACCTCGACTCGCTGACCCTCGGTAGAGCCACGCCCTTCGGGCTGGCCGTGCTCAGGGCGCTCGGCGACCTGGGCCGATGGCTCTACCGGGCACCGGCCAGGCGCCTGGTAACGCTTGGAACGCTGTGCGCCCTGGCGGCGCTGCTCAACTCGGTCTTCATCCAGGTCCCTCCCGGTAACGAGGCCTTCGTGCTGCGCTGCGGGCGCATCGCTTCCGGGCCGCTTCCCGCCGGGCTGCATCTGAAACTTCCCTGGCCAATCGAACAGGCAAGCATCTTGCCCGTGGGGCGCCTGCAGCAGATCCAGGTGGGTTTTCACATCGCCGTACAGCCTGGCGGTGATCTCATTTCCGGCACACCGGTGGGCTCGCTGGACATGCAGCACCGCAACGCAACCGTCCTGACCTCCGACGAACTGCTGGTCGAGATTCCGTTCACGGTACGCTACCGCGTGCACGATCCCCGGCGCTACTACTTCGAGTTGGCCGATGCGCAGGGGTTACTCGAATCGTTGGCGGAAGAGGCCGTGCGCGAAAGCGCCAGAGCTGCCAGCTTCGACGGCATCGTCTCCCGCGGACGCAGCCGCTTCGGCGCAGACTGCGAGCACAGGCTTGAGGAATTACTACGCAAGCAGGATCTGGGCATCGAACTGCTCGGCATTCTACTGGTCGATTCGCACCCCCAGGCCAATACGGCCGACGCATTCAGATCGGTTTCCGACGCGCTGGAAGACAGGGCCACGCGCATCGAAATCGCCGGGGCCAAGCGCATCGGGATGATCGCCGGGGCCAAAGGAGAGGGGGCCCGCCTCTCATCAAAGGCCATGCAGCATGCCGCGAATACAATGGCCGAGGCACGCGGGCGCACCCTTGCCTTTGCCGGTCTCAGGGAGGCCTATTACATCACTCCCGGGCTGACCCGCCTGCGCCTTAGACTCGAGGCTGCCGGCCGCGCTCTTTCCGCGCCAAGCAAGTGGATCCTGCCCTCACGGGCCCCTGTATCCGATCTCTGGTTCGGGCTTCCGGCCTGGGCCGCCTCCTCCGGAGGAAAGTGACATGAAAAAGTACTGGCTGCTCGCCGCACTGGTTCTGGTCGTGCTGAGCATCTACTCCGCTGCCTTCCAGGTGTCCGAGAACCGCTCGGCCGTCGTTACCCGCTTCGGGAAACCCGTACGCCAAATCGACGAGGCGGGCCTACACTGGAAGTTCCCGGCCCCGATCGAGCGGGCAACGATCATCGACCGCCGCATCAAGCTGCTCAGACCACCCGGCCTCGAGCTGCTGACTGCTGACAAGCGTAACATCGTCGCCGAGGTATTCATCGCCTACCAAATCGAGGACGCGGTGCGCTATCTGACCGGTGCGGGCTCTGAGATGGTGGCCGAGGCACACCTGGTTGATCTGGCCCTGGCACACCTAGGCGCCTGGGTCGGCCAAAAGGAGTTTTCGAGCTTCCTGGGGGTCAAGGGTCAGGCGCAGGTAATAAAGCAGATCGTCGAAAAGGTGACCGCGGCCGTTGACGACAAGGCCAAGGCGCAGATGGGCATTACCATCCGGCGCATCGGGTTCAGGCGTCTGATCTTCCCGCCCCAGAACGTGGCCAGCGTGATCAGGCGCATGAAGGCCGAGCGTGAGAAAATCGCCCGGCGCTACAGGAGCGAAGGCACTCAGAAAGCCATGGAGATAGAGGCCGAGGCCGAAACAGAGAAGGGAAAGATCCTGGCAGAGGCCACGGAGAAGTCTCTTAAGATCCGCGCCGGAGCCGACGCCGAGAGCGCCCGCATCTACTCGAAATCGTATTCACAAGATCCTGAGCTTTTTCGTTTCCTGAAGACCCTGGAAACCAGCGAGGCCGTTCTGAAAAAGAAATCGACCGTGGTCATTCCTTACGACAGCAGTTTCCTCGACCCGTTGTTCAGGGGGGGCGGTTGATGCAGGCGAATAACAGGCGCATCGGGCTGACAGTTGGGTTCTGGCTTTTCTTGCTGGCCGTCGTGCTCATCTGGAAGGGTGTGGTCACGGTCCAGCCGGGCGAGATCGGGATCTTGAAAACATTTTCGCGCGCTTCGCATACGCCGCTTGAACCGGGCCTGCACTTCATCGTGCCGTTTGTCCAGCAGGTCGGAACGGTCAAGCTGTCTGCAATCAGGAAAGAGATCATTCTCAGCGAAGCGCGAAGGGTGCGGGGAAAAGACAAGTTGGGCAAGGGCAGTCCGAGGAACAAGTCGAATATCACCTACTTCCTCACCTCCGACGAGAACCTGGTTACGGTCGACGCCTCGGCCCAGTATCGCATCAAGGATCCCTGGGACTACACATTCAACGCCCGCCAGCGCGATGAGATCGTGCGCGACCTGGCACGGCACGTGCTGGCCACGGAGCTCATGGCGACCGCCGTCGACGATGTGCTCTCCCGAGGACGGGCCGAGTTGCTCCACCGGTTACACGAGCGGCTGCAGCAAGAGTGCTCGCGGCTCGAGCTGGGAATTCTGGTCACCTCGTTCCTGCTCGGGGACGTCGTGCCGCCGCGGGCGGCGATATCGTCCTTTCAGAAGGTCTCGGACGCTCGGGCCGAGTCCGAGCAGATACGCTCTCAGGCCCAGGCCAAGGCGCTGGAGACAAAGGCCAAGGCCAACGGCCAGGCCAGCGGACAACTTGCCGGAGCCTCGAGTTACCGGGCGGACCGGCTGGCGAACGCCAGGGGTAAGGCAGAGCGCTTCGACAAGTTGTCGGCCGAGTACCGCAAGGCCCCGCGCCTGATGCGCCGCAGGCTGGCGCTCGACGCGCTTAAAAGGACTCTGCCTGACATGAAAAAGGTCTACTACGACCCCCACAAGAGACCTCCGTCCATTCACCTGGCACCCTGATTATTGACGAGCAGCATGGATGGCCCCATATTCAAGTGGTGAAGAAGAAAAATACCGCCAGCGGGGAAATTGCCGGTCGCGATGCCGTACTTGATTCCATCGCCGACGGCGTCTTCACCGTCGATCGCGACTGGAAGATCGCCTACTTCAACCGGGCGGCCGAAAAAATCACCGGAGTCAAACGCGACGAGGCCATAGGACGCCATTGTTTCGAAGTCTTCCGGGCCAACATCTGCGAGGACGGCTGCCGCCTGCGTCAAAGCATTGAAAGCGGCGAAGCAACGGTCAACCAGTCCGCCTACATCGTGCGCGGGGACGGCAAACGTATTCCGATCAGTATCTCAACCGCCGTGCTCAAGGACAACAGGGGCGTAATCACGGGCGGCGTGGAAACCTTCCGTGACCTGAGCGTCATCGAGACGCTGCGCAAGGAACTCAAACAACGCTACAGCTTTCACGACATCGTCAGCAAGAACATGAAGATGCTCGAGCTTTTCAAGATCCTGCCCCAGGTGGCATTCTCGGATTCCAGCGTCTTGATCGAGGGCGAGAGCGGCACAGGCAAAGAGCTTGTAGC
This sequence comes from Myxococcota bacterium, assembly GCA_035528415.1. Classification (GTDB taxonomy): domain Bacteria; phylum Myxococcota; class B64-G9; order B64-G9; family B64-G9; genus DATKYQ01. Next base: position 53,909 of record DATKYQ010000084.1, on the reverse strand, counting down.
CCGGGCCATTCACGGGCTCAGCCGGCGGGCCGAGGGACCGCTGGTGAGCGTCAATTGCGCCGCCCTGCCCGACAGCTTGCTGGAGTCGGAACTCTTCGGCCACATGGCCGGCGCCTTTACCGACGCCAAGAAAGATCGCCCGGGGCGCTTCACGCTGGCCGACGGAGGCACGATCTTCTTAGACGAGATCGGAGACATCTCGCCGGCCATGCAGGTGCGCCTGCTGCGCGTGTTGCAGGAGAAAACTTTCGAGCCCCTGGGCGGAACGAAAACCCACAAAGTGGACGTGCGCGTGCTGGCCGCCAGTAACCGAAATCTTTACAAGCTTGTCGAAGGGGGCTCTTTCCGCAAGGACTTGTTCTATCGTATCAACATCGTTACTCTCTCGATCCCGCCATTGAGGGAACGCCGCGAAGACGTCCCCTTGCTGGTCGAGCACTTCATCGAGCACTTCAACAGGCTGCGCGGCAAGGAGGTCTCCCACATTTCCCCCGAGGCCATGCAACTGTTGATGAGGCACCCGTTCGAGGGAAATGTGCGCGAGCTTGCCAATATCATCGAACATGCCTTCGTGCTGTGTCCGGGAGGAATCCTGATGCCCGAGCACCTGCCGGAAAGGTTCCGCGATCACAAGCGTAGCGGCCCCCAGGCAGGCAGCCTGCAGGAGATCGAAGCGCAGCAAATCCGCGCGGCCCTCGAACGCAATGGCTACAACCGCGCTCTGACCGCGGCCGAACTCGGAATTCACAAGACAACGCTCTGGCGTAAGATGAAGAAACTAGGGTTATCCAACCAGAATTCCTGAGCCTGGCGCGTACCTGGTTGCATTATGCAATCTTGTCACCGTGATCATTGCATATATGCAACATGCGACTATATCTCAAAAACGTCGCCCCGTAGATAACATGTAATATATTCAACAAATTACGCAAACCATCATGCCAGCTGTCATGGATGGCACACACAATGCAATACTCTTGGCCGGGAGTGAATGAAGATGCAGGTTGCAATCACAGTCTGGAACCAACGCGTATCGCCGCTGTTCGACAGCGCCCGCACTATTTTCCTTCTGAAGATCGAAGGCGGCCACGTGATGGAGCGCTCCGAGGTGAGCCTGGATATAACCATGCCACACTATCGAGTGCAGCGCCTGCATCAACTCGGCGTCGACGTCCTGATCTGCGGCGCCATTTCCAGGCCTCTCGCCGTATTGTGCGCCTCGACCGGGATCGAGTTGATCCCGTGGGTAGCGGGAGAACTCGACCGAGTCATCGAGGCGTTTATCACCAACTCCCTGCCCGACCCCGTGCTAACCATGCCCGGCTGCCGCCGGCGCCTAAGGAATGGCCGGCGCCGCGGCGGAGGCATGGGCCGGGGACGCGGCCGGGGACACAGGCAAGGAAAGGAGCCAAAATGAAAATCGCGGTAACATCACAGGGCAAGGAACCAGAATCACAGGTCGATCCCCGCTTCGGAAGGGCAAAGTGGTTTGTCACTTTCGACACCGACACGGGAAAGTACGAGGCGATCGATAACACCCAGGTGCTCAACCTGCCCCAAGGCGCCGGCATCCAGGCCGCACAGCACATTATCGACAGCGGCACCGAGGTTTTGCTGACCGGCCACTGCGGACCAAACGCCTTCAGCACGCTATCGGCCGGCAATGTAAAAGTGGTGACCGGTGTAGGCGGGACGGTAGGAGAAGCAATCGAAAAGCACAAGAAGGGGGAGTTGAAAACCGCCGGGGCCCCCGACGTAGAGGGACACTGGTAATGTTCGGAAATTCATGACGACAAACCAAGAAAGGAGGTTCGTCATGCCAGGTGGAGACAGAACGGGACCGATGGGACAAGGACCAAGGACAGGCAGGGCTGCTGGTTACTGCGCGGGTTACGACCGGCCGGGCTACGTGAACGGCTACGGCGGCGGCTACGGCTGGGGTCACGGCAGAGGTCACAGATGGGGTCGCGGTTACGACCGGGGCGTAGTGCAGGCGCCTTACCCAGCCTGGGGAGCCCCTCCCTGGGGAGCGTATGCGCCTTCGACCAAGGATGAACTCGAGATGCTGAAAGGTGAACACGAACACCTCGAGCAAATCATGGCCGACATCCAGAAGCGCATCAAGGATATCCAGAACAAATCAGAGAAAAAGTAGATAGCTCGAACAAAAAGGAGACGAGTCATGCCACAGGGAGACGGAAAAGGACCGGACGGTCAGGGACCCGGCACGGGTAGAGGCAAGGGTGGCTGCGGCGGCGGTAAGGGCGGCGGCAAAGGCGGTGGTAAAGGTGGCGGTAAGGGCGGCGGTAAGGGCGGCGGTCGCGGCGGCGGCGGCCGTGGCGGCGGTCAAGGAGGTGATCGCGGCGGCGATCAGGGCGGCGGAGGCAGTGGGCGTCAATGAAGCCGATGCGTCTCGCTATAGCCAGCGGCAAGGGAGGAACCGGCAAGACAACGCTGGCCACCAACCTTGCCGCTGTGCTTGCCGAGCGCGAGAATCCCGTGGCCTACCTCGACTGCGACGTCGAGGAACCCAACGGCCACCTGTTCTTGCGGCCCCAGCTCGAAAAAAGCGTGCCGGTCACGATAGCCGTGCCCGAGGTGGACGAGTCACTCTGTAATTACTGCGGCGCTTGTGGAAAGGCATGTCGTTTTTCGGCCATCCTGGCACTGAAGAACAAGGTGCTCACCTTTCCCAAACTATGTCATGGCTGTGGCGGCTGCATGCTGGCCTGTCCCGAAGAGGCAATTCGCGAGGTGCCGCGACCTATTGGAATCGTCGAGAGCGGCGCATCCGGGCCGCTGCGTTTCGTCCACGGAAAGCTCGACATTGGCGAAGCTATGTCTCCGCCCCTGATCCGCGCCGTGATCTCCGCCGCCCCGGAAAACCACACGCTGGTATTGGACGCGCCCCCCGGTACATCGTGCCCGGTGATCGAGACCGTCAAGACGGCCGATGTGGTGTTGCTGGTGACCGAGCCGACCCCCTTCGGGCTCAATGATCTCGAACTTGCGGTCGAGACGATTCGCCTTCTGGGGTTGCCCTTCGGTGTGGCCGTAAACCGTGCCGGGGTGGGAGATCGCGCGGTCTACGACTACTGCGCGCGGGAGGATATACCGCTGCTGTTCGAGTTGCCGGACGATCGCCGCATCGCAACGGCTTATTCGCGCGGAGAACTGGCCATCAAGGCACTGCCCGAACTGAAACCCCTGTTTTTCGACCTGGCTGACAAGCTAGGCAAGCTTGCGACCGGGCCCAGACCGGAAGCGCGTCCAGTCAAGGAGCAGCAAACCGAGGGCTACACTTCGAGCGCCTTACCCTCAGAGCAGTTGCCGGCCGAAGCTCGGCAGACGGCGTGTGAGATCGTCATCATCAGCGGGAAGGGAGGGACCGGCAAGACCTCGGTGACGGCGTCTTTCGCCGCGTTGGCGGGCAAAGTGGTCGTCGCAGACTGCGACGTCGACGCGGCCGATCTGCACCTGGTGCTCAATCCCGAGGTTCGCGAGCGCCGGTCTTTTTCGGGTGGGCAGGAGGCATGGATCGATCCCAACCTATGTGACAGTTGCGGCCTGTGCGCCGAGCATTGTCGCTTCGATGCCATCCTTCCCAACCAAGGCGACCATCCTGACTCCTTTCTGATAGATCCCATCTCCTGCGAGAGTTGCGGGGTGTGCGTCGACGTTTGCCCGGCGAAGGCAGTCACGATGTATCCATCCGTAGATGGGGAATGGTTCATCTCAGAGACCAGCCACGGGCCCATGGTTCACGCACGCCTGGGCATCGCCAAGGAGAACAGCGGCAAGCTGGTCACCCTGGTAAGGCGCGAGGCCCGGGCGACGGCCGCCCTGCGGGGACTCGATCTAATCCTCTCCGACGGCTCGCCGGGAATCGGTTGCCCGGTTATCGCCTCGATCACCGGGGCCCGGATGGCGTTGGTCGTCTCGGAGCCCACCCTCTCGGGCTTGCACGACCTGGAACGGGTGGTCGAGTTGACTAGACATTTCGACGTCAAGACAGTCGTGGCGATTAACAAGGCCGACATCAACCTTGACATGAGCGCCAAAATCGAACTGGCCGCCGAGAGCTTGGGCATCCCGGTACTCGGCCGCATCCGCTATGATGTCGAGGTCACCCATGCCCAGGTGGCGCACAAAGCGGTCGTCGAGCACTGCGACGGCCCGGCCGCCGAAGACATTCGCAATTTGTGGAAGAAGGTGTTAGAAACACTCGCCTAGGTTGCTGGTCGTTTTCACGGATTGAACTGGAAAACTTTACTACGAAAAGGAAGAAGAAATGACCGAAGAATCAAGCTGCCCAACGTGTTCGGACACATCCTGCTCGGCCAAGTCACCCAAGCCGGGCGAGGAAGATCCCGAGTTTCTCGAACGCCAGGCGATCACCTCGCGCATGTGCAAGATTAAGCACAAGCTCGTGGTTCTGTCCGGCAAAGGCGGGGTGGGCAAGTCCACCGCGGCCGTCAACCTGGCAACCTCGCTGGCCATGGCCGGCAAGAAGGTCGGTCTGCTGGATATCGACATCCACGGGCCGAGCATCCCAAAGCTTCTGCACATCGAGAACGCCCCCGTCACCGGGTCCGACACCACCATCGATCCAGTCGAGGTGTTCGACAACCTGTGGGTGATGTCGATCGGCCTGCTGCTGCACGGCAAGGACGAGGCCGTAATCTGGCGCGGCCCGATGAAGTACAACGCCATCAAGCAGTTTTTGAAGGATGTCACCTGGGGCGAGTTGGATTACCTGCTGGTGGACTCTCCCCCGGGAACCGGCGACGAGCCGTTGTCTGTCGTGCAGTTGCTCGACAATCCCGACGGCGCCATCATCGTCACTACCCCGCAGGAGCTTGCTCTGCAGGACGTGCGCCGCTCGATCATGTTTTGCCGCCAGCTAAACCTGCCGATCTTCGGGGTGATCGAAAACATGAGCGGCTTCATCTGTCCCCATTGCCACGAGCGCACCGACATCTTCGGCTCGGGCGGCGGTGAGGCCATGGCCTCCGACATGAAGGTACCCTTCCTGGGTGCCATTCCCATCGAGCCCGACGTGGTCAGCGCCTCGGACGAAGGCACCCCGGTGGTCCAGTCGCATCCCCACTCCGAGACGGCTTTAGCCTTCAAGCGCATAGTGCGCAAGATGCTCGAGCCCGAGTTGCAAGAGGCCGCCGAGCGTCCAATCGAGAAGAAGGAAAAGGGAGAGTCGATGAAGATTGCAATTCCCCTGGCCCAGGGAGCCCTGAGCCTGCACTTCGGACACTGCGAGCAGTTCGCCATCTTCGACGTCGACGCCGAGAACAAGAAGATTCTCGGAAAGCAGCTTCTAACACCGCCGCCCCACGAGCCGGGATCGTTGCCGCGCTGGCTGCACGAGAAGCAGGCCGACGTGATCATCACCGGCGGAATGGGCGCCATGGCCCAGAGCTTGTTCGCCCAGAACGGCATCAAGGTAATAACCGGCGCAACGGCCCAGCCCCCCGACCAGGTCGTCCAGGACTTCCTGAACGACTCCCTGCAGACCGGCGCCAACGTCTGCGATCACTGAATTTTCCGGTACCGGCATGCTGACCAAGTCCCGCCCGGTACAGCAGTTTGACTTGCCCTCAGGCCGCAGCCTGGGTAGCCACTACCAGATCGTCGATTTCCTCGGCCGTGGCTATGAGGGTGAGGTGTATAAGGTTGTGGAGAGCTACACCGGCATCGAGAGAGCGGCCAAGATTTTTTTTCCCCAGCGCAACCCGCGCGGGCGGGCGCTTCTGCGTTATGCGCGCAAGATGAACAAGCTCAAGCACCTGCCGATCATCGTGCAGTACCACCATCTGGACATGGCACAAGTACGAGGCCAAAAAGTGGCTTTCATGATCTCGGATTTCGTTGAAGGAGAACTGCTCTCGCGGTTTGTCGAACATCAGCCGGGGAAGCGCCTGCGCAGCTTCGAGGCGCTGTATCTGCTGCGCACCCTGGCCAATGGAGTGGCGCCCATTCACCAACTGGGCGAGTACCACGGCGACATCCACACAGACAACATCATCATCAGTCGCCGGGGGGCGGGATTTCGCATCAAGCTGCTCGACTTTTTCGATCTGGGCCGGCCCACTCGTCAACGCATTCAGGACGACATGGTGGATCTTGTTCATGTGCTGTACGAGATAATCGGCGGCCAACCACGCTATGGCAAAGCAGGGCCGGAAATCAAGCGCATCGTTTGCGGATTGAAGCGCTCATTGATCGCCAGGCGTTTTCGGTCGGCCGGCGAACTGCGCCAGGCCATCGATAGTCTCAGATGGGACTGAAGAGGGCGCTGCTGGGCCATTGATCTATCGGGTTCTGGTTTTCAACCCCGGCGGAGTTCATGCTATGCTGATTCATCCGGAGGTATACAGCATGAAGAGCCTTGCCGTTGCCGTGTCAATCACAGCCCTGGTGCTTGTCGCCTGCTCCGAGAATTCCAAACCCGCGAGATGTGTCACGGATGCGGATTGTGCGGCGGGCGAGCACTGCATCGGGGGGGAATGCAGCGACTACGATCCCTGCGCAGGGGTTGGCTGTGATCCCGGAGAAGAATGTGTCTTCGGCTCTTGCGTTCCCACATCCTGCACACAGACAAGTTGCGACGATCCGCCTGGAGACAGGTCTTGCTTCGATCTGCCCGCGCCGTGTGAGAACGCTGTGTGCCATTATGAATCGCGAGAAGGCCGCGCCTGCGACGATGCGAATGCCTGCACCGTGGCAGACAGTTGCCGAAGCGGGGGAGTTTGCGCCGGAACTCCGCTCGCTTGCGACAATCCGGATTCGCCCGTCTGCAAGGACGACCAGACACTCATCGTGCATGCCTCTCCCGGTAACTGCCTGAACGGCGTCTGCCAGTACCCTACGGTCGATGTGTCCTGTCCTGGGGGCTGTCTGAACGATCAATGCCAGGGCGATCCCTGTCAGGGAGTGACCTGCGATCTGGCGCCGGAAGCGGAATGTATCAGCGACAACATGGCCCGGGCTTTTTCTGCGCCGGGAAGTTGCTCAAACGGCGTCTGCTCGTACCCCTTCGACGACGCTTACTGCCCCAACGGCTGCCAAGGCGGCACCTGCAGTGGAGATCCTTGCGCCGGGGTAGCCTGCGATCACCCTCCGGCCGATTTCTGTACGGACGGCCAGACTCTGCGCCAGTACGAGCAGGTCGGCCAATGCCAGGCGGGAGAATGCCTCTATGGCTACCAGGAAGTAACCTGCGACAACGGCTGCGTCGATGGCCGGTGCCTGGGATGCACTCCGGAATGGATCGACGTAAGCCTGTGCGACTGCACACCATCTGAGTGCAGCTCCTGCACCGGAACCAAGCACCAGCAAGACGGCTGCGGAAACGAGCGCGACACGAGTTGCTCGCTGCCGGCAGCCGGCTGCGCTGGTCTGTGTTGCCTGGACGCTTGTTGTGCTTCCGGCCAGGTCTGTTCTTCAGGCGCCTGCTGCGCTCCCGATTGCGCCGCAAAAGAATGCGGCGGCGACGGCTGCGGGGGAAGCTGCGGCGCGTGCCAGGCGGGCCAGCAGTGTACAAACGGGCTTTGCCGAGGGTGTGTCGGTTGCAAGAGCGGGGAGACCTGCATAGATGATCACTGCGCCCCGATAGCAATCTTGCTGGCCCGCCCCAGTCTTATTGCTGCAAACCTTGTCTGCCCTCAAGGATACACCGAAGCCGGTCACTGGCTGACCGGCCCCGGCAACTTCAACTCCGACGCCGAGGGAATCGATTTCCATAAATACAAAGTGAGCGCGGGCTGGATGTGGTTGTGCTCTGCCGATACAACAACCGTAAAGGTCGTCGCCGGTGTCGACGACTGCGGGGCGAACACCTCTACCTGTGCGGGCCAGCTTCGCGGGGCATGGCACGTCGGTGCCGGATGCACGGGAAGCGATCACGGCGTGGACGCGGCCGGCATCGCGATCAGGGCCGGCTGGCTGCGCCTGTGCGTGTCTTCCGGAGTCGGCGCCAAGGTCGAGAGCGGCACCAACGACTGCGGGGCCGACGGCCCGGGCTGCGGGTTATTACAGTGGGAGGGAAGTTGGCACACCGACCCGGCACAGTGCGGCAGCGGTAACACAGGCGTGGGCGACAGCGGCACGAGTATCGAGACGGGCTGGATGACCCTGTGCACCGATTCGGCTAGTTATCCGCCGGTCGATGCAAGCACTCTCGACGGCAAGGTTGTGGCAGGCTACCAGGGCTGGTTCGGGGCTCCCGGGGACGGTTCTCAGCGCAACGCCTGGGTGCATTGGTTTCGCTCGCAGACACCTCAGCCTGCCGATGCGACTTTCGACCTGTGGCCCGATCTCGGCGAGTACACGGCCGCGGAGCTTTTCGCGAGCAACATGCAATACCCGGGCGGCGCGACGGCCAAGTTGTACTCGGCCTACAACGTAAAGACGGTCGAGCGGCACATGAAGTGGATGGCCCAGTACGGCATTGACGCCGCCTTCTTGCAGCGTTTCCTGTGCGAGTCGACCGGCGGCGCCGGCCGCGAGTTCCGTGATCAAGTCACCCGCAACGTCATCTCCGGAGCCGAGAAGTACGGCCGGGCCTTCGTGATCATGTACGACATCAGCGGCGCCAACGGGGCAACGCTGGTAGACGATCTTATCGCCGACTGGAAACACCTGGTAGACGATCCCTCGCTGCAGGTTACGGCCTCGGACCGCTACCTGAAGCACGACGGCAGGCCGCTTGTGGCAATCTGGGGTTTCGGCTTCACCGACAGGCCGGGCAGCGCCGCCGACGCGCAGGTGGTAATAGATTTTTTCCACAACGCGCCCGAGGCGCGCTACCGGGCGACCGTCATGGGCGGTGTGCCGACCAACTGGCGAACCGGCGTCGGCGATTCGCAGCCCGGGTTCGGAAACGTCTATCGTTCGTTCGACGTAATCTCCCCCTGGTCGGTGGGCCGCTACAATTCGATCTCGGGCGTAATCACCTTCAACCAGAATTACATCCAACCCGACCTGGCCGAGGCGAACAACATCGGCAAGGACTACCTGCCGGTGGTCTGGCCGGGCTTTTCGTGGGCCAATCTGAAGCAGGATCCAGGCGTCTTCAATTCGATCCCGCGCAACGGCGGCACCTTTTTTACAAAGCAATTCTACGAGGCCATGCAAAGCGGCTGCGGCATGCTCTACGTGGCCATGTTCGACGAGGTAGACGAATCGACCGCGATCTACAAGGCCGCCCCGACCCAATCCGACCTGCCGACCAGCGGGCAGTTTCTGGCCCTGGACCAGGACGGCTACAGCCTGCCCAGCGACTGGTACCTGCGCCTGGCCGGGGCCGGAATGAAGATGCTGACCGGGCAAATACCGCCGACTGACGAACTGCCGTTGCAATAAACAGGTGGAAATGCCTCAGTGACAACAAATACACCAGGCGTTTGAGGAACTTCGAGTCTACACCCTGCGGATCAGCGATTTGCTGAAGAAGTGGTGCATGTCTTGAAAGTACCTCAGCGTGAAGATCTTCCTGACGCCGGCCACCAGAATGTTCCAGAACAGGGGTGCCAGACTCCGAATGTCTCTCATCGGAGAGCGCATGCCGAGCCGGTTGGCCAGCTTTAGGTTCATGTCGCTGGCCGTGGTGAAGCACTTTTTGATGTGAATGATCTTCTTGGCGTTCTTGATGTCCGCGGCGGCGCAATACCCCAGCAGGAACACTTCGGATCCCGATGCATCGATGGTCTCATCGCAATGGCCTATGATAAAGATCACTGGACGGGCCTGCTTGAATGCCTCGGCGCCTGCGAATCTCTCCATGGCGCCCAAGAACATCTTCAAGCCCATGACGCAGCCCGTGCCGCACTTGACGCCTTCTTTCTTGGCATATGGCCCCCATACGAACCGGATGGGCGATTCGAGCCGGGCGAGTTCCCGATGCACGTCGTTCCATCTGTTGAATTCGTCGTCATATGGCAAGAGCTTGCGTGCCTGGGCGTCGATCTCATCCAGGCTTTGAACATCGCCTGTCAACCGAATCTGCTCGATGTCGGACGGGGTGTGTCCTCGATCCACCGCGGCCCTGAGATAGGGGACATCGTCGAGAGAAAAGCCCAGGAGCCTTGCTCCGATGAGGTCCACTGCGATGGGATTGGTGCCCATGAGGATCAATCCGAGCTTGCGCGGATAGGGGAAGGCTTCGTTGCCGACCCCTATCTCGATGGCATCCATGACAATGAAATCCGGGACGCCCACTTCGAGCAGGTCAACTATCTTTTCATGCAACAGAAAGTCATGGCGAATGGAGCGTTCGTCGTCACAGCAGATACCAACGTTCAGCTTGACCGCCCCGGTCATGTTGGACACGCAGTGGCATTTGAGCTTGGGCAGGTAGACCTTTGTATCTGCACGGGCCATCTTGCGGGATACGCGAAGTGTGTCATGAACCCTGCCGCCCACGAACAGGGGATCGCGCCGTTCTTCATCCATACAGAAGATGCCTACCGGACAAGACACCTGCTTTCGAATCCTGCGAACTTCTTTGTAATATCCCGCGTATTTGTAGTTCACCCGGGTAGGAAAACCCACCGCGCTGTTTTCACCCAGGTCGACCCGTTCCACATCGCCTGCATCGGCAAGCGCTTTGAGCGAAGCGCCGACGAACGCTGCGGCGGTGTAGGCGTGAGAGCCATAGATCTCGGGTCTATTGGCAAAGACCACGTTTGGCTTGACGAAAACCTTGCCCTTGGGGCTGAAGCCCAATTGGGCCATTCCGTCTACCACGATGGATTCGATTACCTCACGGTCATAGCTGTCACATTTCCTGACCATCACCACGTCGGTTTGAGTGCTCATTTTCACAGCATTAGCCTCTTATTGGAGTATAGCGTCCCGGCTGTCTCAGCGACAAGAAATACGCCAGGAGTCTAGAGCCATGTTTTTAATAAGCGTGTCGAAATTCAGCGCGATTGCCCGGGGACAGATGCTGTCGGCCAGGGCGGCGTCGCCGTACTGCACCTGGAAAACAGCCTTGCCCGAGTCGATGAAAGGCTGCAGAAGCTCGCACTCGTCGAAGTCGAAACACTCCTCGTTCTGCGCCCAGCTGATCGAGAGCAGATCAAAACTCAATGACGATGGAGTCATGCTTGGACGACACCACCTTATGCGGAGCTCCATCCAGTTTTTCCCTTATTCCGCCCTCGATTTTCTCCAGTAGCGCGTCGCGATCCATTGAACAATGGGTGTGTAATACCACCACGGCCCGCGTGCTCACGGGTACCTTGACGAACTCACATGTCTCGCGCAACACCTTGACCATACGAAAATCGGCCTTTTTCGGCGGGTTGACCAGGATAACCAGCCGATGGGTTCCACCGACCGGTTTCTCCAGGATGTTGCGTGCAAGCAAGGCGTTGACCGAGGGCATGACTTCGGCGATGGCTTTCTCGATGGCCGATATCTTTCGATTCGCTCCAGTGCCTGGCTTCACCGCGACGACCCGCGAGGCCAGCATCCTTCCCGTTCCGGCTTCCATGGCCCGGACGGACAGCGTTAACGTCGTGACTACCTTGTCTCTTCTGTCGAACATGCCGTCGAACACGACTGTCATGTCCGAACCCATGAGCAGGGCGATCCGGGCTGCATCGTCATCGATTTCGATGCCGGCCTCTTCCAGAATTTCCCTGGCAGTGACCAGTCTCTCGGAGCCCATCACTTCCCAGCCGGCCTTGAGCAGGCTTTCGCTTATGCCCTTGCGAATTGGCTCATTCCAGCCTGATGATGAACTACTCTTTACAGGAACTACTTGGATGGTTACCGGTATAGTTTCTCCGGCCTGGACAACGGCCGGTGCCAGTACCGAAAAGGCAAACACAAGCGCTGTCACCCTCTTCATGGTTCTTCCTCCAGCAGACAATGTTAGCATGAGTTGCACGACTCCTCCCCAAACAGCATGACTCCTCCCATTTTTCTTTTTAGTGCTTGCCCGGGCGATCGGCCGCTTCAGTTTTTCGCGGCAGGTAGCGTTGCTGCTCGTCGCTCCATTCCAACCAGCTCTTGTTCTGCTCCCACCAGTCCTCAAAACCCTCGGCGGTGGTCACGAACGCCCAGGGCACCATCTTGACGTCTCTGTCGATCGGTTGCGCCGCGATCCAGCCCTTCCATTCCCGCTCGAAGCTGCCGAGATCCACTCCGGATACCTGCGAAAGCTCGGACAGGCAGTCAAATCGGCAGCCCCGCCGGGCCCGGTTGATGAACTTCACCAAGAGCCCCCGGCGGTGCAGAAACAGCATCACCGAGCGGGCCGCGCCCTGATCGGCGCTGGTGAAGGCGACAAGCTTGCGCAGCGAGAGCGTGTCGAGGCGCGACTTGGTGTCGGGAAAGCGCCAGTTGGAGTAGTAGCCGAACGAGATCTGTAGCTTTCCGTCCTTGTCGAGATGGCCGATGAACTTTTCGAAGAAGGAGGCAAAACCTTCGTCCACCCAAACGGGCGGCCGCCTGAGGAACGACACCCGGCAAAAATGGTGTACCAGCTCGTGGGTGGCCGTACCCAGCCCGCTGGACAGGTTGACCACTATCAGGTTCCTGCTCGCGCTGAAAAAACCGTAGGGGGTGGATTTTCCGGGGAAATGCTCGTTGCGGAAGGCAAGGTAGCCATCTCCTGTCGAAAACAGGAACATGCGCAGCGGGCGCGGCTGGGTGATCTTATAGAAGCGTTCCCCGAATACGTCGAAGAAACCCTCGAAGACGCGCACGTAGTGATCCAGCGAGCCGGGCTCCAGATCGGTGTGGATCTCGAGATGCTCGGTGTGGCGCGTAAGCGGGAGACCGAAATCGTCCTGCGTGGAACCGAGCAGCACGATGGCGAGCCCGATCCCGGCGCCGATCGCGATGGCAGCGATGAACAGGACAACCCGCTTGGACATGGTGATCTTGTCTCCTGTTTCTCCCTTGATGCTAATCAGGCTTTTTCGTCAAGATCGATCCGCTGACGCTCTATTGCAAGCGGGCGGGAAGGAGGAACCAGCAACTGTCCAACCCGACTCAGAAAGAATTCCCGCACCGTCTGCCAGTCGCGCGGGCCTTCGCCTGGCAGGCCGGCCTCTCGCTCGGCGTCATCGAAGTAGGTCATGGCGCGCAGCAAGAGGGGTTCGTTCAGTTCGGCCCCGTAGACTTTGCGCATGGCAGACAGGCATTCGGCGATTCCCAGCCGCTGGCTGTGCAGGGTAACATAGAGGTCGAAAAAATCACGCCTGGTTCCCCTGTCCAGGATGGCATGCAGCTTGGTGGCCAGTATGCCGGTTACGTTGAGACATCTGTCCTCGACATAGGAAGACAGGTTCTCAAGCACGAAAATCGATACGTTGATGCCGTTCCAGCGCAGGTGCACGGTGTCTTTACCACGCTCCAGGACCTCTACCTGTCCGGATTTCTCGAGTTGCGTGAGCAAATCTTCCAGATCGGCAGGTTGGTACACCCCGAAGTCGACATCACGACTCGGGCGATATGGACAGAAACAGCGCACAGCGTGCCCACCGATGACGAACCAGTAGTTCAGATCCCGCAGCACACTAGCCAAGGGGCGGGGTATGACTTGTATTGGATCGAATTTCTCGTTCATCTTTCATGTTCCCCTGTCAGATTCTTCTTACCAGCATGACCGCATCGAGCAACCCATGGCTTGCGGGCCTCCAGCCACGCATCCGAACCGCCTGGTACAAGTCCAGCCAGGGAAGCCCGGCGGCAAAGCATATCTCGGCCACACCGCCGTAGTTGAAACAGTAAAATGCCAACTGGTGTCCGGGCACCTCGGTGTTCTCCGAGATGTTGTAACAAGCCTGCCGAACTCCCGCGGGCAACTTACGCACAGGATAGGCGTGTACTATGGCCGTGGCCATGAACTTGTAGACGCTGGCCCTGGAAGGCGGGCGCAGGCCCGGCCCGGCACAATGCTCGTTCAGTGACTGCAAGACGCTATTTATCGAGCGTCGATGGTAACCGCCGAGCAGCTCAATAAGTTTTTCTGTAACCTTGGAGGATATTCTCATGCGCCCCCGGTCCGAACGCCTGGCCGCACCATCGGGAGCGATTCTCTTGCCGAAACGCCGCTGCGCTCTCTCCTGTGAGGTTGTGATATCAAAAACAGACATATTAGCAATCAATTCTAGACAAATATTAGAATATTGCAAGATTGTTTTACTGGTTTCGTTCACCCGTTTGTGGGAAGAACATAGAACAAGAAGCAAAAGAAGTGGCAAGCGCTGCCGCCCAGCACAAACAGGTGCCATATGGCATGGCCAAAGGGCAGTTTCTCCCAGATATAAAACACTACTCCGCCCGTGTACAGCAAGCCTCCCGCGGCGAGCCAGGCCAATGCGCCCCACGGAAGGGCATCCACCAGGGGCTTGACCGCTATAATCACCAGCCACCCCATTCCAACGTAGGTGGCGAGAGTCAACCAGCGCAAGCGGTCTATGAAAAACACTTCCAGAACCACTCCGGCCAGAGCCATGCCCCATATCAGCCCAAACAACGTCCAGCCCCAGGCCCCTCTCATGGCCACCAAGGTTATTGGAGTATAGGAACCTGCAATAAGCAGGAATATTGCCGAGTGGTCCAGTATTCGAAAGATCCTCTTTGCCCCGGGAGCCTTGAACGCGTGATAGAAAGCAGAAGCCAGGTACAGTGTCACCAGGCACGATCCGTAGATCGCAAAGCTAACCACCCGCCAGGTATCGCCCGAAATGCTCACCAGAATGGCCAGGGCCGCCACGGCCAACCCGGCCCCTATTCCGTGGGTCAGGCTGTTGAGCAACTCTTCCTTTGGGGTATAGGTACGTTTTTCACGGGAAGTCATGGGTTCTTTGTGCTAAAGGTTTCCTCGTGAAAAAACAAGAAAATTTTAGCAGTTGTCTGACAGTGAGAGGTTGAGACGTCCATGAAGGAGCAGGAGCCTGCCCGGGTTTCCGAAGATACAGGCCCGCCCAAGGATAGGCTGCGCAATTTCCTGAGCTGGTTGTATTTCCCCTGGGTCTGGCTGGTATTCACGCCGTTTATGGCTATTACGACCATTTTCTTCGGCACCCTGGCGGCCACGACCTGTTTCATCAGCAAGCGGATTGCCTTTCATTGCGGGACGGCCTGGGCCTTCCTGCTGTGCCTGGCCAACTTCACCTGGGTGCGGGTCCGTGGCCGCAAGAACATCCGGCGTGGCCAATCCTACGTCATCATGTGCAACCATCAGAGCCACTTCGATGTGCTGGCTTTTTACGGGCACTGGTTTTACCAGTTTCGCTGGGTCATGAAGCAAGAGCTGCGCAAGGTACCCGGCCTGGGTTGGGGTTGCGCGGGTGTCGGTCACATTTTTATCGACAGATCCAACCGCCAGAAAGCTATTGAGAGCTTAGAAGCCGCCCGGACGCTTCTCGATGGAGGCATCTCGGTATTGTTTTTTCCGGAAGGCACTCGTTCAGATGACGGCCGCATGCTGCCGTTCAAGAAAGGCGGATTCATGATGGCCTTGCAGCTCGGCTTGCCGATCTTGCCGGTCACGATCAGCGGCTCTCGCCACGTGTTGCCCAACAGGACCCGCAAACTGCTGCCCGGAATAATCCGGATTCAGATCCACGAGCCCATCGACACCGGCAACTACACGATCGAAAGCCGCGACAGGTTGATGGCCGATGTCCGAGAAGTCATCGGTTCTGGTGCCCATCTATAAAGTCGACTGCAGTTCCTGGTCGATTTATTCAGGCGTGGGGCCCCTGTGGTCTGGATCTATAGCGGGCCGGCTCGGCGAAGAGGTCCATGGCTCGAAAGTGGGTCTTGAAAGTCGCGCCGTGAACCACGCCGGGCGGGATGAAATAGGAGTCGCCCCGGCGATAGGTTTTCGTCTGACCGCCGATGGTCAGCTCCATCTCTCCCTCGATGACAATCCCCCACTGGGCGCCGTGCGAGTGGGGCGGGATCTCGCCGACCGGATCGATGTCGAAGAAGACCAGCTGCATCTCTCCCGCCTGCAACAACTTGCCGCGCACTCCCTCCACGGCAATGTCGATATCGGGAAGCCCCTGGATGATGTCCGGGTAATCACTCGTGCTCATGTCGGTCTCCTGTCACACCATGCGCTTGCGCATCTCCGAAAAAAACTGCTCCGGGTCGACACCCTCGGCATCGAGCCGGGCCATGAACTCTTCTACCTGCGGGTGGAAAGCAGCCTGATCCACATCGGCAAGTTGCACCATCCAGCCCAGCCGCCGCGCCAGGATGAACTTCCGGCGAACTCTCTCCGGCAGCCTAAGAAACTCGTCGCAGATTCCAACCAAACGATCGAGATCGTCCGGTAGGTTGCCCTTCAACTCCATCAGCAGGTTGAGCATGTGGTCGCTCTCCAGCCGACCATGCATACCGCCCAGGCCCAACAGGAAGCGGCGAATCTCGCGAACCAGCTCGACCTCTCCCAGGGGAACGAACTCGCCGCGCTCTTCGAGTTCGGCCAGGGGCGTGCCGGGAATCACCGCCGACGTGCGCAAGCGCACGAAGTCGGGTTCGATCTCGCAAAGCGCCGAGGCCGAATCGTCGGCATGGGCTTTTGAGAGATTCTTTCCGCCAAGCCCCGGCATGACATACTCGCTCAACTCGAATCCGGCTTGCTTTGCGCGCCGCCCGCCTTCGATCTGCTCGGCACGCGTAGTTCCCTTGTTGACAAGTTCGAGCACGGCGTCGCAGCCGGACTCCATGCCGACATGCAGCCGATCCAGACCAGCTTGGCGAATGCGTTTCAGATCTTTCAGCGTGCGACGCGCCAGGGTGTGCGAGCGGGCATAGGTGGTAATTCGCTCGACACGGGGAAAACGCTCACGGACACCCGCGACGATGCGCACTAGGTCATCGGGCTTTGAAAGCAGAGGGTTGGCGTCCTGTAGAAACACCGTGCGCGGACTATCTTTGTACAGCTTGCGCATCTGGTCCAGGTCGGCCAGCACATCCTCGACACTGCGCAACGAAAACTTCTTGCCCTTGTAGACCGGACAAAAAGCGCACCTGTTCCAGGGACAGTTGCGTGAGACCCTGACCAGCAAACTGCCGGCCTCGGACGGAGGACGAATCGGACCCTGTTCAAAATCGGCCATGGGTAGAAAGTAGGTCGATCCCGACCGCCAGTCAAACGATCTCATGCGCGGCCATTGACAGCCACCGTGGTTCCGCAGTAGCAAGACAGCTTGAATGGAGGTTTTCCGTGGCCAGCAACATCGAATACCTGATCTGTGACACGTGCTCGCGAAAGTTCGCGCCGGGCGAGGTTGAGCTGACCTGTCCGGATTGCGGTCCGGAGCTGGGCACGCTCAGCGTACACTACGACTACGCCGCAGTCGGCAAGATGCTCACGCGCGAGGTCTTATCGTCCAGGCGCGAGCAGTCCCACTGGCGTTACATCGAGATCCTGCCTGTCTCAAAAAGACCTGCTGCGCTGCACCCGCGCCTGGGCTGGACGCCGCTTTACGATCTGCCTGGGCTGGCTTCAAGCCTGGGTGTCGGCCGCCTGTGGATAAAGGACGACGGGCAGAATCCCTCGGCCTCGTTCAAGGACCGCGCCTCCTCGGTGGGCGTCGCACACGCAATCGAACAGGGCCGCAAGGTGATCACGGCCGCCTCCACCGGCAACGCCGCATCGAGCCTGTCGCTGTTCGCCGCCTGCGCCGGTATGCGGGCGGTTATTTTCGTGCCCGAAAGCGCGCCGCAGGCCAAGCTGGCCCAGTTGCTGATGTTCGGAGCTGAGGTCCTGGCAGTCAGGGGCACTTATGACCAGGCCTTCGACCTGTGCCTGCAGACAGCGATCTCCAGGGGCTGGTACTGCCGCAACACGGCCGTCAATCCATACCTTGGAGAGGGAAAGAAAACAGCGGCCCTGGAGATTTGCGAGCAGCTCGACTGGGAAGTGCCTGAGACGGTATTCGTCAGCGTCGGTGACGGCTGCATCATCGGCGGGTTGTGGAAAGGCTTCTGCGATGCCGAGAAGCTCGGCTGGATCGACCGCAAGCCGCGCCTGTACGGAGTGCAAGCAGAGGGCTCTGCACCGCTGGTGCACGCCTTCGAGCGCGGCGATCGCACGGCAACGCCAGAGCCGGCCCAAACCTGCGCTGACTCCATCTGCGTGGGTCAGCCCCGGGATCATATCAAGGCCCTACGGGCGGTGAGGGAATCCGGCGGTGCCATGATCGCTGTGCAGGACGAAGAAATTTTTACGGCCATGCGCCGGTTGGCCCGGGAAGCGGGCGTCTTCGCCGAGCCGGCCGGCGCCGCCGGGTTTGCCGGCCTGGCAAAGGCGTCAGCATGCGGGATGGTCGGCCGGGACGAACGGGTAGTTTGCCTGGTGACCGGCAACGGCCTCAA
Organism: Myxococcota bacterium; assembly: GCA_035528415.1. Classification (GTDB taxonomy): domain Bacteria; phylum Myxococcota; class B64-G9; order B64-G9; family B64-G9; genus DATKYQ01. The sequence goes on along the minus strand of DATKYQ010000084.1, from coordinate 35,540 downwards.
GGACGTGGCCACCGCCATCCGGGCGGTCGAAAGCAGCCCGATCCCCATCGATGCGGACCAGGCTGCGGTGGAAGCATGGCTGGACAGTTAGAATTTCCGGCCGCGTCCCCAAGATCTCGGAGGAGTTTCTCCATGACTCGTCTCGGACTGCTCGGCTGCTGGCTCCTCGTTGCTGCCTGCGGGGGCACGCCGCACCCTGCCGCTCCGCCCTGCAACGCGCCGGACCTCAGCCCGGGCTCGGCGACCTGCACCGACGACAATGGTAATCTCCTGTGCGACGTCTACGAGCCGATCCGCGAGTGCGCGGCCGGCACCGAAGGCTGCTCCCGTCACCCCTTCGGTATCTGCGCCATCTACACGAAGGAGCAAGCAGTGGCGGCGAGCGCGGCCGGTGCCGTCTACAGCCGGCCCGAAGTCCCCTGGCACGGCATCGAGAAATCCGTCGACCAGTATGACTTCAATCTCCTCGACCAGGGATACGACCTCCTGACGGGGTATGGCATGGAGCCGATCATCAGCCTGCGCACCAAGCGGGACTGGGGTGCAACATGCGACCTCGATCTCTGCCAGCACGCCAACGAGTGCCCCGACCCCTACGCCTCGTGTCCGCCCGCAGACTTGGGGCCGGAGCTATGCGCGTACGGTCATAGCGTGCACTACTACGATTTCGTGACCGCGCTCCTCGATCATGTCCTATCAGCCGGCAAGTTGGTGGACTACGTCGTGGTGGAGAACGAGGTCAACACCTACACGTTCTGGATCGGCACCGACGAGGACTACCTGAGGACACGCGCCACAGCCTACAAGGCCACAAAAGACTTCAACTTGGCTCACGGCCAGCACGTCAAGGTGATCGACAACGGGATCGCGAGCGACGTGTGGGGCTACGCCGTAACAGGCGATCTCTTCTGCGGTGAGCCCGCCGACAAGGAGCGGGCGGTGGACTTCGCCAACCGCTTCTTCAAGCGGGTCTCCGATGCCCCCATGACGGTCGAAACCATCGGTATCGACTGCGCTGCGCAGCCGTCCGATACCGGGTTCGGCAAGGTGGTCAAGGCGGTGAGCACCCTCAAGGCGATGTTCCAACCCGATCCCTCATTGGGGATGCCGGCCTTCGACTTCATGAGCTACCACTTCTATGCCCCGTGGGACACCCAGGAGGAGGTCATCGACTGGATCAAGCGGCAAATGCAGGCGAACGGCTACGAGCGGCCGATCATCTGCTCCGAGGGCGGCTTCGACGACCCGCATCACATGTCCACAGACGACGCAGTCGCCAGCGAGCTAGTCAAGCTGCATGTGGTGGCGTTAGCCAGTGGCGTCGAGAAGTGGCTCTGGCTGAAGGTCGATGAGAAGCCACCCGAGGGCGACAAGCCCGACCGATACCGCAGCCTGTACGCACCCGGCATGACGCCCTTGCCCGCGGCCAAGGCCTACGAGGTGATGGCGCAGAAGCTTGACGGGTTCACCTCCTGTGCGCACCTGGACCTCGGCACCCCCGACGTGTTCGGCTATGACTTCGTCGTGAACGGTGGGCACGTCTACGTCCTCTGGACGCTCGACGGCCACACCGCATCGGTCGACCTGAGCGCGGCCATGTCGCTCGAACTCATCGTCACCGACATCCAGGGCGCTGTGCAATCGACCAACGCCGCGAGCGTGCCGGTCACCGACCGCCCGGTGTTCGGGCAGCCCTAGAGCGTCGACCCGATAAGGCGCCAGAGTTTCCTTGACCGTTCGGCCACGATGTCGTCAAATCAGGTGATGTTGCCAACCGAGTAGACTACAAGGAGAGGGACATGACCACCGCCAAGGATGCGCTTTCGATCATCAACAGTCTGCAAGACCGCAAGTTGCACCAGGCGCTCAACTGGGAGGGCGGCTTTGCGGATTATCTCGACATCGTACGTGACAACCCGCTGGTTCTGCGCACCGCCTACCAGCGCCTGTACGATATGATCCTCTCCTACGGTACCGAGGAGTACGTCGATTCCAAGAAGAAGATCATCCGCTACAACTTCTTCTCGGACGCTATCGAGAACGGGTCCGACGCCATCTTCGGCCTAGATATCCCGCTCATGCGCCTGGTCAATGTCTTCAAGAGCGCCGCCAAGTTCTACGGCACCGAGCGCCGGGTCTTGCTGCTGCACGGCCCGGTGGGCTCATCCAAGAGCACCATCGTCCGCCTGCTCAAGCACGGCCTCGAGCGCTACAGCCGCACCGACGCGGGCGCCTTGTACACCTACGGCTGGAACGTCGATTGGAAGGGCGGCGATTCCAGCGCCGAGTTCGTACCCTGCCCGATGAACGAAGAGCCCTTCAAGCTGGTGCCTCCCGAGCTGCGCTCCAAGATGCTCGAGACCCTCGAACTGGATATACACGACCTGGATCACCCCATTCACGACTTCGGCGACATCTGTCCCGTGTGCCGTTACACCTTCAACCACCTGATGAAGCACTACGACGGCGACTGGCAGAAGGTGATGGACCACGTGCGGGTGCGCCGGCTGGTACTGAGCGAGAAAGACAGGGTGGGCATCGGCACCTTCCAGCCCAAGGACGAGAAGAACCAGGACTCGACCGAGCTGACCGGCGATATCAACTACCGCAAGATCGCCGAGTACGGCTCCGACTCGGATCCGCGCGCCTTCAACTTCGACGGTGAGTTCAACATCGCCAACCGCGGGATCATCGAGTTCATCGAGATCCTCAAGCTGGACGTGGCCTTTCTCTACGACCTGTTGGGCGCGACCCAAGAGCACCTGATCAAGCCGAAGAAGTTCGCCCAGACCGACATCGACGAGGTGATCATCGGCCACACCAACGAGGCCGAGTACCGCAAGCTGCTTAACAACGAGTTCATGGAGGCCTTGCGGGATCGCACCGTGAAAATCGATATCCCCTATATCACCAAGCCGTCCGAGGAGGTGCGCATCTACAAGAAGGACTACTCCACGGACAAGATCCGCGGCAAGCACGTCGCCCCGCACACACTGGAGATGGCCTCGGCCTGGGCCGTGTTGACCAGGCTCGAGGAGCCCAATAAACACAACCTGACTTTGCTGCAGAAAATGAAACTCTACGACGGCAAATCGCTGGCCGGGTTCACCCAGGACAACATCAAGGAGCTGCGCAAGGAATCCGAGCGCGAGGGCATGGACGGCATCAGCCCGCGCTACATCCAGGACAAGATCTCCAACGCCCTGGTTTCCGACAAAGGTGAGGGCTGCATCAACCCCTTCCTGGTGCTAAACGAGTTGGAGGCCGGCCTAAAAAGCCACACGCTTATCAACAACGACGAAGACCGCAAGCGCTACCGGGAGCTGCTGACGGTCATCAAGCAGGAGTTCGAGGACATCGTCAAGAACGAGGTCCAGCGCGCCATCTCCGCCGATGACGAGGCCATCGCCAACCTGTGCGCCAACTACATCGACAACGTCAAGGCCTACACCCAGAAGGAGAAGGTCAAGAACAAGTACACCGGCCAGTACGAAGAGCCCGACGAGCGCCTGATGCGCTCGATCGAGGAAAAGATCGACATCCCCGAGAGCCGCAAGGACGATTTCCGCACCGAGCTGATGAACTACATCGGCGCCTTGGCGGTGGACGGCAAGCAGTTCGATTACCGCACCAACGAGCGACTGCAAAAGGCCCTCGAGCTGAAGCTGTTCGAGGATCAGAAAGACTCGATCAAGCTTACCAGCCTGGTCAGTTCGGTGGTGGACAAGGAGACCCAGGAGAAGATCGACGTGGTCAAGCAGCGCATGATCCGCAACTACGGTTATTGCGAGATCTGCTCCACCGACGTCCTCAGCTTCGTGGCCTCCATCTTCGCCCGGGGAGACGCCAAGGAAGATGATTCCTGACGGCCGCCCCCTCAAGCACCAGCGGAGAGAACCGAGATGTCCCAGAAGATCGACGCCGACCATGCCCGCTTCCGGCACATCGTGCGCGGGAAAATCAAGGAGAATCTCAAGCGCTTTATAACGCGCGGCGAGATCCTCGGCAAGAAGGGCAAGGACATCGTCTCCATTCCCCTGCCGCAGATCCAGATCCCGCGCTTCATGTACGGCCACAAGGACACCGGCGGAACCGGCCAGGGCGAGGGCGAGGTTGGAACGGTGCTCGCCCCCGGGGAAGTCGAGGAAGGGCCGGGAACGGCCGGCTCCGATCCGTCCGAGCACATCGTCGAAGTGGATATCACCATCGAAGAGCTGGCCGAGATTCTCGGCGAGGAACTGGAGCTGCCGCGCATCGAACCGCGCGGCAAGCGCCGCCTGGAGGCCGAGAAGAGCCGTTACACCGGAATTCACCGCGTGGGCCCCGAGTCGCTCAGGCATTTCAAGCGTACCTATAAGGCAGCCTTGAAGAGGCAGATCGCCTCGGGCCTCTACAACCCCGAGAACCCGGTGGTGGTTCCCATACGCGCGGACAAACGCTACCGCTCGTGGAAGGTCTCCTGGCTGCCGGAATCGAACGCGGTCATAATCTACATGATGGATGTGTCCGGCTCGATGGGCGAAGAGCAGAAGGAGATGGTGCGAGTCGAGTCCTTCTGGATCGACACCTGGCTGCAGAGCCAGTACGAGGGTCTCGACGTGCGCTATATTACCCACGACGCTGCGGCGCGCGAGGTTGATCACGAGACGTTTTTCCACACGCGGGAGAGCGGCGGCACCATGATCTCATCGGCTTACCAGTTGTGCGCCGACCTGATCTCGGCCGAGTACTCGTCCGGCGAGTGGAACATCTACCCTTTCCACTTCAGCGACGGCGACAACTGGTCCAGCGACGATACCAGGGCCTGCATGGACATCCTGAAAAACAGGATCTTCCCGTCGGTCAACCAGTTCGGCTACGGTCAGGTCGAGAGCCCCTACGGCTCGGGCCAGTTCATCAAGGACCTGGGGGAAGTGTTTCCCGAAGAAGAGAAGCTGGTGCTCTCGGAGATACCCGATCGCGAGGCAATCATCACCTCGATTCGCGAGTTCCTCGGGAAGGGGAGATAGCCTTGTCCCTGCCCCGTTACCTGGCTGAGCTGCAGCTCGAAATCGAGGGCTACGCCCGCGAGTTCGGACTGGATTTCTTCGACACTATTTTCGAGGTCCTGCCCTACGACGCCATCAACATGGTGGCCGCCTACGGCGGCTTTCCCACCCGGTATCCCCACTGGCGTTTCGGCATGGAATACGAGCAGCTCAAGAAGAGCTACAGCTACGGTCTGTCGAAGATCTACGAGATGGTAATCAACAATAATCCCTGTTATGCCTACCTGCTGGAAGGCAACTCGCTGGTCGACCAGAAGACGGTCATGGCCCACGTCTACGCTCATTGTGATTTCTTCAAGAACAACTTGTGGTTCAAGGACACCAACCGCAAGATGATGAACGAGATGGCCAACCACGCAACCCGGGTGCGGCGTTACATGAGCAGGCACGGGGTCGACCGGGTTGAGGGTTTCATAGATACCTGCCTGTCGATCGAGAACCTGATAGATCTTCATGCCCCGATGATCCGCCGGCGGGTGGCGGACAAGCCCGGCAATGACGAGAACGACGAGTGCAAGAACCAGCCGGACGAGATCCCCAGGCTGCGGGTACAACGGCGCTACCTGGATCCCTATATCAACCCGGCCGAGTTCATCGAGCAGCAGAAGAAGAAGCTTATCGAGGAACGCAAGAAAGCCAAGCGATTCCCGGCCGGCCCCGAAAGAGACGTTCTGCTGACTCTCATGGAACATGCCCCTCTAAACCGCTGGCAGCGCGACGTGCTGGGAATCATCCGCGAGGAGGCCTACTATCTTTCGCCCCAGGGCCAGACCAAGATCATGAACGAGGGCTGGGCCTCGTACTGGCACTCGACCATAAGCACGCAGAGGTCTCTGAACGACGCCGAAATCATCGACTTCGCCGACCACCACTCGGGCACCATGGGCACCCGGCCAGGCAGCCTGAACCCTTACAAGCTGGGGATCGAACTGTACAGGTACATAGAGGACAAGTGGAACCGCGGCCGCTTCGGCAAGGAGTACGAGGAATGCGGCGATCTGGACAAGAAACGCCGCTGGAACAAGAAGCTCGGCCTTGGCCGTGAGAAAATCTTCGAAGTCCGCAAGCTGCACAACGACGTCACCTTTATCGACGAGTTCCTCGACGAGGAGTTCAGCTTTCAGCAGAAGCTTTTCGGCTATCACTACAATAAGCGCAGCGGCAACTGGGAGATCGACACACGCGCCTTCAAGCAGATCAAGACCCGACTGTTGTTCTCACTAACTAACTTCGGCCAGCCCGTCATCGAGGTGATCGATCTGAATCATCTCAACCGCGGCGAGCTGCTCATGGTTCACCGGCACGAAGGCATCGACCTAAAACTGGACTGGGCCCAGGCCACGATGGAGGCGATCCATCGCATCTGGACCCGCCCCGTGCTGGTGCGCACAGTGGTCGGCGATAAACACACGATCCTGCGCTTCGACGGCCAGGAACACACCGCGGAGACCGTCTCGGCCTCGGAATGAAATCAGGAGTGCGACGCAGGCGGTCTCACCAACGGTCGAGCACGAACTCCAGCAGTCCGACATGACGCAGCCCGATGCGCAAGATCCCAATGCCGGAGGGAGAATCGCTCATGGCACTACTTCGATAAGCGGACAACGTTTTTCGGTCGAGCCGCGGTGGGCTTCCTCGTGGATGCTGCTTATCGCCTTTAGCTGGGTGGGATAAATATTCTTCTCGCCGATAATATCGACCAGGCCGGCCTGCCTCATGTTGTCCAGTACGTTCTCCTTGACGCCACTCAGTGAGAACTTAATACCTGCGCCGCGCAGCCATTCGATCACTTGCCGGATTGTTTCCATTCCATAGGAGTCAACGTCGTTGATGCCGTGCGCCGCCAACAGAACGTGCTTCAACTTGGGCAACAGGGCCACCCGCTCGCGGATCTTTTTTTCCAGGTAGGACGAGGTTGCCGCGTTCAGGGGGCTGTCGAAACGAAGGGCCGCTATGTGTTGACACAAGGCCAGATTGTGCCTGCGCGCCTCGCGCAGCGAGCCGTCCGGGTGCAGCGACAGGTCGGCAATGTGCGGTTGCATATTTTCTAAAGGACAGTTTTTCTCGTCCGAGTTCAAGTGCGCACGGGCGTAGATACTGGACACGGCTTGAAGCTGTGTCGGGTAAAAGTTCTCGGCGCCGATTTTTTCGAAAAGATGCGTGCGATTCATTGCATCGAGCACCTCTTCCTTTACGCCGGAAAAAGCAATCTCATAACCGGCCGCACGCAGTCTGTCGACCAGCAGCGAGAGCGTTTCTTCCCCCGATGCGTCTATCTCGTTGATTCCGTGCGCGGCCAGCAGGAGACACTTCAGGGCCGGCATCTCCGCGTTGAGCTTTAGAATCTCGTCTTCCAGGTAGGTGGCATTGACGAAGTTCAGCGGGCCGTCGAAACGAACGGCGGCGACATGCCGGCAGACCGACAATCCATGCCGGCGGGCGTCGCGCAGCGAGCCATCCGGGTGCAGCGACAACTCGGCCATGTGCGGCTTCATGGTGCGCATGAGATATGCGCCCAGGGAAAGCGCCACACCGATGAAGATGCCGTACTCCAGGTGAGGCGCGAAAAAGAGCGTCGCCAACAAGGTAATGATCGCGGTGATCCCGTCGAACCTGCGGGCTTCCCATGCATGGATGAAACCCTTGACGTTCAGCAACCCGAAGACTGCCATCATGATAATAGCCGCCAAGACGGCCTGCGGCAGGTGATATAGCAGCGGGGTGAAAAAAAGTAGTACGATCACTACAACTCCAGACGAGAAAACGCTGGACAATCCGGTCTTGGCACCCGCTTGCAGGTTGACGGCCGATCTGGAAAACGAACCCGAGACGGCGTAGCTCGAAGTGAAGCAGCCGGCTATGTTGGCCAACCCCTGGCCGATCAGCTCCTGGTTGGGATCCAGCCGCTGGTGAGTGCGGGCCGCCATGGCCTTGGCAATGGAAATCGCCTCCATGAAGCCGAGCAGCGAAATGATCATGGCCATGAAAAACAATTGCGGCACGATACTCCAGTCGACCTGGGGCACGTCTAGCCCGGGTAACCCCGGCGGAACGCCCGCCACGACCGCCCCGCCGCCCATCATGGTAAGGGCATCGAGATCGAGCGGGTTGTTTTCGATCTTTATTCGCCAGGTTCCACCGACCGTCTTTTCTTTTACCGGCGCAGTTCCTTGCGTGTAGAACCGCAGGCCTTCACCGTCTTCGACGGCCTCGAAGAACAGGTGACGTAGCTGCTCGCGGTGCTTGCCGATCGCCTGCTTCAGCTCGCTGATGCGTCTGTCCAACAATCCCGCGCGGTTGTGCATGGCGAGCACTTGCCCCTCAGTTGTTCCGGGCCTGATCCGATCAAGTATCACCATACCCAGTTCGGCCTTCCGGTGACAGGTGGCGCACGACACCCCCTCCAGGTTGCCCTCTTTCTCCCGGTCGACGGGAGCCTTGTTCAATGCCAGGCGCAGGTTCTCTATCTGTTTCTCGTCAGCTACGGCACGGTTGAACCGCGTGACCAGCCCCGCGAGTCTTGTAGACTCAATTCGAGAATGGCTGACAGTCTCGTTCTTCTCGAAACCGAACAAGACGGCTATCAGTATCGTCAGCACCACAGCTACCAGGACGTTTGGAATCCGCCGGTCCAACTTTTTAAGGCCGATCATCAGGCCAAAGGCCAGGGCCGCCATTCCCAATGTGGGCAGGTTCGTGTAGTTCACCGCGGCGGCGATCACGCGATAGACCGTCTGGTAGTGATGCGGAGCCTTGTCGACGTAGATACCGAATATTTTCGAAAGCTGCGAGGTGGCTATGATTATGGCCGCCGCGTTGGTGAAGCCGTTGACCACCGGGTGCGAGAGGAAGTTTACGATCAGCCCCAGGCGCAAGATACCCAGCAAAAGCTGAAAGACGCCCACCAGCAGGGCCAGCAGAATGGCGTAAGCTATGTATTCGGCGCTGCCGGCCGTTGCCAGGGGCTCGAGCGCCGCCGCGGTCATTAACGAAACCACCGCCACCGGCCCGGTGGCCAGTTGATTGCTCGATCCGAACAGCGCCGCCACCATGGGCGGCAAGAAGGCAGCGTAAAGGCCGTAGTAAGCCGGAAGCCCGGCGAGCTGAGCGTAGGCCATCGACTGAGGGATCAGGACCAGCGCCACGGTGACGCCAGACAGCAGGTCGGCGCGCAAGGAAGTTGCGGTGTAACCCTTGAACCACTTCAAGAAAGGCAAAAGGCGTATCAAGAGCTGCATCAAGCCTTACTACCCAATATTCTCTGCGAAAACAAGAAAGGGGGCCGGCCTTTGGCCGGCCCCCTTGAAAAGTTACTTCTTGACATTGCCGGTGGCGGCGCCGTGGAGCTTGATCTCCACCTTGTCCTCCAGCCCGGCGTAGTATTTTTTAAGGATGGTGATCACCTCGGGCTTGGAAAACTCCTTGGGCACCGGCATGTTCTCGCTGAGCATCTTGCGCAGCATGGTTCCGGAAAGCATCAGGCGGTCGCCGCTGACGTGCTCGCCTTGCTCGTCGATAACGGCCTTCTCCTTGTGCGGGCAGGTCTTCATAGAGGCCATTGAGCCGCACTTGTAGCACCAGAAGGTCCAGTCGAGCGGCAAGGGCTTTAGCTCCAGGGCGCCGGCCGGGATCTTGTGGAAAATCTTCTGGGCATCGAAGGGGCCGTAGTAGTCGCCCACGCCGGCGTGATCGCGTCCGACGATCAGGTGGCTGCAGCCGTAGTTCTGGCGGAAAACCGCGTGCAACAAGGCCTCACGCGGGCCGGCGTAGCGCATCTCCATCGGGTAGCCGCCCTGGACCACGCGCTCCTTGCGGAAATAGTTGTCTACCAGCGCCTCGATGGCCTTGACGCGCACCCCGGCCGGGATGTCACCGGGCTTGAGCTTGCCCACCAGTTGGTGAATGTAGACGCCGTCACATACCTCGACGGCGATCCAGGCCAGGTAGGCGTGCGAGTTATGCATCGGGTTGCGCAGCTGCAAGGCGGCCACGGTGTCCCAACCGCGCTCCTCGAAAATCTTACGCGCCTCGGCCGGCCGCTGGTAGATCTCCTTGAACTCCTCGGGGTAGTAAGACTCCGAAAGAACTTTGACCGGTCCGGCCAGGTTGATGTCGGCCTGGCCCATGACCTTCTTGACCCCCGGGTGCTCCATGTCGGCGGTGGTGAAAACCTGCTTGCATTCGTACTCCTTGTCGATGGTGTACTTCTCGGTGACCTTCATGGTGCCCATCAGGCTATTGGTCTCGGTGTCCCAGAGCGCTACTTCCTCGCCGTCACCAATAGAGTCGGCCAGTTCCTTCGTTGTTGAGAGGGTAATCGGAATCGGCCAGAAGAGGTCATTTTTTGAAGGCATCTTGAACTCGGCGCAGACACCCTTCCAGTCGTCTTTACCCATGAAGCCCGTAAGCGGCGTGAAGGCGCCGATGCCCATCATGATCAGATCCGAGGTTTCCCGGGTGGTCATAGGCACTTTTTTGAGATCCCGAGCCTTCTTGATCTCCGCGTCCTTGGCTGCGCCCTCGAGCAAGAGGGGCATCAGCTTCTTGCTGCCATGCGGATTTACCAGATTACTCATTGACTACCTCCTTTGCGGTTGTAAAGGAAAAACTCCCGTTATTGCTCTATTTGCTCGCGGCCATCTTCTCGTGAACCATGGCCAGCGTACGATATACAAAATGCGCGAACTTGCTATAAGGAAAAGTTGCGAACAGACACAATATCGATGCCAGATGCACCACGTAGATCGCACAAGCAATGCCCGGCTCGAACACGAAACGGCCCACTTCGGTGAAGACGCCCGTGAAGATCACCAGTAGGACCACTGATAGGAAAAAGTTGTCGTAAGCCGTGCTGGCGCCTGAATTGCCGTTCTCGTTGAGTCGGTTGGCCAGCAGCAGTACACCGCCCACAACAAGCAGCACGGCAGCCGCGTTGCCGATCAACTTGAAGGGGTGATCCAGCGGCAACGGGTACTCGTGCAGGATGTAGAGGGAGACTATGGCCAGCGTGGTGGCAACCAAGGCGCCGACGAAGCCCCACATCAGAGAAAAGTGTCCCCAGCGCCGCGAGGCCGCGGCCTCACACTTGTCGAAGCGCTTGTGGGTTGCAATATCGAAGGCCACCGGAATCAGGCTGCCTATGAAAGACCCCGAGCGTGGCTGCGTCTGCCCGAATGCCGCAAAAAGCTTCGTGCCCCCGGCCATTATCGCAAGAGCTGCCCAGCCCGCCACCGGGAAGAAAACCAGGTAGATCAGCCAGTGCGGAACGAACTCTTCGTAGATCAGCTTGCCGATCGGAACATCCGGCACCGCCAGGCCGTTCAGGGCGTATAGCACGACCACCCAGAAGACCAGCGGCAAGCCTAGAAGCAGCGGCCAGGTCGCGCCGGCCTTGCCGACCAACTTGCCGATAAAGGAAGGAAAGGCCAGCCTCTCAATGGCCAGCGAGCGAACCACCTGCATGACGTCACCGGGCTTCGCATCGCGCGGGCATCGCACGGTGCAGTCGTTGCACTGGTGGCACAGCCAGACGGCCGGATCGGCGGCCAGCCTGTCGGCCAGGCTCCACTGGGCCCACAACATCTGCCGGCGCGGGAAAGGGTTATCGTCGGGGGCCAGTTGGCAGACGCTGGAACAGGTCGCGCATTGGTAGCAACGCGAGACGCTCTCGCCCCCCCGCTTGGCAAGCTCCTTACGAAAATCCACAGACGAGATGATGTTGTTAGAGCTCATGGCAGTTCCTCTATCAAAAACCCTTGTAGGGGTTCGGCCCGATTTCTTCGATCTTATCGGCGAACTCCTCGAAGATCTCTGGAATGCGATCGAACTCGTTACGCGCCAGCTCCAGCACCCTGACCCGCTCCGACTCGAGAGACAGGCGGTCGAGGGTTTCCTGCACGTTCGACATGCGCGTGTTGGCCAGTTCTGAGCCGCGGATGTAATGGCACTGGTAGTCGTCCCCGCGCTTGCAGCCGACCAATAGCACCCCGTCGATCCCGCGCGAGAGCGAGTCGGCAATCCAGACGGTGTTGACCGCACCCAGGCAGCGCACCGGGATGATCCTGACCCACGGATTCCACTGCATGCGCCTGCCTGCCGCCTCGTCCAGGGCCGGCAGGGCGTCGTTCTCGCACATGAAGGCGACTATGCGCGGCTTCTCCTCGTCCTCGTCGGGAACCTCGATGGCCTTGATCATCGAGGCCACCGAGTCCACCGAGTACTCGGGAAATGAAATGATGCGCTCCGGACAGGCGCCCAGGCAGATGCCGCAGCGCCGGCAGCGCAGCGGGTTGTACTCCGGAGTGCCCTTCTCGTCCTCGTTAATCGCGCCGAAGGGGCACTCCTCGGTGCAACGCTTGCACTGCGTGCAGCGCTGCAAGAAAAATTCGGCGATCGAGACGTCGCCTGCGCGCGGGTGCACCGCTTCGCCGCGGGTGTTACTGCGGATGTTTTGCACTGCCTTCATGGCCGCTCCCCAGCCGTCCTCCTCGGCCTGGGCGAAGTCCATCGGGGCGTGCAAGGCGCCCGCGGCGTAGATGCCGGTCCGCCGTGTTTCGTAAGGGAAGCAGATGAAGTGCGAGTCTGGGAAATTGTAGCGCAACACGGACAGGTCGGGACCCTGGCGGTAATCGAGGTTCAAGATCTCGGTGCCCCGGTGGCTTTCGAGCTTCTCGACGACCTTCTTGGCCTCGGTCACCTGGGTCTCCGACTCGTTCTTCGTGATGCGCGCCTCGGCGTCGATCAACTCGCGGATCGACTCGCCGTCGGCGGCGTTGGGAACCATACCCACCGCCAGCACCACCATGTCGGCCGGCAGGATCGCATCCTTGCCGAGCAAGCTGTCTTTGACATTGACCTCGATCGAGCCCGCGACCGACACCTGGTCGACCTCGCCGCGGGCAAACATGCAACCGGACTGTTCCTGGACGCCGAGGTAGAAATGCTCCATCTGTCCCGGAGTGCGCATGTCGCGGTAGATGACCATGCACTGGGCATTCGGGTGGTCGCGGTGAATCACCGCCACCTGCGCTAGAGTCGCGGCGCAGCATTCGCCCGAACAATAAAGAAGATGGTCGGCGTCCCGGGATCCCGCACACTGGATGAAGACCACCCGCTCGGGCGCCCGCCCGCTCCCCGGGCAAGTCAGCTTGCCGGCCCGCAGCATTTGCTCCAGTTGTTGAGTGGTGATCACGTCGGGTGACTTGCCGTAGCCGAGGTGAGCGAGACGGCCGGCGTCATAGGGATGCGCCCCGGTGGCCTGAACAATCGCCCCGGCCTTCAATTTCTGTATGCCCGCGGCTGTCTGAACCTCGACGTCAAACATTCCCGGTTGCCCCGTTATGTGCTTTATGGTCGAAGCGCAGAAAACCTGGACGGATGAGTCGGCCTCGATCTCGGCAACCAGATCGGCAATGTCGTTCGCCTGCAGGCTATCGTAGGGCGGATGGGTCGGATACATGTCTTTGATACCGCGCAGGTAGCCGCCTGGTTGCTCATCTTTCTCTACCAGCACCACCGGGTGGCCCATGCCGCTGGCGGCCTTGGCCGCCGTCAGACCGGCCAACCCGCCGCCGACCACCAGCACCGTCCGGTCGATCTCTTCCTCCGTCTGTTTGGGCAGTTCCTCCTTGGCGACACGAGCCAGGCCCATGCACAGCAGGTCTTCTGCCAACATCTGTGTGTCTTCGTCCTGGGGCTTGTGCGACCAGGCAACTTGCTCGCGCAAGGCGACCCGCTGGCAGGCAACCCGGCGCTTGTCAAAGCTGAAGAGGTCCTTCTTTTCGCGCTGTGAACAAGCAGCGATCAAAACTCCGTCCACTTCGCCGCTATCTATGGCCTTGTGGATCAGCGCCAGGCCTTCGTCCGAACACAGGCAGGCATGGCTTACGAAGCTGGAAGCTCCTTTTTCCTTGGCCAGCTCTTCTAAATCGTCGGTTTTTATTGCGGCGCCGATCTCGCAGCCGGTACACAGAAACAAACCGACCTTTTCCATCACGCCCTCCTTCCCGCGGCGACGCTGGCCTTGGCGGCCGCACCGGTCGCGTCTCGCACGCTGGCTGCGACGTCTTCCGGCCGCCGGGCCACACCGGCGACGAACACGGCCCTGCCCGGATCGTCCAGTCCGAATCCATCCGGGTCGCGCAATGGATCAAACGGCGATCCATTTTCGAGATTTGGAACCATTCCGGTGGCTAAGACGACGAGATCGGCCCCGGCCTCCAATATCTGACCCGCCTCGACGTCCTCGAGGCGCAGCGTCGCCGAACCGTCCTGCTTGCCTTCGATCTTGCCGACTTTGCCCTTGACAAGCCTGATGCCCTCAGTGGCCGCCACTCGGGTGAGAAAATCTTCGTTTCTGCCCGGCGCGCGCCGGTCGATGTAATAAATGGACACCTCGCACTCGGGCAGCTGGTCCTTCACGTAGAGGGCCTGCTTCAACGATGCCAGGCAGCAGACCGCCGAACAGTAAGGCAGGTGATTCACGTCCCGCGATCCGGCGCACTGGACGAAGGCCACGCTGGCCGGCGCCTTGCCATCCGAGGGCCTCAGTATTTTTCCGCCCGTCGGTCCCGCCGGGGCAGCCAGACGTTCCATATGTACGTTGGCGATAACGTTGGCGATCTTGCCGCCGCCCAAGTGAACGAGCTTTTCGAGCGGGTAGGGCTTCCAGCCGCTGGCCAGCACCACGGCTCCCACTTCGATGATTTCTTCGCTCTCGGTCGCCTCGATGTCGACCGCCCCATACTGGCAGGCGTTTTCGATGGCCTCGAGATCTTCAGCCGAGCAGGCATCGCGATCAAGCACGAAGCGCTGGGGCCAGGCCGCCGGGTGCGGCAGCCGGACGGCCGGCACCTCGCCCATGCTCACGTTGAACGGGTCTTTGACCTTTGCCTTACAGACATTCGAGCACTCTCCACAGGCGGTGCAGTGTTCATTGATGTATTGCGGTGCGCGGACAAGCGTCACTTTCCAGCCGTCATCTCCGCGCACGGCTCGGGAAACCCGTGTGGAAGTCAAGACGCGCACTCGGGCGTTGTTCTCGATGCGCTGGATGTTGATCTCCATTCCGCAGGTGGGAGGACAGAGCTTTGGAAAATACTGGTAGTTGCGGACCACGCGGCCACCGATGTAGGCCTGCTCCTCGATCAGAATCACTTCCTGGTCGGCCTCTGCCGCTTCCAGGGCGCATGTCACGCCGGCGATCCCGCCCCCGACCACCAGCAACGGTCGTGTGTTCGATGCGTTCATTTGCTCCTCTCCTACATGGGTGCGTCCTCGCGCACCTGCATGGTGGGTTCCGCAAACAGGGCAAAGCGCAGCCAGCGGAACGAAAAGCGCAAGAGCTCTTCGTCGCTGGTTCGCAGCTTGTCTATAAGAAACTGCTCCAGCTCGAATCTTTCCAAGAAGCTTGAATCGAATATGAAGCGCCGAAACGCGTCGAGGTCGTAGCAAGCGGTGTAGAACATGTCCATGCGTTTGACGTCGAGTTGCCGTCCGCCGATGAACCAGGGATGCGAGACGATGTCCGTAAAGCCGCTCTCCAGTTCCTCGCGCTCGACGACGCCCTGGTTTTCGCGCCACTCATCGACGCTCCACGAGCCGTCCTGGCGCGTGCCCTCGCAAAAGTCGTCCTCGAACAGCAAATAAACGGGCTCGGGTTTCTGCCCCGCCCTGGCGGGCGGCAGCGCCATACCCAGCGGGTACATCCGGCAGGCCCAGGGGCGTTCTGCGTACACCGTGCAACCTTCAGCTCCCAGGAGAGGGCAGCACTTGTCTTCCTCATCGTTCATGCGCAAAAGCACTACCGGCAGGTGCAGATCTTTCGTTATCGGAGTCAGGGTGTACTCTTGCAGAAAATCGCCGGTAGAGACGCCCAGGCGCCGGGCCAGCCCGAGGACATCAAGTGGTGTCAGCATGATGTTGATATCCGAGCAGCACTTGGTAAAGCAGGCAAGTCCAGCGTGACAGGCAAAATCGAACTTCTCTTTTTCCCCGAGCTTGCGCTTGTCTCGTAGTGCGTATGGCAACTCCGGGGACTCAGTTTTTCGATCTTTACTCATAAACAATTCCGATCTTTGAGATTGCCGCCGAAAAGTCATCCAGCGATATCAGCCATCATTGACAATACGATCCCGCAGGGCGTCAGCCGACCAGACACCCAGAGGAGATGCCGTGTTCGTATCGAGATCGATCAGCCGGTAGCGGTAAGACGCTCTTACCCGGTACTGGCCATACATCCAGTCCCAGCCCTCCTGGTAGTAGGAGCATTTATCATTGAAGCAGGCCCACTGGCGACCCCCGTCCCAGCCTCCCTCGTCCGGCATGACGAAGGCGGAAAGCGGTTCACCACAATGAGGGCAACAAACGGCACCTTCATCCACGTGCATCCTCCGGCCATCCGACAAGACAAGCCCCGGGCACCTGCTGGCGCCCGGGGCTTTGACGTTCACGTTTTCACTCAAAAAGTTCCGGTCGTTCAAAAGATGTGCTTGATGGGCACCTTCTTCATCTCCCACTCGCCGGACTTTGCATCATACCTGCAGTTAACGAAGCACTCCCACTCCTTGTCCATGGTCGGCTTGTCGGTCCGGAAGTAGTAGCCGGGCCAACGCGTCTCCTCGCGAAAGAGGATCGAACGCACATGGGCTTCCGCCTGGTAGGTGCGATGCTTGTTTTCCCAGCAGCGCATCAACTCGTGCAAGCTCGGGGCCGCCAACTTCTCGGAATCTTCCTTGAGGAAGGCCAGCAGTTCGAGAGCGCGCTCGAGGTTCTTCTTAGAAGTGGTGAACTGGGCGGTCACGCCGCCGGCGTATTCGTCCATCAGCTTCTGCAGCCGCATCATGAACATCTTGGGCAGGATGTAGTTCGGGTTGACGTCCGCCTGGGTGGTTTTACCGACGTTCTCGGTATAGGTCACCATCGGCTTGATCACCTCGGCCTTGCGGGCCTCTACGTCTCCGTAGTTGGCCTTGGCGGGCGGGTTCTCGTGGACGATGTAACTAACGGCCGCCTTGCCGGCGATGCGACCCTCGGCGTGGGAGCCGGAGGAGAACTTGTGCGACGAGGCGCCGGAGGCGTCGCCGGCCGCGAATAGGCCCTTGACGGTGGTCATGTTGTCGTAACCCCAGAAGTACCCGTCCGGGGCCAGGTCTTTCGGGCCGCTCACCCATGCACCGGAAGCGCCGGAGTGCGAACCGATGAAGTACGGCTCGGCTGCGGCAATCTCGGAAGGGCTCTCCTCGGGCTGGATGTTGGTGGCCGCCCACAGGATAGCCTGCGAAATGGTCATGTCGAGGAAGTCTTCCCATGCCTCGGATTCGAGCTCTTTGAGTTTCTTCTTGGCGGCCTTGGGATCGGTTTCGCTGTCGGCGATCTTCTTGATGGCCTCGGCTGTCTGCATGTAGATCGGACCCTTGCCTGCCATGACGTCGAGCATCATCAGCCAGTTGCGCAGGTTGGCGGGCGCCGGCTTCACCTTGCCGTAAGGACCCCACTTCTCGAGTTCGTCCTTGTTGGTCTGCATGTAGGCCTCGTCCAGGGCGTTGGTGGCGCGGGACTTGAAGAGTAAGAACCAGGCGCCGACCGGGCCGTAAGCGTCCTTGAAGCGCACCGGAATGAAGCGCACTTCCTGGCAGGTCATCTCGGCGCCGGCCTCAATGGTGAAGGCGGCAGAGGCGCCGGAGTTGAAAGGAGGATACCAGGCGCGACCGGCGCCCTCGCCGACAGAGCGCGGCCGGAAGATACCCACGGCGCCGCCCATGGCGCATACGACCGCCCGGGCCTTGAATACGTAGAACTTGTCCTCGCGCGTGGAGAAGCCCACCGCGCCCACGCAGCGATCGCCGTCCATGAGCGGGCCGGTAATGAAGACGCGCTCGTAGATGTTGTCGGCGCCCATGGCGTTCTTGGCCGCCTCGGCCACGATCACCTTGTAGGACTCGCCGTTTATCATCAACTGCCAGCGTCCCTCGTGAACGTAGTTGCCGTCCTTGTCCTTCCAGATCGGCAGGCCCCATTTCTCGAATAGGTGCACGGAGGAGTCGACGTGGCGGGCGATGTTGGCAACCAGATCCTCGCGGGTGATGCCCATCAGGTCGTTGCGCACGTAGTCGACGTAATTCTCGATGGTGTTGGCACCGTCTTTCAAGCCGACGTACTGGTTGATGGCGGACAGGCCCATGGCCACGGCACCGGAGCGATCCATGGCGGCCTTATCGACCAATGTGACCTTCAGGTTGTTCTTCTTGGCCCAAAGAGCGGCCTCGACCGCTGCGCCGCAGGCCGCCATTCCGCCGCCGATGATCAGCAGATCAGTTTCAACCTCAACCGTTTCGAAGTTAGTCATGGTTGTCTCCTTCCCTACTGCTTGGTCCAGACTTCGGACAGGCCCAGGGACGCGGGCTCGGTGAACAAGGACGTGCTGTCGAGTTCGGCGTTGGTCTCGAAACCTCCGGTCGGATCCGCCTTGCCCTCGGGAATTGTCCTGATAGGGAACTTGAAGCGCTTGATGGAGCCGTTGCGGAACTTGACCGTCCACATGATGTTGTCGGTCGAGCGCAGCGGAACCACCGAAGCGCCCATGGGCACGAAGTCGGCGTAGCCGCGTACATCAACTGCCTGGGTCGGGCAAATCTTGACGCAGTTATAGCACTCCCAACATTGGCTGGGATCTTGGTTGTAGGCCTTCATACTGTCCTTGTCCAGCACCATCAGGTCGTTGGGACAGATGTGCTGGCAGGCGGTCTTGTCGAGCGCCTTACACCCGTCACACTTTTCTGGGTTCACGAAACTTGGCATACATCACCTCCTGGCCACGCGGGCCAACGTGAAAGGTAGGAGTTGCTTCTGAAAGGTAAGCAACTGATGAAAATAATATACTCCCATGAAAGGGTTCACTCCCAAAAGGATCCTCCTTATCCATCCAGTATCCAATGTCTGTCAAGGCGATTTTTTGTATTGATGTGATAAAGAAAATTTATATAGTCAAGGAAGCTCAGGCGGCGGCAGACACCCGGAAAACATCTGGATCAGTCTTCCGGTTCGGACTCTATGCAGCTTTTCCAGGCCGATCCGTGCAGGCGAAGCTCTTCAATAAAAGTGCGCGCCGCACGACTCATCTCCGCGTTTTTCCAGGTAGAAAGCACAATGCGGCGCGTTATCGGCGGGCCGACATCTATGCGAGACAACCGGCCGATCGGTTCTCCCGAACAGGATATATCCGAGGCGGTCACCATGTCCGGCAAGAAAGCGACACCCATGCCGACCTCGACCATTTTCTTGACCGTCTCCACGTTGTCTGTGGAGACGACCGGCTCCATGCCGACACCCAGGCGCGCCAGGAAGTCCCTGACCAACTTGCCGGTCGGGCTCTCCAGCGAGAGTGAAACACTCTTGAGGCCGTTCAACTCGCTGGGACGAACGGCTCCGCGGCCGAAAAAAGGATGCGATCTGCCGCAAACCAGCGAGACTTTTTCCTCGATCACGACTTCGTTGCGCAGCCGTCTGTCCGAACCCGGGTTGGCCACCAGGGCCAGATCGACGCGATTGGAAAGGAGCGCCTCAATAATCTCGCCCGAATGCCTGTAGAGAACGTTGGGACGCACGTTGGGGTACTTTTCCTTCATGTCCCAAAGCAACTTAGGTAAGAAATAGATACCCACGCTGTTCACGGTTCCGATGCGAATCTCCCCCGACACTCCCTCGGTCAGTTCCTCTATCGCCCGGCGTGCGCTGCGCACCTTCTCCATGATTTCGACGGCATGCTGCGAAAGCGTCCTGCCTGCCTCGGTCAGGCTCACCCCTCCGGGCCGGCGATTGAACAGGCGCACTTCCAACTCCTGTTCGAGCTGTTTAATCTGGTACGAAAGTGCCGGCTGGGTGATGTGCAACCGGGTGGTGGCTCGGTTAAAACCGCCTTCCTGGATAACCGCGAGTAAGCAACGTAGCTGGTGGAGCTCCAACTCTTCTCCCCTTTAATACATACCAACAGTCGACAACGCAATTGCAAGAATCGACGTGCAGAAGTCTTTTAGCATGGACACTATTTCGCTATCAATCCTTTTTATTGCCTATATCCAAATTTTCGCTTTCTATTCGGGGCCTTTGGTATTGACAACACCGGGACGCGGTGAAACTATCCTCCGGCGTTCCGAGTAGGACCGGCATGAAAACAAGGGTCGAACATTTTTATCCCACGACGTAGATACCGAAAGGAGTGGCAATGAGTGTGAAATTGAGAGAGACCCCGCTTCTCGACGAGCTGGACAAGGGCCCCTGGCCCAGCTTCGTCCGCGAGATCAAGAAGAGCGCAGAAGACGGCAAAGAGGCGGCCAACGACCTGCTGGGCGTACTCGAGCTATCGTACAATGAAAAAATAAGCCACTGGAAGCACGGCGGCATCGTGGGCGTGCTGGGCTACGGCGGCGGCGTGATCGGCCGTTACAGCGACGTGCCCGAGAAGTTCCCCAACGTGGCCCACTTCCACACCATCAGGGTCAACCAGCCGGCGGGTTGGTTCTACACGGCGGATGTCCTGCGCAAGGTGTGCGACATCTGGGACAAGCACGGCTCGGGCATCACCAATATGCACGGTTCCACCGGCGACATGGTGTTGCTCGGCTGCAGGACCGAGGCTCTCGAGCCCATCTTCGCCGATCTGATCGGCATCGGCTTCGACCTGGGCGGCTCGGGCTCCGACATGCGCACCCCGAGCTGTTGCTGCGGCCAGTCGCGCTGCGAGTGGGCCTGCTACGACACAATGGCCTTATGCGACCACATCACCCAGCACTTCCAGGACGAGCTACACCGCCCGGCCTTCCCTTATAAGTACAAATTCAAGTTCTCGGGCTGCGGAAACGACTGCGTGGCCTCCATCGCCCGCTCGGACTGCTCGGTCATCGGCACCTGGAAAGACGACATCCAGATCGACGCGGCGGCGGTCAAGGAGTACGCCGACGGGGGCTTGAACATCGCCCGCGACGTTGTCGGACTGTGCCCCACCAAGTGCATCGGCTGGAACGGCTCCAAGCTTGCGATCAACAACGGCGACTGCGTGCGTTGCATGCACTGCATCAACGTGATGCCCAAGGCCTTAAGGCCCGGGAAAGAGCGCGGCGCCACAATCCTGATCGGCGCCAAGGCGCCCATCATCGGCGGCGCCCTGCTGGCCACGGTGATGGTACCCTTCATGGAAATCGAGCCGCCCTACGAGGATCTCAAGGAACTCACCGAGGCTATCTGGGATCTATGGGGCGAGAACGGCAAGAACCGCGAGCGAGTCGGCGAGTTCATCCAGCGTATCGGGATGGGCAACTTTCTCGATCAGATCGGGCTGGATCCGATCCCCGAGATGGTCATTCATCCGCGCACCAACCCGTACATCTTCTTCGAGATGGACGACGAGGACGAAGAGTAGCTCGGTTCTCGGTGCGAACACGAAAAGACATCAAAGGAGGATTTGAATCATGGCTGAGAGAAAAACCGATATAGGCCCGCCGCACTACGAACAATTCTTGCCGCCGGTGATCAAGAAGAACTACGGCAAGTGGAAGTTTCACGAGATCAAGAAACCGGGCGTGTTGATGCACGTCTCCGAGTCGGGAGACAAACTCTACTCGATTCGCGCAGCCACGCCAAGGCTGGTCAGCACCAAGACCATCCGCCTCTTCGCCGACATCGCCGACGAGTTTTGCGATGGGTTCCTGCGCTGGACGAGCCGTAACAACGTCGAATTTCTGGCCACCGACGAGAGCAAGGTAGATCCCTGCATCGAGCGTCTCAAGAAAGAGGGTTACCCTGTCGGCGGAACCGGCCCGGGCATCACCAACATCGTCCATACCCAGGGTTGGGTGCATTGCCACTCGTCAGCCACCGACGCCTCGGGTGTTGTCAAGGCGGTGATGGACGAGATGTTCCCCTACTTCACCGGCGAGAAGACGCTGCCTGCGAAGTTGCGCATCGCCTTTGCCTGCTGTTTGAACATGTGCGGCGCCGTGCACTGCTCGGATATTTCAATCCTCGGCGTGCACCGGCACGGCCCCGTGGTCGATCACAAGGTGATGACCGCCCAGTGCGAGATTCCCTCCACCGTGGCATCCTGCCCCACCGGCGCCATCCGGCCTGCGACCGTCGACGGGCACAAGTCTGTCGAGGTGATCGAAGACCAGTGCATGTTCTGCGCCAACTGCTTCAGCGTTTGCCCGGCCATGAAACTGAACGACCCGGAAACCGACGGCGTCTCGATCTGGGTCGGCGGCAAGGTCAGCCAGGCCCGCTCGGAACCCATGTTCTCCAAGTTGGCCATCCCCTACATCCCCAACGAGCCACCGCGCTGGCCGTCGACTGTCAAGGCGGTCAAGAACATCGTCGAGACTTACGCCAAGCACGCCAGGCCCTACGAGCGCGTAGGCGAGTGGATCGAGCGCATCGGCTGGCCGCGTTTCTTCAAGCTCACCGGCATCGAGTTCACCAAGTACCACATCGACGATTTCACTCATGCCGGCGAGACCTACCGGCGCTCTGTGCATTTCAAGCGCGCATAGGAGTCGATCATGAGTGCAAGTGTCGACGATGTGGCTGGTGCGATGTTCGAGTTGGTTAAAGAGTACCACGGCAAGAAGAACCTCAAGGCACTGGACTTGACCAAGGCCATGAGACAGAAGTTCGGCGAGGATGAGTGCGACAAAAAGCTGTGCAAGCAGGCGATTCGCCAACTTATCGACTCTGGCAAATGCACTTACTCCTACGTTGGTGGAAGCTACATCGTCTTGCCGCCCGAAAGTTGAAATCATCATCCCACTCCCCGGGGTCCGCCAGGGCCCCGGGGAGCGGCAATATAAACCGGCCCCTGTCTGGGGGCCGATTGTCTTTGAAACGAGATCTCGAAAGGTGATGACATGGCCCTGCTGAAGAAGAAGAAGAAAAAGCCCCTGCACATTCACAGCCGGGGGGCTGGCGGCGGCGTATCGTCCCAGCGTCCACAGCAGGTACCTAAAAAGCCCCCTTGTGGCGCCAACTGTCCCAGCGCGAATGCCATTCGCAACTGGATCGCCCAAATTGCACAGCGCGAGAAGATGGGCGTCAGCGAGGAAGCCTCTTTCAGCACGGCCTGGAAGATGCTGGTTAACACCAACCCCTTCCCATCGGTCATGGGTCGGGTTTGCCCGCATCCCTGCGAGGACAACTGCAACAGGGCGGAAAAGGACGGCGCGGTGGCCATCAACGCCTGCGAGCGTTTCATCGGCGACTGGGGTATCGAGAAAAACCTGAAGCTTGAAAAACTCGACGGCTCAGATAATCACAGCGAGTCAATCGGTGTCATCGGCGCCGGCCCGGCCGGCCTGTCTTTCGCCTTCCAGATGGCGCGGCGCGGTTACCCGGTAACGGTGTACGAGAAAACAGAGAAGCCCGGCGGCATGTTGTTGTGGGGCATTCCCCGCTACCGCCTGCCGGCGGACGTGCTGCAGGCCGAGATTCAGCGTATCCTGGACCTGGGAGTCGAATTGAAGCTCAACACTGCGGTGGGCCGTGACATTCCCGTCGAAGAGCTGCGCTCGAAACACAAGGCCGTCTTTCTGGGCATCGGTGCCGACAAGGGCCGCCTGCTCAAGGTGCCCGGCGAGGAGGGCAGCGGTGTCTGGACGGGCACCGGCTACCTGTACAAAGTGAACAACGGCGAGAAGGTCGACGTGGGCGCAAAAGTCGCCGTGATCGGCGGCGGCAACACCGCCATCGACGCTGCCCGTGCCGCCCGCCGGGCCGGGGCGGAAGTAACCATACTTTATCGCCGCACACGCACCGAGATGCCGGCCATCGATTCCGAAATCGAAGACGCCCTGAAAGAAGACGTCAAGATCGAGTTCCTGGTCGCCCCGGTCGAGATCAAGCGCGACTGCGACAAAGTCTCGGCCGTGGTAGTCCAGAAGATGGAACTCGGCGAGCCGGACGATTCGGGCAGGAAGCGCCCGGTGCCCATCGAGGGTTCAGAGTACGAGGTTCCCATCGACACGCTGATCGCCGCCATTTCGCAGGAACCCGACTGGGCGCCCCTGGGCGAGTTGGGCCCCAAGGGACGCTGGATCGAAGCGGACAAGAACGGCAAAGTGACAGACGGCGTCTTCTGCGGCGGCGACGACCTCAAGCTGGGCCTGGTAACCATCGCCGTCGGCCAGGGCCGCCGCGCCGCCGAGGTGCTCGACGCCGAGCTGCGCGGCACGGAGCCGCCGATGCCGCCCGACATTCCCTTGGTCGTCAAGGACCGCATACGCCACGATCTCTACGATCCCAAAGAGAGAAACGAACGCGCCCATCGGCCGGTCGAAGAATGGCTTTCGAAACCCATGTCCGAGATCGATCTGGGCATCACCAAGGAGCAGTTCATCGAGGAAGTCACGCGTTGTTACTCGTGTGGAATGTGCTTCGGGTGTGAGCGCTGCTGGATGTTCTGCACGCCTTCTTGCTTCGCCAAGGTAACCGACGGACAGCGGCCTGGTCATTACTACACTATTGACCTGAACACCTGCGACGGTTGCAAGAAGTGCATGGACGAGTGCCCCTGCGGCTTCATCGACATGGTCTGACGATTTCGAGGGATATGTATGGCACGCTTGCCACCGAGGTTGATGATTGCCGGTCTGGCTGGTGATTCCGGCAAGACGCTGCTTTGCCTCGGCTTGATCCGCGCCCTGCGAGGGCGCGGCCTGCGCGTCGCACCCTTCAAGAAAGGCCCCGACTTCATCGATGCCGCCTGGCTAGGCGCCGCGGCAGGTGTGGACGGGCGCAACCTCGACACTTTCATGATGCCTGCCGATACAATCCTGCGATCGCTCGCCATGGCCGGCAGCCTGGCCGACCTGGCGGTGATCGAAGGCAACCGCGGTCTCTTCGATGGTCTCGATGCCACGGGCTCCCATTCGTCGGCCGCCCTGGCCAGGCTCAGCGGAACCCCGGTAGTGCTGGTTGTTGACGTCAGCAAGGCGACGCGCACCGTGGCGGCGCAAGTGCTCGGCTGCCAGCAGATGGAGCGCGGGGTTCCACTGGCGGGCGTCATTCTCAACCGGGTGGGCACCAATCGTCAGGAGGCGCTCATTCGCGAGACGATCGCTGACAGATGCGATCTGCCCGTGCTCGGCGCCATTCCCAGACTACGCACGCAAGAGCTTCTTTCCCGCCACCTGGGGCTGGTGACAGCCATCGAACACCCGGATCGTGAGCGGGCCATCGAGTCCGCCGCGCAGGCGGTTCGCGATCATGTCGATCTGCAAGCGATAGTCGATCTCGCCGAACGATCTTCATCGACGGAAGTCGACCTTGGAAACACTGCGGCGGGCATCCGGCCGAAATGCCGTATCGGGCTGCTTAGGGACCTGGCCTTCTCGTTTTACTACCCGGAGAACATCGAGGCCCTCGAACGGGCCGGGGCCGAACTCGTGCCCCTCTCGCCCTTGGCGGACGAATCGCTGCCGTCGATCGACGCCCTCTACGCGGGAGGAGGCTTTCCCGAGGAACACGCGGCCGAGCTCTCGGCCAATAAAAGGTTTCGGGGCCTGCTGGCAGATTGCATAGGGCGGGGTCTGCCGGTCTGGGCCGAGTGCGGCGGGCTGATGTACCTGTCCCGTGCCCTTTTGAAAAACGGAACCAGCTACCCGATGGCGGGCGTGCTGCCGATCGTCGTTGAGCATACGCCGCAACCCCAGGGCCACGGTTACACGCAGGCCCGTATCGATCAAAGCAACCCTTTTTTAGCCGCAGACACCGTCCTGCGCGGCCACGAGTTTCACTACTCGCGGATCATAGAAGCCCCCGTTGATCTGACGACCGTGATGGCTCTCGATCGCGGTATCGGGCTCGGCGGGGGTCGCGACGGCATCAGGGTGGGCAACCTCGTTGCGACCTACACTCACCTGCATGCCTTGGCGACGCCGGATTGGGCCGCGGGCATGGTGAGAGCCGCCGTCGCTAAGCGGGCCGAAGACAAGAGAGGATGCGCCAAGTGCGGCTGAAGGAGACTGTACAACAGGCCGTTGTGGACGGCCGTCTCGACGATCTCGACGATATCGTGGCAGGAAACGTGCGTGCGGTCCGTTTCCTGCTGGGCATGACCTACCGGACCGACGCGACGATTCGCAGCACGGCCGCCCGGGCGATCGCCAGGGCAAGCCGTTACCACAAAAAAGCGGTTGCTGAACTCGTCCGCCGTCTGGTGTGGGCCATGAATGACGAGTCGGGCGCAAATGCACTTACCGCTCCCGCCGTTGTTCGGGCCATCGCCGAAGAGCAACCCGATCTTTTGCTGCCGATGGTTCCCGACTTGACCCGCCTGGCGGGAGATGAAGGACTGCGCAAAGATCTGTCCGCCGCCTTGAAGATCGTCGCCCGGGCCTGCCCCGGCGAGGTCGGCAACCGGCTGGCCGGATTCCTTAACGCTAAAGGAGAAGGTTGTGGCTGCTGAGACGTCGACAATTAGCTTCCTGGACAAGCTGCGCCGCGCGGTTGAAGAAGACCCCGACTCTCTACGCGCTCACCTGAAATTGGGCCTGGCGCTTATCAAGGCACAGCAGTACGGCCCGGCCGAGGCCGAACTGCGCCGGGCTCTCCAGATCGATTCGGGTTGCGTCGAGGCCTGGATCAACCTGGGAGGCGTCTGCCTGACCCGCCTCGACTTCGCTGGCTGCGTCGAGGCCAACAACAATGCTATTGAACACGATCCCCAGGCGCTTCTGGCCCACTACAACAAGGGGCTGGGTCATCTTTACCTGAAGCAGACCCATGAGTTGGTCGACTGTTTCAGGCGCGTACTCGAGATTGACGCCGAGCATGCCGGTGGAAATTATTACATGGCGGTCGGCCTGCACTCGCTCGGCAATACCCCCGAGGCCTGGATGTTTTATCAGAAGGCCTTGCAACTCGGCTTCGCACCGCAACCCGAGTTCGTGCGCGTGATGGGACGTTACGAAGAGAATATAGGCGGCGGCGCAGTCACCGTTGAGATTGGTTCCGATTCGCAGGACACGTCAACACCAAACAAATAGGAGGAGGAAAAATGGCAGACTTTCAAGTTGGTGATTCGACTATCGAGGTCGACGAGGACGGATTCATCCAGGAGCCGGACAAGTGGACCAAGGACGTTGCCGCCGCGCTGGCCAAGACAGAGGGCGTCGACGATCTGACCGATGAGCACTGGAAAATGGTCGATTTCCTGCGCGAGTACTACATCGAGTTCGGCACGGCGCCCATGATTCGCAAGCTGTGCAAGGCCACGGGCTTCAAGCTCAACAAGGTCTACGAGTTGTTCCCTTCCGGGCCGGCCAAGGGCGCCTGCAAGATCGCCGGGCTGCCCAAGCCTACCGGCTGCGTTTGAGAAGTCGGCGGGAGCAAATCGAGCAGCGCCCCGTCCGGAACCCGGGATCGGGAGATTCCGGCGGGTCGCCGTCTTGGGGGGGAGCAGGGTATAGTAGATGCCAAAACTTGACGATCTGTTGCGGGAGAAGAAGGCCGTCCTCACAGACAAGTGGATCGAGAAGACGCTAGAGACCTATCCCGCGGAGAGTCGGGCCTTCTTCAGGCGTCAGAAGAACCGCTTCGCCAACCCGGTGGGTCAGGCACTGGCCGCGGGGCTCGAAGCGGCCTTCGAGGCATTGCTTACGAAGGCTGACTCCGCCGTGCTTTGTGGCTGCATCGAGGAGATCGTCAAGGTCCGCGCGGTGCAGGATTTTACCCCGTCGCGGGCGGTGGTCTTCGCCCTACTGCTCAAGGACGTCATCAGAGAAGAGATCCAAGCACAGCTCGACCGGCCACAGGTCGCCCGGGAGTTTCTGGATTTTGAACGACGCATAGATCAGATGGCCCTGTTTGCCTTCGATCTGTTCGTCCGCTCCCGCGAAAAGATGTATCAGCTCCGCGTCAACGAGGTGGAAAGAAGGATTTCCTCCCTGGTGAAGCGGTCGGGGTTCTTCATTGACAACTCCGGCAGCGAGCCGCAGCCCGAGAAGGACGCCACATGACACTCAAACATTTACGAGGTAGTCGTCCATGAAAGCCGCGATTTCCCTCTTGGCTGTCCTGGTACTGGCAGGCTTGGCCTACCTGGGGACAGAGGTGCTTCACTGGCAGGCCGTGTTCGGGGTGGTCTTGCCGTACGTCGCCCTGGTGCTATTCCTGGGCGGCTTGATCTGGCGGGTTGTCAACTGGGCGCGATCACCCGTTCCCTTTCGCATTCCGACAACCTGCGGGCAGGAAAAGTCTCTGCCCTGGATTCGGCAGAACAAGTTCGACAATCCCTACACCACCTGGCAGGTGATCGGCCGCATGCTGCTCGAGATCCTCTTCTTTCGCTCCCTGTTCCGCAATACCAGGATGGCTGTCAAGGAAGGAGAACGGGTCGTCTATGGTCCCACCAAGTGGCTCTGGCTGGGCGGACTGGCTTTTCACTACTCTTTCTTGGTGATCATTCTAAGGCACCTGCGCTTCTTCACCCAGCCGGTGCCGTACCCGGTCAATTTGCTTTCGAACCTGGACGGCTTTTTCCAGGTCGGGGTGCCCGTCTTCTACATCACCAGCTTCGTCCTGCTCGGTGCGTTGGGCTACCTGCTGCTGCGGCGCCTATACATTCCCCAGGTACGCTACATCTCGCTGGTCAACGACTACTTTCCCCTGTTTCTTCTTCTGGGAATAGGCACCTGCGGTTTCCTGCTGCGCTACATGGTCAAGACGGACATCGTCGGAATCAAACAGCTCTCTCTGGGTCTGGTCTCCTTTCACCCTCAGGTCCCTGATGGAATTCACTATCTCTTCTACATGCACTTGTTCCTGATATGCGTGCTGTTCGCCTATTTCCCGTTCAGCAAGCTGACCCACATGGCCGGCGTGTTCATGAGCCCGACCCGCAACCTGGCCAACAACAACCGTGCCAGGCGGCACATCAATCCCTGGAACCCTCAGGTCAAGGTGCACACTTACGAGGAGTACGAGGACGACTTCCGTGAGAAGATGATCGCTGCCGGCATTCCCGTGGATAAGCAACCCGGGGCAGCACCCGAATCCGGCAACGACAACAAGGGCGAGGAGTAGGCCATGGCCAAGGTAAAATTCGACCAGGTAGAATACTACGACCACGACCGGGTGCTGCAGATCGATCACCGGCCGCCGGCCGCCGACTGGATGGACACACCGGTCGAGTTCCGGCCCGGCTCGTGGATCTATCCCGGCAAGGCCAAGCACCTCAAGTATCTCGACCTGCCCAACCCGCGTGACTGGGCTGTCACCGATGAGGACTGGAAGCTGCCCGAGAACTGGAGAGAGATCGTTCACAACGGCATCCGGGAGCGCCTGGACAAGTTCCGTACTTTCAAGATCTTCATGGATATCTGCGTGCGCTGCGGAGCATGCGCCGACAAGTGTCATTTCTTCATCGGCGGCGGCGATCCCAAGAACATGCCGGTTTTGCGGGCCGAGTTGCTGCGTTCAGTCTATCGCAACGACTTCACAACGGCCGGCAAGATCCTAGGCAAGCTGGCCGGCGGCCGGCCGCTGACAATCGACGTCATCAAGGAGTGGTTCTACTACTTCTTCCAGTGCACCGAGTGCCGCCGCTGCTCGGTCTTTTGCCCCTACGGAATAGACACCGCCGAGATCACAATGATGGGGCGTGAGTTGCTCGGGCTGCTGGGAATCTACGTCAACTGGGCGATCGAGCCGGTGGCCAACTGTTTCCGCACCGGCAATCACCTGGGCATCCAGCCACACGGTCTCAAGGACACGCTCGAGTTCTTCGCCGACGACATCGAGGAAGCCACCGGGATCAGGGTCAAGATCCCGATGAACAAGAAGGGCGCCGAGGTCCTGTTCGTCGTACCTTCGGGCGATTTCCTGGCCGAACCGGGCACCTTCACCTGCATGGGTTACATGCTCATGCTCAACGAGCTTGGAATTGACTACACCTGGAGCACCTACGCCTCTGAAGGCGGCAACTTCGGCCTGTTCACTTCGAATGAAATCATGAAGAGCCTGAACGCCAAGATCTACGCCGAGGCAAAGCGCCTGGGGGTCAAGTGGATCCTGGGAGGCGAGTGCGGCCACATGTGGCGCGTTATGCACCAGTACATGGATACAATGAACGGTTCGGCCGACTTTCTCGAAGTGCCGTGCTCGCCGATCACCGGCACGGTCTTCGAAAACGCGCGTTCCACCAAGATGGTTCACATCGCCGAGTTCACCGCCGATCTGATCAAGCACGGCAAGCTCAAGCTCGACCCGAGTCGCAACGATCACATCCGGGTGACTTTCCACGACTCCTGCAACCCCGCCAGGGCCATGGGCATCCTCGAAGAGCCGCGTTACATCCTCCGAAACGTCTGTAACAACTTTTTCGAGATGCCTGAGAACACTATTCGCGAGCAGACATTCTGTTGCGGCGGTGGGGCCGGCCTGGGAACGGACGAGAACATGGAGATGCGGCTGCGCGGCGGCTTGCCACGGGGCAACGCGGTCAAGTTCGTCCGGGACAAGTTCGACGTCAACCAGCTCTGCACCATGTGCGCCATTGACCGGGCTACCCTGGTAACCGTCTGCGACTACTGGGCGCCGGGGGTCAAGGTAACCGGCATTCACGAGCTGGTCGCCAACGCCATGGTTTTCAACGGCGAGAACGAGCGCAAGATCAACCTGCGCCTGGAGTCAGTGGGAAAACAGGAGGAGGATTCCAACAATGTATGACGCCGGAAAAGTCATCACCGGGTTGGTTGTCTTCGTGGTCCTGGTAACCCTTCCGCTGTGGTTCACCGATGCCCTCGGAGAACCCGGCTATAAACCCGATCCTGAGCTGCCAACTGCCGAGAAGCACTGTGTCGAGTCTCGGGAGTACATGAAAGCCTGGCACATGGATCTTCTCAACAACTGGCGAGACGCCGTGGTACGCGACGGCAAGCGGTTATATGTTCCCGAGCAGGTCGTGCCCTGCGGCAGCGACACGGATTGCACAGGCGGGCTGTGCGTCGCTGGCGAATGCCGCTACCGGATGAGCCTGTCCGGCGGCTGCATGAAATGCCACACCAGCAAGTCCCGCTTCTGCGATCGCTGCCACAACTTCATGAGTGTCGCCCCGTATTGCTGGGACTGCCACGTAGAGCCGAAAGGGGACTGAGCCATGGACGATGGCAGAAGAAACTTTCTCAAGGTGGCCGGCGCCTCGGCCGTTGGCGCCGCATGGGGCATTCCAGTCGTCTCGGCACTGGCCAAGGCGATCAAGAGCGAGCCGCTACCGGGCAATCTCGTAGGCAAACGTTGGGCGCTAGCAGTGGACATCAACAAGTGCCGGCGCCCGGAAGTCAGGCGCGCCTGCTCCGATGCCTGCCGCAGGCTTCACAACATTCCCGAAATCGAGCGCCCGCACAGCGAGATCGAGTGGATTTGGAGCGAAGGCTTCGAAAACGCGTTTCCCAACCAGGCCAACGAGCATTCCCGTGCCAGCCTCAAGGAATCCGACGTACTGGTCATGTGCAACCACTGCGACCGGCCGCCCTGCGTGCGGGTCTGCCCGACCCAGGCCACCTTCAAGCGGGCGGACGGCATCGTCATGATGGATCAGCACCGCTGCATCGGCTGCCGCTACTGCATCGCCGCCTGCCCCTATGGGGCACGCAGCTTCAACTGGGAGGATCCGGCGCCGCACATCAAGCAACTCAACCCGGACTACCCGCACAGAACCCGAGGTGTGGTGGAAAAGTGCACCCTTTGCGCCGAGCGTCTGGCCGAGGGTCTCGGGCTGGCCTGCGTCGAGGCCGCCAACCGCATAGCCGGGCCGGGCGCCATGATCTTCGGGGATCTCGGAGATCCAAACTCGGCCATCTCGCTGGCTCTTCGAGAGAAGACAACCATTCGCCGTAAACCCAGCCTGGGTACTTCTCCCAGCGTGTTTTACGTCGTGTGAGGACGTCATGCTGGAAAAAGCTTTCAGTGGCAGTCGTCGTTACTGGATCTGGATCTTCTGCCTGCTGGCGCTCATTGGAGCCGGAGGTATAGCCTATCTCGTTCAACTGCGCGATGGCCTGTCGGTCACCGGGATGAACCGGGACGTGTCATGGGGCCTGTACATCGCCCAATTCACCTTCATGGTCGGAGTGGCCGCCTCGGCGGTGATGGTCGTCTTGCCGTACTACCTGCACGACTTCAAGGCCTTCGGCAAGGTCACCATCCTGGGTGAATTCCTGGCCATCCCCTCGGTGGCCATGTGCATGCTGTTCATCTTCGTGGACATGGGGCAGCCGGAACGCGTGCTGAACGTGCTTTTACACCCCACGCCCAACTCGATGATGTTCTGGGACATGATGGCGCTGGGCGGTTACCTGTTTCTCAACGTCGTCATCTCGATGGTGACCTTCGGCGCCGAGCGCAAGGGCATCGCGCCGCCGAAATGGATCCGTCCGGTTATCATCCTCTCGATTCCCTGGGCGGTCAGCATCCACACCGTGACAGCCTTTCTGTATTCGGGTCTCGAGGGCCGCTCTTTCTGGCTGACCGCCATTTTAGCGCCGCGTTTTCTGGCCTCGGCTTTCGCCTCGGGTCCCAGCCTGCTGATTCTGCTTTGCCTGTTGGTGCGCAAGGTCTCAAAGTTCGACCCCGGCAAGGAAGTCATCCAGAAGATCGCCGTGATCGTCACCTATGCCATGGCGATCAACGTCTTCTTCGTGGCCATGGAGTTGTTCACCGGGATCTACAGCGGCATTCCCGAACACATGAACCACTTCCAGTACATGTTCCTCGGACTGCACGGCCACCATGCCCTGGTTCCCTGGATGTGGACCGCCCAGTTGATGTCCGTGGCGGTGCTGGTTATATTGCTGTTTCCCCGGGCGCGGCGCAACGAAAAGGTGCTGGGATTCACCGCGGCCGGTGTGATTCTGGCGATCTGGATCGACAAGGGACTGGGCCTGGTGGTGGCCGGTTTCATTCCCTCGCCGCTCGAGCACGTGACCGAGTACGCGCCCACGGCCATCGAGGGCCTGGTAACGCTGGGAGTATACGGCATCGGAATACTGATTTTAACCGGCCTGTATAAGATCGCCATCTCGGTAAGGGAAGGAATCCAGGCAGGATAGCCCATCGGGTCGGTCACAATGAAAAGCGAGCGGAAGAGGATAGTTATCGTCGGGGCCTCCGCCGCCGGCTTACGTTGTGCCTGCAGGCTCGCCCGCCTCAAGCCCGACTGGCAGATTACGCTGGTCGAGGCGCGCCGGAAGTTTTCTTTCGCTGCCTGCGGGTTGCCGTACGCGCTCTCGGGAGACATCGATGACTTCGATGCTCTTAGGCGCACCGATGACGGGGCGTTGCGCGATGTCGATTACTTCAGAAATATTAAAGGCTTCGAGGTGCTTTGCGGCCAGCGGGCCGTATCGATCGACGTAACCGGACACAAGCTCGCGACATCTGGAAGTCACGGTGCGAATATTCTTGCATGGGACGAGCTGGTGCTCGCCACGGGATCCCGGCCGCAGACCCTGCCAGGGCAACCGAGCCACCCGCGGGTGCGGCCTTTTCATTCTTTGGACGATCTCGAGGCGCTGCACGCCGGGCTGGCAGGGAGGAAAATCCAGCGCGTGGTGGTGATCGGTGCAGGTCTTGTCGGCTGCGAACTGGCAGAAGCTTTCAGCGTCATGTGGGGCGCGGAAGTGACCCTGATCGAAGCGGCCTCTGATCCGCTTTCGGGCCTGCTGGATGCCGAGTTGGCCGGAATCGTGAAGCGGGAGATCGAGAAAAACGACGTGCAGTTTTTTCCCGGGTGCGCGGTCGAAAGCATTACGGCCGGCGATGCCGGGGCGAGCGTTTCGATCGGCGACCGCGAGTTTAGGGGAGATGCAATCGTTGTGGCCGTAGGCGTTGTGCCGGCAACGGCCCTGGCCCGTACGGCCGAGGTGGCACTCGGCCCAAAGGGCGCCATTCTCGTAGACGATCGCCTGGCGACCTCGATCGATCATATCTGGGCGATCGGTGATTGCGTGCTGTCCCGAAACAGCGTGACGGCGGACAACTCTTTCCTGCCGCTGGGATCGCTTGCCAACCGGCAGGGTCGAACGCTGGCAAACATCCTGGCCGGCCGCGAAGAACGTTTTCCGGCCATCGCCGGCGCCGTCGCGGTGAAGGTTTTCGACTGCAACGTGGCAGCCGTCGGACTGACACGTGAGCAGGCGCTGCAATGTGGAATCAGGGCACGAAGTGTCTGGGTGCATAGCCACGACAGCGCGCACTACTGGCCGGCGGCCAAAGAGATTGCCTTGCAACTGACCTATGAACAAGAAAGCTTGCGCATCCTCGGCATGCAGGCGGCCGGGGAAGGCGAGGTCGCCAAGAGAGTTGACCTGGCTTGCCTTTTCATCGCCAAAGGGGCTTCCATAGAAGACCTGGCACAACTGGAGCATGCCTACGCTCCACCCTACGCTCCGGCCATCGATCCCCTGGCGACGACTGCCTTTGTGGCCGCCAACCAGGAGGAGGGTGTAGAATCAATCTCGCCTCTGGCGGATTTGAGCGCTGCGTGTGTCATCGACGTGCGCCATTCCTTCGAGATAGAGGCACGCCCGCTGAACGCGCATTCCCTGAAGATCATCCCCCTGGAGGAAATCCGGCAACGCTTTACGGAGATCGACGGCGCGGACAACGTCGTGGTCTGCGAGCGCGGAACCCGGGCGGCGGAAGCAGTCCGCTGGCTGCGTGGCAAGGGAATGTTCTTGCGATTCCTGGGGGGCGGACTACGCTTCAGGGAGCTGGCCGGGGGCGGATTCTGATCCGGCTCGCGGAAAGGTAATCTGCATGTACCCGGTGATGCTCGATGTCGGCAATCGGCGCTGTCTGGTTGTAGGGGGCGGCGGCGTAGCGTTGCGCAAGGTAGAAGGCCTGTTGGCCGACGGGGCCAAAGTCAGCCTCGTCTCCCCTGAGCCGATCGATCCCCTCCGGGTTCTCGCCGGCGACGGGCGCATCTCGCTAGAGGAGCGTCCCTACCTGCCGGGAGAAGCGGCCGCATACAGCCTGGTCTTTGCGACCACCGACGATCGCCGCGTCAATCGCGAGGTTTTCGAAGACGCCGAACGCGCCGGGGTGTGGGTCAACGTGGCCGACGACCCCGAGCTATGCACCTTCCATCTGCCGGCCCGGATGAGAAGGGGCGCCTTTCAACTGGCGGTGGCCTCGGCCGGGGAGGCGCCCTTCGTCACCAGGCGCATGCGCAAGCTTCTCGAGAGGCGCTTCGGCCCCGAGTGGGCCGAGTGGACGGCGGCGGCCTCGGCATTTCGCCGTGTGGTGCGTGCGGCCGAGCTGTCGCGCACCCGTCAGGAAAAAGCCTACGACGCATTTTTCGACGCCACGGTGGACGCCGAGCGGCTGACAGCCCGGGTCCCGGGCGACGAGGAGATGGCCAGTTGGCTTGGCGGCGACGAGCCGGCGTCCCGGGTGAGGCCGCGCGAGGACGAGCCGTTCGTGCGCGCGCCCGGATTGGTATCACTGGTC
>DATKYQ010000083.1:0-14810 GCA_035528415.1 Myxococcota bacterium | reverse complement strand
AGTGCGCGCGAAAATCGTCCACAACCAGTCAGGACGCGCAAATCCGCGGCCGAGGGAGAACATGAGGCCCGGCAGGCATCGGAGCCGCGGCCCAGTGGCCAAGATCGGGTGCGTCCTGGAGCCAGGGTGGGAGATCCAGGGAACGTCTCTTCACTTGACATTCGCAGGGCCGTCACTTTTTATGTGGGCATGAAAAGATGCCCGCGAGCCTTGCTGCGATCGTGTTGAAACTCTTCCAAAAACCCGTGTGCCTGGTTCGCAGTGCCTACCTTGGGGCCCATTCACGGCTGCTTGGGGGGGCGTATACCTGCGGGCCAGTCGGGGCGCAGGTGGCCTTGACGTTCGACGACGGGCCGAGCGAGAGTTGGACACCCGAGATACTCGAGATCATGGAAAAGCATGGCGCGCCGGCAACATTTTTCATGATCGGTGAGCACGTCGCTCGTTTTCCCGACATGGCCCGCGAAGTCGTCGCCCGGGGACACGAGCCCGGCTTACACCTTTTCACCCACGAGCGGGCCGTGGCCGATAACGACGAGTTCTTCCGCCGGCAAGTGGTGGAATCTGTCGAGCAGATCGAAAAGGCCACCGGCGCCAGACCGCGTTTTTTGCGGTTTCCCTTTGCATACCTGGGACGCCAGAAACCAGAGCGAATTCTTGCCGAGTTCGGCCTGCACACCGTCCACTGGAGCTTCTCGTCGATGGACTCGCGCAGGGACGCCGCCGGCATCGTGCGCAGGGTCAGGCGATTTCTGTTTCCGGGCGCCATCGTTCTGCTACACGACGGAGTGGGAGGACACTCGGCCCATGCTAAAAGCCGCGTAGAGACCGTCCGGGCGTTGCCGGCGGTACTCGACGCCTGCACCGAGATGCGGCTTACGCCCGTCAGCATGTCCCGGATGTTCTCTGTCGGGTTGAAGGAGTGACGCTTGAGCCTGCGCATCTGCATGATTAACGACGAGCAGTTTCCACACAAGGCGGCCGACACCATCAACGTCGTCAGGACGGCCTCTTCGCTGGGAGAGGCCGGGGCGCGGGTCGAGTTGCTGGTTCCCTGGATGTACAAAGACGGTCTGCCTCGTGACGAGTTGTGCGCCTACTACGGCGTGCCGCCGACATTTGAACTTGTTCGCCTGCCCTCGCCCGCGCCTATTACAAGAATATTGCGTCCCGAGAAGCTGACGCACGCCCTGCTGGCTCCCTGGGTGGCGCTCACACGGGGCTGTGATCTGATCTATTCGCGCAACCTGGCCCCGCTGTTTTTCGCACAACTCATGGGCAAGCCCTGGGTGTTCGAGACCTACCGGAGATTCGCCGAAGAGACGCCCTGGCTGTCCCGACTTTCCCGCCACCTGCCGCTAGGCAATGCGCTAGCCGCCGTCACGCACTCAGAGCTTTCGGCCCAAAGCCTGCGCGAACTGGGGTTCAGTCGGGAATCCATTTTCACGGTGTACAGCGGTTACCTGCCGCAGGAAGTGTCCCCGCGGCTCGAAAAGAAGGAAGCCCGGGAACTATGCGGTTTCGATACCCAGAGACCAATTGTGCTGCACCTGGGAAATATTGATCCCTATATCCGCATCGATCTGCTGTTGAAGATGGCGATGAGAATTCCCGAGATCACGTTCCTGTTCGTCGGCGGTTATGAGAAACAGCAGGCCTACTGGAAAAAAGTAGTCCAAGACATGAGTCTCGACAACGTCATCTTCGTTGCCAACAGACCTCCCGCCGAGGTGCGCCAATATGTTTATGCCGCGGACGTGCTGGCAGTCGTGCCGCGTAATGCCGACCTGGTCACGCAGGGCTCGGGGTTTTCATTGAGTCTCTACAAGGTGCTGCCGGGACTGCCTATGAAGATCATGTTGTACGCGGCGACGGGCATACCAATCTTTGCACCGGATCTGCCGTACCTGGGGGAGATCCTGCAAGATGGTGGCAACGCCGTCCTCTACCCCGTAGACTCCGCGGATCAGGCCGCGACTCGGCTGCGTGGACTGATCGAGGACGGCGCGCTGGCGGGCAGGGTCTCTGGGACTGCTTTGCACGACAAGAGGTTCAACACTTGGTCCGAGCGCGGCAAGCGCATCCTCGATTTCCTGCAAGGCAGGATGTCAGGGCGCCAAACGGGAGTAACTGACAGTTGAAGTCCAGGACCGCAAAGATTATCAACATCCTTTTCTTGCTGCTGGGCGCCGCTCTGCTTACCGGCCTGCTGGTCAAGCTGGATCTGGACGAGGTCTGGCGACATCTCGTCCAGGTGGGCTGGTACTTCGCGCTGGCGTTTTTCATTTTCATGGTCGGGTTGATGCTCAACGCTTACGGATGGA
Organism: Myxococcota bacterium; assembly: GCA_035528415.1. Classification (GTDB taxonomy): domain Bacteria; phylum Myxococcota; class B64-G9; order B64-G9; family B64-G9; genus DATKYQ01. The sequence goes on along the minus strand of DATKYQ010000083.1, from coordinate 12,486 downwards.
TGAAGATCGTCGATCCGCGATCGTCGAGGGCGCGCTATCGGGATTTTTTAGCCGCCTTCTGGGTCGGATATGCAATCAACCAGGTGACGCCCGGCGCCAGCCTGGGAGAGGTGCTCAAGGGCACCATTCTCAAGGGTCGCATCGACAGCGACAGCCTGATCGCCTCGCTGATTTCCTTCAACTTCCTGAGCACGTTCGTCAGCCAGATCTTCACCCTCTTCGGAGCGGCGCTCTGCCTGGTTGCCCTGGATTTGCCCACAGACGTGATCCTGGTTCTGTTCGGCTTGGCGCTGATCATGTTCATTCCGATCGGCCTGCTCTACCTGCTGCTTCGCTGGGGGATCGCCAGCCGGGTCGTGCGCCTGCTTTCCAAGATACCTTTCGTGAGAATGCGCGACCCGGAGGCCCTGCTTGCCAAGGCCAGATCGGTGGACAAGGGAATACGAGAGCTACGCAGCCGGCGCCCGGGTGATTTCTGGATCTTCATCATCAGCCTGATCGCCGTCAAGCTGACGCAGGTTTTGGAGCTATTCATCTTGCTGTTCGCCTTGATGCCCATGCATGGTCTCGCTTTCTTGTTGTTGTTGTCTTTGCTGGCGCAGACGGCAACACAGCTTCTGTGCTGGGCGGCGACGTTCGTGCCCGGACAGATTGGTGTGGCCGAGGGATTCAGCGCGCTGCTTTTCAAGCTGCTGGGCCTGGATCCGATCCAAGGCTTCGCCATGGAACTCGTCCGCCGTGTCAGGCGCTTGCTGAGTATAGGCATCGGGCTGGCCATCGGGTTCTGGCCCCGCAATACGGATGACCGGCGCTGACTATAACGGTAAATTGATCCCAAGGAGTCGAATCGATGCAAGAGCTGAAATACCTCGAGCGGGCCAACCTGGGCGGGTTTGCGATTGACAGGCGCGACTATCTCGAACTGGTCGAGTTCATCAGGCAAGAGGGTGCCAAGAAGGTCTTGGAATTTGGGCCGGGAGCCACCACCTGGGCTTTTCTGGAGGCCGGTTGCGACGTCTGGAGCCTGGAGTTCGGTGAGGAGTACCTGGCCAAGGCAACCGAGGCATTCAGAGAACATGACAAAGTGAAGTTTTTCAAGGTGGAACTGAAACACGATCTGGTTGTGCCCGAGATCGAGGGCCAGAACTTCGACATCTGCCTGGTAGACTCGCCCTATGGCCGCTATTACCGCCATTTCTCGCGGCTGAACAGTTCCATTTTCGCCATGCGGGTATGCGATACGATACTGATGCACGATGCCAGAAGAAAAAAAGAGAGGCTGACTTTGAAGTTCATAGAAGACAGCGGCTGGAAGGTCGAGCCGCTCTACAGGCGCAGGAGCAACTTCACAGTCTGCAGGCGCATAGAGAACTACAGCATTCCGTGCGTCTGACGATTCGATCGGGCAAAACACGAGGACAGGAAGATGGCCGACAACAAGCGCGGATCGCAAGCTGTTATCCTCTGCCCGGCCGACAGTTGGGTCGAGCATCGCCTGCTGGGATTGACGATTGGTGAACGCCTGCTGCTTTCGTTGGCCGCGAGCGGGTTGGATAAAGTGGCCTTCGCGGGCGTTGGCTCGCGGCCTGAATCGAAGCGGGCCGCGATCGAAGTCGTCGAGTTGGCTGACATCGATCGGCAAGAGCGCGTCTTGCTTCTGGCCGCGGACGTTGTTTTCGACAAGGGCGCTTGGGCGGACAGGCCGAGATCGGACGAAGTCTCTCCGATTTGCTTGGTGCCCGGCGCGGATCTCGAAAGCCTGCTCGCCGATGCCGACGCCTGGCTATCAAAGAGAAGTCCGGGTATGGCCGGCTCGGGCCCGGGTTTTGCAATCAGGGTCGGCGATAAGAATTCGGCCCGCGTGGCCCGAAGATCTTTGCTCGATTCCTTGCGCAAGCCGATAGACGGCTTCGTCTCGCGACACCTCAATCGGCATCTGTCTCTGTCGCTCACTCCCCTGCTGATCCGCACCGGTTGGCGGCCGAACACCTTTACCGTGATCTTCGCACTAGTAGGCGTGGCATCAGGCGTGATGGCGGTCTTTGCCGAGTATTGGTGGGCGCTGGTTGCGGCCGGCCTGCTGTTCCAGGCCCAATCGGTGCTCGACGGTTGCGACGGCGAGATGGCCCGCCTGACATTTCGCTTTTCGCACATTGGTCAGTGGCTCGATTCCATCGGCGACGATCTGACAAACTACCTCTTCTGCCTCGGCCTGGCCCTCGGCCAGGCGCGGGTAAGTGGGCAGTGCTGGCTGTACGTGTTTGGCGGCCTGACTTTCATCTTTCAGTGGGCGGCATCCGGCATCAACTATCGCCGGATGATCGTCATGGGAACAGGCGACTTGCTGGCAATTCCGGACACGGTTACGACGAGCAACGAAACTTTTTTTGGCAAGTTCATGGGCTTCATGCGCATGCTGTCGAAACGTGATGTCTTCGTCTTCATCGTCGCCGCGTTTACCGTAGCGCAATTGCCGCTGGTGGCATTCTTCGTCTTCGCCGGCGGCACCTATCCCACGTTTCTCGGCGTTCTGGTCAATGATATCCGGGTCTCCAGGATGACGGCGGGCGGCAAGTCGGTAAAAGCCGCCTGAGAAGGGTTTTCATCCAGATGGCAGAAGACGCGCCGACTCTCCTCCCCGGGCATTTCGAGAAGCTTTCGGACGAAATGTCCGCGGCCGTGCTGGCCTATCTGAATCTCCCGCCGCTAGGTTGCTATGCCGACCGGGAAGAACCCCCGGCGCTGGGAAGCGATCTGGCCTTCGAGATTCCCGCGCCCGCCCGCCTCGCCTTGCTTTCCCGCCGGGAGTCCCTGGGAGGTTTTGCCTCGCCAGCGGATCTTATCGGCATCCCGGGCTTCGGCAAGACGGATCTGGATGCGCTTACGGAGCGCCTGGGAGACCTGCGGCGCTACGGGCAACGCCTACGCCCGGTCTGGGGCGGACCGGAGGCGGAGGCCGAGTTCTTTCGCCTTCTGGAAAGCGCCGAGAAATACATTCACATCCAGATGTACATAATCGGCGGAGAGGTCGGGCTGCGAATGGCCCGCCTGCTGGTCCGCAAGAAGCGGCAAGGAGTCAAAGTCAGGATACTCTTTACCGCCAGCGGTTTCGTCATCTCGGGCAGTCCCTCGGGAACCGGGTTTGTAAACCGCCTCTCCAGGCTGCGTTCCTACCTGTACAACGACAGGTACGTTCGCAAGCTGATAGTTCGTGAACTTGTCGAATCGGGAGTGCCGCTGGTCGACAGCGCTCCGATCGGCAGGCATTGGAGGAGATCGGCGCTGCGCGCCCAGGGCGTAAAAAACAGGGATGCATACACGAAATGGGCGCGCGAACGCGATCTGCCCGACGCCTGGGTCGAACAACAGCAGCGCATCGACAAACAATGCGCCCTCGGCTTTTCCAACGTCGACCACCGCAAGATGATCGTCGTCGACGGCAAGCGGGCTTTCATCGGCAGCATGAACCTCGCCGATTCCTATCTGTACCAGAACGAGTTGTCTCACGATCCGCGGGTCAACGTACGTCGCTGGCAATGGCACGACAATGCCGCGATCCTCGATGGCGGCTGCATAGCCGATCTCAACCAGCAGTTCGCGGAGCGCTGGGCGCTTTCCGGCGGCGATTTTTTCGATCACAACGATTCATTCTACACCCCGCCTCCCGAGCGAGTCGGACATGCCGCGGTGACGATCGTAAAATCGATTCCAGGGATGGTCAGCCTGCCGATGAAAAAAAACCTCGGCAGATTCGTCCTGTCGATGCTGGGAGCCGATCTGCGCCCGCAGACCGTTGGCAACAACCCCATCCGCAGGCGGGTGCAACAGCTTCCCGAACTGGCCAATAACGATTTCTACGTTGAGCACTGCTATCCCTCGGACGCGGAGTTGCTCGCGCACTGGACCGAGTATGCCGTTAAGCTGTCCGATTTCACCATGGTGGTGCCGTTGCACTACGACACCAGGCTGCTGGGGCTAGAGTGCGACCGTTTCTACCCCGAGATGATCGCCGCGGGCGCCAGGCTGCAAGGTTTCAATCGGGCGATCATGCACTCCAAGATCGCCGTCGCGGACGGCTTCTACGTCTCGACCGGCTCCTACAACCTAAACCTGCGCTCCGCCCGGGCCGACCTCGAGATGCAGTTCTTCGTGCAAGACAGAAGTTTTGGCGAGGCCGTAAGGGGACACATCGTCGCCGACCTGGAAGAATGCCAGCCCATAAAGCCAGGCCCGTTGGATCGTATCCGCTCCCGCGTCTCGCTACCCCTGTTCGATGCCTTCTTTCGCTACTTTTTTCTCTAGCCCAGGGATGACGCGCGGGCGAAAGCCTCACCCATTCGCGCAAACCCCTCCCCCGCCCGACTTTCGATGATTATCGAGGCCGCCGCGGCACCCAGCCGGGCTGCGGCCTCGGGTGGCTGGCCGGTCGCTAATGCATAGAGAAATCCCGCCGCGAAGGTGTCACCCGCGCCGGTTGGATCGACGACGCTGGCCGGATGTATCCCGACCCAGCAGGAGCCCTTGGCGGTGATGATGTCGCAGCCTTTGCGCTCGCGGGTCAGGGCTACGATGGGAATCGAAGCGCACAGGTGCTCCAAGAGATCTCCCTGCCCTGTCAGGTCTTCTTCGCTCAGGCAGGCCACGTCTACCCCGGCAAGTTCCTCGGGTCCGGGGCTCCAGCGGGAAGGGACAACGCGGGTTGCGGATCTTTTACGTATGAAGCCCTGTACACCGATGGCCACGACCCCGGCCTGCACGGCATTCTTCCAGGCGCCAAGGTCGACCTCGCCCATGACCGGTCCGACGAAAAACACATCGGGACGGGTCCAATCGGTAGGCATCTGCGCGACCACGACGTCCGGGGCTAATGCCGTAACGGTCTGCAGGCGCATGGATCCGCCGGGGTAGCTGTTTTCGAAAACAGTGGTTCGTCCCTGTCGTTCGAGGCGGCATTCGATTTGCGCTATGGCCGCATCGCAGGCGAAGTCTTCTCCGACGGTAGAGACCAGCAACGAGCGGGCACCCAGGCACTGGAAGGTCCTGGCTGCATAGAAGGCGCAGCCGCCCGGCACGATGTCTACCCCGACCCGGTCGTGAGTGACGTGTCCTGCGCAAAGTGTGGTAAGCTCTTGTTTCATAGGCTCTCGACCTGTTGTCTCCTCACCTTCAGCCGGCAGGCATAAAAACAGAGTCTTATACCAAATTTGCCCTTGTGATGACATACTTGTTGCCGTATTTTACGACAAGAGGCAAGGGCATAGCGTACAGGAGAGAAAACTCGATGGCGGAACCAGTCGACCAGGCGGTCATTCTCGCGGCGGGACAAGGCATTCGCCTCAGGAAGGACAATCGCGACTATCTGAAACCCCTTTACCCTCTTTTCGATCGGCCGTTGATCTCGTATGTCATGAGCGCTTTTTTCAACCACGGCGTCAAGAGGTTCTTCGTGGTCGTCGGCTTCGAGGCCGAGGAGTTGATGCCCGGTATCAAAGAGGCGCTGCCCGGGGGAGCCGAGTTGCACTTCATCGACAATCCCGACTGGCGGCTTAGCAACGGTGTCTCGCTGCTCAAGGCCCATGGTCATGTCGACGGGCGTTTCTTTCTCTCGATGTCCGACCACATCTTCGATCCCGGCATGATCGCATCACTTCAACGGGGCGCCGGCGACGTGGAAAGCCTCTACCTTGCCGTGGATGCCAAGATCGACACGATCTTCGACATGGACGACGCCACCAAGGTCAAGATCGATAACGGGCGTATCGTCGATATCGACAAGAAGTTGACCGAATTCGATGCGGTCGATACCGGCCTGTTCATTTGTCCAGGAGCGATTTTCGAACACCTGCAGGCGGCAGCGGCCGGCGGTGATTGCAGCCTTTCAGATGGGGTTCGGAAAATGGCCGAGGCGGGCAAGGCCAGGTTCGTCGATATCGGCCTGTCCTTCTGGCAGGACGTGGATACCCCGGAGATGCTCTCGAACGCCGAGATGTTGCTTTCTCGCTGGAAGAAGCTTGACTGAGGAACGGTTTTTGCATCCAACTTTACAAATTTCAAATTTGCACTCGAGTCGTGATGCCGATTAAACGCGCCCTCATCTTGCTCCTCTTCGGATATTGCCTTTTCGCCACTGGCGAGCGGGCTTCGGCGGGAGAGTTGCGCTTTTTACCCGTGAAAACCACGCAGGCGCCCTCGCCCAGGTTCGACCAGGCAATGGCCACAGACCGTAAATCCGGGCGCATCTTCCTCTTTGGCGGCCGCGACGGTAAAAGGTTTTTCGACGATTTGTGGGTGCTCGATGAAAAGAAGATGTTCTGGCGCAAGATCGAGACCGGGCAGGGCCCTTCCCCGCGAAGCGGCAACAGCCTGGTGTACGACGAGAAGTCCAGGCGACTGATTTTGTTCGGAGGTTTCACGACTACCGAATTCGGACAGATCAAATTCTTCAGGCAACTATGGGTCTTCTCCGAATCGGATGGCTGGAGCCGAGAATATTTCAAGTTGGGGCCGAGCGGACGTGCCTGGCACGGGGCGACGATACTCGGGGGAAAGCTTGTGATCTTCGGGGGATACTCGGGCGGGCCACATCCCTTCTTGAACGACGTCTGGCGACTGGATCTGGCTAGTCTGTCGTTCGAACGTGCCGCGACTGACGGCGGGCCCAAGATGAACGGGCGCCCTACCCTCCTGCCGCTCGATGACAGGGGCAAACTTTTGGTCTTCGGCAAGCAGGGGACCTTCAATCCCACCTCGACGCGACGCTGGATACTGGAGCGCGCGGCGGACAAGTGGACTCTGCTTGCGGCAAAAGGCGAACCGGATCCCGCATACAGCATTTCAATGGCAGATGCGAAATCGAAAAGACTGTGCGTCGTCGAAATAACGCGCGACGATGAGAACATCTCGCGAGTGGCATGGTGCGGCAGGCAACCGGATGGAAAATGGCTGCGGCATGAAATGGCTGATGGCCCCAATACGCCGGAGGGTCTCGTCTGCACTCCGGATGCTCTAAGGGACGAAGGCTGGATTTGCTTCGGCGGAGCTTACCGGGCCGAAGTCAGCGGTCAGACCTGGCTGGCAGAACCCGGCAGTGACGGCGGGGGCGGCCTTTGAGAAAACTCCTTGGAAAATTCGCAGAGCGCTACGTGGCTTTCGTAATTAGCCGATACTGGCTGATTCTGTCGGTTGCCCTGGTTGTGACCGTTCTGGCTGCGATTTCGGCATCCCGCTTTACACTCAAGACCGATTTTGCCGAGTTGCTTCCCCAGGACGAGCCGTCCGTGAAGGATCTCGATCGGGCCGAGAAACGCATGGGCGGCTTGTCGAACATGATAGTCACGGTAAGCGGAGATGATCTGAAGGCCAATCGGAGACTGACTGACGACATAGTTGAAAAACTGTCGTCATTACCGAAAGAATATATAGTATATATAAAGTATAACTATAAAGCTGAAAAATCTTTCTACGAGAAGCACAAGCACCTTTATGTCGGTCTTGACGATCTTAGCGAGCTTTATCGACGCTTGCATGAGAAAATCAGGTACGAGCGCATCAAGAACAACCCCGTGCTCGACATCGACTTCGATGGTGAGGAACTCAAGCCGGTCGGGTTCGAGATCTCCGATCTCAAGAAGAAGTACAAGAAAAAGGGAAAGTCATACGATCGCTACATCAACGGCTACTTCACCGGCGAAAAGGGACACTTGTACGCCATCCTGGTTTACCCGCCCGGGTCGTCTACCAGCGTCGATTTTGGTGAGCAGATGCTTTTCACTATCAAGAAATCAGTGGCCGAGGTGTGCGCGGGCGGCACAGCTTTACAGGATGCGGACGGGCTAGACGGGGTGATCCGCGAAAACTGTCGCCGGCGCTATGGTCCTTCGATAGAGGTCGGGTTCGCGGGATCGGTGGTTACCGCCATTGACGAGGAAAAGGCCATCGTAGACGACCTGGTGTTGGTTACCGGCATCTGCCTGTTTTTCGTGGCCCTGGTGGTGCTACTCTATTTCCGCACCATCCGCTCGTTGCCGATAATCGGTATTCCGCTGATAATGGGCACTACCTGGACCTTCGGTATATCCATCTACATAGTTGGGCACTTGAACACCTCGACGGCTTTTTTGGCGGCCATTATTGTAGGCAACGGCATCAATTTTGGGCTGATACAACTGGCGCGCTATGTCGAGGAGCGTCGTGACGGAGGCGACCTCGCGAGTTCCATCACCAATGCCATGTCGCGCACCGCCAAGGCCACGTCGACCGCGGCCCTGGCCGCGAGCATCGCCTACGGGTCGTTGATTATCACCAGGTTCAGGGGGTTCAACGGCTTCGGCTACATGGGCGGACTGGGAATGGTGTTGTGCTGGCTGTCCGCGTTCAGTGTCCAGCCGGCTCTTATGGTGATGCTCGAAAAAATATTGCCGGAAAGTTACAAATCCCGCGCCCAACGCCTGCACTCAGGCCTGTTTGCCAGGCCCTATGCGAAATTCGTGCTGCGATTCGGGGTGCCGTTGCATATCCTGGCCGGAATCTTCGCCATAATCTGTATCCTGGTGGCCGTGCCATACCTGAAAGATCCTTTCGAGTACGATTTCCGCAACCTCAGGAACCAGTCGGCGCGCATGACTGGCTCCGGCGCGCTCACCAACCGTGTCGACCGCATTTTCGAAAAGAGGCTCAACCCCGTCTTCATCCTGGCCGATCGTCACGACCAGGTTCCGCTGATCACGGCCGTCCTGCACCGCGAGAACTTATCGGGACCGCGTGAGAAACTTTTCCAGTCGATAGTCTCGATATTCTCCTTCTTGCCGGATAATCAGCCGGAAAAGATTAAGGTTCTCAAGAAGTTGAGAAAACTGCTGAGCAAGAGCGCTCTCAGCTGGATGACCGAAGAAGAGCGTCAGGACGTCGAAGAATACTTGCCTCCAAAGAACCTGAAGCCGGTCACTATTGCTGATCTTCCCTTCGCGCTGACACGCATGTTTACCGAGTTGGACGGCACGCGAGGGATGCCAGTCGCTCTCTATCCACGCCATGGATTCTCGATCTGGGACGGTCATTTCCTGATGCAGTTGGCCGAGGCATCCCGGGTGGTCACCCTGCCCGACGGCGAGCGGGTCACCTCGGCGGGCACCTCTACGGTTTTCGCAGACATGATAGCCGCGATCGAGCGAGACGGCCCACGGGCGGTACTGGCCTCGCTTTTGGGCATCATGCTGCTGGTGCTGATCGCATATCGTAGCTGGCGCTTCATTTTGTTGATTATGCTTGCACTTTTCTACAGCATCGTCTGGATGATTGGCCCTGTGGCCATGATGGACATGCGCCTGAATTTTCTCAACTTCATTGCCCTGCCGATTACTTTCGGGATTGGCATTGACTACACCGTAAACGTCCTCAACCGTTACCGGATCGAAGGACCCGGATCGATCCGGAAGGTAATCGGCAGCACCGGGGGCGCTGTTATCCTGTGTTCTTTGACGACCCTGATCGGGTACTCATCGCTGTTGATTGCCGACAACCAGGCCTTGGTGTCGTTCGGGATCCTGGCCGACATCGGCGAAATAGCCAGTCTGGCCGCCGCCGTACTCATGGTGCCGCTCGTCGTTCGCCTGATAGAACAGCGCAAGCAAAAAAAGAAGGCCCAGAAGGTGCGTCGGGCAGTGACCCAGACCTGACGTATGAAAGTCACACTGTATTATTCTTGCAATACTATTGGCGGAATTCACACCCCTAGTATCCCCCCAAAGACATCCCGAGAGAAACGCCAGGAAAAACAGCCGTCAGCACTGGTTCAAATTCCAGTGTTATTACGGTAAGGTAGGACAATGTAGGGCGCTATACCGACGATACCTATACTCCCTGGAACTATCTGAAATGATTGGATATTGTGGCATGATATTTGCATATACAGCTAGAAATTTTATCTGGCGCGAGGATTGCACCAGCAGAAGTTACTCGCATGATGCGAGCACGACAATGAAGGGAGAATAAGAAAATGGAAGCCAGAAAAAACCATCCTCTCCTCGATCCCATGCCTATGATTTCCCAGCGGGTCAAACACCTGAAGCCTTACGATCCGGTCTCTTCGCTGGACACGATAAACCAGCACCCCGAGATCTCACATTTCAAGCTTGACTGGAACGAAACCACCGTTCCGCCCTCGCCGCGGGTGACCGAGGCACTGGTCGGCTATCTCAACAACGGTTCCAAGCTGCAGTGGTACCCCAAGATGCACGATAAGGCCCTCTTCGAGAAGATAGCCGATTATGTCGGCTGCCAGGCGTCTCAGCTGATCGTCACCAACGGCTCCGACGACGCTCTGGATCTCATCTGCCAGACTTACCTGGATGCCGAGGACAACGTGGTCACTCCCGTCCCGACATACAATCACTTCATCCAGTTCGCCGAGAGGACGGGAGCCAGGGTGAAGAAGGTCCTTGGGGACAATCCGCTGGTTCCGTCCCTGAAAGACGTCTCGCGCTCGGTGGACGGCAATACCAAGGTTATCTACCTGGTTAACCCCAACAACCCGACCGGCAACCTTTACTCCCCCGCCGAAGTGCTCCAACTCGCGCTGCGACATCCACAGTGCCTGATCATCTCTGACGAGGCATACTTCGAGTTCGCCGGCATCAGCTGCGCCCGTCTGGTCGACGAGATCGACAACATCGTCGTCACCCGTTCTTTCTCGAAGTGCTTTGGCCTGGCCGGGATGCGAATTGGATATCTGGTTGCCTCCGATACTGTCATCGGCGACCTGCGGCGTGTGCACAATCCCAAGAGCGTCAACATGCTGGCGCAGATAGCGGCAATCGCCGCCCTGGATGACCTTCCCTACTACAAGAGCTACATTCGCTCGGTTAAGCGATCGGCGATCATGGTTGAGAGGTTCTGCAACGAACGTGAAATTCCCTGCTGGCCGACCTATGCCAACTTCATTTTATTGCGCTTCGATGATGCCAGTTCGATGGCTAAAAAGCTTGCCGAAATTGGTGTGCACGTGCGAGATCGATCGACGCAGATCCCCGGCATGATCAGGATTGGCCTGGGCACTGAGGAACAAACCAGGGAAGTTCTTGCCCGTCTCGATTCCATTCTGCAAGAAAACTGATCAGGGAACGGATAACACTTCGGGAGCTTTTTCCCGGCGAGTGAAGAACCACTTGAGCAGCAAGTAGGCGCCGCCGCCCGTTGCGCCGCCCAGAACGTCTGCAAGAAAATCGAAAATATCGCTGCTACGCCCCGGGACAGTACCCTGGAATATCTCGTCAAGCGCTCCCAGAAGGGCAACGGTAAGCAGGCCCATCAGCCAGGCGCTCCATTGCGTCCGCGGCCAGGGCGTGGCACGCAGCATTCTTACGGTCAAGGTTGCCAGCAGGGCATACTCGATGAAGTGCAGCAGCTTGTCCCAGATCCCAAGCGAGCTAAGCAATGGAACTCGCGAAAACGAGGACAGCAAGAAGATAGCTGCTACGTAGGAGAATAACGGAAGCCAGTACCTCAGAAAGGATCGCAATATCGGTGCCTCGTGTGCCGGGCAAGCTACATCTTGTACTTGCCAAGCCTCGTCTAACTGCCTGTCTTCAATGGGAAAGCAATCACGTTTTTTGCCCTGGCAACACCCTGGCAATCATCCGTCTCCGTTTCATTTTCCCGCGTTCCTTCAGTCGACCCTGCCGGCGGGCTCATCATGCTGATAGCCTTCACCGCGTTCTGTAGGTGCGCGTCGCTCAAGTGGGAGTAGCGCCGTGTTTGCGACAAGTCCCGGTGTCCGAGTATCTGCGCGACGGTCACGATGTCAACCCCCTTCATTGTCAGCCAGGATGCGCATGTGTGCCTCATGGTGTGAAAGGTCACTGTACGATCAAGGCCGGCTTGCGCCCTGGCCTTCCAGAAACCCCATTCGGCCCTACCATCCGTCAGCCGCTTGTCTCTGTCAACGAAAACGTGCGGGCAACCCGGCACGGCCAACCCTCGGCGGCGCCTCAGCACCTCGGCCACGTCGGGCGCCATGGGAATCGTCCGATGGTGTTTGTTCTTGCTGTATTCAGCCGGCAGGTTGATCTCGTTGCGGCCCAGGTCTATCCAGGACCATCGCAACTCCAGGCCCTCGGTGCGGCGCATGCCGGTGAAGATTAGGATCGTCAGATAGTCCGCGAGCACCCGGCCGACACCTGGCAGGTTCTTGGCCGCTGCCAGCAATCGGCGTGCCTCGGATTCGCTCAGGAACCGCTTACGGCCGTTGTCCTGGGCCGGTGTGCTGATATGCGGGCGAGCGGTTATCATCTTCATTCGCACACACCAGCTCATGAAGGCCCGGAAGCGGGCCAGGTTCGTGTTTATGCTCGAATCCTTGAGACCCGCCCGTAGGCCCCGGCCCCGGTAGTCTTCGATCTCCTTCTCGGTGATTCTATCGAGCAGGGCGCCGGAGCCGAGCGACTTACAAATGCGGTTCAAGCATTGCATCCGATCACGGAATACCGCAGG
>DATKYQ010000082.1:0-28601 GCA_035528415.1 Myxococcota bacterium | reverse complement strand
AGTGCGCGCGAAAATCGTCCACAACCAGTCAGGACGCGCAAATCCGCGGCCGAGGGAGAACATGAGGCCCGGCAGGCATCGGAGCCGCGGCCCAGTGGCCAAGATCGGGTGCGTCCTGGAGCCAGGGTGGGAGATCCAGGGCCTCTGGGGGGATTGACATATTCGGCTCAAAGCGATACGCCGGTATCAAACCGTTAAGGAGGAAGACATGAAAGGAATGAGAATCGGGTGGGTAGTATTCCTGTCAATCGGTATGGCGGCAGTCGGCTGCGACAAGAAAGAGCAAGAGCCCGCCGCACCTGCCAAGGTCGAGAACAAGGCACCTGCGGCAAAGCCGGCGGCGGCCAAGCCTGCCCCCGCGGCCAAGCAGGAAGATCCGGCCCACAAGCTGCTCGATGCGGCCATCGCCGCCCGGGGCGGCCTTCTGAAACTCAAAGCCATTAGCGACATGACAATGAAAACCAGCGGTACTTACATGGGCATGCCTTACACGGCCAAAAGCTTCGTCCGCCCGGGTGACAAGATGCGCATGGAAGTGGCTATGCCCGGCGGCGAGGAGATGACGATGATGTTCGGGCTGCAGGATTGCTGGACGAAGAGCGGCCCGGTGGTAATGCCCTGCATGAAAGAAGAACAGGAGAATAACCGCCAGATGATGGCCTTCGACAAGGCGCTGATGCTCTGGCCTCTCACCGAAAAGAACTGGCAGCTTACGGCCGGCAAGGTCAAACAGGGTGATCGCGAACTTGACAGCCTGGCTGTTGCGAACACGGCCTTGGGAATCGACGGCAAGCTACTTTTCGATCCTGAAACCCACCTGGTGGTCGGCGGTTCATGCAAGGGAAAGCATATGGGCCAGGAGGGCGAGTATGTCTTCGAGTTCTCGGACTACAAGGATTTCTGTGAAGTCAAGATGCCCGGCGCATCCAAGACTACTTTCGGCGGCAAGCCTTACATGGACGAGAAGTGCATCGAGGTCGAGTGCTCGGCCGTGGCCGACGAGAAGTTCGCGAAACCCGAGCAGGTTAAGGACGGCACCATCGCCGAAAGACAGATTCCGGGCGGAACGATCGCCTGCTTCACGATGAAGGGCCCCTACACAGGAATGAAGGCCACCATGGACAAGCTGATCAAGTTCATGCAGGAGCAGAAACTGACGCCGATGGGCCCGCCGATGATGGTCTACCTCAAGGGTCCGCCACGTGTGAAAAAGGCCAAGCGCTTCGTCACCGACGTCTGCTGCCCGGTGGCGGCCCCCGCGCCCAAGAAGCCCAGCAAGAAAGGCGCCTTCACCGTCAAGGGCATGAAACCCATGCAGGTGCTTTCGGCATACGGCATCGGCGACTACAACAAGAAATCGCCTCAGCTGATGAAGCTTTTGATCAAGGAAGCCAAGAAGAGGAAGCTCAAGGCCGCGGGTCCCATCGGCCAGATCGCCTATAGTGTGCCCGGAACCACACCGCCCGAGCAATATGTCTCAGAGATGATGATGCCCATCAAGGGCAAGCGCGCCAAGAAGCATCATGTCAAAAAATAGGCCTCAGTACTTCGCCAGGTAGCGCTCGACCTCCCAGTCGTGCACCAGGGCGATATATTCCGCCCATTCATTCTTCTTTGCCTCGACGAAGTGCGAGAAGATATGTTCCCCTAGAACCTCGCGGACGAACTTGCTCTTGGACATGATCCCCACCGCCTGGCCCAGGTTGTCGGGCAGCGAGTCGATCTTCAAACGCCTGCGCTCGCGGTAGCTCATGGTGAAGATGTTCTTGTTGACAGGCGGTCCGGGATCGAGACGCCTTTCGACGCCGTCGAGGCCGGCGGCCAGCATGACCGCCGTGGCCAGGTAGGGGTTGCAGGCCGGGTCGGGCATGCGCATCTCGACACGGGTGCCCGCTCCCCGCCGCGCCGGCACCCGGGCCAACGGGCTGCGGTTGCGCTCCGACCAGGCGATGTGTGTCGGCGCCTCGTAGCCGGGAACCAGGCGCTTGAACGAGTTCACCAGGGGATTAGTCACGGCACAGAACTCGCGCGCGTGCGTCAGCAAACCGGCGATGTAGCCGCGGGCTATTTTCGAAAGGCCGTCCGGGGCGGATTTTGCGAAAAAAGCGTTCTGACCGTTTTTGTAAAGCGACTGGTGCACGTGCATGCCGCTGCCGTTGATACCGAAGATCGGCTTGGGCATGAAGGTGGCGTGCAGCCCGAAATCGAGGGCTACCTTGCGTACCACGAACCTGAAGGTTGCGATGTTGTCGGCGGTCTCCATGGCCGGGCGGTGCTGGAAGTCGATTTCATGCTGGGCCGGCGCCACCTCGTGGTGCGAGGCCTCGACGGCGAAGTCGAGCGCCTTCAAAGCCACGACTATGGCCCGCCGCGCGTCCTCGCCGCGGTCGATCGGCGCCATGTCGAAATAACCGCCGTGGTCATGGGTCTCGACCGAGGGCTCGCCGTTTGGTTTGCTCAGAAACAAGAAGAACTCGGGCTCCGGTCCGGCGTGCATGACGTACCCCATACGGCCGGCTTTCTCACACACCCGCCTGAGCACCGATCGCGGGCAGCCGTCGAAGGGCGCGCCGTCCGGCTCGCAAATGTCGCAGATCAACCGGGCCACGTTGCCGGTCTGTTCCTTCCAGGGGAAAAGCTTGTAGGTGGACAGGTCGGGCTTAAGCAACATGTCCGACTCCTCGATGCGGGCGAAGCCCTGCACCGACGAGCCGTCGAAAAGGATCTGCCCGTCAACAGCTTTTCCGAACTCCGACTCGGGCACCTCGACATTCTTGTTGATACCCATGATGTCGGTGAACTGCAGGCGCAGGAAACGCACCTCGTCCTTATCGAGGCGCTCGATCACCGCTCGCCGAGAAGCCTTCTTCATAGCGTCCTCCACAATTAGCGTGAACTGCATTAATAAAACATATTATTGCAGACATCAAGCATACAGAGTGCCATCTGTCAATATATTTTTACAGATTATGCAATAATTAGAAGTCTATCTCTTACCGCCCCGGCGCGGCCCCTGCCCCCGGCCCCGTTTCGGACCCCGCGGCGCCCCATTTCTCGGCGAAGGTATATTGGCCCGCGGGCGTTGCTCGTCGTGCACCTGGTCGGCGTTGCGCTTGAGCAAGTAGGCGGTGATCTGCACTACGTTGTCGTGCTCCAGAACCGCGCGCGCCTGCGCCAGGTAGCCATCACAGATAGCGGCTTCGGCCGCTTCAATGAGACCCGCGATCTGCGCCGTGTTACGGCCCTCGACCATTCTTTCGGCGGACGGGAACTCGCGCTCCTCGAACTTGATCCCGAACTGGCGCTCAAGGAGGCCCAGGGTTCGCAGGCGGCGACCGCTTACCAGGCTAATGGCGGTGCCCTCTTTATCCACGCGGCCGGTACGGCCGACACGGTGAAGAAAAATGGCCGGATCCTCGGGCAGCGAGTAGTTGATCACATGGCTCAGATCGCTGATGTCTATCCCGCGGGCGGCCAGATCGGTGGCCACTAAAAAGCGCAGCTCGCCCGCGCGTATGGCGGCCATGACGCGCTCGCGCTCGGACTGGGGAAGCTGGCCCGAGATCATCTCTGCCTGCAGCCCCTCACGGGCCATCTGGGTTGCTATCAGCGACGCATCCTTGCGCGTGTTGACGAAGACTATCGCCGAAGAGGGCTGCTCAACCGCCAGAACGTGCAGCAGGTAGTGGTGCCTGGGCAGTTCGTCTCCGGTCACGTAATAGGCGTTGGTGATGCCCTCGACCGAGAGCTTGTCCACCGACAAGTCGATGCGCACCACGTCTTGCGTATAGCGATCGATCAGGGCGGCGGTTTCTTTTTCGAGGCTGGCCGAGAGGATGATCACCTGCCTGTTGTTCTTGCAGCCGTCCATCAGGCCGCTGACATCCTCGTAGAACCCCATCGAGAGCATCTCGTCGGCCTCGTCCAGCACCACCATCTCGAAACCGTCGAGATGAAGCACGCCCCGCCGGGAAAGGTCGAGCAACCTGCCCGGCGTGCCGCTGACGACATCGACTCCGTCCTTGAGGGCTTTGATCTGTGCGCCGATGGGAGCCCCGCCGTAGACGGCCAGTACCCGGATGCCGCGATGGCGCCCGATGGCGGCAAGCTCGGTAGCGATCTGGGCGGCCAGCTCACGGGTGGGAGCCAGCACCAGCAGGCGCGGCTGTCGCGACCCGTCGGTTTGCGAACCGAGTTTCTCGAGCAACGGAATCCCGAAAGCGGCCGTTTTGCCGCTGCCGGTCTTCGAGCGCAGGCTGACGTGCCTTCCGGCGCGAATGGGAGAAATGGCCACGCACTGGACCTCGAGCGGATACGCATAGCCAAGATCGCGCAAGCCGGCGATGATGTTTTCGGGTATCTCGAGATCTTCGAAGGTGACTTCGGGTTCGCTCATTGGCGTGTCATCGTTCATGGGTGCAGACAATAGACGATACGGCCGGCGACTTCAAATTTTTCTCCACAGCGCCTGCCCCAGCGCTGCCAGTTCGTCCGAACCGCGGATCACGCGCGGCAGCGACTCGACCAGGCGCCGCGGGACGTTTCCGGCGAGTTCCTCCAGTCTGTCGATTTCCCGCATGTGTATCTCGCGCCGAGCACGGCAGTGCGGGCAGGTCTGCGATTCGGGCTGGATCTGGTTGACGATCACCACACTTACCGGAATGCCGTGCCGCGCAAGTTCCCCGAGCGTGCGGGTCGTCTCGAGCACCGCCATGGCCTCGGGAATCGTGACCAGCGCGAAGAGCGTCCGGCTGGCGTCGCTGATCAGATCGCGCGCCTGCGTTAGCCGCTCGCGGGTCGAGAACAGGTCGCGGCCGACATCCCCGGCCGCGTCCCCGGAGCCCCCGGGAACCAACTTGCGTACGACGCGCCCGATCTTGGAAAAAGCGCTTTTAAAAACGAGCAGCTTTCCGATCCAGCCGTCCAGCATCCCGGGCAGAGTCAGCAGGCGCAGGGTGTGGCCGGTGGGCGCGGTGTCGAAGACCACCGAGTCGTAGGCGTCCGTGGCGATGGCTTCGAGCATGATCTCGAGCGAGATGAATTCGTCAACACCGGGTGCCTCGCCCAACATGCCGAGCGCGTCTTTCATGGCGCTCTCGATGCGGCCCGCCTTGCCACGCCCCTTGCCGGTCATGGTCCCGGTCGCAGCAAGCCAGCGGGCGGACGAGTCGACCTCGAGCGCCGTCAGGTTGGGTTCGATTTGGGCTCCTTCATCTCCAACCTGCATGTCGAAGACATCGGACAACGAGTGGGCCGGGTCGGTCGAGGTGACCAATACTCGGCGCCCGGCACGGGCCAGGTTGACGGCCGTGGCTGCCGCCAGGGTGGTCTTGCCCACCCCTCCCTTGCCGGAGAAAAAATGCAGAAGCGGCCCTGCCGCGACCTGATCGGGACCGGCGTTCCGCATCATAAAAATGCCCTCACCACGGGCAACACCGAGCGAGAGAAAGTAACCGGCACGCCTTCAAAATCATCGAACATGTAGCTCAGGTAGTCCAACCGGTGGGGCTTGCGGGTGTAGTCGATCTCGGGCACCGGGCCGAACTCCTCGATGGCCATAAACTCGTCGGCGCTTGTCGGGCCGCCGCTCAGCAGGCCCAGCGGGCCTACCAGGTAGCGAAACAATTTCTTGAAGTCGCCAAACAGTCGCACCTGGGAAGGATAGGCCGCGACCATCTTCAGCTTGTTGTCCAGTTCGCGCGCGTCGAGCCTCAGGCGAATGCGCACCCCGCGGTAGAGCGGATTGAAGCGCATGGCCACCAGGATGGTGTACTCGTAGGCCGGCAACTGAAAAAAAGCGGCCCGCCGGCCCGTGCGGCGCTCGAGATCGTCGAGCGCCCGGGCGCAAAAGAAATGAGTCAGATCGTGCTCGGGCTGACCGCCCTGCCAGGCCAGGGTGAAAACAGCGTCCGGCTCGATCTCGAGGACGACCTTGCGAACCGCCTCGCGAATGCGCCCAAAAAACGGGCGCAGGTCTTCAATACTGCTCTTACCCGAGTACAACTCACTCAGGCGCCTGTAGATCTCGACCTCGGAGAAGTCAAGGCAACGAGTTTGCTGCTTGGGAATCCCGACCATCCCGACCGAGCGCAGACCTTCGAGCTTACGCACCTCCCCGTAGGCCGCGGGTTGCATGTCCGACTCGAAGTACAACCCGTCGCTGTTGGTGACCCAGACGACCCGGGTCTCGGGGCCCAGGCGCTGCAACAGCCCGGCGGTAGGCATCTCGTCGTCATGATGGGCCATCAGGTAAAGCGGCCGCTTGAACGAAGCCAGTCGTTGGCTGAATTCCTCGCCCCGTCGATATGCGTCCTTGAACATGGCTAGTCAATATCCGGCTATGTGGATGATTGTCAACAACGTCAGAGATGACGGATTGCAAATAATTCGATTCCCATTTCGATCTAATCTCCAGGCAACCATTCGGCCGATTTCAGGGTCAAAGGGGTAAACGATCCGGAAAGCGAGGAATGACATGCTGTCGAAGATTACAAACTTTTTGCTGGTTCCCCCGGTGATTGCGGCGCTACTGGCGACCTTGATGGCCTTCGGTTCCGTGCCTGACGGGGTCGTCCGCGTCGAGGAACTTGCTTGCTACTCAAACGGGGAGCAGATGGTGTGCTTCGACGGCCCCATGCGTGGTCATCTCACGTGTGAACGCCTGGACGAGAGCACCGTGCTCTGCAAGGGGAACGTATAGCTGAAAGATCATGTTCGCATCCATTATGGACATTGCGAGAACGGTCACCTTTTCAGATGCCAAAATGATAAGCTCGTAAGTGACCAGACCCGACCCCATTTCTCCACACGCTTCGACGGCGGTTCATGGCCAACTAACGATGATTATCCAGGCACCATTTTGCTCCACCACGACAGGCAATAAAGAGAAAAACAAAGCAGTAGAGGACGGCCAACTCGCCCTTGTTTATTGTCGGGAAGAACATGGAACCGATTTGAAACTTCCAGTGAAACTGGAAATAAGCCACGGCCATCATGCCGCTGCAGAGAAAAGCGGCCGCGCGGGTTTGAAACCCCAAGGCGATAAACAACCCGCCCACAAGTTCGATGATCCCGCCAAACCAAGCCTCGGATCCCGCCGCCGGTCGGAACTCGGAAAGTATCCCGAGGATCTTCTGGGCACCGTGGAAAGAGAACATGAGTCCTGCCATGATGCGCATAATGGCGTAGGCGTGGTTCACGTATTTTTCGAGCCATTTCATGAAAATACCCTCCCAACTAGACAGAAGAATCCTTAGACAGAGAGGTGCCGGTGCTGCCTCCCGTGTATTCAACGACAGTGCCGCCAGGCGCCAGCGCAGCGCGCGATACGGCTCCGGCGACAACGGCACACGCCATGCGATCTTTCATGCTACCGGTCGGGTTGTGGCTCTCGAGTTTTACAAGTACACGCGCGCACTCGTCCGGGACGACATAGCATAGTTCAACCAGAGGCGTGTTTCCAATTGAATTCAATATTCCTATTTCATTGTTCACAGACAGGACTCCTTTTTACTAGCAGCCTTCAGGCTTGATCCGAAGGCTGCTCCTGCCCGACCCGCTTGCCCATGAAGAACACAATCGCCGTGAGCAAGCCCACGCTGAGCAGCAGCCCTACCCACTCGTTGTACAACTCCAGCCCGCAGGCCAGGTCTCCGGCCAACAGGCCGACCATGCCTACTGTCAGCGCGTAGGGCAACTGGGTGCGGACGTGATCTATGTGATCGCAGGCCGAGGCCATCGAGCTCATGATGGTGGTGTCGGAGATCGGCGAACAGTGATCCCCGAAGACCGAGCCGGCTAAAATTGACGAGATGGTGCCCAGCATAATATTCTCGTCACCGGGCGCGAGCCCAAAGGCCAGCGGGACCACCAACGGAAACAGGATGCCCATGGTTCCCCACGACGTTCCGGTGGCGAAAGAGACACCGGCGGAAACCAGAAACACCAGGGCCGGCAACAGGCCCGGGTGCAGCCGGCCGCCGATGGCCTCGATTATGAAGTTTGCCGTGTGCAGATCCTTGCAGACCGCTCCCAGCGACCAGGCCAACACCAGGATGACCATGGCCAGCACCATCGACTTGACTCCCGCCAACCAGGCTTCCATGGCCTCGACCAGCGAAAGAATTCGCTGGCCCAGGGCCAGGCCGATGGCCACCAGCGAGCCCAGCAGTGAGGCCCACAACAACGCGCGGTAGGAACTGGCGTGGGCGATTATGTTTCTTATGGTCAGGATCGAGCCGCTCTCTATCGCCTTGGCCCTGCCATCGAGATACAGGCCTACCGCGATGGCGACTATCACGGTGATGATCGGCACCAGGGCGTTGACCCAGCGCGCCGGTTTGCCCTTCTTGGGGGCGATGGCCGCATCGTCGAAGCTGGCCGCCGGCCGGGCTCCGTCCGCGAGCAGCTTGCCCTCGAGCGTCGCGCGGCGCTCGGCTTTCAGCATCGGCCCGAAGTCGCGCCGGCTCGAAGCCACCAGCAGGCCGAAAAAGAGCATCAGCAGGGGATAGAAGCGATAGGGGATGGTCTGGATGAAAACCAGGTAGGCGTCCTGCTGAATGCCGAGCGTATGGTACTGATCGGCGATGTAGCCGATCTCGACGCCGATCCACGAGGAGATGATTGCCAGCGAGGCCACCGGGGCCGCCGTGGCATCGACGATGAAGCTTAGCTTCTCGCGGCTGATGCGCAGCCGGTCGGTGATCGGCCGCATGGTCGAGCCCACCAGCAAGGTGTTGGCGTAGTCGTCGAAGAAGATCAGGATGCCCATGAACCAGGATGCGAGTTGACCCCGGCGGCTGCTGGTGGCGAAGCGGGTTACAACAGTGGCCAACCCATGCGAGCCCCCCGAGCGTGAAACAACCCCAACCATGCCGCCCAGCATCAGCGTGAACAGAACAATGCTGGCGTGATCGCTGTCGGCCAGGGCTGAAAGGGCATAGCTGTCGACAGTGCGTGCCAGCGCCACAACGGGATTGTAGCCGGACACGAAAAGCGCGCCTAAAAACACTCCGGCCAGAAGCGCCACGATCACTTGGCGAAAGGCGATGGCCAAACCAATGGCCACAAGCGGCGGCAGGAGGGATATCCAGCTGGTCTCGATCATGTGAGGCATCATAGCCACAAACAGGCAGATCGCTCAAATCTTATGGATCAGTTGCAGGCCGGCAGGTCGGCCTGATTGCGCAGATCGTCGCAATCGCGCGGCTGGAGGCGAAAGTGACCCGAGCTGAAGTCCAGCAGGCCGGTAATCGACGTGAAGACAAAGCCGGCCTGCCGCCGGTCGTTCGCCGCAAGACAACCGACTGACTCGGCCAGGGTGGCCGGGCAGCAGAAGTGGTGACGGAACTGCCAACCGACGACCAACTCGGGCCCCTGCCCACTGGTGGAACGAACACCGAAGGCGCCGCGGTCACGGGCGTCTGAGGACACCTGTTCGGAGACGATCTCGACGTCTCGCACGCGCACCAGCATGCCCTCCAGCCGCTCGGCCATCTCACCGCCGTCGGCAATCTGTTCAGGCGGAACTTCCCGGGCCGGGACCGGCGCCGCCGGTCCCAGCCCGGCCACCAGCTCGGCTACCACCTGGCTGCGTCCCCAGGACTCGCAATAGCTGCCGCGGAACCCGGCCCGATCTCCGACCACGGGCGCCGCTCCGTTGATTTGAGCCGTGGCGGCGTCCACCAGGATGCCGCCGAAGGCCGACAAGTTTTCATCCTGAAAATAGAAAAACCCATCGCCTGAGCCGGTTACGGCAAGCCCGTTGAAATCGACGCCGCAGCCTTGGTAGAAGCGGGAAACGGCCGAGCGATCCTGAATGGAGTCCAGGCCCAACAGTCCACTCGGACACTCGCAAGCCGGCCAGTTGCCGCCGCTTGTGTAGTCAACGACTATATCATCGCACCAGCGCGGATGAAGGACATAGCGCCCGGCCGACAACAACAGCACTCCGCTAAGCGAGGTAAAATGATTCTCGTCGGGGTAGTCGAACATGTCTCCGAACAGGTTGCCTACCTGGATTTCCGCCTGGCCGTCGCCGACCTTGAATGCATCCTGATTGGAAGGCGGAGCGGAAGCTTGCAGCTGTTGTATTGTCACCAGGGCACCGGCCATGTCATCTTGTTCGCCAGCGTCCAGTTGCCCAAGCGTTGTCGGGATTGGTTGCAGCCGGAAAGGCAAGCCTTGGCGATACGGCCACAACCACAAGGCCCTCACTCGCGGGTTTCCTTCGGGGTCTTTTTCGACCATGCCGCTTACCAGCAAACGCATGCCGGGCAGAACCAATTCGTCTCCGCCCAGGTACACAATCGGCAAGCCCTGGTGGGCAGCCTGATCGAAGTCGAATACCCAGAACAGAAAGACCTGCGAACCGCCCTCGAGTAGTTGCGCCTGGTAGCTTCCGACACCGGCATTGACATAGACCCGCGCGCCTGCCGGCATTGTCTTGATCTGCTCGATGCCGATTGGATCGCAGGCGTCCCCGGCGCCTCCGTCACGGTCGGCCTGGGTTGGATTGGCTATCCAGGGACAGTTATCCGATTCGTTCGGCACACCGTCCGCGTCGAAATCAGCGCCTGCCAGGCAGGCTGTCGGGTCTTGTCCTGGGTTGTGGATCAAAAGGCAGTTGTCGCAGGCGTCGCCGACCAGATCGTGGTCGGCATCGGCCTGATCTTTATTGGCAACACCCGGGCAGTTGTCGCAGGCGTCGCCTATCTGATCTTCGTCCGCGTCGGCACCGGCCTGATCGGCCGTCTGCGGACACAGGTCGCAGGCGTCGCCGCGCCCGTCGCCGTCGGAGTCGATCGGGATCGGATTTGAAACGCTTGGACAGTTGTCGCAGGAGTCGCCCAAGCCGTCTCCATCCGAGTCGATCTGGTCTGGGTTGGGTGTGTTCAGGCACAGGTCACAGGCGTCGCCGATGCCGTCCCCGTCGAAATCCTGTTGATCCGGGTTGCCGACCAGGGGACAATTGTCCAGGTCGTTCTCTACACCATCATGGTCGTCATCATTATCTTCCTGACAGGCATCGCCGACTCCATCGCCGTCGGAGTCGAGTTGATCGGGGTTGGCCGTGAAAGGACAGTTGTCCGAAGCGTCCGGTACGCCGTCTGCATCTGCATCAGCCGGGGAAGAGGGAGCGGAACAGGCGAACAGCCCCGCTATGAAAAAGGCCGGCAACGCAAGCCTGACAAATCCGTGGGGCACTTGCTTACGAGGCCGGTGATAGGTCTGGGTTTCAGCCGCAGTCATCCTGACACATGGAGTTGACCGACGAGTTCTCAATACGCCCGCAGAGCGAGCAGTCGTGTGTGGCCTTGGCGATGTCGTAGATGCAATAGTCACCGACCGTGGCCGCATCCTCTCCCCAGTAGTCCTTGATCTTGACGCACATGTCGGGATCGGAAAGCGCCTTGGCCTGATCGGCGTAGCACCAGGGCGGGCGGGCATCGGACAGGCAGTCGAGGCAGACCTGATCGCCGCCACAGTCGACTTCGTCAGTGCTCGAACCGCAGCCCGCGCCCCAGAGCATGATCACGGAAAGCAGCAGGCAGCCGGCAAGCTTTTTCATGATGCAGTTCTCCTCAACAGCTTCCGCACATGGGCTCAACAGCCGGACAATTATCGTAAGAAGGCGAGCCGGACACCTGGCCGCCCTGGTCGTACTCGGTCCACTGGCCGCAGCGTTGGGCGTTACCGTCTCCCGAGACGCCGAAGTAGTTTCCCTCGGCCTGGGTGTTCCCGTTTTCCCAGTAGTATACCCAGGGACCGCACTCGTAACCGCCGTCCAGCGAGCCTTGCCGCTTTACCTGGCAGGTTTGGTCGGGGCAGGCGGTCGGGTTGTCGTAGTAGAATGCCCAGGCGCCACACTCGATGCCGCCCGCATAAGTTCCGACCTTTTCCTTGTTGCCCGATTCGTAGTAGTAGGTCCACTGGCCTACAGGAACGCCGGCCGCGTACTGGCCTTCGTACTCCAGGTTGCCGTTCGGCCACCAGGCCTTGGTGGGCCCTTCCAACTCACCGTTGACGTAGGTCAACTCGGATTCTTTCTTGCCGTCGGGATAATATGACGTGAAAAGACCGTCTTCCTCTCCGTCCGTAAAATGCCCGGTGGCGGCCACGCTTCCGTCTTCGTTGTAAACCGTCACATCGCCGTCCTGCTGGCCGTTTTCATTGTATGTGTAATCCGAAAGCAGGTTGCCGTCCGCATCGTAGGTGCGGGCCGGCCCGCGCTTGTTGCCGCTTGCATCCTGACAATACATTTCGAGCAATTGTGAATCCCAGATGCAGGAGGTGCCGGACGGGCATTGCAGGTTGCAATCCAGGTTGATTTCGTCGCCCCCGCCTCCGTCACCACCATCACTGTCACCGTCGAGGCCGCCGTCTTTGTCACCGCCTATGCAAGCCCCGTCGATACAGGCCTGGGGCCAAGGGCAATCCTTGTCCGTCTTGCATTCGGGCGTGGTCTCGCTCGAAGAACATCCCCCTGCGGCCATCAACAATAAACCGGTCAATGTGGCCAGCAAGCATTTCATCGCCATCTTCTCTCCCTTGTCTTGACGCTCCCGGTCCGCTAGAAACAAGGGGCCGGAGCCGTTCCCCGGATCGTCTCACCTGCCACTGCCGCCTGCCCGCCTAGGGCAGATTGCAGATAGGCGGGTCTTCGTAGTCGGCCGGGTTGGAGCCGCCACCGCAGGTATTGGTCGCCTCGACGGTCGCCTTGCCGTTGGCGTCGAATTTGAGGTTGAAGGCATTCCAGAAATACGAGCCGCAACTGGCCGGCACATCGAATGTGCGGAGGGTATTACCCTCCGGGTCGCTGATCATCAGCCGGGCAGCCGAGGTTTTCAGCGATCCGGAATCGTCGGGGTCGTTCTGGCCTCCGTAGTTATGGACGAAGAACTGGTAGGTGCCCTGCTGGGGCTGGGTGATGGTAACCGTCTCCGGCCCGTAGCCGTCCCGCACATCCACGTCCAGTTCTGTGTATGGAGAAGCATCCCGGTCTCCCCGGCAGCCGCTGCGGTAAAACAGTTGGTCTCCATTTGGCAGCTTGGCGTGCAAGTCGAGATCCTTGGGGCTGCTGCCCCACATCAGAACCACGTGGTAGTTGCCCTCGGCGGGCGCAATGGTGATGTTCTGGATGGTATCGTCGTTATCCGGGTTGTTATCGTCGTAACCGCAGACCGAGACGTTTTCAACTTCAGTCATGGCGTAACCGGTGGCGGTGACGACAATCTTGTAGTAGTCGATCGGCAGGGGTTTGGTCTTGTAGTGGCCGTCCTGATCGGTCTTGACAGTATCTACCAGGCTGTCATCCGACATCTTCTTGAACTTGAGTTCGGCCCCGTCAATAGGATCGTTGGTGGTGGCATCGGTCACGGTCCCCGAGATGGTTCCGTCCATGTCGCAGGTTGATGGAATGGCCTCCAGCTTGGCCACGTACTTGGTTTCGTTGGAGCGGATCTGAATATCGGCGCTGTAAGGATAGTAGCCGTCGGCGGTTATTTCCAGGGTGTAGTAACCGGCGTTCAGATCGTTTACCTTGTAGACGCCGTCGGCACCGGTGACCCCGTCGTACTTCACGTTTCCGTCCGAGTCGGTCAGGACGACGTGGGCACCCTGTATCTTCTTGGTCTCGTCGGCCTTGTCGACTACCAACCCTTCCAGGTTGCCCTTGCCGCACAACTCGACGCACTCTCCCCCGCAACAAACGCTGACCGGATCTTCCTTGTCGCAGCGGGTGTAAAGGCCGTATTCATCGTCCGGCACGAGTTGTTTCTTCAGCTTGTCCCAGAAGTAGACGTCTTCGCTGGTGTCGCCGCCAACCTTGTCCTTCTTGCAGACCTTGTCCCTGCAACTCGAGTAGAAGACGTACTTGTAAAGATCCCAGGATGCCGAGAATTTTCCAATGAAGGCAGTAACTTTTTTCAGACCGCCGCAGACCTTCTCGGCAATCGCCTGCCCGGCCCCGCCATGCAGCCAGTCGGGGGGGCACCAGCTCGTTATCGCATCGGCCTTTATTACGAAACCGGCGGTCAGGTCGAAGAAGAAATCCAGACAGCGTATGGGCAAGAATGTGTAATCAAGGTGCAAGGCCGGTTTCAGATAAAGCGACGGCCCGACATTCGTATTTGTGATCAACTCAAACAAAATCTCGGGCTTTATATATACGCTCAGCTTGACCGCGCCGTTGACTCCGCTTCCCTTGAAGGGCTCCGCAGTGGCGTTGAAATGCTTGTCCAGTATCTCATGCCAGCCCCCGTCCTTGTACTCTGCGCCGATGGTGAAGCCGGAAGACAAGCTAAGCTTGGTGCTGGCTTCTCCCGACAACGCCAGTTCGTTTTCCGTTCCCAAGTAGAAAGTGAACTTGATGGCCGCGGGAATCGCAATCGGACCGATGGGAATCGGAGTGTTGATTCTGACATGGCCGATTTCAATCTCGTTTTTCAGGACTTCCTTGAAGACCGCCTCCAGGCCGATCTTTTGGAAATCCATGTCCATGCCGCCCGAGAAAGCCACCTTGAAATTGTCGATCACCGGGTGGAACCATGACCAGCCGACGTTCAGATCGAAATCGGCGTCAACTTTCGGTGTGATCGATCCATCTATCACCAGGGATATCGATCCCGTAGTACCGAAGCCTCCGCAACTCCCCTCCATCTTCCCGTCGGCGTGATTGGGATCTCCGCTGCAGGAGAAGCCGGCTTTGCACTGCGAGTCGTCGTTGCACTTTCCTCCGTCGCAGCCGTCGGCGGTACAGGTGATACTCTTGGTTATCTTCATGTTCTTGAAAACGAGGCTCTTGGTGTTGGAGTCGAAGCTGACGTCGCCCGAAATATTGACCCCGACCGCATCAATATCGAAGGTCAGCGGCAATTTGCGGTTTGCATACTTCTGATACGGCCTCAGCAGCACGTTGCCCTTGCCGTCGGTGATCACGGGACGGTCCAACCCCTGCGAGAGATTGACGTGGCGCTCCAGCCTGCCGCGGTAGAGATCGGCCACGCCGGCCTGGAGAGTGCGAACCACCAGTACGTTGCCGTCGGGCTCCAGCGCCAGCACGTGCCGGATGAAGCCGGGTCGGCTGTCAGACGAGATCAATATATCGCCGACCTGGTAACCGAACTCGTCGGCCTGGCCCTTGCCGGTGAACACCAGCCGGTCGTCGAAGACCTGCACCGACGAGAAGTTTGGATCTTGCTCGGCCATTACCGCGGCCGGGTTGATCTGCAGGTTTTCGTCTTGCGATGACAGGCAAGATCCGCCCGTACACTCGTCCGAGCCAAGCTGGCATCCGGCCAACAAGAAAGTCACACCAGCCGCTATGAGAATCGATTTTACCGACCGCGTTGCCATTGCTAGCCGTCCTTTCTCCCGCCGGTCAAACATCGCCGACTCAAGATTGGTCTGTCAGGTGCAACTTCTAAAACCAGACAGCTTTCATCTATATCATAATTTCAGCTAATATTCAATAGGACGGTCGACCGATATTGGGTCACTGGTGCCGGAGGATATTGCCGGATCCGCCGGCGATCCAGATGTTTCCGTCTGTTGTACCCCAGATGTCCGCCATCCGTGAGCCACTTCCGAGTTCAACCTCTGACCAGCCGCCGCCATTGTTGTGAATCAACGTGCCGGACCCGATCGCCCAGACGTCGTTCGTGGAGCTGCCCCACAATCCCACCAGCGATCCCAGAACACCGGCGTCCTGGCTCGACCAGGAGCTACCGTTCCAATGCAGCACCATGTTGTTCTGATCAGAAGGCGCCCGGCCCGCCACCCAGACATTGTCGGGGGCGGATCCCCACACCGAATACAGGTTTTCGCTGGTACCGCTCGTTTTGTTCGTCCAATCGCTGCCGTTCCAGTGCCGGATCACGCCGCCATCGCCCACGGCGACAGCCATGCTCGACGAATACGCCCAAACCGCGTTCAGATCCGTGCTTACACCGCTCGGCACTTCGCTCCACTGACCGGCCTGGTAGCGGACGATTTCACCCAGATCTCCGACCGCCCAGGCATCCTGTCCGGACAAGGTCCAGACGCCGTTGAGTATCTTGGTCGTGTTGCTGGCCACGGCATTCCAGCTACTCCCGTTCCATTTCAGGATCACGCCGTCCTCGCCGACAACCCAGATGTTGTCCTGGGCGCTTCCGGAAATGTCGCGCAGGTTCGTGCTGCAGCCGGCGATCGGATCGCGCGACCAGGTGCGGGTGGCCGCGTCGCGGCGAAGAATCGTGCAACCGTCCCCGACGGCCCAGGCCTGGTTTTCGCTCAGGGCCCAGACGCCGTTCAGCGAGCCCCTGTGCCCCGCTGTCAGATCGGTCCATTCGGCACCGTCATAGCGAAGAACCGTGCCGCCGTGGCCCACCGCCCAGACGTCGTTCGCAGACGTGCCCCACAGAGCTTGCAGGTCGCCGGCCGACATCCAGAAAATACCCCGGCCTGCCGGCGGGTTTGGCTGCGACCAGTTGTTGCCGTTGAAATGAAGGATGGTGTCCTCTTCCCCGACCGCCCAGACATTGTTCGCGGCCGTGCCCCAGACATCGAAAATACCCGTGCTCACACCACCGTCGACCGGCACCCAACTGCCCCCTTGAAAACCAAGGATCTCTCCATTGATCCCCACGGCCCAAATATTGTCGAGGGCCGTGCCCCAGACGGCGGTCAGATAATCGGTCGCCGGGCTCGATTGCCCGCTCCAACTCCCGGAACTACGACGACGGATCACACCGTCCCACCCGACTGCCCAGAGATGAGTCGGGTCCGGGCCCCAAATGCCCAACAGACGCGAGCCGGTGCCCGTGCCGCTTTCCGTCCAGCTCTGCCCGTTGTAGTGGAGAACCTTACCAGCGGCTTCCGCGGCCCAGATATCGTTTGCGGCGAATCCCCACATTCCATACAGCCAATAAGTCGTAGGGGAATTCCCGGGCAACCAGTTTGTGCCGCTGTAGTGGTAAATTATTCCTTCCTGTCCCACGGCCCAGACGTCGTCGGCCGTGGCTCCCCAGACGTCATAAAGCGTCTTGGGCGTACCCGTGTCCCGCTTCGTCAAGGCCACGCCGTCCCAGTGGAGAATTGTGCCGTACCAGCCAACCATCCAGACGTCGTTTGGGGAAAAGCCCCAGATGCCCATCAGGCCGTTGCCCTGGGGCAGGGGATTCTCCCAGCACCAGCCGTTTTGGTTGCAGACCCGCTGCCAGCAGTAAGTGTCGGCCGCGTCGGTCTTGCCGTCGCAGTCGTTGTCGAGCGAGTCTGAGCAGCTGGCGTCGCCGTCCGGTCCCTCGAACAACCCGGGATGGGCGCTCGAAGTGCCGTCATCGCAGTCGCTCCCGCCGCAGGCCGCTGCCACGTAGCCATCCGCGTCGCCGTCCAGGGGAACACCGCTGCAGTAATCCCCCTGGCAGCTGTCGTTCATGGTGCAGGCATTCCCGTCGTCGCAGGAGGTGCCTGCCGGCGCGGCCTGGTTCACACACAGCTCGTTGATACAGCTATCCACGGTGCAATCGTTGTTGTCTGCGCAATCCGCATCGATCAGGCATTCGTAACAGTTTCCATCTTCCAGGTCAGTCTGCCCATCGCAATCATCGTCCTGGCCGTTTACACAGCTGTTGTCTCCCGGAGGCCCCTCCTCGCCAGGCCGTGGATCGAGAACGAACTCGCAGCGATCGAGGTCCTCGTTGCAACTGTCTACCGTACAGAAGTCGCTGTCGTCGCATGCCCTGGGACCCAGGGGAGTACACTGCTCGGACAGACAGCGGTCTCCCACCGTGCAGTGGAGACCGTCTTCGCAAGGCGTGTCGTCGGCAAGGGGAATGGCCGTGCAACGATCCTCTGCCTCGACACAGATTCCCTGGTGACATGAGTCCGCAAACGCAGAGCAATCCCGCGAGGCAGAAATACACTTGCCGTCCTGGCAATGATCCTCCACGCTGCAGAAGTACCCGTCATTGCAGTCGGTCCCGTCACCCAGCGGCGCATTGGAGCACTCGCCGGCCAGGCAGTCGTCCGAGGTGCAGGGGTTGTTGTCCTCGCAATCCGCGGCGTCGGTGCAGACCTGGCAGTTGGGGTCCAGATCGTCGGTCAATCCGTCGCAGTCGTTGTCCAGCAAGTCGCTACAGGTTGGATCGCCCAGGGGACCTTCGGCGTCCGGCTTTGGCTCGAGGGTGTGTTCGCACTCACCAGTGGCCTCGTCGCAACGGTCGCGGGTACAAGGGTCGCTGTCGTCACAATACAGCAGTTTCCCCGAACAGGATCCATCATGACAGGCGTCGTTCACCGTACAGCTCAGCCCGTCTTCGCACGAAGTTCCATCCTGCCCTGGAACCGGTTCGCACTCGACCGTTACGGGATTGCAGGCCCCCACCAAGCACTGGCTGTCGAAATCGCTGCAGTCTCTATCGACACCCTGGCACGTCCCGCTAGTGCAGGCGTCAACCGTGGTGCAGGGATTGTCATCGTTACAATTGATGCCATCCATGTTAGTGCGCTGGCATAAGTTGGCGATGCAAAAGTCCGCCGTGCAGACGTTGCCGTCGTCGCAGTCGGCGTTTTGGCCACACTCCTCCTCGTCGGTGGTACCGTCGCAGTCGTCGTCGACACCGTTGGCGGGCAGTTCTCCCGCCGGATCGGGCCAGCAGACGATTTCAAGTGCGATGGTGACCACGAAGTTTTCGGATCCACTGACCTTCTTTCGCTCGCAGCCGCGCAGGATGACGGCATCGTCCGCCATGCGGCCCTCGGCGAAGAACAGAATGGTTCCCTCGGGAATCCCCCGCAGATCCCCCGCCTCCTCCGTCATGGACATGCGCACCACTAGGTTGGCATAGGCACTCATTTCCGCGGGCGATACGTTGCCGTCCATGAGTTCCTGGCAGTTTCCGCCCCCTGGGTCGAGAGCCCAGATCTCCACCCGGTCGGTGGCTTGCCGCGCCTCGTCAGTTGGAAAAACCAGCCGAAGCTTGTAGTTGCCCTCGAGCGTGCAACCAGGGCCGGCGGCCATCAGAAAAAGCAGCCAGAATATTGCACCAATCCGCATGGACATATAGTACATGGAATACTTACCGTTCTCAACATCTCCGCATTTTCTTTTGGCGGCCCGCCGGAAGGGATGCTAGCATCCGGTGTCCTGTTGGAGGGTTAGCATGTGCGGCATCGTCGGATATGTCGGCAATAGCGAGGCGGCGCCTATCTTGATGGAGGGGCTTGCGCGCCTCGAGTATCGCGGTTACGACTCGGCCGGACTGGCCGTTATCGATCGCGGCCATGCGCGCATCCTGCGCGCTCCGGGCAAGCTTGCCAATCTCAGAAAACTGCTGATTGAGAAACCGCTGCCGGGTTGTGTCGGTATCGGCCACACGCGTTGGGCCACGCACGGCCCGCCATCCGAGAGGAACGCCCATCCGCACAAGGCCGGGCGCGTGATCGTGGTGCACAACGGCATCCTCGAGAATCATCGCGAACTCAGAAACCGGCTCGAGAAAAAGGGCCGCCGCTTCAGATCCCAGACCGACAGCGAGGTCTTCGCCCACCTGATCGACGAGGAACTGGGCTCGCGTTCGATCGAGGAAGCCGTGCGCCGCGCACTGGGCCGCGCGCGCGGTACTTATGCCCTGGTGGTGTTATGCACCTCGCAGCCCGATCGTATCGTCGCGGCGCGCAACGCCTCGCCGCTGGTGATCGGCCTGGGTCAGGGCGAAAACCTGGTGGCCTCGGACATCCCGGCTTTACTCGATCACACCCGCGAGTTCGTTTTCCTGGATGATTCCGAACTGGCCCTGGTCAGCGCCGACGGGGTCACCATCCGCACCCTGGCCGGAAAGCGCATAAGGCGCAGTCCGCGCCGGGTCGACTGGACCCCTTTAATGGCCGAGAAGGGCGGGCACAAGCATTTCATGCACAAGGAGATCCACGAGCAGCCGCGGGCGCTGGCCGACACTTTAGCCGGACGCATTTTAGCGCGCGACGGCGATGCGCGCCTCGACTCGGTTTCCCTGTCCGCCACCGGCTTGCGCCGCCTGCAGCGCGTGATCATCATCGCCTGCGGCACCAGCTACCATGCCGGGTTGGTGGGCAAGTTTTTACTCGAGAAGCTGGCCCGTATCCCGACCGAGGTCGATCTGGCCTCGGAGTTCCGCTATCGCGATCCGATTCTAACGGGGCGCGAGCTGGTGGTGGCCATATCGCAGTCCGGCGAGACCGCCGACACACTGGCCGCCGTGGGCGAGGCGCAACGCAACAAGGCGCGGGTGCTCGCTATATGCAACGTGCTCGACTCGAGCATTCCGCGGACCGCGGACCAAGTGCTCTACACCCACGCCGGCCCCGAGATCGGGGTGGCCTCGACCAAGGCATTCACTACTCAGATAGCGGCCTTGATGCTGCTGGCCATACACCTTGGACGCGCCCGGGGCACGCTGAATGCGGCCGAGGCGCGCCGCCAGCTCAACGCGCTGTCGGCAGCCCCGGCGCTGCTCGAACGCATCCTGCGGCACGAGGAACAAATCAAGGAAATCGCCCGGGCCTTCGCCCGGGCGCGCGACTTTCTCTATATCGCCCGCGGGATCAACTATCCGATCGCACTCGAGGGAGCCTTGAAGCTCAAGGAGATCTCCTACATCCACGCCGAGGGCTACCCGGCCGGCGAGATGAAGCACGGCCCGATCGCTTTAATCGACGAACACGTCCCGGTCGTCGCCGTGGCCCCGCGCAACTCGAGCTATGAGAAGATCTTGTCCAACCTGGCCGAGGTGCGCGCCCGTCAGGGGAAGATCATCGCCGTCTGTTCGGAGCGCGACCGGCGCATCGGCGGCTACAGCAAGCACCTGATTCCGATCCCGCGCACCCTGGAGACGATCGAACCGCTGCTAAGCGTGCTGCCGCTGCAGTTGCTCGCCTACCACGTGGCCGACTTCAACGGCACCGACGTCGATCAACCCCGTAACCTGGCCAAGAGCGTGACGGTGGAGTAGAAGAACAAGCTCACTGCTGGAAAACCAGCCCGATGTTGACCGTGAACACGGTCAGGCCCAGGTCGCGGGTGACGGTTTTGGTCTTGTAATCCAGGCAGGTGATCCGGCTGGTGCACTGGGGGTCACCGTTCGGGTCGAGATCCAGGACGGTCTCGTCCCGCTTGGCCCCGGCGCCACGGAAGCCCAACTCGACAAACAAACCCAGCGGGCCGTCGAAGCGCCAGGCCGCGCCCAGCCCGCCGAAGACGCTCCAGCCATGGGCCAGGCCGCGGTACAGATCGCCGTCCAGCGCGGCCGTGTAGCCGCCGGCTCCGACCACGTATAAGCGCACAGGCTCTTGTAATATATTAACATGAAATGCCGCGTCGGCATGCAACCAGGTGGCCTCGTAGGAACTGTCTTCGCGGTAACCGTAGTGCAGGGCCGGGCGGATGCCAACCCAGAAAAGATCGCAAACGCGATACAGCAAGGTGGCGTTGACCCCGGCGATGAAATTCACTCCGCCCTGGCTGGGACCGCCGAAGGCATCGGCGCCGATCTGGAAGTTGAGATAGCGGGTCTCGCCTCCAGCGGCCATTACCAGCGGAGCCGACTGCTGATCATCAACCGCCGGCTGTGCATGGGCCGGCGGGGCGCCGGCCACAACCGCGAGGATACTTGTAAGGAGTATTTTTTTCATGTTCTTCTCTCCTGACCACAAGCTCAAAAAATGGTCGGAAGGTAACCCTGGACCGTGATCCAGTGGTTGTCGCTGAAGATCAGCGTGTTGCGCCCGCCGATGTTCTTCTCGTACTGGTAGTGAATCTGCAGCGGGATGTAGAAGGGGATAAGATTCACCCCCGCGGCGATGCGCAAGATCTCGTAGTGGCCGGCCAGTTGCAGCTCGAGGCTCTGCACCATCTTGATAAAACGCCAGTCGGCGTCCAACTCGGGCTCCTGGGCGTAGGAGTAACCGATCCCGATGCCGACGTCGAAGATCAGAGACGAGATCCCGAGCTGTAGCATGGCATCGCAGCCGAAGCCCGGCGTGTAGCCGTAGCTCTGGCCGGTCAGGTCGGAGAGATCGGGGAAGTAGTTGCGATCGCGGTCGAGCATGTCCAGCAACTGGTTGCCGTCATCTGTGGGTTTGGGAAAGTTGGGATAGCGCCGGTGGCTCTTGAAATAATAAGAACCCGTAAATTCGGCCGTGACTATGATATCGATCCAGTGCTTGTACTGGAAGATGCGCAGGTCGTAGTCCTGGGTGAAGCCCGCCCCGAACGAGCCGGTTCCGAAGTCGACCTTGGGCCCGGTGCCCATGGTCAGCGAGTTGTTGGGATCGGCGATGTTCCCGGTGGGCAGTGACACCCGCCCGGTGAAAGAGCCGCTCCAGCGGTGGTTGCGGAAGAAGTTCCACGAGAAGCCCAGGTTGATGTCGTTCAGCACCCAACCGTTGGAGTGATAAGCCGCGCCGGGCCCCAGCTCTTCGGGATAGTTGTCGGGATCGCCGATTGTCGGCCGGCCCAGCCGCGGCAGGTAGTTCATGAACCAGGCCGAGGCCTGGTTGAGGAACTCGTCCTTGGTGTTACCCTGGCCGTCGAACCAGTTGGGATCGATGTGCGGATAGTCGTTCGGCAAAAAACCGTTGATAGTAAAGGCGGCCAGCGGATCGAGTTTGCGCAACTTGGGGCGCACCTGGACATCGAGGTAGATGAATGGAAGCTCGAAGTAGAAATCGACGTCGTCGGTGACGCCATATGAGAATTGCATGGTGATCCCCCCGCCGCCGCCCGCGGCGCCCAGGTCGAGCATCAGCAACTCGTTGCCCTCCTCGCCGAACGAGATCGGCGGGGCCATGGATGTCCGGTGGCGGGCGGCGTCGTAACGACCCGTGGCGTTGCGCATGTTCCACTCGTACTTCATGCTGAACACGCCCTGGGGCAACTGGGCTGTATTGCCGTAGAGATCGAGCTCGATGACTTTCTCGAGCAGCTTGTCCCAGTAGTCGGTGTATTTCTTCCACAGGCTATCCGCCCCCACCTCGAGCGGCAGGAGCATGCCAAGAAAAAGTGCCAGTGCAACCAGTCGCCTGCGTCTCACGGGACCCTCCTTCCGCGGGTGAATGCTTGAATCGATTAAAAAACCGTTGCAACGGATGATAGTGGATCTCCGATCGGGTGGCAAATCAATTATCTACGCGTCAGGCCAGGCGTGCAAAGAGAGCAATCGCTTGAAAGGTGCGACTTACAGTGAAACCGTGGAGAACCTTAATTCAACGAGCACAGCGGACTCCCTGAAAGTTGTATCCGATATCTTGTACAGCCCGTGGGGAACGATCCGTGGCTCGAAGCAAGCCCGAGCCATCGATGTAAGAACCGCCGCGCATCACTCTGTATGCACTACAAGAGTCATCATTCCATTCGCTTCCGTCGTCAGGCGCGCCAGTGTAATCTCCATGATGGCAGTCCTTCATCCACTCGGCCACATTGCCCGCCATGTCACACAGACCCTGGGCGGTGTTGCCCGCAGGTTTGCTGCACACCGGCTGGGCCCAGTTCTGCCCACATCCTGGACCGCCATCATTCATCACCGCGTATTGGCAGGTGGCGGTCTCGTCGCCCCAGGGATAGGTGATGTCCTGCCCCGCGCTCCGGGCGGCATATTCCCATTCAGCCTCGGTGGGTAACCGGCCCCCTGCCCAGCGGCAAAACATCGATGCCTGAGGCCATTCCAGGTAGTTAACCGGTCGGCTTCCGCTGTCGCCAATTTGCAAGTCGCAACCCAAGCCGGATTGCGGTACGTTGCAGTAACCATCGTTGACGCACCGGCAATAGAGCCAGTTTGTAACTTCCGTTCTCATGATCTCGAACGGAGGAACCGTCACCTGATGCATCGGCTTCTCGTCATTCTCACCCGTCTCGGAACCCATCATGAAGCTCCCGCCGGGCATCTGCACCCAGGTGTTCTCCGTGCAGGCTCCCTCGATGCAGATTCCGTCCGGGCATCCTCCGCAGTCGAGAAAGTCTCCGCAGCCGTCCATGATGTAGCCGCACTGCTTACCCTCGGCCTGGCAGGTGGTCGGCAAGCACTCTTTCTTTTTACACAAGCCTCCATCGCACATCTTGTCAACCGGGCAATCGCCGTCTTTCTTGCATGTCACCTCGCCGCTAAAAGAGGCGCTCCTGTACCGGCTCAGATCTGCAACCGCGAACCCGGCGCCTCTCGGCGGGCCCGGACCATCGCGCGCTTCTCCTTCACACAAAACAACGGCCCAGTTGCCAGTGGGATCAAAGCCCAGAAATGAATCATGCATGTTATTGCAAGCATAGAAACTGTCAATGAATCTGGAACGCAGTGGATCATATACGATGATGTAACCAATTGCGGCATTCGTGGACACCAGCAAATCGATGTTGCTCGCGAACTGCGTATAACCAGAGCCCATAGGATATTTGCTTGCGCCAACCATCTTGAAATCGGGATACGAATACTGATATCTGAAATGATCGCCGGCGCCGGATGGATTGGTCCCTTTGAACGTATAGTAATCGATATCTGGAGCCCCTATGGCATCGGTATAGCTTCCACCGTCATTGCACAGATCGATACCGATGCCGGCTTCTCCCGTGTCGGTATCGACAAGCCAAATTTGGCCGCATGCAGCCGCTGGATCATGCATGGCCGCACACACCTTGCCGTCTCCCGGCTCCATCACCTTGAGGCCGTGTAGGTCATACGGCCCCATGTAATACTCGCCTTCCACAGAAAGTGCCTCAAGATCCACTTTTACCAGGTATGCCCCTCCTACCCCGTCCTTTTGCCCCAGAAGCCCGAAGACCAAATGATCGTCGTCCAGAAAGCCGTAGTCAACACCCCCTGGGGCGGGCCGATTGTCCGGCCAGACGTCGATCCTTGAAAGCAACTCCCCATCGGACAACCCGTACACATAGAGAAGTTCATTGGAACGGTCTACCCACACCAGCCGGTCTTTCTCTTTTTGTACTTCGAACGGCGCATAGTTCCCAACGTCTAGCGCCAAATATTCATGCAGCATCTCAGCCGTGCTGCCGTTGAAAGCGGCGATCTTGTCCTTTCCAACCCGGATGTAGACAATATTGCTCTCCATGTCGCACCACGGATGACCGTAGATTTGGCTCAGCTCATCCTCTTCTTTGCTGGCGACTTCCATGTTGTCTTCTATTGATCGATATACGATATGGGTTTTTCCGTTCTCGAGATCCTTCTGCTCCGCGAACATTATTATGTCGGGATCGGCACAACTGGTGAGAAAGCTGTACACCTCGCCCGGCGATTCGTATTCGGCGACCTTCCTGAAGCTGCCCACTTCGAAGACGGCCAGTGTATCTCCATGGTAGCCGGTGCGTTTGTAGTATTCGATTACCAGGTGTTTGGAATCACGAGTGAATGACATCGTCGCAGGCCAACCATCCACTTCAAGCAACTTCGACCTGGAGTCGCGGCAAGATGCCGCGAAGATAGAAATTACGAGGCAGATACCGACCGATAACGGTACATGTAATTGACGAATTCTCGTCTGGAATATACGCATTTCATTTCCCAATGTACACTATTGAACGCCATGACCAAGAAGCTGGACAATGTCAGGTGCATCAGGATCCTGCGACTGAACGCGTATTTGATCCTGAAATAATCCGACGCTGTCCGGAACAAAGTGCACCATGTATTCGCAACTCTCGCCAGGATCGAGGTACTGTACTCGCTCACACTGCGTGTCCGGCACCATCCATACGCCATAATATTGCGTATCGGGATTGACGATCGTCACTAATTGCCCCAGGTCGCCGGTATTGGTAACTTCAAATATTCGCGCTGCCGCGCTCGTACCGACATTGACGTCGCCAAAGTCGATTGTCGAAGGGGTAATCGTTGTCTTATATTCGTGAATACCGCCGAAATGTTTGCCAGTACCGATCAACGGTAATAATAACGAGAATACGCCATTACTGCATGGGTCCACGAGATCTGCAGTTACAATCAGTTTACCAAATACTGTTGGTCCACCGGGTGAGACATAAATGATATTCTCGGTGCAATAGCCCTCTGGTTCAAGATTCGGCAGGCTCCCGCAAGACGGATAACATGGCTGGCCGACAGGGCATATAATGGGGCCTGTATCTAATTCGAAATCGGAACCAATTAGCGAAACAGCAGCAACCTGTACGGCGTAATCACTCGTATTCTGCACTAAGACCCAGCTTGATTGCTCCGTTCCCGGGTTGCCGAATGGAAAGAGCATTTCTGGTGGCGTGGCGGTAAGCGGCATGCCGTTCTCGATAGGATCGCAGGCATCACCGATGCCATCTTCATCACAATCCTCCTGCTTTGGGTTTGAAGCATATTTACAATTGTCACATACATCTCCAACACCATCATGGTCTTCATCCTGTTGCCCTGGGTTTGAAATATCCATACAGTTGTCAAAACTATCTGGCGCTCCGTCGCCATCTGAGTCGTTCAAATGAAAGCTCGCCGGCAGCGGTATGCACCTGAGTGTATTCCCCCATCGGAAAGACGAAGGTCCTGCTTGACCAATAACATCTACCCTGTTTGTGTGAGGTATTAGGCATCTACCAGTGATGAAATGGCCAAGATCCTCGTCAACGTACCCACAAAGTTTACCCTCTGTTCCATTGCAAATGGTACTCGGAAATTGCCATGGGTTTAGGCAGTCACTTTTGTTGATTCCGGGAACTCCCTTCACGAAAAGGCAGTTATCCTCATGCGGTTCATATAGATTGCCATTGGGGACATAATTTGGCTTTGCGTCATGCCAGACCAAGTATAGCATGTTCCCATCGACAAACAGCCGAGGAACTCCTATCTGTTCCGACGCACCTTCTGCATCGTTGTAACCGCCGGTACCTGCCACTAAGTGTGTAGAATGTTGTTCGTCTGGAATATTTGTATTCGGCAGATCGGGCGGCACACCAAACCTCTCCGATATCGGCTCCGTGCTCATTCTGTGGTACCAGTGGTCATGGCCAGTAATTATGATATCCACATCTTCTAATTCGAAAAACCTTGCAATTTTCCTGCGGGTATCATCATGCATATGATTCCTAATACTGAACGATCCCTGGGGCTGATCTATATTGTCATCTTTACCATACATAGGAACGTGAAAAATGACTATCTTCCAAATATCCTTGTCGTCTTTATACTTCCACAGATCACGCTTGAGCCAAATAAATTGCTCGGAGTCAGAGAGTTCATCATACTTGCCATTTTCCCGATAGGCATCTTCATCATTACCGGGATCCCAGGGTGCTAAGAAACAGTCTTTGTCGAAATTGGTATTTTCGTCATAGGGATTATCATCATCGTAACGGAAATCGCAACTACCATTATCCTCAACATCCATAGATATAATATGCATGTTGCCGAAATCAAAAGAATATGAAGATCTATTATATTTAAATTTATTGTTTCTTTCTTCCTCAAACCTTCGATGTGGAGGGAATAAATTCCACATTTGCTCACTTGCCCTGCCACCTAACCATATCCAATGATATCCATTCTGATCACAATATTCTTTGTCATTTGAATGACAATTCCACTCAGTTGCTGAAATGGGAGTGCATGAGATCTTATCACTATCAGGCAAGGTGGTTGTAAAAGAACAGACTCCGGCTGGGGGTACATTCCAACCATGATTGCCAAGGGCGGCATAAATTGGCACGCCTTCCATCAATCCGTTGTAAAGATCTGGTGGACTAACATCATCTGCGCCAAGGTGTACTCTATTGAACACACCAAAAAGATATGCCTTGTAAATAGGAGCATCATAATAAGTCTGTGCAAGATCGCCAGGAGCTAGCCATAACGATGGTGAATCGCCTTGATAGGTTAGCAGATGTGCTCTTTCTGAGACATTGCCTTCAAGCGTTATTTCAAAACTATCATAACCACCATATACACCATAAGCATTGTGCTTGAATTCGCAACTACCGACAACACACCATCCCGTTGCCGGGCCGAAATCGCTAAATGTAATGATCTCTACTTGATCTTCCAATGACAACGGTGCCGTTCTGAAGTAAGAATCGCTTGAAAGCTCATATCTAGCGCTTGAACTTTCAATGTAATCCAGATCGGTAATCACGTAATGATACCAAGTGGAAGGCCTTAGATTCTGTATTTCTATAGAATACTCAAGATCCGGAAACTGAAAATCATCCCTCAGATTCGGAATATGCGAAATCAGATCTGGAGCGCAAGTCGACATGGGCATACCCACTTCGCCCCAACAGATTCTCATTTGCCTATCATCAGTACAATCAGCCTGTTGTGATGTTGACGATCTCGCACATGAATCCTTGCGCCAGTAAATATTTGCCGAATGATCTGTAACGTTCTGAATATACGGCATTCGGTAAATAAAATATTTTCTATGCAACCAGTCAACCCATTTATAATGATCAGTATCAAGAATTGGATTTACATATCCAGATGTGGGCCCATGCTCTCCCGGTCCTCAGAGATCCCCTCATATGATACTTTAGGTTTTCTTTCTAAGGCATTAATTTGATCCAGGTATTGAAAGCACCCGTTTTTGAAACTTGTTTCTTGGCGTCGAATGACAATAATTGGTTCCAAAGGAGGGAGCCAATG
>DATKYQ010000081.1:0-116387 GCA_035528415.1 Myxococcota bacterium | reverse complement strand
AGTGCGCGCGAAAATCGTCCACAACCAGTCAGGACGCGCAAAT
Organism: Myxococcota bacterium; assembly: GCA_035528415.1. Lineage (GTDB taxonomy): Bacteria > Myxococcota > B64-G9 > B64-G9 > B64-G9 > DATKYQ01. The sequence continues at coordinate 116,344 of DATKYQ010000081.1, read as the reverse complement.
CCGCGGCCGAGGGAGAACATGAGGCCCGGCAGGCATCGGAGCCGCGGCCCAGTGGCCAAGATCGGGTGCGTCCTGGAGCCAGGGTGGGAGATCCAGGGTATCCTGCCCGCCTTGATTATTTGCGACATTTGTGTGAATGTTTCCGTCATATAAGCCGATGAATATCCAGTCGGAGGATACCCATGAGCAAGATGATCACGGTTCTGTATGCTTCCCTGTTAGCCTGTCTGGCACTGACCCTGTTTGCCTGTTCGGCCAAACAGCGCCAACCCGAATGCACAAGCAGCTCAGACTGCCCGGACGGCAAGATTTGCCAGGAGCAAAAGTGCATAGATAAGACCAGCTGTGAGACGGACACGGACTGCGCGGCTCCTACCCCGCGTTGCGACACCGGTTCGGGCACCTGTGTGAAATGCATCGAAGACCGTGACTGCGCGGCCAGTGAACGCTGCCTGGATAACGAGTGCCAGGGAATCTGCACCTCTGATGCCGACTGCGCGGCGCCCACTCCGCGTTGCGAAACCGAATTGGGCCGGTGCGTGGTCTGCCTGGTCGACCGCGACTGCGCGGTCGGCGAGCGCTGCGCCGATAACCAGTGCCGCACCGGTTGCGCCACAGACGACGACTGCAACGATCCGGCTCCGCGCTGCGACAAGGCCAGCGCCACCTGCGTCGAGTGCCTGGACGACCCCGACTGCCAGTCGGGATACGAGTGCCGCGACATGACCTGCCAGCCGCCCCAGGGCTGCACCACGGACGACGACTGCGAACGGGGCAAGATCTGCGAAAACGTATGCGTCACAGGCTGTCGCTCGAGCCGCGACTGTCCCGACGGCTGGACCTGCCTGACGGACGTCGGAGACTACGGAACCTGCGCCCAGTGCATCGACGACAACGATTGCCCGGCGGGCTATGCGTGCCTGGATTACGAATGTTCCTTCTACTGCGGCGAAGATGCCCAGTGCGCCCCGCAGGTGTGCGACCAGGATTCAGGCCAATGCGTCGAGTGCAACGTAAACGGCGACTGCCAGACCGGCAACATCTGCAGCGGACACGCCTGCACGCCGGGCTGCAGCGATGACAACGACTGCCCCGACGGGCGCTGCAACCCCGGCACGCACGCTTGTGTTGATTGTCTGACACTCGACGATTGTCCGATCGGTCATCTATGTGACGCCAATGTCTGCGTCACCGGCTGCAACTCCGACCGCGACTGCCCGGGCGGCCTGTACTGCGATCAGTCCCAGGGCGAGCACGGCGCCTGTGTAGAATGCTTGATTGACGACGATTGCGACGCCTCCGAAGTCTGCCTGCAGAACGTCTGCCGTTTCGTGTGTTCCACAGATGACGACTGCTCGCCCCCGACTCCGGCTTGCGACACCGTGGCGGGCGCATGCGTGCCCTGTATCACCAAGGATCACTGCCCTCTCGGCAACCTGTGTGTAGACCAGGTGTGCGTCCCTGGCTGCGAATCAGAGCGGGATTGCCCGGCCGGACAGGAGTGTGTCGGCGGCCAGTGCGAGCAGGCCTGTGTCCCCAACGGCGATGAAATCTGCGACGGCACAGACAACGACTGCGACGGACGCACCGACGCCGGCGATCCTCAGTTGGTGCTCACGGCCTGTGAGCTGACCGAGGGCATCTGCGCGGGCTCACATCATCCGGCCAGCCAGTGTGTGGCCGGCCAGTGGGAGGCCTGCACCCCGGCCGAATACGGCCCGCAGTTCATCCCCGAAGTATGCGACGGACTGGATACCAACTGCGACGGGGCATCCGACACCGGCCTGCAACTCGACTGCCAGGCCGACTATGTCTGCCAGGGCAACGAGTGCGTCTTCTCAGGCGGCTGCACCAACGAGTGCTCCGAGGGCAGCACCGATTGCTCGTGGCTGGACACAACCTACGTCAAGATCTGCGCCGACATTGACGAAGATCCGTGCCTCGAATGGGATACTCAAGACTGCCCGCCCAACAGCTACTGCGACCCGATCATCTTCAACCAGTGCATCTGCGATGGTGTTCTCTGCATCGATGTCTGCTGCGCCCAGGGCCAGGTGTGCGCCGCCTTACAGTGCTGCACACCCGCATGTCCGGCCCGCACCTGCGGTTCTAACGGCTGTGGCGGCAGCTGCGAGTGCGATCTGCCCAATGACCGGTGCATCGGAGGCGTGTGCACATGTACTCCGTCGTGCGCCGGAAAAGAGTGCGGCACCGACGGCTGCGGCGGTTCTTGCACCGATACCTGCGCGAGCAACGAACACTGCGAGGACAACCATTGCGTCTGCGACTTCGCGGACTGCAACGGGATCTGCTGCCTGGAAGGCGATGTCTGCGATTCGCAAAGCGGTGACTGCTGCGAACCGCAGTGCTCCGGCAAGCAGTGCGGGCCCGACGGCTGCGGGCACGAATGCGGTAGCTGCTACGATAACGAGCTGTGCATCGATGGAACCTGCGTTTGCCAGCCCGACTGCACTGACAAAGAATGCGGCTTCGACGGATGCAACGACACCTGCGGCAGTTGCGGCTTCGGCCAGCGCTGCACCGAGGACGGCATCTGCTGCGACAAGCAGTGCAGCGGGCGTGAGTGCGGCCCTGACAGCTGCGGCGGCACCTGCGGGAGTTGCGGAGACTACCAGGCCTGCAACGAAAGCAGCGGCCAATGCGAGTGCGCCTACGATCAGTGCGGCGACACCTGCTGCACTTCCAGCCAAAGTTGCTACCAGGGATCCTGCTGCAGCCCGTCGTGCGGCGACGGCATCTACACTTCCTATCACTGCGACGATGACAGTTGCGGCGGGGTGTGCGTCTGCCAGGATCATTACGGCGCGGGCGCCGTCTGCGGCACAGACCTGACCTGCGAGTGCCCGCCGCCGGGATTCACCTGCCTGTCGCTGGGCAACGGAAATGAATGTTGCTCGGGCTCGCAGACCTGCAATCAGTTGTTCGGCTGCTACTGAGTTTCCAATTGATCACTGCCTGACATTCCACTATCCAGAAAACTTCTCTTGACAGCTAAACAAACGTTTGATAGGAATGTAAATCGATTTGGCAATATTGGTCATAACGTAAACAAATGCAAGGTTATGCACAGTGAGATTCAAACAACTGTTTATTAGAATCTGTTCGTCCTCTTTGCTGTTCATCTCTCTGCCGGGTGTCTGGGCTTTTGCGCCGCGGGCCTATGCGGGATTGTTCGAGGACGCCACTTCAGGAGGGCCCAAACAAGAAAGCGGAACCCAGGATGCCAATAAGAGCCCGGTCGAGCTTTCGGGTTACGTGCGGGGAGATCTTTACCTCGGCAAGGTGCCCGACCAGAACGTCACCGAAATAAAAAACGGCTTCGGCGAGGCGGCCGCCAAGTTGAAAGTCAGGCTCGGCGACTGGGGCGACGGGCGCGCCGAACTTCGCGCGCGCGAGGGATACTCCGGGGACGCTGTCTCCGGCACGGTCGGTTTGCGCGAGGCTTTCGTCGATCTCTACCTGGGGCCGGTCGATATCCGCTTCGGCCACCAGGTAATCGTCTGGGGACGGGCCGATGCCTTCAACCCGACCGACAACCTCACCCCGCACGATATGCGCGTGCGCTCGCCCGACGAGGACGATCGTCGCGGCGCCAACCTGGCGCTCAAGACCTCTGTAATCTTCAACCCGCTACGCTGGGAATTCATTTACCTGCCCTTCTATGCTCCCTCGCATTTTCCGGTGTTCTCCATGCCCGGCCCAATCAGCTTCTTAGAACCCGCATATCCCGACGCCGATTTCGAGCACGGCACGCTGGCCACCCGTCTGAACGTCGAACTGCCGGGCGTCGATTTCTCCGTCTCCTACCTGTTCGGTTACTCGACCTTTCCCGGAATCGAACTGGCCGGCTTCAACATGGCCGGGGCCGCCGGGCCCGAGGTCGCGATCCGCTTCCGCCCCTACCAGCACCAGGTTGTGGGAGCCGATTTCGCGACAAGCCTGGGAGACTGGCTCGGCCTGCGTGGAGAGGCCGCCCTGAACTGGCCCGTGCAACACGACGACGCCGAGTACATACCGCAGCCTGAGATCCAGTACGTGCTGGGCGTCGATCACGATTTCGGCGAGGTGTCGCTGATCGTCCAGTACGTCGGCCGCACCGTGCTCGACTGGGAGGCCGTCGAACCGACCGGCCTGCTGGACCTGGCCGCGGGCAAGACGCCTACCCCGGAACAGTTGGCCGCGATCATGCAAGATCCCGAGGGCGCGGCGCGCACCGAGATAAAGCGCAAGACGCGCATGACGGCATCTCAGACAGAGCACGTCTCGCACGCGGCGACGGTGAGGGTCGCCTGGCAACTGCTTCAGGAAGCATTGACCCTGGAACTGCTCGGCTTCTACAACCTGAGCACCGGCGAGTGGCTGGTGCGACCCATGATCAGCTACGACATTGCCGACGGGCTTAGCGCCATTGTCGGAGGCGAAATCTACGGCGGCCCCGACGAGACCCTCTTCGGCACCATCGATGAGATCCAGAGCGCGGGCTTCGTCGAGCTGAAAGCCTATTTCTGAGATCCGGCCATGAGCGAAATAAACGAACCGGGCGTCAAGGAACGCATCACCCAGGCGGCCACGCGTCTGTTCGCCCGCAAGGGCTACTCGGCTACCGGCCTGCGCGAGATTGTCAAGGAAGCCGGCGCCAGCGTGGCCATGGTCAACTATCACTTCGGCTCAAAAGAAGCCCTGCTTCAGTCGCTGATGGACGCTTTCTTCACCAGTATGCATTCCATCGCAGTGGCCACCCTGGGAGGAGACGGCCCTCCCGAGTTGCGGGTGCGTCGCCACTTCAGAGCGGCCATCGCCTTTTTCAGGAAAAACCCCGAACTCGTCAGGGTGGCCATCACCGAGTTGCCCCACGACTTGCCGGGGATCGTCGAGTTCAAGGCCGATCGGGTGATGAAGATCGTCTCGGTCTTCGCCGGCACCTTCCTGCCGTTGTTGCCCGAGCCGATCCGCGCGCACATCAGGCCCGAGATCTACGGCCCGGCCGTCATGGGCGCGCTCTCGTCGCATTTTTTACTGCGCCCGGTGCTTGAAAGCGTTTTCAGCATGAGCTTCGACGACGACTTCTACGAGAACTTCGCGGACGAACTGGCCGACCTGGTCATGTACGGCGCACTGCGTGCGGGCGATGCGGGCACCCGTAATGAAAAGGACCGATAAACCATGCTGCAGGCATTCTCCCAGGCAGTCATCCGTTTTCGCTGGCCTGTAATCATCGTCTTTCTGGCTGTCAGCGCCCTGTTCGGCCTGCAACTCAAGAACGCCGAGGTAGACCCCGAGGTCAAGAACCAGCTCCCGCCCGACATGCGGGCCAGGATTCACATCGATCAGATCGAAAAGATCTTCGGCGGAACCGACATGATCATGCTGGTGATGACCGCCGACGACGTGCTCTCGGCAGCGACACTCAAACGCATGAAGAAGCTGGCCAAGAAGATTGAGCGCATCAATGGCATCGACCGGGTTCTGAGCCTGTTCACGCTCAAGGACATCCGCGCCGAGGGCGACCGGCTTCTGGTTGACCCGGCCGTCAAGCGCATCCCGAAGACCGAAGCAGCACGTGAGAAGCTGCGCGCCGAGCTGCGTGACAACGAACTGGTCTACGGCAACGTGGTCTCGAAGGATTTCAAGGTCGCGGCCATCATCGGCCTGCTCGAGGCCGATGCCAAGGACGAGCCGACGCTGGAGGCAATGAAACAACTGGAGCATGACATCCCCGGCCCCGAAAAGCTGTACATCGCCGGCATGCCCTACATTCGCGTGAATGTTTCCCACGACATCAAACGTGACATGCAGCGCTTTTTACCGATCGGCCTGCTGATCATGCTCGTCTTTCTTTTCCTGTGTTTCGGCCAGCTTCGCGGGGTGGTGCTGCCTTTTATCGTCGTGGTCATGGCCATCTTGTTCAGCATGGGGCTAATCCCGTTGCTGGGCTGGAAGATCCAGATGATCACCGTGATCCTGCCGGTGATTTTAATCGCCGTGGCCAACGACTACGGAATACATATAATGGCGCGCTACCAGGAAGAAAACTTCCCCGGCGTTGATCTCGGTCCGCAGGAGTTGGCCAAGAAAGTCACAAACGAGCTGCTCTCGCCGGTGGTGGTGACCGGCGTAACCACTATCGCAGGGCTTTTATGCCTGCTAAGCCATATCGTCACCCCGGCCAAGCAGTTGGGAATCCTCTCGGCCGCCGGAGTGGCCTTCGCCTTACTTGCCAGCCTGACCTTCATCCCGGCCGTGCTGGCCGTATTGCCTCGCGCGCGCCCGGTGCTGGGCACCAGCACTAGCGGCGCTAAGAAACACATCCTCGAAAGAATGCTGGCGTCGATGGCGGCCCTGGTCATCCGGCGCCCGAAGACTTTGCTGGTTATGGGTGTCGTGATTTCGGCGGCGGTAGGCGTCGGCATCGATTTCCTGGTAGTGGACACCAATCCGATCAACTACTACGACAAGGACGCGCCGGTTGCAGTCTCGGCGGCTTTAGTGGACAAGAACTTCGGCGGCTCGGGAGTGGTCTCGATCGTGGCCCGCGGCAACGTCAAGGATCCCAAATTGCTGACTGAGCTAGACGACTTCGAGAAGAAGTTAGGCGCACTGCCCGAGGTGGGCCAGACCAGCTCTGTCGCCAAGGTTGTGCGCAAGATGAATCGCGTGCTGAACACCGACGATCCCCGCCCCGACCGTATACCCGACTCGGCCGATGCCGTGGCGCAATATTTCCTCCTTTACTCCATGTCCGGCGATCCAGAGGACTTCGAGCGCATGGTCGATTTCAACTACCAGCACGCCCAGCTTACCGCGCGCATCAACACGCTCAGCACCGAGGCCGTCAAGCGGGTGATGAAGTTCATCCACGCGGATATCAAGAAACGCCCCAAGGGCATGTTCCCGCTGGTGGGCGGTTTCGTCGATCTTCTCTCGGAACTGGTCGACGCGATCATCCAGGGACAAGTCACCAGCTTGTCGCTCTCGTTGCTGCTGGTCAGCCTGCTGGTGATGCTGCTGTTTCGCTCCGTGGTGGCCGGCCTGCTGGCTGTAATTCCGCTGACCCTTTCGATGCTCCTGCTGTTCGGCCTGATGGGCTACCTGGGCATCGAGCTGAACATCGCTACCGCCATGTTGTCCTCGATCATGATCGGGGTGGGTGTGGACTACACCATCCACTTTCTGTGGCGCTACCGGGTCGAGCGCCGGGCGGGCCGTGAGCCCGCCGAGGCGGTGCGCATCACACTGACGACCACCGGGCGCGGGATAGTTTTCAACGCTTTAAGCGTCATGGTGGGCTTTGTGGTGGTTTTGTCGTCCAGCTTCATGCCGGTCAAGTTCTTCGGCTTCCTGGTGATTGTCTCGATCGGCACCTGTCTGCTGGGTGCGCTATGGCTGCTACCGGCCGTCTGTTTGCTGCTGCGCCCGAAATTCCTTGAACCCGAGAATATCAGGAGGACTGAATGAAACGTACATTGACCACAATTATTGCAATCACATCTCTGGCCGCAATTGCTTCCGCAGCCGAACCCGGCGCGGAAGAAATAATGCACAAGGCATTCAAGGCCATAAAGCTCGATGGCGCCGAGGCGGTGGCCAGCCTGATCATCTACGACGCCCGGGGCAACAAGCGGGTGCGCAAGACCGCCACTGTCAGCAAGCTCTACGACGACGGAGCCACCGAGAAGCGCCTGATCCGCTTCCTGACGCCGGCCGACGTCAAGGGCACGGGCCTGCTGACCTACGACTACGAGAAGAAGACTGACGACATGTGGCTCTACCTGCCGGCTTTACGCAAATCGCGCCGTATCGTCGCTTCGGAAAAAGCCAAGAGCTTCATGGGCTCCGAGTTCACCTACGCCGACATCACTCCGCCGGTAGTGGAGGATTTCAAGCACAAGATCGTGCGTAGCGAGAAAGCCGGCGGGGTGGACTGCTGGGTGATCGAATCGGTTCCCAAAAACAACGACATCGCCGAGGAAAACGGCTTTTCGAAGAAGACCAGCTATATCGGCAAGGCCGACTACACCATGCGCAAGGCGATTTACTACGACCTGGACGGCGATCTGCACAAGCAGCTCGACGCGCCCGAGATCAAGGAGATCGACACCAACAAGCACCGCTATCGGCCGATGCACATGATCATGGTCAACAAGCAAAACAAGCGCCGCTCGGAACTCAAGATGGACAAGGTCCAACTCAGGCTCGACGTGCCCGACGACTACTTCACGACGCGCTACCTCGAGCGCTGAGCAACACCGGGGCAATCTTGCCAATTCCCTGCCGGAGCTGCTAGACTCGAGCGAAGCCATGATGATGAGAGCCCGGCCGGCGGCCGGGCAACGTTGGAGGTTTGCGATGAACGGCGTGCGAAGAGTGTTTCTGGCCTGCGGTCCGATAGTGTTTTTGGCTCTTGCCGCTTGCGGCGGGGGCGAACTTGACGATTTCGGCTGCCATTCAGACTCAGACTGCAAGCACGGTCGGGTATGTGTCGCCGGCGTCTGCCAGGACAGCGGCGGAGTCTGTTCCACAAACAGCGACTGCCCCGCCGGACAGACTTGCCACCAGGGCAACTGCCTGGCCTGCGACCAGGATGGAGACGGCCACCTGGGCAAGAACTGCTCGGGCGACGACTGCGACGACAGCAACGCCGGCGTCCATCCAGGGGCCTCGGAGCTTTGCGGCGACGGGCTGGACAACGATTGCGACGGCATAGTCGATCCAACAGACCTGTGCGCGAAATGCGCGGGTGTGGACTGCCAGGTGGGTTATGCCTGCGACCCGCAGACGGGCGTGTGCGTCCCCATCTGCACGCCGGATTGCGCCGGGGCCGAGTGCGGTTCTGACGGTTGCGGGGGATCGTGCGGCACGTGCCCGACGGGTTACCACTGCGACAACCAGCGCCGCTGTGTCGCGGGTTGCGAAGATCGCTGCAAGGTCCCCGGGGAAACAGTCTGCTCGGGCAACGGGATCGTAACTTGCGAAGACGGAGACGGTGACGGTTGCCTCGAGTGGAACGGTCCCGTTCCCTGCCAGGCAGGTACGCGCTGCGTCGAGGGGGCCTGCGTCGGCTGCACCCCCGAATGCGACGGCAAGGAGTGCGGTGACGACGGCTGCGGGGGGTCGTGCGGCACCTGCCCGGCCGATATGTACTGCGACGGCGGCCGCTGCACATCCGGCTGCCGCGACGAGTGCGCCTGGGGCGAATCCCGCTGCGCTGATGCCTACAGCTACAGCCAGTGCGGTGAGTACGACGGCGACCCCTGCACCGAGTGGGGCCCGAAACAACCCTGCCTGGAAGGAACCGTCTGCGACCAGGCGACGGGCTACTGCTCGGGCGGCTGCAAGGACGAGTGCTTCTGGGGCGAGTCATTTTGCTGGGATGAGGTCTCATTCGTCGAATGCGGCGATTTCAACGGCGACGGCTGCACCGAATTCAGCCCGCCCATGATGTGCGGGCCCGACGGCTACTGCGACTGGAACATCGGGCGTTGCTCGAACGAGTGCTACGACGATTGCGACTGGGGCGATTTCAGCTGCCTGAGCGGAAGGGAATATATCGAATGCGGACAGTGGGACCAGGACCCGTGCGCCGACTGGTCGCCGCCCCAGCGCTGCCCGCGCGATACGCGCTGCTCGGAGGACGCTCGCCAGTGCGTCGGCGGTGGTTGCCAGGACGAGTGCCAGGACGGAATGAACGAGTGCTGGGACGACTGGACATTCGTCTCCTGCGGCCAATATGACAACGATCCCTGCCTCGAGTGGGGCCCGCCGCATTCCTGCCCGCCCGATACCCGCTGCGACTTCGCCTCGGGCCAATGTGTTCCCTACCAGGACTGCCAGCCGGACGTTTACGAGCCGAATGACTATATGGTGCAGGCGACGCCGATTTTCTCCGGCGAGCCCATGGCTCACTCGCTGTGCCCTTCGGGCGACGACGACTGGTGGGTATTCAGCATGGATCAAGACGGAGAAGTCGTCGTCGAGCTGACAGGATCGTACGGCGACACCGTCATGTGGCTCTACGATGCGAACGGCGCACAGATCGCCTACGACGATGACGGCGGCCAGGACATGTTCTCACGCATTGACCTGCCCGGGTTGTCGGCCGGTCGTTACTACGTGCAGGTCCAAGAGTTCAGCGACTACGGGATCATCGAAAACTACTACATCCACCTGACCACCTCGGGCGCCTGCCAGGTCAACTGCACGGGCCGGGAGTGCGGGCCGGACCCCGTCTGCGGCCAAATCTGCGGCACCTGCCAGGCCGGATGGCAGTGCAGCGCAACAGGGCAATGCGTCTACGACGGTCACCGCGAGGGGGCCGGCGAACCTTGCGGGTTCTACATCGGCTGCCCGGCCGACTACAGCGCCGCCTATGCCTGTGTCGAGTACCCCGGTTCGACCGACGGCTTGTGCTCGTACCCTTGCGACAGCCCGGACGACTGCGCGATCGATTTTCCCCAGGGCTGCTGCCGAGAGTTGGCCGAGGGCTACAGCGTCTGCCTGCCGGGCGACTTGTGCCAAAGCAACTATCCCGGCTACCTCGACGAGTGCAGCGGCAGCTGCCTGCCAGACATGTTCTGCATCCAGAGTTCCACATCGGACCCGGAGCAAAACTGCATCTTCTCTTGCGATCTGGCCATGGGCATTTGCCCCATGGGGGGCACCTGCATCAATCCCGGCCAGAACGGTACGACAGGCTATTGCCTGCCGCAGGGCGTGCACCAATTCGGCGAGGCCTGCAGTCTGATTGACGGCTGTTCGTCGGGGCTGATGTGCCTGCCGCTGGATGAGAGTCACCCGGGCTACTGCAGCCGGATGTGTAGCGCCATCTTCCCCTGCCCCGGACCCTTCCAGTGCATTCTGCCCGACGGACAAGGCAGCCAGTGGTGCGCCGTGCCATGCTACCAGCCGTCGGATTGCGCCGTCTTGGGCGACTGGACCTGCGTCTTGATGGGCGGCAATATGGGTGCCTGCGTGCCAAACTAAGATCGAGCTTTTTTCGCGAGCCAATGCCTCCCATCGACCGCGTCATCCCCGAGTTCTTAGACGCGTTGCGATCGTCACAGGCGGTTGTGCTGACGGCTCCGGCCGGGGCCGGCAAAACCACCGGGATACCGCCGGCCATTCTCGAGTCGGGCATTTGCCCTGGCGGACAGATCCTGCTTCTACAGCCCCGGCGCATGGCGGCCAGGGCGGCCGCGGCCAGGATGGCGCACAACCTCGGCCAGCCCGTGGGCCGCACCGTCGGTTACAAGATCCGCTTCGACGAGAAAACCTCGCGGGCCACTCGCATCCTGGTTGTCACCGAGGGCATCCTGACCAGGCGCTTTCTTTCCGATCCACTTCTGGAGGGCACGGCCTGTGTCATCCTGGACGAGTTTCACGAACGCTCGCTGCACGTCGATCTGGCTTTAGCCTTTTGCCGCGAGCTTGTGGATGTGCGCGACGATCTGCGCCTGGTGGTCATGTCGGCGACGTTGCAGACGGGGCCGATCGTCCGCTTTCTCGGCAACTGTCCGCTCGTTACCGGTGAAGACCGCCCATTTGAAGTCGAGATCGAGTATGACAAGCTTGCCGACCGGCGTCCGCTGCAGGAAAAGACCGCGGCCGCATCCAGACGCGTGCTGCGAGAGGATCGGCAGGGAGACATCCTGGTTTTTCTTCCGGGCGCCGCCGAGATCGAGCGGACCCGGGAAGACTTGACCAGCAGGCCCCTGCCCGACGATGCACAGGTGCTGCCGCTTTACGGCGCGCTTTCCGCCAAGGAGCAAGACCGCGTGCTGCGCCCGGGATCGGGACGCCGGGTGGTCCTTTCGACCAATATCGCCGAGACCTCGCTGACCGTTCCCGGCGTGACCGCGGTGATCGACAGCGGCCTGTGCAAGCAACTGCGTCACGATCCCGCAAGCGGCCTGGACCGGCTGGAGACAATCCGCATCAGCAAGCAAAGCGCCGCACAGCGCGCGGGACGCGCGGGCAGGACGTCAGCGGGACGAGTGCTGCGCCTATGGACCCGGCCCGAGCAGCGGGCCTTAGCCGCGGCCGACCAGCCGGAGATCCGCAGGCTGGACCTGGCCGGCCTGTTGCTGGCCGTGATCGCTTTCCACCCCGGCGATCCACGTGAGTTCGACTTTTTCGAGCCGCCGCGGTCCGCCGTCATGGAAAGCTCGCTGCGATTGCTGGTCATGCTGGGAGCGTTGGAAGAGCCGGGCTTCAAGCTCACCGAAAGGGGCAAGCGCTTAGCGTCGATTCCGGCTCATCCCCGCGTGGCAGCCATGCTGCTGCACGCGACCGGGATGGGTTTTTTGCGCCAGGGCGCGCTACTAGCGGCACTGCTGGGTGAGCGGGACATCCTGAGCGATGTGCCGGGAGTTTCCGACTCGGACATACTTTGGCGGATGGGGCGCTTCGAGGAACTCGAACGGTCTGGCTTCGAGGTCCAGGCGGCAAGACGCTCAGGGATAATACTGGCCGCGGCGCTGGCCGTCAGGCGGGCCCGGGATCAAATTTTCAGGCTACCCTTGCTCTCCGAAAAAAAGGCCAACCGCCAGGCACATGCAAGCGCGGATCAGTTGCTGTCGTTGTTGTTATCCGCCTATCCCGACAGGTTGTGCCGCAGGCGCACCGCCAAGAGCGACTCGGCAGTCATGGTGGGAGGCAGGGGCGTGCGCCTGGCCCGCGAATCCTGTGTCCGGGACACGGAGATGTTCGTTGCGATCGAGGCCGACGCCGGCAAACGCGGCTTGCACTCCGTGGCCCTGGTGCGCAAGGCCAGCAAGGTCACGTTCAAAATGCTCACGGATCGGTTTCCAGACCAGCTTGTGACAAGCGAGGGCGCGGTCTTCGACGAGAAAAAAAAAGCTGTCGTCGGCGTGCGCAAAACAAGTTTCCACGGCCTGGAACTCAGCCGCCAAACCGGCCTGGCGGTCGACCCGGAGTTGATATCGGCGGCCCTGGCCAGGGAAGCCGGACCGCGCTTCGACGAGATCTTCCGCCCGGATAAAAAAAGCCTGCAGTTCCGTGCTCGCCTGCTTTTTGCGAAACGCGCAATGCCCGAAGAGCCCTGGCCCGATGTGAGCGACCAAGGACTGAAGACCTGGATGCCCGATCTATGCCGAGGCAAGAGCAGCTTTGCAGAGCTTACACGCATCGACTGGCACAAGGAGATCAAAGCGCGGCTGGACTACAAGCTACTAAAGCTCCTCGGCGACGAGTTTCCCGAGAGCATCCGGGTGCCCTCCGGCAGCAAGATCCGCCTGGACTACAACCCGGCGACGGAACCCGGCGGATCACCCGTTCTGGCTGTGCGCCTGCAGGAGGTCTTCGGCCTGACCGAAACACCTTCGATAGCCCGCGGCCGCGTGCCGCTATTGATGCATCTGCTGTCACCCGCCCGGCGTCCGGTACAGCAGACTACGGATCTACGAAGCTTCTGGCTTTGCACCTACCCCGAAGTAAGAAAAGAACTTCGCGCCCGCTACCCCAAACACGCCTGGCCCGAGGATCCCCTCTCGGCCACGGCAATCAAGGGCACCGCAAGAGGCAAGAATAGCAAACGCCAAATTCGTCGAGACTGAAAAACACAGTTCGAAAGAGGTCGAACTGGTAAAGTTACATACTCGAGGCTCTGAACAGGGAGTAGGCTTCCAATAGAAGATCCATCTGGCATTTTGGATCGAAGCCGCGTCGTACTTGTCTTCTGCCTGCACGGCCCAGCTTGCGGGCCATGGCCGGATCGGCCGCCAGGCGGTCGGCCGCGCTCCACGGCGGGAAGTGTTTTTCGAACGTGCCCCACTGCAAGCAGGGTCTCGACCTCGCCCTGCAGACGGGCCAGCACGCCAAGCAGCCAGCGATCGGCGCCCCCGCGATCAGACAAGCGGGCGTTGAGCAAGAGCACACGCATGAAAACAGAATATGCGCAACGACGACTAGCGGCAAGCTGCAACTGCTCTTGACTAAGAATATATTTGGGTATATATTTGCAATATAGCCCGGGAGGTGCAAGATGGCACAGTTGGCTTTGTATTTGGACGACGAGACCGCGAAGCGGATTGACCAGGCGGCCCGCAGGCGCAGCATGAGTCGATCGGCATGGGTGCGGAACGTGATCTTGAAGCAACTCGACGACAAGCTCCCGGAATCTTTTTTTGAGGTGCTTGGCAGCTGGGAGGACGGCAGGGACCCGGATGAAATATTGAAAGACATTCGAGCCGGCAGCCGGCAGGCCGAACGGCCGGAAATAGAGTAGGCGCATGTACTTGCTGGATACGGATGTCTGCATATACCTGCTCAACGGCCGGGCAACCGGCATCGAGCGACGACTGCGCGAGGTGCCGAGGAGTATGGTCGGCACTTCGGCCATCACAATCGCGGAACTATACTACGGTGCGCTGCACTCGGCGAGACCCAAGAAGAACCAGGAGCGTGTCAAGGCTTTCCTGGAGCCTCTTCAGCGGATTCCCTTCGGCGACGAAGCCGCTCAGCAATTCGGCCGCATCAAGCAGATTCTTTCTTCAAAAGGAAATCTCATTGGACCGATGGACTTACTCATTGCGGCCACGGCAATCAGCATCGGGGCGCGGTTTGTCACCAACAATCTGTCTGAATTCAAGCGGGTTCCATCTCTGCAGATCGCGAACTGGAAGATTGACTGAGTTCAACCACTACCCCGTCGTTACTCGCTCATAATCGTCACTTGCCAAGTTCTCCAGCCAGCGATTCTATTCCCTCGATGGTCAGCTCTACCATCGGATACAGGTTGCATATCAGGCGCACCGAGGGCGCGTGCCACATGCGACCGCTCATGGGATTGATCCAGGCCGAGTGCTTGAAGCGCTCGGCCAAACGTTCGAGCCAGACGTAGCCCGGAGTATCGTTGCGATCGTCCCATTGTATGGCCCCGTAGCGATCGGTCAGCTCGCCCGGGTACATGTAGGCGTCGCCCACCAGCACCAGGCGCGTATCGGCATCCAGTTGCTCGATCAGGCGTTGGGTCGGGATCGCCTCCTGGAAAAGCGCGTCCTTGTAGACCTCGCCGTAGATACAGTTGTGGAAATAGACGTGTTCGAATCGCTTGAAGTGCCGCGCGGCGTGGGCCGCCGAGAAAAGCAGGTCGACCAGGTGACGATAAGGTTCCATCGAACCGCCAACGTCCATGGCCAGCAACAGACGAAGATCGTTGCGTCGCTCGGGTCTGAAGACCAACTCCAGTTCGCCGGCCGCGCGGGCGGTCTTGTCGATGGTGCCGTCTATGTCCAATTCATCAGCCAGACCTCTGCGTTTGAGTGCCCGCAGCTTGCGCAAGGCCACCGAGAGCTGGCGCGTGTCGAGCACCAGGTCGTGGCGCTGCTCGCGGAAGCGGCGGGCCGCGGCCACCTGGACGGCCGAGCCGAAGCGACCCTGCCCGCCCACGCGTATTCCGCCCGGGTGGTAGCCGCCGTGCCCGAAAGGCGAGGTGCCGCCTGTGCCAATCCAGCGATTGCCGCCATTGTGGCGCTCGGTCTGCTCGCGCAGGCGCTGCTCAAAAAGCTCGCGCAGACGCTCGACGTCGACGCTGTCGAGAACTTTCTTCAAAGCCGGGTCTAGTTGGAAGGGCTGGATGGGATTTTCGAGCCACTCCCAGACATCTTTCTCGATCGCCGAAAGATCCACTACACCCTCGAAGTGCTCGGCGAAAACCCGATCGAACTCGTCGAAGTAAGCCTCGTCCTTGACCAGCAGCGAACGCGAAAGCGAGTAGAATCCTATCAGCGACGAACCGTGCAGCCCCAGCGCCAGCGCCTCTATGAGCGTCAGCCATTCGCTCAGGCTGACCGGAACCTTGCTGTCCCTTAGACGATAGAAGAAATCGAGAAAGATGCCCGCTTGATCACCGTCCCCGATCTGTCTGGAAAGTGGCATGATCGCCTGTATCCCCGCTGGCCGGATCGAAAGCTAGGGCCAGATGCCCCGCTGGCGGGTAGCCGGCTTGCCGCCTTGCTCGACGATCTCGATGTCTTCCTTGCGCTTGATCAAGGTGCCCAAGAACGGAATGGCCTTCGAAACTTCCGCCGGGCTGATCCCGGCCTGGACTAGCGCGCCGATCCAGTCGATCAGCTCGGAGGTCGAGGGGCGCTTGCGCAAGCCGTCCAAAGAGCGGATATAGTAAAATTTCTGCAGGCACTGATCGAGCAGCTTTTTTCCGATATCGGGATGATGCACACCGATGATCCGGGTCATCAGCGCTTGATCTGGAAACTGGATGAAGTGGAAGACACAGCGTCGCAGGAAGGCGTCCGGCAGCTCTTTTTCGCTGTTCGAGGTGACGATCACGATCGGCCGCTGCTTGGCGACGTGGCGATCTCCGGTTTCGACCACGACGAACTCCATCATGTCCAGTTCGTGCAGCAGGTCGTTGGGGAACTCCAGGTCGGCCTTGTCGATCTCGTCTATCAATAACACGACCTGTTTATCCGCTGTCAGCGCCATACCCAGCGGTCCCAGCTTGATATACTGACGAATATCCGAGACGTCCTTGTCCTCGAAGCGGCTGTCTTGCAACCGCTTGACGGTGTCGTAGACATAGAGACCGTCTATAGCCTTCGATGTCGACTTGACGTTCCAGCTGATCAATTCGAGCCCGAGATCCTCGGCGATGGCGTAGGCCAGAAGCGTCTTGCCGGTGCCCGGCTCGCCCTTGACCAGAAGCGGCCGACCCAGTGCCGCCGCCACGTTAACCGAGTGGCGCAGCTCCGGCGAGGTAATGTATTGGCTCGTGCCGCTGAAACGATCGAAGTCTTTCTTCATCCCGCGCTCCTTCCACCCCGCCGGGGATAATTACCATATCGCGCCGTCGGCCACAACCGCTGCTTGACCGCCGGGGGCTATCTTCCTATGCTGCTATCAGGTATTCGACGCAGAAGGGAGGGCCTGATGATGGCCGGGATCAAGCGGCGCAGGATCGTGGGCGTGATGGGGGGCGCGACCGTGGACGGGCCGACTTCGGAGATGGCCGCCGAGTTGGGCCGCCGCATCGCCGAGGCCGGCTTCGTTTTACTCACCGGCGGCCAGCCGTCCGGGGTAATGGACGCCGCCAGCCGGGGCGCGCACGAAGCCGGCGGCCTGGTCGTGGGTGTGCTGCCGGGGCCGGATCCCGATGACTGCTCGGCCTTCGTCGACATCTCCATCGCAACCAATCTTGCCGACGCACGCAATCTGGTCAACGTGCTGTCGTCCGACGTGGTCGTGGCCTGCTCCGGGGGGGCGGGCACGCTCAGCGAGGTGGGCATGGCCCTGAAGAACGGGAGACCTCTGGTGCTTCTGGGCTTCGATCCCGGCCCGAGCGCCGGCGCTGCCGAGCGGGCCGGCCTGGTCAAGAGGGCCCGGACTCCGGCGGAGGCCATGGCCAGGGTGCAAGAGTTTCTATGAGCCTTGCGCGCAGCGCGCCTTATGGATATACTTGCCGAATCAAGCATTTCCAAGCGGAGGTTCAGGTGACCAGTAAAACAGACAAGGGCAAGCTTCACCGTCCAACAGAGTCTGCGGGGCCGTCCGCCGATTCACACATCCGTGAAGTCGACGATGTGATCATTCAGGTCACCCAGGTATTCTGTCACAATGGGCACAACCTGATATTCAACAAGGACGAACTGTTCGACGGCCAACCGGGAATCAGCCTGTTGGTCTCAGACGCAAAAAGCTCCGGTGCGGTCATCATCAGCCCTTTTCATGGCGACCACGGCCGCAGGGGCAAACAGGATTTCAAAGATGGTGAGCACCTCACGATCGCCTGCCCGATATGCAAGGAAGAGCTGAAACCGCTGGTGCCATGCTCCTGCTCGGCAGACGGCCAACTGGTCAAGCTGTATCTTACGCCCGATCTTTCCGATGACAAGGTCGTCGGCCTATGCAATGTCTGGGGCTGCCATCGCTCGAAGGTCTTCGACCAGGCCCAGCTCTTGTCCGCCTACGTGGAAGATTGACTCCTCGAGCCAGCAACGCGTTCGTCCGCATTGGTAGCGGAAAGAGCCCGGCGGTGATCTTGTTCCTGTGGTCCGCGCTGGCCATGATCGCTTGCGCAAC
Organism: Myxococcota bacterium; assembly: GCA_035528415.1. Classification (GTDB taxonomy): domain Bacteria; phylum Myxococcota; class B64-G9; order B64-G9; family B64-G9; genus DATKYQ01. The sequence continues at coordinate 98,269 of DATKYQ010000081.1, read as the reverse complement.
ACCCGAGACGCGGGTCAAGGCGCCGACGATGGATCATGCCGTCGTCATCGCTTCGGTGCCGGTCACTCCGAGCTGCCAAAAGGCCGTAGCGCGCCAGTCCAGTCGGGCCGGCTTTGCGCTGGTGATTCAAGCCGCCGACATCCTGGCCCCGGATATCATCTCCGGCTTGGACGAACTCTACCGCAAGATTCATGCAATCCGCGGCGTGCTCTCAATCCAGAGCATCACCGACGAGCAGGTGCTGGTACCGGGCGACCTGGGAGTCTCGGCCGAGCCGTTCATGCCTCCCGAGGGCCTCGATCGCGGCGGGCGGCTGGCTCGCGTCGGGCGCTTTGCAGGCCTGATCGACCCGGCGCTGCTATCGCCCGATTTGCGGGTCAGCGCCTTGATCGTCAAGCTCCTGCCGACGTCCAAGGCAAATGCACGCGCCGAGATCCGCAAGCGCCTGCTTGAACTCGCAAGGACGTCGTCCGCTGGCCTGCGAGCGACGCTTTCCGAATACCCCGTCGCGGCCCGCGAGTCTCTGACATGGAAAACGGAAACATCGCTGGCCGCCTTGAAGATCATCGATGACAGCCTGCGAGGGGGCGGGGTGATCGAGATCGGCGCGGACTGCGGGCGGGACGACTGCCTGTTGGATCCTGGCAATGTGCTTTCGATCGATTCCATTGAGAAGAGTATCCGCTCATTGCCGCGCGTACGGGCCAGTTGGTCTTTCGTCCATGTGCTGCGTTTCGCAAACCGGGCCTCCGGCCGCACCAGCCTGCCGGAAAGCGCCGATGCCGCCCTGCAGCTTCTGGCGGTAATGGACACCAGCAGCGGCATCGACCTGCACACCGACAAAAAGTTCAGACGCGCTACGGTCCGGGTTCACTTTACAACCGGAAACGCCGCCGACTACTGCGGCCTGGGCAAGGCGCTGAAAAAGGCAGCCTTGCTGGCCACCTCGCAAGCCTTGCGTTTCTACGTCAAGAAACCGGGGCGCGAGGGATTCTGAATTCGGTCCAGCTTCGGTCGTTGGTCTAGGAACCTTGTTTCTTTCCCAATAGAAAGAACCAGCCCTTGGTTCGATCCCGCGTGCGAAAGACAACCTGAAACTTCTCATTCATCCAGCGCCAGAAGCCTGGCAGGCTTGCAAAATGTCCGAAACGCGGGCGCTCGCTGCCGTCCGGGCCGCGGCGGAGTGAGCCGCTAGCCAAGACTAAAGCCAGCTTGGGAGTGTCTATCTTGCCTATGGCGTCTTCAGCCAGGGTCACACCGGAACGAAAACGCATCACGTTGGTGTCGGCGAAGTCGGCCGCCAGGCGCCGGCCGGAAAGTAGAGCCACAAGGCCGGCCGTCGAGGAGTCGCCGAAGATGGACTGGTCGGGGTTGCTGTGCTCGCGGACGTAGCCGGCAAGCTCTTCGGCCTTTTCGAAATAGCGGCTCTCGTGATAGAGAATCTCCTGTATTGTCCCGTAGGACGTGTAGGCCATGGCCACGTCATCGAAGCAACACGACCTGAAAGCGCGGTTGACAAATCCCGGCAGGCGGCCGTCGGACCACTTCATCGGTTTGTCGTGGCTGCGCGTGTATCGAGGAAGCAGGGTTCGCTGGATCGGCACGCGAACGAAATATCCCATTCCGACGGCAACCAAGAGCATGATCAGTATTGCGGCCGCCTCCCAGAAGTATTTGCCTCTCTCTTTCGCCCCGGCGACAAGATTGCCGGAGTTCCGTACCCAGCACTCGATTGCATATCCTCCGGCCAGGGCCATGCCCGGAAACATGAGCAGGAAATAAAATGGAAACACGCGCGGCAGCATGGCTATGAACAACACATAGCCCAAAGCCCACAGTGCGCCCACGCGGGCCAGGCCGGCGGGCCCCGTCTCGACGAGGCGAACCCGCCACCAGGCGAAGAAGCGCCGCAACCACGACCCGTCCTGGCCTTGTACCAGTTCTTGCCGCTCGGGACGCTTGCCGGAAGCCCGGCCCAGAAAGCCGTCCAGGGCGGCCATCAGCGGCCCAAGCAGCACGCCAAGAAATAAAGCGAAGTTGTCGCCAAAAACCCTGACCGACATCTTGTAAGAAGCTCCCGCGGCCTGCGGCTTGAGCAGGTGATAGGCGTACACCGCCTTGAGGTATGCCGTACCGCCAAGCGCCAGCCCCAGCGCCTGTATCGAGGCCCAGGGGACCGCGAACCCGAGCAGGTAGCGCAGACCCGCCCTGCGCGAATCGAGGAAAGCCAACATGCCCATCATGATTGCCCCGGGCATAACGTAGTTACCGGTGCAGACCCCGGCTGCCAGAAACACTCCGGCCGTTGCCGGCCGCTTGCGATGAAGAGCCCACAGTCCGAGCACGCTCCACATGACCGCCAGGTTGATCCCGGTCCAGTGCGTCGAGGCGCGAATCAGCGAGAAGGCCGTCAGATACAGAAAAACGGTCGCCGCCGCGCCGATGTTTCCGATACGCGCGCGGGCAAGCCGGAAGAGAAAAAAAGCCCCCACCAAGGTCGCGCCGATGGGAATCAGGCGAACACTGACGGGTCCGAACCCGAGCAGGCCGAAGACGGCCATGCCCGGCAATATGTGCAGCGGCGGGTGGGCGAAGAAAAAGTCGCCGTAAGGCAAGGCCCCGTGATCGACCGTGGCCCAGGCCATGTAGAAGTAGATGTTCTCGTCCCCCACCTGCCAGTGAAAACAGAACGATTTGAGTGAAAGGTAGAAGAGCGCAAGCAGTCCGAACGCGCCCCAGGCGGCGATAGCGGGCCATCTCTTTTCAACGTCGTTCACTTCGGGCATGTCCGGATGATGTCATACGTAGCAGGCGGTAATCAACTTCAATCAGGTGACGGGCGACAGACCATGGAGTGCGACGGGTTGGATGCGTCGCATTCCGCGTTTGAGTTGCAACCGATATAGACGCACAGACTATCTTCACAGCCGTAGTTGTCGGCGTCGTAGGCGGCACTGCCCATGTCGCAGTCGGCAGCCGTTGTGCAGCTTGGCAGACACTGGGCAACGTCTCCAAGGGGAGGAACCCGGCACACATAATCTTCCATGTTGGCCACCGACCGGCACTCGCCGTCCGAATTGCAACCCGTGTATCTGCAAGCGCCATCGTCACAGGCATAGTTGTCCTCGTCCCAGGGGGCAACACCGGCAGAGCAGTCGAGTGGCTGGACACATGACATGATGCACAGGCGAATGTCGCTCGGTGCTACTATTCGGCAAACGTAGTTCTCCATGTTCGGCACCGTTTGGCACTCGCCGTCCGAGTTGCAACCAGTGTAAATGCAGGTGCCGTCGGTGCAAGCATAGTTGTCCGCATCCCAGGGCGCCCAGCCCTGCGCACAGTCGGACGGCGTGGCGCAGGCCTGGTAACAATATGGAATTCTCGTGCCTCCGTCCCCGTCCCCGCCGGCATCGACTCCCGCATCGTTATCAGCGTCATGACCAGCATCGACTCCAGCATCGTAACCCGCGTCGAAATCGCTATCTGTGCCGGCATCAACCTGTCCGTCATCGCAGCAGGCCTGCCCGTCCCACCCGGCATCGATTGCAGGCTCATCGCCGGCATCAAGAATGTCCGTGCCACCCGAGGAACAACTACTCAAAAATATAGCCGCAGCAGCAGCTAACCCCGCGATAACAACCCTCATTTTCTACCTCGCCAATACGGGCAATCACCTGACACCGGACAGGCGTCACAGTCTGGGTTTAACGGCTTGCAGATAGTCTTGCCATGATGAACCAGCAGGTCGTTGACCCGCGCCTGCCATTCTTCGGGCACAATATCGAGCAACGCCCGCTCGGTGGCCGTGGGAACCTTGGTGCGAACCCAGCCCAGCCGATTGGAGATGCGGTGGACGTGGGTATCCACCGGCAAGGCCGTGCCGCCGAAGGCGTAGACGACCACGCAGCCCGCCGTCTTGCGACCCACGCCCGGAAGCTTGACTAGCTCTTCCAAGCTGTTCGGCACACGCCCACCGTACTCGCGCACCAACCGGCCCGCCACTTCGACCAGTCGGCGGCTCTTGACCCGATAGAGGCCGATGCGCCGAATGACGTGCTCGACATCCCGCGGCCTGGCCCGCGCCAGGCTCTCAGCGTCCGGCCAACGCCGCATCACCTCGGGCACGACCGTCTCGGTAACCTCGTCTCTGACCCGGGCCGAGAGGATGGTAGCCACCAACGTGCGAAATGGCCGTCCGCGCCCCAGACGCGCAAGCATGGTCTTGCCCTGCTGTCGGCTCAACTTCTCCAACACGCGCACAATTTTGCTCTTCGACTTGCCTGCCATACCCGATATCCTCCGGGCAACACACGCAGATGTCAAACACAAGTCAAACATTGTTGACACGGGCCCTTGCGTTGCCTACGCTCAGTCCACCTGCACGGAGGAGTTACGTGAGAAACATGCCGTCTATCGGCGTCCTGTTCGTTGCGCTGTGCACTATAGGTGCCAAGGCCGGTGAAAATGCCGCTTTTTCACTGGATGATTTGCTGCACACGGCTTTAGCCCATGACGGGCGGGTGCTGGCGGCGCAGGCCGAACTCGGCGAGTACCGTGCCAAGTTCGACCAGGCGCGCTGGCTATGGTTTCCGGTCATCAAGATCGAGGGCATGATCGGCGGACCGGTCAGCGAGCGGCGCCTGGCCTGCGATCCGGACAACGATCCCGGCTGCCTGGGCATCGAAATCAGCCAGGCGTCGAAGGGCGGCGACTTCGATTTCGGCAACCTCGGCCTGGCCATGGGAGGCAAGATCGAGGGTTACCTGCCGATCTACACCTTCGGCAAGATCTCCTCGGCCAAGCAGGCCGCCGCCGCGGGCATGCGCGCCGGCCGGGCCGGAATCGAACGGGCGCGGCAGGAAGTGGCCCTGGAGGTGCGCCGGGCCTACTACGGCTGGCTGCTGGCCGGCTCGGCAGTCGAAGTGCTCGAGGATGGAGACAAGAAGATCAAGGAAGTCGAAAAGAAGCTGATCAAGATGCTCGATGATCTGAACGAAGACGTCACCGACCGCGACCTGTTCAAGCTGCGTTACTATGCCGCCCGGGTAAAGTCCCTGCTGGCCCAGACCCGCAGCGGACAGGCGGTGGCCTTGGCCGCTTTACGTTTCCTCACCGGTATCGAGGATCTGGGAACGAAACGGCAGTTGTTAGTGGTGGAGTTGGAAGCGCCTGACTTCAAGACACTACCGCGCACCGCCTACCTGGCGCGGGCCCGGGCGAGGCGCCCGGAACTTGCCATGCTCGAAGCCGGCCTCGAAGCGCGCCGGGCCTCCGTGGAGATCGAAAAGGCCGGCTTCTATCCCGACTTCTTCGTGGGCGGTTACTTCCAGGGCTCGTGGTCATGGGTGCAGGACTTCATCGAAAACCCTCTCTTGAATGCCGGTCTAACCACTTACGGCGGTGCCCTGATGGTTGGATTTCGCATTACCTTGGACATTCCCCAGAAGCTGGCCCGGCTGGCCGAGGCCAGAGCGTCTTTATCGAAAATCGAAGCCCAGGCCAACCAGGCCGAGCAAGCCGTCGGCCTCGAAATCGACCGCCGCCTGGAAGACGTCCACACGACCTATACAAACCAAAAGATCCAAAAGAAGGGGCACCGGGCCGCCAAGGCCTGGATGCGAGCCAACTTTATGAGCTACGGAGTAGGCATCTCGGACACAAAAGATCTCCTCGATTCTATCGCGGCCTATGCCAATTCAAAGATAGAGCTGACCAAGCTACGCCACGATATCCTGGTGGCCCTGGATCGCCTGCATGCCGCCAGCGGAGAAGATCTTAGCCGGGCGCCGAAAAACGGAAAGTGAATGAGTGAAGGGGTGACGGCGTCAAAAAAACATGAGGATATTAATGGTACTGAAAATGAAAACCACAATAACGGCCATCATCATTCTTGCCGGTTTCTCGACGGCGCCCGTGGCGTGGGCCGCTGTTTCACCGCAGCAGGTGATTCGGGAGAGCGCGGAGAAGGTTCGCGTTATTTTAAGAAAGAAGGTCAAGAAGGGATCGCCTGCTGCGAAACAGCAAAAAGAAAAGCTGAAAAAGGTCGTCGATGACTTTCTCGACTATCATGAGCTGTCAAGACGTTCGCTGGGCCCGCACTGGACAGAGCGCACTTCCGAGGAGCAAGAGGAGTTTACAAGGCTGCTACGCGACTTGATCGAGGCTTCGTACACATCCACCATCAGCAAGAACATAGACTTCAAGATGGAGTACGAAGACGAGGAGATCAATGAGGACGAAGCCCAGGCTGACGTGACGGCAGTGGCCAGCGCCAAGAACAAAAAGGGCAAAACCGTCAGCGAGGATCTGACATTTCACCTGTACCTCAAGCAGCGCAGTTGGCTGATTTTCGACGTCGAGTTCGGGGACGTGAGCCTGGTACGGCATTACCGCGGCGAGTTCAACCGCAAGATCAAGAAAGAGTCCTACCAGGCACTGGTGGCCGCCATGAGAAAAAAGCTCGACGAGATTCGCTCGGGCAAGGCCAAGGCGGATGTGAAACCAAAGCTGTAGGGACTATTATTCGTATTCCCGCATTTTCAGGTTCGCTTTCTTGTACGGCAGGGACTCCGGACGGGTCATCTGCATGACCTGCTTCCAGACGGTAAATGCATCCTCGTCCTTGCGGATTTCAAGCTGGTGGGCGTAGTCGAGTGCTTCCTCCGCAACCGACTCGAGGTTGATCAGCCCCTGCATGCAGTTACGATCATCGGGGCTGACATCCAGGCATTCCTTCCAGAACTCGAAGCTCTTGATCCATTCCTTGCGGTTGTACTTTTCCAGGCCCTGTTTGTACAACCTGCTCGCCAGCTGACTTCCAACGTTGTTACGGTAGAAGCTTCTCGCGCCCGGGGGCATGATTTTATTGTCGTTTGCCAGGACGGCATGGAACGTATCCCTGGCCTTTTTCAACTCACCCTGCAGCAACAACCCCGTCCCCTCGCTGTATTTTCCGGTGACTATCATCATCACCCGCTCGAGCAACTTGGCCTGCTCGACGATCTTCTTATCGTTTGACATGACCTTGATCTTGCGCAGCTTGTTAATCGACAGTTCCGCCTTGCCCTTGAAGTACAGCTCAATGGCCTCGAAAATGCCCTTATCCTGATACTTGGCCTTCAACAAGTCCACAGGATCCAGGCCTGTATCGACTGACGACTTCTTCTCCTGCGCTGCATCCGTGCAATTGTAACTGTAAGGCTTATACCTGATCTCGAAGTGGCGCATCCGCGCCTCGGTTTTCTTGAGCCACTTTTCGTACATATTCTTGTCACAAGGCTTCAAACCCATGTAGGCGATAAAGTGCTTTTGGGCTTTTCGGTACTGCTGAGCCCGGTAATAGCCCTTGCCTTCTCCCAAATGATACTTGGACTGCTTCTCGACAATCTCCGAGATCTTGTACTTGACCTTGGCGAAGTAAGCACTGCCCTGCGGTATTTTCTCGAACACCTCCAGGGCCTCGTTCCACTTGCTCAGGTCGTAAAGGCTCACACCGTCTTTGTAAAGCCCCTTGTTGGTCATTTCTTTGTCGACGACCTTCTCGAGTTTCCTGACCTCGCTCGATATCGGCAGGAGATCCTTGGCGATCCCAACTTCCTTCTTGGCTGTTTTCCAATCGAGGCGTTCCATCGCGCCCCGCGCCGCCTTGAGGTGCTGATCGACACGAATTTCCAGCGGGACCTCCTCCTCCACGGGCCCGGCCGGCCCGGCCTGTCCCCCGTGCCCGCCTCTCAACTTGGCGCACACACCGATGATCACAAACAGGCCGACGAGGCCGCCTACGCCGATCAGCAGCAACTTTCTCTTCTTCATGACAGCCGCGGCGGCGGATGTCTCCTTTCCATAGAGAAACTTGAACTCCACGCTGCCAAAGCGAATGATGTCCCCGGACTGCAACTCGATCTCGTCGATCTTCTTCTTGTTTGCGAAAGTGCCATTGGAGCTGTGCATGTCCACCAGGCGGGCTCCGCCCGTCCCGCCCTGGCTGATAGTCAATCTGGCATGCAGGCGCGATATCGAGTGCTCATCGATGACGACATACAGGGAGGGATCTCTCCCGACATCATTGTCGCCCTCCTGAAGCTCGATCTCGATCCCCTTGGTCGATCCCCTGGTGCCAACCAGGATGGGCACGGGCTTTTCTTCTCCCGGCACTTCAGCGTCAACTGCGGTGGTCAGGTTGACCCCGTGAATCCTGAAAACGAAAACACCGGCTTCCATTTCCAGGCCGGGCTCCAGTTCGAAGGTGCCTGAAACCGGCTCACCGTCCAGCAGGATCCCCTTGCCCCCGGAGAGATCCTCCACCATCACCTTGTCGCCGTCTTCCCAGATACGCATGTGATGCCTGATGACACTGCGGGAACCGAGGATGACGTCCGAGTCCTCACCTCTGCCCCACACTTGCGGCTCGGACGTTAGCTCGTACACCTTTTCGCGACCGCTGGGGTCGGATAGAACTATCTTGGCCATGGCACAACCACCTGAGAGTCTGCTTGCTTGGACGTATTACTGCTCGCGGAAGATGTCCATGTTTACCGGAATTCCGCGTTTTTGCAGTTCATCGTAGAACTTGGGTATGAAGCCGGTCGCCACGTAACGACCCTTTACCCTGTTGTCCTTGTCGAATCCCTCTTGCTTGAAATAAAAGATATCCTGGAGGGTTATGATGTCGGTTTCCATGCCGGTCACCTCCGAGATGTATGTAACCTTGCGCGAGCCGTCTGAAAATCTCGTTTGCTGGACGATTATGTCGACGGCGGATGACACCTGCTCGCGGATGGCCCTGACCGGCAGGTCCATTCCCGCCATGAGGACCATGGTCTCGAGACGCGACAACGCGTCGCGCGGCGAGTTCGCGTGTACGGTAGTCAGCGAGCCGTCGTGGCCGGTGTTCATGGCCTGCAGCATGTCGAGGGCCTCGCCGCCGCGGCACTCGCCCACGATGATGCGGTCGGGGCGCATACGCAGGCAGTTACGCACCAGGTCGCGAATAGATATCTGGCCCTTGCCTTCGATGTTCGGCGGGCGCGACTCGAGTGACACCCAGTGATCCTGGTGGATCTGCAACTCGGCCGCGTCCTCGACGGTTACGATTCGCTCACTCTCCGGAATGTAGGCCGAAAGACAGTTGAGTGTCGTCGTCTTGCCAGAGCCGGTACCGCCGGAGACGATCGCGTTCTTGCGCGCCTTGATGCACATCTCCAAGAACTCGGACATCCCGGGCGTGAGGGTCCCGAATCGGACCAGCTGGCTGATCGACATGGCCTCTTTTTTGAACTTGCGGATAGTGATGCTGGGACCCTTGAGCGCCAGTGGTGGAATGATGGCGTTGACTCGCGAACCGTCCTTCAAGCGGGCGTCGACCATGGGCGAACTCTCATCGATGCGCCTGCCTATGGGGGCGACAATACGTTCGATGACGCCGAGAACCGCCTGATTTGAAGAAAAGATCTTGTCGGTCAAAACGAGCTTGCCGTCGCGCTCGATGTAGATCTGGTTGGCGTGGTTGACCATGATCTCGTTGACGGTCGGGTCGGCCAAAAAGTCTTCCAGCGGCCCGAGCCCGAGCGCCTCGTTGATGACATCCTTGACCAGGACCTCGATGTCCACCCAGCTCTCAAGCTCTCCGTCGGATTCCATCTGGGTGATGATGTTGCGGATGGCCCGCTCGGTTTGATCCCAGAGTTCCTCGTCGCCAAGCTGCTCGAGATCCAGGCGCCGCAGGTCGAGGTACTCGATCAAGCGTGAGTGAACGTCCCGTTGCAGCTCCGAGTATTTCGCCAATTTCGGATCGAGCTTGCGCTTTTTTATCTTAGGCGGTTCGGGCACCGGTTCGGGCTCTAGCGCTTCGGAATCGATCGAGGTCGAAGACACCTCGTCGAACTCATCGAGCAACTCCGGCTCCTCTGCGTCGGAGTCGTCTTCGGGATCCCGGTCCAGGCGTTTGCGCACACTACGGCTGGTGGGCTTGCGCTTCGCCTTGGATGTGGGCTTCTCCCGCGCGACTTCGTCCTTCTCCGACAACTTGATGACGAATTCACCGATCTGGATCTCGTCTCTTGCGTGAACCACCTGCGGAGCGCCGATTCGTTTTCCGTTGACCAGTGTTCCGTTGGTGCTCTTCAGGTCGAGAACGACCACCTTACCGTCACGTTCGACGATACGGGCATGTTTCTTGGACACATTGCCGCGAGGCAGGATGATATCGTTACCCTGAACGCGACCGATGGTTATCTCCCCTTTTTGAAAGTCACGCTGCTTTGATGAGCCGCCCTTCTCGGAAATCATCAGGCTGAGCATCTGTCCACGCCTCCAGGAGCAATATCGCAGAACAAGGTGTAATCAATCAAAAATGCCGAATCCCACTTCACTCTTGGCCCGCTTGTAACGACTCTTGATATCGGCGATCATCTTCAGGATCTTGGGAGTGTCCGGGTTGACGATCCGCGGCGTGACGAAGACGCACAACTCGGCCTTCTTTTCCTTGAAGATTCTCGACTTGAACAACTCGCCGATAATGGGAATGTGCCCCAGCAGGGGAACCTTGGCAACGTTCTTCTCCTCGGCGATGTGGAACAGGTTGGCAAGCACGATTGTCTGGCCGTGCCTGACGGTTACGTTCGTCTTGCAGTTGTCACGCACGAACCCCGGCACGTCAATACCCTGACCAGAGAAACCGATCGAGCGGTCGATGTCGCTAACCTCGGCGAAAACATCCATCTGGATGTTGCCGTGGCGGTCAGCGACCGGGGTGATACTCAGGATCACGCCGAACTTCTTGTAATCGATGCTGACGACCTGGGCGGTGATGACGACAATGGGCACCTCGCCGCCCGACCAGAACTCTGCTTTCTCCCCGCTGGCACAGACGAGTTTCGGCTGGGCCAGGACGCGGGCGTATCCGTCCTGGAACATGAACCCGAACCCGAAGTTGGTTAATCCTTCACTATTGGCATCCAAGGTCGTGCCGTTGGCGCCGGGCCCTTCCAGGATACGAGCCGTGCTGACGGATACGGTCGCCGTGCCGTCGATGTCCAGCGGCCACTTGATACCGATGTGGTCGGTGCCGCTCTTCTTGATCTCGACGAAATCTATTTCCACCAGCACCATGCGCTTGATGCCCACGGTCAGGAGATTCTCCACCTCTTCTCCTATGGCCTTGGTAATCATCTCGGCCTTTTGAAGATCCGCCTTCGACTCGACCGAGCCCTCCAGGAAGATCTTCGTTCCCACGACGCTGGCCTCCACGTCCTTGAGGCCTGCCTTCTGCAACTCGAGGTTGAGTTGGTTGGCCACCAGTTTCTTGGCGTTGGGGTTCACCTTGACGAAGCTCTTGACCTGGGGATATAGATTGACGATATCGTTGACCCGCCTGAAATCCTCACTGGTAAAGGCGCGTCCGTCCAAGATCACCCGGTCACCGACGGGCCTGATGGAGATGCCCTCGCGATCACCGAGCAACTTCTTCACCTCGGACATCAGCGACTGGACATCCTCTTTGCTGACGACGATGGTGAAGTTGATCGAGGATTTTGCGTGCCGCCGAATGGTCATGTTGGTGCGGCCGGCGCCCGTGGCGAACAGTATGAAGGTGTCGCGGCCGATGTTCTTGACGTCGGCCACTCTCGGGTTGCCGACGATAACCTTATCTATCCCAGTGTATTTCATACTCTTCTGCTCGCCGACCACCATGCGGACCACGCGTGATTCGGCTTTAGCGCTCACGGGCGTAAAAAGCACGGCACAGGCAGCGGACACGCAAAAAACACAGACGAATAAACCAGTCAATCTATCTTTCATTAAAATCAGTCCTCCCTTCTATATACGGGATATTCGCAGGAGAATCTCGCATAGCAACGCCGATGTCAAGCCAAAATGGGCTCGCATCAAAATAGCTCCAGGAATCCGAAGCGCATGCAGGTAGCCCAGATGGCACCCAGGGCTATGGCAATCCCGTAGGGAATGGTCAAGGAGCGACGCCCATGGCGCTCTTTCTTCAGGGAAGCGCGCCTTTGGTCACGTCCGGGGTCGATCAGCGCGTCCTTACCGATAATGATCCTGAAAAGAGCCATGGCAGCCCCGATTAAAGTCGTCAACATGGCCACCCTCAGTCCATGCACGAACCCCGCCAATGCGCCCAGAGCGGCCATCAGCTTGACGTCTCCGAAGCCGAAGCCCCGCCCCCACAGACAAAAAGCCCCGAACACAACCATGCAAAACGCGGCCCCGGCCAGTGACGAGATCAACCCGAACCCGAAAATGCCGCCCCAGCCGTAACCGATTGTCTGCAAGATCAGTCCGGCGGCGATCGCCGGGTAGGTGAGCCAGTCGTAAATCTTGCGCTTGGCGACATCGGTAACGGCACCGGTGAGCGCGACTACAACGATTAGCACGTTGATGATGATGTCGATAGCACCCATTGCAGCGGAATCCTATATCGGACCGCGGCGATTGGCAAGCACATGGTATAAAAAAAGCAGCCCTCGTCGGGCTGCTTTTCCAGCGCCTGGGGCGCTTTCCTTACGCACCGGTCGGCGTGTTGTCCTTAGCGAACTTCTTGAGGGACTTGTGCTGGTACATCTTCTTGCCGGCCTCGTTGGTGTCCACGTCGCTCTTCTCGTTACCGGCCAGCGCGTTGGCCGACGTGGAGAACAGGGCGCGGATGTTGTCGCCGAACAGGCCGACGACGCCGATGGCCGCGATGGCGATCAACGCCACGATGATGATGTACTCGGTCATACCCTGACCTTTGCGTCCTCTCAGTTTGCTCAACATGACTGTCTCCTTTCGATTTCTATTTGAATTGAACAAGCTCTTCACTCAGCACCATGATACATTTATACTCCCGGTTACGGAATTGATCAATCGGTCAACTGGCGGATGAAGACATAATCTATTGAAATAACAATACATATTTCTCTCAGAGGAGATCAAAAGTGCCACAGAACTCCCGCATTGGCGTGCAAGACCCTGATGTTCGAATCTCCCTCGATCAAAATCTTGTATTTGGCATCCACGAACATATCCAGGTTGGAAAACAGGTTGAAGGCCACCCCGACCACGCCGCCCACGTTGAAGAGGTGCTTGTCCGCCACGGTGGTCACTCCCGGAGCCACTCCGAAATAGAGATTCAATACCCACGCCGGAATGATGAACTTGAAGGCGATGTTGACATCGGTCGCGTTCATCTTGTCTAACTGGTAGAGTTCCGCCGAGGGCGTTATGTGAAAGGTCCACACAACGGGAATGTTGACGTAGAAACCCCAGGCAAAACTTGCATCCCAGTCGTCGAACTGAACTTTGTCGGTCTTGTGCTGGGGCAGGGCCGTGCCGAAAGACACTCCCAGTCCCACCGAACTCCCGTCCGAGGATGCCGCCGACACCGCGCCCGGGAAACCCATCCAGGCAAGCACCAGGATAGCCAAGAAAAAGCGTTTCATGAGAACTCCTCCTTTTTCGTTCGTTGTCTCTTGTAGAAAATCTTATCGTCCATACTTCTATCAGCTAGACGTCCCGGATAAAAATAAATTTACTCGAGGTCAGGCCGTTTTCGCTTGACAGCCTGCGTCGCCTGGAGCTAAATGCCACTCTTTGACACGGACGTCAACCTTCCAGGTAACCTGCAGATGGCCAGAAACCCTACCATAAACCGAAAGAGATCAACCCAGGAAAAGAGACGCAAGATCATGAAGGCGGCGGTCACCGTTTTTGCCAGGAAGGGCTTTGCCCGCTGCCGAATATCGGACATCGCGGCCGAGGCCGAGGTGGCCTATGGGTTAGTCTATCACTACTTCGAGAACAAGGAAGAGATCCTCAACTCGATCTTCGACGAGAACTGGGGGCTTCTTAGCAAGGTAATCGACACCACCGTCGAACAGTCCGAAAGCCTCGAGGAAAGGCTTCTGGCAATAGTTTCGTTCATCTGCGATGCATATCGGCTTGCACCGGAGATCATCCAGGTAATGGTGATCGAGATCGCACGATCCTCGAAGTTCTTGAAAAAGTCCCAGATCGAGGTCTACGAGAGGGTCTTCAACCGCTTGACCGAGATCCTGGAAGATCACCAGAAAACGGGCGAAATCCAGCCCGGTCTCGACCCCAAGTTCATGGCCTACTGTTTCTTCGGTGCACTTGAACTCGTCCTGACCGGATACCTGTTGAACACCCTCACCCCCGGCGCGGACGATTTCGAAGCGTTTAAATCGAGCCTGGTCAAGATGTTCCTCGACGGCATCCGCCGGAAAGGCTGAACACTCAAAATCGCGTATTGTTTCCCACACCGGCTGCGCCGAGGTAGGCCAGGTCCAGCAGGAAAAAAATGTCCGGGAAATCCTGGCCGCGCAGCATGCGTGCCGTCAACGAGAATCCCCAACAATGGCAATTCGACTGGTAGCTGATACCGCCGCCGTACCAGGCCAGCTCCGTCTCCCGCAGGTCGAGACTCCCGCCCATGCTGATCGCCAGACCCCAAGCCAACTCCGCCGTGGCAGTCGCCTCGATCACGTGCAGGCTCTCCCCCAGCGCGCGGTAGTACTCGCCCGGCGCCCCGAACAACAACCCTTCCTCGCGCTGTGTGCGCTCGCCAAGCGGCAAGGGACGCCCTGAGGAATCGCGCACCGAAGGCAGGTACAGGTAAGAAACCTTTACCCGGTCGCCGCGCCGGTCCGTGAAGCTCACGCCGGCGTCGGCTTCGGCCAGCTTGTTTTCGTTCCAGTCATAGGAGAGTTGCGCGTCGCCCGTCAGCGGTTTCAGTGTGAAGCTCACCTCGGTGGCCAGTTGTGAAAGTTTACCCCTTTCCAGGTCGACTCCCTGCATGAGCGAAAACCACAGCCAGCGGCTGAAGCCCTGCTTCGCGAGCTGTCTGTAAAATGCGTTGTCCAGGCCGAAAAGGAGTTGTTGCGCGTCCGCCATCAGGCGATCTTTCGAATCGAGATAGACGAGCGGCCCGCTCGATTCGAGCCCTCGCCAGGCGCCCAGCAGGCGAACCCATGGCGACAGCACGTGCCCGATGCGTGAATCACCGCTGCCATAGGAGCGCGAAAGCTCGCTGTTCAATGACAGTTGAGCAAAGGTCAGGCCGCGAGTGGACGGGTCGGGGTCCACGGTTTCTGTCCCGGGTCCGTGCGGCAGGTAGGCCATCTGGCGGTGGCTGGCTGTGGCCGTAAGCAGCGCAAAGCGACCCAGCCGCAGCGGAAGGCTGACACGCGGCTCAATCAGCAACCTGAAAGCGCGCCGTAATTCGCCTACACCCAGTACTCCGTCTGCTTCTCCACCCGCCCCGTTGTCGGCTCCGTAGTCGGCGCCGAGCGGATCCGCGTAGCGCGGCTCCTTGGCGTCGGGCGTGCCATCCGGGCCCCAGTCTCGGAAGCTAGCCGTGATCGACGACAAGTTGGCGCCCTCGACCTCGGCCGAAAACAACAGCGGCCAGCCGTAAGGCCCAAGCGGCGCCAGGCTCATAGAAAATGCCCCCAGGCGCTGGATGGTGTCATGCGTCTTTCTTCCTTCCGCATCTCCATCCTGGGAGGCAAAGAGAGCGGCCGCCCAGGGCCTGAGATCCTGGCGGTAAGTCGCGTCGAAGGAAAGGCGCACATCATCTCCCGGACGTTCCACGAGCAGCTTCGAAGGCGCGAAGTCGGCAGCCCGCCCGGCCATCTCGCTTGCGAAGTCGCGATTGATGTTACTGTCCGAGTACAGACGGACGGAGGCGGAAATAAATGTTCCCGCGGCAGGACCCGCCCGGGCGTCGACCTCAATAGAGTAGCGATGCCGCAGGCGTTCAGTCGACTCTTCTTGCGCCATTTTCTCGTCGTACATGTACATCAACCTTGATTCCACTAAACTCGCAGATCCCGGCCGCGCTCTGAACTCCACACGTTCGCGGAAGCCGCGCTCCTCGAACCAGTCCACGGACAGGGTCGTGTCAGCGCTGCGTCCCATGGTGACGAAGAGCGACTCGCCCAAAACGAACCCATCGCGGCCCGAGTAGTTTAGCTGTGGAAACAGCAAACCCGTGCGGCGCCGGCTCAGCGGCAGGTAGGCCGCAGGCAGCACGAAGACCGGCAGGCCTTTCAGGTAGAGTACCGGCCATATCAACCAGGCCCGTTCGCCCGGCACGACGTCGGCCCGGCTGGCCCGAACTTCCCACGACGGAGCCTGCGACCCGCAATCGCAGGCCGTGAAGCGTGCGCCGTTGACAACGTAATGCCCCTCGGAGCGAACCAGGCGCTCGCCTTGCAGGGTGAAAACGTTGATCCCCGCGGACATGAGTTCGCTGGCTGTGACCCCGGCGGACAGAACCCGTCGGCCACCTTTTTTAACAAGGACAATAGCGCCGCGAACCAGGGCGCGTGAAAGACGGCGATCCAGTTCCACTCGCTGGCCGAGCAGGATCGAATTACCTTCGACCAGCCGCACCGAGCCGGCCATGACGATCTTGTCTTGTCCGGGGTAATACTCCAACCAGTCGGCGCGGGCCGTAAGACCTTCTCCGCTAATGTCTACCCCGCCGGTCAGCAACACCGGACCGTCTTTCGTCCGAGCCTGGAGGGCTCCGGCCTCGATACGTACGCGCCCCGGAGGCGATCGCAGGCATCGAAGATCTCCAGGGCGTTCCTCGGCCGCCACCCGGATGGGCGATAGTATTGCCACGACGAGCAAGAGGCAGGTTGAAGTCAGGCCGACTCGGCCCGCATTAGTAACAACGACCGGACCAGCCGGGTTACTGGGACCTTTCGAAATTGACATACACCATGTTCTCTTCCTGAACCGTCTTGTACGGCACGCGGTTCTTCAACTGAATCTCGATGCGCACCGAGCGTGTGACGCCCTCGATCTCGTGCGGTGTGATCATGGTGACGGCCGAGTCGAAGAAATGAGTATCCAGAAAGCGGCTGTTGTTACTGAGAGGAATACGGGTGTTCTCGAGTTCGAGAACGATGAGATTGTCACTCTCTTCGGTAACCCGGTATGTGACCTGCTCGTTCGTCTTGACATAGACGCGTGAGGCGTCGCGAGTTTGCTGGAACCCCACCCAGGTCATGTTCTTCATCGCCGACGAGATTTCCACCCTCTCCTCGCCCGGGACTGCTTCTTCCTCACGAGGCGGGGGCGGCGACGGAGCCACTTCTTCATCGGGAGGTGGAGGAGGTGCAGTTTCTTCCTCGGGAGACGGCGGGGCGGCCTCTTCCACCGGCGGAGGCGGCGGGGCGGCCTCTTCCACCGGAGGAGGCGGCGGGGCGGCCTCTTCCTCTGGCGGAGGTGGCGGCGGGACGGCCTCCCCCGCGCCGGCAGGTTCGTCTACCACCTCGACCGGAACTTCTTCCACTTCTTCGACTTCTTCCACTTCCTCCACTTCATCGCCTTCTTCGCCCGCCGGCGAAGAAGATCCCGTGTCATCTTCCTGGGCCACGGTCACGGCCGGGACCATGGGCGCCTCCGTGGCAGGCGGCGGCAGCGCCGCTTCGACCCGGCTCGGCTCGACCGTCTCCGAAGTCATGGCCACCTTTATTGGCTCAGGCTCTCGGACGACCGGCGCGGGAGGAACCTCGATAGTCATCTCCGGACTGGCCTCGTCAGCCGAAGGAACACTCTTGCTTGTAGGCTCCGGATCGTTGTCCGGTTCGCCGGCCGGTTCACCGGCGTTTACGGGTTTCGGCGGAGCAAGTTCCTCGGCCAGGGCCAAATCCCGCGGGTCATTGGACGGCGAGTTGTAGGCAACCGTGGCAGGCTTGACTTTCCTCGGTAGCGCGGTTGGAACCCCGGCCGAAACCAGCAGGCCGCCCGTCCCCTCTGAAATGTGCACGAACAGTGAACCGCCGCGAATGGTTACCCGGTACTCGGCATCCTTGAGCAAGCCGATCACCACCCGCGAGATCCCGTGCGGGTCCCCGCCGAAATGCGCGGTGGATATACCCGCAACCAGCCGCCCGTCTCCTCGAATGCGTGCCGGAACTCCGGTCAAGCCGCATTCGGCCACGTCGACAATGACTCGCCTGGGAACGTCCTGCTTGAAGGTCGTGAAATTCGGGGCCCGCTGACTGGCAATCTCAACAATCGTGTCCCGGCCGTCCTGTGTTACGCGCACTCCGTTGATCAGGTTCTGCGTGGCGGCCTCGACCTGCAAGCCCCAAACGCCAGTAAGCAAACAGAGAATCAAGCCTACCCGCACGCTTCTACAATTAGACATGCTCGAACCTCCGGCTGGAACGAATAACACATCCCGACCATGGAATGTGGCTGTCGCGTTCGCTTCTTTCTCACAGGAACGCTACCACGCTTGCCCACCCCGGACAAGTTTCTTACCTATAAATTTTGCATAATTATACATAATTAATATTAATTAACCCATCATAAGGCATCGATACCGTTGCGATCGAGCAACCATCTCCTGGCCTCGCCTGCGACGGTCAGCGAACCGGTTACCAGCACCGGCGGCCCTTTTTGCCGCGCCAGTTTGGAAAGCGCGGCGCCTACCGATTCGTGGACGGCGTGCGGCCGATGAACCAGCGACGCCAACCCGGCCGGATCGCGTCCGCGGGCGTCCGGCGGCATGACAAGTTCGATCGACTCGGCTACGGTCTCAATCTCGCGCAACATCGGCTCGACGTCTTTATCGCCGAGCACACCGAACACTACCCGCATTTTGTGATCTGGAAAGATGTCCGTGACAGTCGTTACCAGAACATGCACTCCCGCCGGGTTGTGAGCACCATCGAGGATCCACTCGCCTTCCGCGCCCAAGATTTCGAAGCGTGCAGGCCATCTGGCTTTCCGCAGGCCTTCGCAAGCAGCCTCCCGACCGGGGAAAAGTACGGGCGACGAATAGCGCAGGCAGGCCAGCGCCAGGGCCGCGTTATCCACCTGGTGCCGGCCGACCAGTCCCAATCGAACCGGGCCCAGGCGCTCTTGGCCGAGCCTGAACACGGCCTGCGACCATTCTCCCTCGGCGTCGAAGGAATCGCCCATGACGAAGAGCGGCGCCCCTATTTCGCAGGCCTTGGCGGCGATCACTTCCATGGCCAGGGGTTCCTGGCGGGCACAAACGACCGGCACGTCCCGCTTGATGATCCCGGCCTTCTCCGCTGCAACGGCCGCAAGCGTGTCTCCCAGCCATTCGGTATGCTCCAGACAAACCGGGGCGATTGCCGCCACCACCGGCGAAAAAACATTCGTGGCGTCGAGACGGCCTCCCATACCGCACTCCATCACCGCCACCTCGACGTGCAGGCGAGCGAAGATCAGAGCGGCCAGGATAGTAGTGCACTCGAAGAAAGTCAGCCGGCAAAAGCGGCTGGCTTCGCCGCGATTGTGATACCAATTGCGCGAGTCCATCTTGGTTGTGAGACCGCGCTCATCGATCCAGGCGGAGACTTCGGCTGGATCGAGATCCAGGCCGTCCGCCAGCATGACGTCCATGGCCTGCTCGATGACCGTATCGGCGACGGTCCTGCCCGCCACTCGAAACCGCTCGCGATAATGATCGAGGTGTGGAGATGTGTAGAGCCCCGCCCGAACCCCGCCGCTAGAAAGCATCGACTCGGCGAACGCGGCCGTCGAGCCCTTACCGTTGGAGCCGGCGATATGAACGGCCTCGAAAGCATCCTGGGGCCTGGCGAGCTTGTCCAGCACGAGGCGAGTGTTTTCCAACCCGAAGCGGATGCCCTTGGGCTTCAAAGAATAGAGAAAGGCTGTAACCTGTTCGATGCGCATCGATCACACCCTGATCCG
Organism: Myxococcota bacterium; assembly: GCA_035528415.1. GTDB lineage: Bacteria > Myxococcota > B64-G9 > B64-G9 > B64-G9 > DATKYQ01. The sequence continues at coordinate 78,544 of DATKYQ010000081.1, read as the reverse complement.
CTCGCCGATTTTCATGATACGAATGCGGGAATCAGCGAGGGACGAGATCTCCTGCAGTATCTCTTCTATACGATCGGGTTTGAGGTGGTAAAGAAGGACGGGCACCGAATCGTTGCGAACCTTGGCAAGCTCACGGACCAGCGTACGCGGTGTGAAATGACCGGCCGCGTCGGCAATGACCTGCATGTCGTTGGGAAACTTGCACTCGATCATCAACAGCCTGAGATCCTTGAGCCCGTTGACCGATTTCCACAGGCGCTCCGTCGGTCCGGTGTCGCCGGTGTAAACGAAGGCCCCCCCCTGCCCCCTGATGATGAAGGCCATCGACTCCACCGGATGACTGACCGGAATAGCTCGCACCCGCAAGTGTCCCACCCTGAACGGCTTGCCCGGCTTGAAAACGGCAGCCTTCAACACGGGGTGCTCGGGACTGGGCAGGGAGAAAAAATCGGGCCACATGCGATTGTTGAAGATATCGCCCCGGATCACCTCCATGGCGCCGGGCGAGGCATGTACCCTGACCGGGGCCCTTCTTCTCCCGATGACCAGGTCGGCAAAGCAAGCCAGGTCCTTGACGTGATCGCAGTGCGCGTGACTGATCAGAAAATGGTCTATTTCGAGTTGTTGTCGAAGCGACAGGATGCTTCCGAAGGAACCCGCATCCAACATGATGTTTCGGTCGATCAGCAGGCTGGGCGTGAAGAAACCCGCCATCTCGCCGCCATGGCAACCGAGAACCTCTATTTCCAGGTGAGCAGGCATTTCCGCAAGAATGGCCCCGCGGCGCTAAATATCCCCGAACTTTTCCTTCATCTCAAGAAACTCTAGAAACTCGCGCAAGCGCCCCACGTCGTGGATCAGGTAGCCACCTTCCTGGACGCGAATCAGCTTGGCGTTCATCAACTTGCCGAGCACTTCCCCGACCTGTTCTTCCTGCAACCCGATCTTCCTCGCCAGACCCGAGGTGTCCGCTTCCACGAAGACGCCGCCGGCCACCGGCTTGCCCTTACCGGCCAGGTGGGTGAGAAAGTGAACCACCCGACTGTTGTGATCCCTGAGCATCAGGTTCTCGATCTGCTCGTCGGCCTCTTGCAGCCGTTGTGCCAGGATCTTGATCATACGCACCGCAATCTCTGAATTGCCTCTGATCATGGTTTCGAAGGTCTTGGGGCCGATCACCAATAGGCGAGCGTCCTCGACCACGACAATGGACGCCGATCGCGGTTTCTGGTTGATGATTGCCATCTCGCCGAAGAAAGCCCCCGCGCCAAGCGTCACCAACACTTTCTCGACGCCGCGTACGGCCTTGGTGACATTGACCTTGCCCGATTGGATGACGTACATCTCGTTGCCGACGTCGCCCTCCTTGAACACAACCGTTCCAGCAGGGAATTCCCTGCCGAAACGCTCGAACAACCTGTCGCTCTCACCGTTCATTGAACCTGGCTCCAGAAATGGGTTTTGTACCAACACCCTTGTAACTTTCTATGGCACATCCTGTAAAGCCCTTTCGTCTAGCGCAGGCGAAACCGCTCGCGCCGCCCGGTGATCGTGCCCGAACGGTACGCCCGCAGGAAGGCCTCGACGACTCGGGGATCGAACTGACCCCCGGAACAGTCGACCAATTCCTGGACGGCCGTCTTCTTCGGGAGCCCCTTTCGGTAGGGCCGATCGGACGTCATGGCATCGTAGGTGTCGGCGACGGCAATGATACGCGCCACCAGCGGGATCTTTTTGCCGCGCAATCCATCAGGGTAGCCTCTGCCGTCGACACGTTCGTGGTGCGAGCGAATCCCGGGCAATACCGGCCTGAGGTACTGGACACGATCGAGGATTGCCGCACCCAGCCGGGGGTGCTTCTTCATCTGCCTGAACTCTTTTTCGTCGAGCCGCCCGGGCTTGCGCAACACGCCGTCATCCACGCCCAGCTTGCCGATGTCGTGGAGAATGGCCGCTAAGCGCAGTTCTTCGAGCCCGGGCTCGTCAAGTCCCAGTTCACTTCCGGTCGCTAAAGAGTACTTGGTCACGCGCCGGGTGTGCCCGCCGGTGTAGGCGTCACGCAACTCGATGGCCTCGGCCAGTGCCTCGGAGGTCTCCAGGAAGCTCTGCTGAAGCCGTTCGAACAGGCGGGCGTTTTCCATAGCAACGCCGACCTGATCGGCCAACATGACGAACAACTCCATGTCCCTGTCGTCGAAGCTGCCGCTTTTCTTGTTGATAGCCTGAACGGCTCCAATCGTTCTGCCCTTGACCTTTACCGGAGCGCAGATCATATCGCGGGTGACGAACTTGGAGACGTGATCCACCCTCTGACTGAAGCGTCGATCCTTGCTGCAATCCTGGATGACAAGCGGCTTGCCGTGCTTGACCACCCAACCGGCTATGCCCTCTCCCTTGCCAAGGCGCACTTTGCGGATCTTGCGCGCCCTCTCTCCCAGCGCCACCTCGAAGAACAACTCGCCGCTTTCTTGGTCGATCAGCAGAAGAGAGCCCGCCACGGCCCCGACCAGGCGAATGGCCGCGTCGATCGTCCTCAGACGTACCTGGCGCGGATCGAGGCTGGAGTTTATCAGGTGGCCGACCTTGTTGAGCAGCGCAAGCTGTTTATTTCGCCGGCGGGTCTCTCCCCACAGACGGGCGTTCTCCAGAACGGCCCCGACCGACCCGGAGATGCTCGTCAGGTTGTCGAGATCCTGACGCGAAAAACCCGGATGGACCTGCTTGTTCAGCAATTCGATCACCCCGATGATGCCGCCGGAGCGCGTGCTAATGGGAACCGCCAGGATGTCCTTGGTGGGAAAGCCCGCCTCCCTGGCCAGCGATTTTTTCCACAGGGGGTCGGTGCGCACGTCCCTGGCCAGCCGGGGCTTGCCGCTCTTGGCTACCCAGCCGGCGATGCCCTCCCCGGCGCGCAGTCGCCTGGCGGTCAGATTCCGGCGCGCCGGGCCGCGCACTATCCTGAAGATCAGCTCTCCGCTGCCCGCATCGACTGTGAAAATCGTGCCGGCATTCGTCTTGAAGAATTTCATCGCCCGCGAGAGAAACCGGGTCAGCAGCCTGTCGATCGAAAAGTTCTTTCCAGCCACATCGCCCAGGGCCTTGTAGAGGTCGAGTTCGTGCTGGAGCCTGTAACTTGTATCGTCGCTTCCTATGCTGACGTTTTTCTTCGTTGTCTTGCTCATTACACGAAGCCCTCCGTCTGAATCCGCTGTATGGTTTCATGCACGCGGTGGTCTTTGGTCTCGGAGAGCAGGTGCTGAAGCTGCGGGTGTTTGTCGGCCATGGCCGTCACCTCGGACCTGGAGAACTTGACCAGCTCCGTCCTGGTTCGGGCAACCACGTTGGCCGTGGTCGGCGTCCCGGTTAAAATGCTGATCTCGCCGAAGATCTCGCCCGGGCCCAAAACCGCAAGGTCGATACGCTCTTGGCCTAAGGCAGTGTATACCTCGACCTCTCCGCTCTTGATCACGTAGAGGCTCTCGCCGTCGTCGCCCTCCTGTATTATCATCGAACCCGTTGCATGCACCTCCAGGGCCGCCTCGAGCAACAGATCCCGGCGCTGCTCCGGGGCGAGACTCCCAAACAGCTTGCTCTTGGCAAGCAGGGTGTCCACCACCCGCAAATTGTAGAACTCCTCGAGAACCTGACGCACACGGGGAAACTCGGTCAGGATCTCTTCGATCTCCCTGCGGCCGATCTGCAGAAGTTCGCAGTCCTCCACGGCCACGACATCGGCATGCCGCTTTCCGTCCGAGAAGAAGCCGAACTCACCGAAGAACTCTCCCTCGCGCAGGTTCACAAGCCAGACGGGCGTGCCGGCGGCGTCTCGTCCGGATACGCGCACCAGCCCGTGGGAAATCACGTACATCGAGTCGGCGGGGTCGCCCTCGCGGCAGACAACCGTCCCCTCAGCGGCATTGACGGGAACCAGTTTTTCGATCACCCGGTCCAGTTCGTTCTGGTCGAGATCGGAAAACAAGGGAGTCCAGGGCAGTTTGTCCCTGTCCACCCGGGCCAGGTCCAGATCTATCTCAAAGGCCGGCATCGGCAAGGACTCGATCTCGACCAGTTCCGGAGCCCGCGCCGGCGCGGCCGCAGGGGTGGCGGCCGGACCTTCCCGCCGGGCATATAAGGCCGCCAGCGTCCGCTGCACGCCCTTGTCCTTAGGATCGATCGAGAGAATTATCTTGTTCACCGAGATGGCCTTGAACAGAAACCCGGCGCCGGCGAAGAGCGCGGCAGCCTTCCTGTAGGCGGCCACGGCCCCTTCTTTCTTGCCCAGCCGCTGGCACATGTCACCCACCTTGCGGGCCACAAAGGTGTCCTTGGGCGCCAGTTTGCGAGCCGCGAGAAGAGCATCGAGCGCGCCCGACCAGTCACCCTTGGCCATCCTGCGTGCGGCGCGATCCTTCAGGCGGGTAAGTTCCTTGACGTCTTGCGAGGGCACGAGAAACCTCCATGAGCAACTGTCTTTCCGTCATTACTTGGATGTCATCTTGCACACGCCGTTCCAGTCGGAACCCGGTGGATCGTCTTTCATCTGCTGGCAGCGCTGAATGTAGACTGCGGAAGTTGGGTCTGACTCGAGCTTGCCGAAAGCCGCCGCCGCTGCATTCCACTGCTGGGTACGGTAAAGTTGCAGGGCCGCTTCAAAATCGCCGATCCAGCCGTCCTTTCCCGGATCCGTGGGGCCCCGGTGGATCAGCTCGTAGATCTTCACCGGGCGTTGTTTGCCCTTGACCTGCACAGCGTCCAGTTCGCGGCAGGTAAAGTGCCCCCCGACCGCGGCGCGGGTGAACTCGCTGATGATGATGTGGCTGTGGTAGACCTTGTTGAGCCCCTCGAGGCGTGAGGCCAGGTTGACGTTATCGCCCAGAACGGTGTAGTCGAAGCGGCTGGCCGAGCCCATGTTGCCCACCGACATGGCTCCGGTGTTGACGCCGATCCCGATGTCGATCTCGGGCAGGCCGCGCTCGGCCCACACCTGGCGCAGGCGTGCAAGGGTCTCCATCATTTCCAGAGCCGCGCGGCAAGCGGCATGGGGATGATCGGCGAAAGGCAGCGGGGCGCCGAAAATGGCCATTAAAGCGTCGCCGATGTATTTGTCCAGCGTGCCGTGCTGTGCAAAAACGATCTCCGTCATGGGGGTCAGGTACTCATTCAGCAATTCGGTAAGCGCCTCGGGATCGAGTTTCTCGGAGATGGTAGTGAACCCGCGGATGTCGGAGAACATTACCGTCAACTCGCGCCGCTCGCCGCCCAGCTTTAGCTTACTGGTGTCCCGCATGACGTCCTCGATGACGTCCTTGGAAAGGTAGAACTGGAAGGCATGCCGGATCTTGCTCTTCTCGCGCTCCTCGGTGGCATAGCGGTAAACCGCGATGCCGGCGAAGAGCACCACCAGGTGCATCACCGGCAGCACGACGTGGACCTGAATGCCGTTGCGAAACAGGAAAAAGAAATCTGCTAACACCAACCCGACCAGTGAAAGCAGGGTTATCACCAGTCCGATCGTCAAACGAAAACGCATGAGCAGCCAGCTGAAGAGGATTCCCGCCAGTAGCATGAAAAGCGCCTCGTAGACATAAAAAATCGCCGGACGCAGCATGAAATCTTGCCTGATCACGTTCTCGATCACACTGGCGTGGATCTCGACGCCGGGGAATGAATCCTCCAGTGGGGTCGGCCGCAGGTCGTAGATTCCGATAGTCGTGGCTCCCACCAGTACGACCTTGCCCCTTACCGCCCGGCAGGCCTCCTGGTCAGCGTGAATGATATCGCCGGCCGAGACATGCCTGAACATCCTGTTCCCGCCATAGTAGTTGACCCTGAACAACGCGCCTCTCTCGACCGGGACTTCAACATGATTCGGGCCGGGCATCCCGATCGGGCCCAGGTACAATCCGATATAGCGGGGGTAATACGTTTTCCTGTCGAATGTGTTGACCAGCAACTCCACCGGCTGATCATAGTAGCTCGAAAGGACCTGCAGCGACAGAGAAGGATAGAAGTGTTTGTCATATACCATGACCATCGGCACATGGCGATAGATGCTATCTCCGTCCGGTATCTGATTGAAGTAGCCGTACGAATCAGCGGCCTCGCTCAATATCGGTAGGTTTGCTCGGACGCCCAGCGCCTGTGGGAACGAGCCGCGCATCTCGTCCCAAGAGTGCCCTTCGGGTTTGACCGCGAACGAGATTGTCCCGAAGCCGATGCTCTCCTTGCCGGCCTGGATGTCTCGGGGATCGAGATTGATGATCTCCTTATGTGAGCAGAAGAAAAAATATCCCAGGACGACGTTTTCGGCGTTCTCCAATACATTAGCCAGGGCCCGATCGCCCTGAACGCCTGCATAGATCTCGTCGAGGTGTCGTTCGAAATCAGTATCCCGCGGTTCGGTTTTGGCGTAGGCATCCTTGATCTGCCGCACAACCGGTTCGGTTCGCGAGGCGTCAGGCTCGGAGAAAACCACGTCGAAGCCGATCACCTTCGCACCGCATTTGTTGAGCTGTGCCACCATCTCGGCAATTTTCGATCTCGGCCAGGGCCACAAGCCCAAATCGGGCATGCGAGTCGATTTCTCGTCGATGGCCACTATTACTACATGGGCCTTTTTCTGGAATTCGTCAGAACTACCCTGACCGCGAATATCGAACTTCTCGTCGAGCCAGGCGTTCTCGATGTTGTCCAAGAAAAGCACAGCACCGCTCTCGGAAAGCCCGCAAGCGGGAAGCTTGGTTGCGCAGAACACCAGGGTGATTAGTAGGCCAAGTTTGAAGCCCGTGAATGAAAAAATTCGCTTGAGCAATGTTTGGGGCCCCTTTGCACCGACTTCGAAGACGAGTAAGCTCGCAGGTTAGGACAGGCATTCTGTATGTGTCAACCCTTGACAACCGGTTCGGGCCTCTGCTATGCAGATTCCGACTGGGAAATTATCGTATCTTATGACCTTTTTGGCTCCTTGCCCGGAGGTTGCGATGGCTGAAGCAAAAGGTGGCGGTCCCGGGGTGGACATCGACAGACTCGAGGCCGATTTTCTGGCCGATCCTGGCAACTTCGTGCCGCTCGCCAAGGCCTACCTTGAGCGTGGTTTACCCCAGCAGGCCGTCGCGGCTTGCAAGCGCGGCCTGAAGAGCAACCCCAACGCCCCTTCGGGGTTGCTGGCCCTGGGGATGTCGTACTACCAGGCCTACGACGATCCGAAAGCGGAGATCGTCCTGAAGAAAGTGCTCAAGTCCACTCCCGACTCGGCAGTGGCGCATCGCGCGCTGGGTGAAATCTTCCTTGATCGCGGACAAGACCGGAAGGCCATTTCCGAGTTGATGCGCGCTCTGGAGATCTTACCCGGAGATTTGCACACTCGCGCGCTCTTGCAGTCTCTGGACGAGAAGATCCCGCCGCTCAAAGGGTCGAACGGCCAGCCGTTGGAGAAATGGCTGCCTCGCCGCCAACCCGCCGTCCAGGACCCGCCCAAACCTCTGTGGCACACTTTAGCCCAGCTCCTGGGAGTTGCCGCTGTCGTGGTTGTGGTGGCCATCTGGTACAACCACCACGTGGCCATCCGCGTGCAAGTCCGCGACAAGCTCGACCAGGCCTCCGCCCTGATACCGCGTGACAATTTCGGCGATCTCGAACGGGCTTTGGGGGACCTCGAGGCGGCTTACGTGCTCGACGAGGACGAACCCAAGACGATCGTGCGCCTGGCAGGGGTTCGCGCCAACCTGTGGCAGAACCATGCTCAGAAAGATCTCAAAGCCGAGCTCGTAAAACAGTTGGCCTGGATGGATGACCAGGAGTTGCCCAACCCGGAGCGCTTCGCGCTCAGGGCCCTGTTCATGATCGACAAGGGCGAGATCGAAAAGGCCGACAAGTTCCTTTCCGAGATTATCGATCGAGCCATCAAGAAAAGGGACATTTTTCTCGACGCCAGCGTCTTCGGTGTCCGCGCCAAGGCTCGCATCCTGCAGGGTAAGATCAAGGAGGCCCGTGAAGACTACAGCCGGGCTGCGCGCTTCTCGGGAGATTCGCCGCACTACCAGGCCCTGTTTGCCGATGTCTATCTGCGCGAGGGCAACCTGCCGCGCGCCTTGCGCTACTTCAAGGACGCCATCAGGGCGAACCCGGCCCACGTATTCTCGAACCTGCGCCGGGCGTATGCTTACATTCAACGCGGCAAGAATCTCGAGCTGGTCAAGAAAGTTCTGGACGAATTCCTGGATGCCTCGCGCCACCCCGATTCCGAATTTTCGCCTCCCATGAACGGGATGCGCTACCTGGTGCGCGCCGAGTATGCCCTGGCCACGGACGACGTCCCCGGCGCGAACACTTGGCTCAGGAAGTCGCTCGCGGCCTACGATGACAGCGCCGAGGCTCACGACCTGGCCGGACGCCTGGCCAGTCTGAACAAGGACGGCAGCAAGGCCGAGGCTGAATTTGCACGGGCACTGCAACTCGACCCGCGTCTGCCCAAGGTTTATTTCGATCGCGCCGAAAGTCAGTTCGTACTCGGCGAAAAGACGCAGGCAGTCCAGAAGCTGAGAGAGTTCGAGCGCGCTTTGAAGCCAACCGTGGCCTACCAAATAAAAGTCGGCGATCTTTACATGCGCATGGACGACCTGCAGGCCGCGATGAGCGAGTTCGAAAAAGCGGTCAAGGTCGACGAGCTTAGCCCCGAGGCGCGTTACTACAAGGGTGTCGTCTACCGGACAATGGGTGATAAAATTGGTGACGCCAAAGACAAGGCGGAGCAGAAGCTGGCCTTCTACAACGAGGCCCGGCAGGCGTTCGAGGACAGCCTGATGCTGCCCGGCGGCGAACGAGCCGAGGTCTATTGCCAGATGGGATTAATCTACTTGAACAGCGAAGACCCCAACAACGCGCTGGACAAGCTGGCCAAATGCGCCATGATGATGCAGAAAGCGGCCGAGCCGGGCATCAAGGTGGCCAATGTCTACGAAGACATTGCCAAGGTGTTCAAGTACTTAGGCGGCCCCGAGGGAGAGAAGCAGGAGCAGATCTACCTTTACAAGGCTCAGGGGCTGCGCGAAGGCAAGACGCTCGAGCAAGTCGAAAAAGAGGCCGCCGAGCGCCTGGCTAAAGAAAAGAAGACGACCAAGAAGAAGAAACGCCACCAGCGGAAAAAGCGGCGGCGGCGTACACGATGAAAAGAGCGCTTGCTGTCTTAATACTGATCCATTGCCTCCCGGCCGCGGCCCGCGAGGGATTTTCGGTGGGCATCGGTATCGGCGGCGGGATCTGGTCGCTGTCCGAAAGCTCGCTGAACTCTTCGCTCAGGGAAATTCATCGCAACGACGGGCAGCGCCTGACCGAGACGCTCGATGACGGCTTGGCAATTCGTTTCGGCATGGCCTACAACATCAAGGGCTACGCATCGATCGAACTGGGCATAACCGGCCACGGCTGGAACATGGGAGGAGACGACATCGGCGGGTCCGGCCACGTCTCGGTTGTCGCCCACCTGCACCCCTTGCAGTTCTGGCTGCCCGAGCGCGACTACGACGCCACCGTCTTTCTGGGCGGCGGCTATTCCATCATCGGCGGCGGCCATGCCGACGGCAACTTCAACCGCGGCATGGACGGCGGCGAATTGGAATGCGGCTTGACCGGCAGCTACTACATTACGCCCTGGTTCTCGGTCGGGGTGCAGCTACGCTTCAGCGTGCCCTTCTACAACCGCTGGGTGGTGGATTGGGGCGACGAAGACTACTCCCTGTCGAGCTCACCGAGCGCGGTGTTCACCTCGATACTGGCGACAACGACCTTCCACTTCCAGGCCGGCGGTAGCTAAAGATCGGGTTATTTGGTCACCTTGCTTTTTGAAGATGTTTGCGCCTTGCGTCCAAACAGGATTCCTGCGGCGCGCTTCTTCTGCTTGCGGGCCATGGCCTTGCGCCCGAGCGACCAGTTGCAGGCCGCGCATACCAGCAGGGTTCGCCCGACCAACTCGTTATCCGGTCCCAGCTTCTTTTCGAAAATGGACAGCGCACGTGTATAGAATTGTGCCGCCGCCTGGAACTTCTTCATGATCTTCATCGTGTCGGCAAGTTGCACCAAGGTGAGCCCGGTCTGCATAACGGCGGTGCCATGCACCTGCTCCTGAATCCCAAGTAGCCGCAAGTAGAGTTCGGCGGCCTCTTGCGGCCGGTTTCTTTTCAGCTGCATGCCGGCCAGGTGATCGAGCGTAGAGATCAGCACCTGTTTATCGGGATTTTCCTGGTGCGAGAGCACCGCCAGTGCCAACCGGTATTGCTGTTCGGCATTCGGGAATTTCCCTTGTGACTGTCGCAAGCGCGCCAGGCCATAGTGAACCTTGGCCAGCAACGGCTCCGAGGAGGAAACTTTGCGCAGCGAGGCAAGTGCCCGGTTGTAAGCGTCTTCAGCCTCGTCCGGCTTGCCCTGTTTTCGCAAGACTTCCGCCAGGTCTTTGAGCGCCGCCCCGAGCTTGCGTCGCTCGGGCTTTGCTGCGCGCTCCAGCCCCCGAACGGCGCGCCGGTAAAGCCGGGCGGCCTTTTCCAACTTGCCCCCTTGAGTATACAGCCAGGCCTGGGTCGATTGCTGATCGAGAATGACGGCATGGCCCTGTGTACTCATGCCATCCGGCAACTTCTTACTGATATCCAGCGCCCGCTCACAAAGAGCGTTTGCTTCTGGCCCTCTTCCCTGGGCGTAAACCGAAAGCGACAGGCGATGGAGCAATTCAATCAGGCTGGCATGCTTTGAACCGAGAAGCCTCTCGCGGATTCCCAGAGCACGGCGAAGCATCGTCTCGGCCTGTGCATAACGACCTTGCGCCTGGTGCAGCGCGGCAAGCGCAGACAAGGTATCGGCGATCAACACATGGTCGTTCTCCAGCGCGCGCGTGCGGATAGCGAGTGCCCGCTGGAGGAGCTTCTCGGCGTCTTCCACCCGGCCTTGCGACCTCCTCGCACGCGCCAACCCAACCAGCGAAATGGCTAGTTCGAGATGATTTGATCCGAAAATCTTTTCGCGTATGGCCAGGCTCCGCTCACAGCGAGAGGCAGCCTCTTCCAGCCTGCCCTGCGCGAGTCGCAAGACGCACAGCGTATCCATGGAAGCGGCGATTTTGTCGTGCTCGGATCCGAAGTTGTGCTCGCGAATTCGCAACGCCCGCAGCGCCGGTTCGTCTGCGGCGTCGGCCTGATCCAAGGCAATCCGCGCGCAGGCTTGTCCGTCGAGGCTGTCCGCCAAAGCGGGATGCATGGGGCCCAGGCTCTTTTCGCGAAGGCCGCAAGTCTTCGTAAAGAGTTCCCCGGACGCCGTATAATCTCCCAGGGCGTAACGGCTCCAGGCCAACCCTTCCAGCGTGTAGCTGTCCCCGGGACGGAAATCGACATGCAGGCGCCTGCTGATTTTCAGCGTTTCCGAGTACAGGCGGGCCGCCGCGGGGTACAAACCGCGCGCGAAGCTGACGTTGGCCAACCCATTGCGGGCGCTGATCCAGCGCGGGTGAAGCCTGCCTACTTTACCTTCTATGAGTCCAACGAGATCCGTATAGATCTTTTTTGCTTTGTCGTAATGGCCAAGTTCGGTCCACACGGCGGCAAGCGATAGGCGGCTGTTAACCAGGTTGATCCCGCTGGCGTGCCTGTTTTGGAGAAGCGCAATGCCCTTTTGCAGGTTGACGATTGCCTCTGTATAGCGTCCCATGATCTGCTGCAACTCACCGAGTTGGATCAGCGACATGGCCGCCAGGGGGTGGTCGCCGGGCAGTCGCGCCCTGCGCGTAGCAAGCGCCTCCTTGATCAAGGGTTCGGCACGGGTATATTCTCGCCGCAAGAGCAAAAGCTGCGCCAGGCCAAACTGGGTGGCCGCGGTCATAATATGGTGCTTGCCGAGGAATCTCTCCCGTATAGCCAGTGCACGTTTGTACAGTTTCTCGGCTTCCGCGAAGCGTCCGGCGGCGACGCGCAGACCGGCCAGGTTATTCTGGGCCGATGCCAGTTGGGGAGAGTCCTTTAGGTACAACCTTCTGCGAATGGACAACGCCTTTTCGAGCAACGAGCCGGCCGATTCGAGATCGCCCTTCACTGCTCTCAGGTGGCCCAGGTTTCCCATGCTTCGCGTCGATTCCAAGAAAACAGCTTTCAGGGCGCGAGCATTTTTTGTCTGCGAAGTAGCTACTTTTTCCGGTTCCATGGCTCCAATATAATTCCTCTGTATCATCAGCGCCTGGAGATAAAGTCGTTCGGCTGGTTCCAAGTCACCCAGGGCAAAGTAGACGCCGGCCATCCCATGCAGCGACTCGGCCACCTCCAGCAGATCGTCGTCCAAAAAGAGTCGCTTGCGAATCTCCGCCAACGCGGACGCATGCCCGACGGCATTGAAATCGGGATTGCTCATCCAGCAGATCGATTCGTACAACTTGCGGGTATCGCTGCTTAGAACAGCGATGCGATCTCGCACAACTTCTTTATTTATACGCAACGCCTGTTCGTAGTCTGCCAGGGCAAAGAGCACCCTGGCCTGGTTGTATCTGGCGCGCAGTCGTTCAGGATGACGAGAAGTCAAAGAGCGTGAAGCATCGGCAAGCGCCCTTTGCGCCGATCCGGCGGCCTCCCGGTACAAGCCCCTGCACAGCAGCGCCAGGGTGTGTCTGTTCTTGATCTCCACTGAAGTTGCCCGGCAACCAAAGCAACAAAACTCCAAGCCTACCAGACAAGCAACTATCCCAAACCTGCATGTTGCGGACATATTGACAAGCTAGCGCGAAGCTTTCAGAAAGCCAACCCAGAAAACTGCTCCATTTTCTTGACTCGTATCCCACAGTGTAGTATGATGTAGTCATAAGTCGGACCTACGTGGGTCCCTCCTCCCGCGCTGGTCCGATCCCAGGGAATAGGGCGAGCGCGCACTCGCCCTTTCTTTTTGCCTTTTTTTGAGGCTATTGACAGCTGATATCGGTCAGCGTGCCTTCAACGCTTATATATGTGCGGCTCGGCGAGCGGTTGGGAACCAGCATGAAATCCATGCTCAGACTCGTCAGATCGGAGCTGAAGCTCAGTGTGGAAAGCGCCTGTTCCCAGGTCTCGTCCTGCGGATTGTCGCCGTTATTCAAACCTCCCGCGCCGCAGAACGAACCCGAGCAGTTGACGTTGCCGACACTGCGGTAAGGATCCAGACAACCCGGACCCGTGCCGACCACGTCGGGCGTGAATGTATCGTTCGCGTCATTGTACCCTGCCGGATAGTCGCAGGCATCCCAGGCAACCTCGGAATTGGCGCCCAGGGTCAGGCTGCCCGTGGCCAGCTCGCTGGTGTTGTCGGTTTGGCCGAGCACGGGCGAGAAGCCGTCCACGTCGGTGATGATGGTAGTGCCGGCGCTCACGGTGGTGAACTCCTGAGCCAGTTGGTAGTAGAGCACTTCGGTCAGCCCGGCGGCCGGGTTCTGGCCGCCGTCGCTGGGAACTCGAATCTTCAAAAGCCCCGGGCCGATGGCGTGCGTGTCGTCTCCCATCCCCAAAAAAGTGTCCCGGATGCGGATGTTGCAACCGGTCCAGTTGTTGCCGTCGTTTCCGTTGCCGACGAGGAGGTCATAGGTCAAAACACACTCGGTAGTCGGGGCGATCTCGCAGTTCGTCCCGCTGTAGCCGCCGACGCAGGCACAAACGTAGACGCCCGGTCCGCTCATCGAGCAACTGCCGCCGTTCAGGCAGGGGTTCGGCGTGCAAAGATCCGAGATCACATCGCACAAGCTTCCCTCCCAGCCGCCGTCGCAGGCGCATGAAAACTCACCCGTGCCCGCCGCGCCCTCGCTGCACGTACCGTGGACACAAGGGTTGGCCGCGCAGTCGGGAATATCAGTGTCGCAGTTGACGCCTTCCCAACCGGCGTCGCAGGTGCAGTTGTAGGTTCCCGGTCCGGTGTCCTGGCAAATTCCATGCACACAGGGATTGTCGGCACAGCCGCTGACCAGGTTCTCACAGTTGGTTCCGGTGTAACCCGCCTGGCAGCTGCAGCTATAGCTGTCTATACCGTCGGTACAGCTTCCGCCGTTCCGGCACGGATTGGGATTGCAATCGTCGCGGTTGCTCGCGCAATCGTCGCCCTCCCAGCCGGCTTCGCAGGCGCACGAGAACTCGCCCGTGCCCGGCGCGCCTTCCGTGCATGTACCGTGGACGCAGGGATCGGCCGCGCAGTCGGCGACGTCACTATCACAGTTTGCTCCTTCCCAGCCCGCATCGCAGCCGCAACTGTAGCCCCCCGCCCCGTCGTCTGTGCAACTGCCGTGCAGACACGGATTGTCGTCGCATCCCGAAGCCTGGTTCTCGCAGTTTGTACCGCTGTATCCCTGGGCACAGGCGCAACTGTAAGAGTCGAGGCCGTCTGTGCAGCTGCCTCCGTTCTGGCACGGGTTGGGATCGCAGTCGTCATGATTGACGTCGCACAGCTCTCCCTCCCAGCCGGCATCGCATTCGCAGCTCGTGGCCCCGTCGACCAGCGAGCACGTCCCATGTGCGCAGGGATTGGGATCGCAGGACGGTGCCGGCTCGCCGACGCAAAAGGTTCCCATGTCGGCCCCGTCGACCAGCGACAGGAAATCATCGATCGGCGTGGCACAGACGTAACCGTCCCGGACGCAGTCGGCGCTGGTACCGCACGATCTCAAACAGCGTCCGTAGTCGATGAAACCAGCGACCACCGCCGCATCGTCCGGCGAGAGTCCTAGGGCATCCACCAGGCCATTGAAGTACTCCCGGTCGACGTTGCGCAGAGGAAAGAAACAGTTTCCGCCGGCGCCGCAGTCGGCATCGGTCGCACAGGGCGGTACGGTCGAGCAGTAGCCGCCCGGAAGATCCACCCCGATACCGGCCAGCCCCTGGGCGGTTGGATCGGAAGAGTTTGCCAACGCCGCGAGCGGGTAGAGACCGTCTGTTAGGCACTGCGGAGTTCCGGGACCGGCGCACTCGGCATCCGCGGCGCACGCTGACCCGACCGGCAGCAACTTCCCGCCCGACCCGTTCGAGCAGGCGGATCCCGAAAGAGCAAGAAACGCCGCGCAAAGCCAGTAACGCGAAAACAAAGGCAAAGTCGTCTTATTCATCGAAAGCCTCCGGTATGATTTACCTCCCCGAAGCTTCCCGCTAGCAAGATTCCTGCCGCTGAAGACCGGTTACGGATCTGCTTGAAAACAGTGTCTATTCGGGGATGACGGGGACAATGACCCAAGACGAATATTCGTGCGAATGCGCACGTTCGTTCGCAATCGAACACGACGTTCCCATGCATTCATACTTTTCAACTCCCTTTCATTTTTCCCATCGATAATATACACCCTCAATCGATACGAACACTTCACACCAGGAGGCGTTGATGCGCATGCTGCTCGTCGGGTTGTGCTTCATGCTCGCGGGACCGGCCTCGCGGGCGGGCGATAAACTCAACCCCTACCTGAGACTTCTCGGGCGTGATGTCCGCCTTGTCAGGGCCTTCCTGCCTGCCGCAGGCAAGATCTCGCCGGCGCTCGTCCCGGTGCTGGTGCTGACGAGCGATCCCGGCGCTACGGCCGCGGCCGTAAGAAGGGCGGGCGTAGGCGCCCACACCGGCCGTCCGGTAGGCAACATACTTCCCGTGCGGGCTCCGGTTGCGCTGCTTGCTCGCATCGCCCAAAGACCCGAGGTCGAGCGCATCGAGGCCGTGCCGCCCCGGCGGCTGCTTCTCGATCTCAGCCGCCCGGACGTGCGGGCAGACCAGGTCGAGAGAGGCCCGGGCGTAGGACTGCCGTTACCGATTACCGGCCAGGGCGTAATCGCCGCCCTGGTCGACACAGGGGTCGACTACGAGCACCAGGACTTCGGCGGCCGGCGCGGGCGGGTGCTGCAGATCTGGGACCAGTTCGCGGCCAGCGGCGATCCGCCCGAGGGCCAGAACACAGGCGCCCTGTGCGATCGCAGCCGTATCATCAAGGGCACCTGCGACAGCATCGACGCCATCGGCCACGGCACCCACGTCAGCGCCACCATGGCCAGCTCGTCGGACACCTACCGCGGCATGGCTCCCGGGGCCAACATCATGGCCGTGGCCTCGATCGACTTCGGCCTGCTGATCGAGTCGGTCGCCTGGCTGTTTGCCGAGAGTGAAAAACTGAACCGGCCGATGGTGATCAATTTGAGCCTGGGCGGACACTACGGGCCGCACGATGGATCCTCGCTCGAATCCCGGGCGCTTTCGGATCTGACCGGTCCCGGCAAGATCATCGTGGCCGCGGCCGGCAATGAGGGATCCGATCTGATTCACCTCGGATACGACCCGGCGGGCGTTATGGGCAAGACGCTTTTCGAAGTCTTCAACGGCCTCGACGCCGGCTCGGCGCTGTTCACAATTTGGCAGGCTGCCGATTCAGACTTGCGCTTTTCGATCGGAGTGCAGAAAAACGGAACCGAGGTCGCCCAAAGCGATGCTATCGGCTCACTCGGCGCCGGCAGGTCATTTGTGCTTACAGACAGCGCCCTGGAGCTCGGCACGATCTACTTCGAACCGGCCGGAGCGCCCGACCCCGGCAACGGCAAGCTGCAGCTCGACATCGTGGTCGAACCCGGCGCGCAAACCTACTCAGGCAACCCGGACAACTACGTCTGGTTCATAAAGGCCTCGGGCACGGGCGCCTTCGACGCCTGGAGCGCGGCCACGGGGGCTCTCACTCCTCCGGCTCGTTTCTCAGACAGCGACGCCGACGGCCTGGTCCCCGGCGACAACAGTAAGACAATAGGCATGCCGGCGGCCGCCCGCAAAATAATCGCCGTTGCATCCTACGCCACCCGTTCACACTGGACCGACATCGACGGCACCCTGATCATGCACCCCGAAACCCAGCCGAGCCAGATCTCTTTCTTCTCCTCGCGCGGCCCATCGGCCGATCCCGAAGCCACAGGCGTAAAACCGCTGGTGGCCGCGCCCGGGGAGTACATCGTGGCGGCGCTGTCGCGCCATACATCCTCGCTCGAGGCGGGCACGACGATAGACACCGGGCACATAGCCATGCGCGGCACCAGCATGGCCTGTCCGCACGTGGCCGGGATAGTAGCCTTGCTGTTAGAGGCCGACCCGACCCTCGACCCGGACGGGGTCACAAGAATCCTGGCGGCCACCGCCCGGCAAGACGAGTTCACCGGCGGCAACTTGCCGAACGCCCGTTGGGGTTACGGTAAGGTTGACGCCCTGGAGGCAGTGGCCATGGCGCTGCACGTCGGCGTTTGTGATGCGGACACAGATTGCGTCGCCGGCATGCATTGCTCGGGCGAGAGCCGTTGCCAGGAGAACCAGGCGGGCTGTTCATGCGGCTCCGCTCCATCGCCTGGCGAACCGTTGCTGCTGGTATTTTTGGCGCTGCTTGCGTATGCTTGGCTACGCGGGCGGTGCGTGATCAGCGTTTGAAATTGAATGGCATCGTCACGTTGCGCACCTGGCCGCTGAAGGCGCGGAACTTCAATGAGGTCAGCTTCTGGCGGAAACACCTGTGCAACGACCCTCCATCGAGCCCCGGGCTGTCCATGCGTACCCGGCTGATGTGACCGTCGTTGGCGATGGTAAAATCGATGACCACCGGGGAAGCCAGATCGTTGTTGCGCCTGATCTCCCTTTGCAGGCACCCATATAACCTGCGCAGGTTGCTCTTGGAATAGACCAAGCCGGTGATCTCTTCGTTGGACAGCTTGCCGGTGGAGACGATCTTGACCTCCTTGGGCTGCTTGCCTGTCTTGCCGCCGTGCTCAGGCTTTTCGACGATCTTTTTCGTTCCCGGGTGCTTTTTCTTTTTCTTCGTCGCCCTGATGGCCACCAGAGTCGGGGCATCGTCAATCAGAATCTGATCGATGTTGATGGCCGAGTCGTCTTCCGCGCTCTTCCTGGTGGCGGCTCCCGCCGCCGAGATGGACAGCAGGGGAACATGCCTCGCTGCCCAGGCCGTCAACACCTCTCCGCCTCTCCAAGGGCGGTTGACGATGATCAGGTAAGAAGCCACAAAGCTCAGCGCGACCAGTATCGCCGCTCCGATGCCCACGTTGATCATGTTGCGATTCTTTCGCTTGCGCGCGGCGCGCTCGGCTTCCAGCCTGGCCCTTTGCGCGCGGATCTTCGCCTTGGCCTGGTAGAGGAACGGGTGGAAAGCCCTGACCGCCTGAATGGTCTGCCACTCGCCCTCGGCCAGCGAGATCCCGGTTGATTCGTCGACCTCGCCCGTGAACATCTTTTCGATGATCTCGACCGCGGGGACAGGACCGAGCACCTCGTCATGCAGCTTGAAGAGCCACTCACCGGCGGGTGGCTCTAATTTACTTGCCTCGGGCATGCCGCTGGAACCTTGTTGCGCCATAGCACCTTGCGGGTTTAGGAACCTTCTGCCTTAGTTGGACGAACAAGATAGCACAGGGTTGCATCGAATCAATAGCTTATTTTGGTGCCCGGCAACGCACTCAGCCCCGCCCGCTTGATCAGCAACGAGGCAATCCGTTTCAACCTCCAGCCTGAAAGACCCTCGAAGCGGAGACCCATGCCCAAAGGCCCTCTTTGCGGATCCTCGTTCGACCAGACGACTCGGGCGGGAATCTTCAGCATGGCCACATTCTTCGGCGTATCAATGCGCAATGTCGCACGCGTGCCTATGCCGTCGGGAACGACCGTGGAAAAAAAGGCGCCCCTGAGATTAACGTTGCGGCTCGATAAGAAAAGCGCCCTGTCGTCGCTCGAGTAGAACCCCTGAAGCGAAAGGCGTACCCTGGGATAGCGCCTGCGGCCTTGCCTGAATGGACGGCGTTCGGCCCCGCGCCTGTCTTCTATGGATCTGGTCATAAATCCTCCCGTGTCGGATTTTGTAGTAGTTTATACCACATGGACCTACAGGGTCAAGAATATTGTTGCACCCCCGACACTCGTCTGTATAATCGGTCGAAATACAAGAGCAATTCAGGGCAGGAGAACGCATGAGATCGAACGATGGCGACGATGCCAAGAAGGGCAGGAGCGATGCACTTTCCGCGGCAGCAAGGCGCGCGGAGCAGGCCGTACTGCAGAATGCCGGGGCTGCCCGGCAAAATAAAGGCTCGGGTATAAAAATCTTACCGCTCAAGGCTGACCGACCGGCGCCGAAATCACAAACCCGTCAGATCCCGGTGACAACGAAGGCACCGGCCTCCGTGGATTTCGGCATGGTCGATCTGGGTGGCGGGGGCGATGCCGAGACTCCGGTTGTTAGTGAAACTCACAAACCCGCAGAAGAAATCCAGCAAGTCACACAACCGCCAGCGGCTCCCGATGCGCCGGTCGCCGACTCCACACCAACGGCGACGGATCAACCACCACAGGCTTCAGACATGCCGGGCTCGGCCGGTCCTTCCGCTCACCTCAAAGACTACGATCACAAACCCGTACGACGTGAGAAGTCGCGCTACAAGCCGGTTACGGTCTCACGTCCCAGACGCTCTTACAAACGCCAGATCAAGATCGCGGCCATCGTTCTTGCGATCGTCGCGCTAGTGGGCGGCGCCGCTTTTGGTATTGCTAAATGGCGCGCCAGCTCGGAGGCCCAGCGCCTGGCAGAACAGAAGCGCATGAACTTACGCAGCCTCGATTCGATCAAGGATCAGGCGCTGAGAAACAACGAGGGCATGAAATAATACTCAGAAAACACCCGTCACAGAAAATTCAGACAGCCACGACGCGCTTTACTTCGGGGAACTCCTCTTTCAACACAGCCTCGATGCCCATGGAAACCGTCATCTGCGCCCCGGGACAACCGGCGCAGGCTCCCTTGAGGCGCACCTGGACTTCCCCACTCTCAGCATCGAACCCGACCAACTCGAGTCCGCCCCCGTCGGCTTCCAGGTAAGGGCGGATCTTCTCCTCGATCACTTTTTCGATCTTCTCTTTGTCTTCCATCTGGTTACTCCATCTTTTCGGTTTCGAATATGGACTCGAACTCCGGGGAAGCTAGCACCCAGGCTCGCAACTGTCAAACAGCCCAGGGGAAACCAACCCAGTACAGGGCCGTCATGGCGGCCAGCAAGAGAACCATCAGCAGCACCGCGAGCGGAGCCAGGAACTGCCCGCCAAAGACGCGATGAAATCCGAAGGCGCCCGCGATCGCGCCCAACAGGCCGGCCAGGGGCGAGCCCACTTCCCAGGTGACTTGGGCGGCATATGCCCCCGCCCAACCAACCATCAAGGCGGCCAGCAGCTCAACCACGATCATCCCCACGATCAGTCCGACCACGGCCCCGAGATAGCCGGCCCACGACATTCGTCCGGATCGTTCAGCTTGTTCCGGAGGCTGGCCGTTCATTGCCCTTCCCCCGCGTTGTTCACTCCCTCGCAGACCCACCAGCGGTATCGGGACGCGCGCCATGATTTTGCCGCCAGGCCCTTGTCGAGCAACCACCTGTCGCGCGCGCCCGCGCAGACACGCGGGGGTACGGGGCTTGTCAGCGGCTGGAGATACAGCAGGTTCGCGGACCTGATGTCAGCCGGCCAGAGATCGTATTGCGACAGACGGGTCGAAGAAGGTTCATAGACGACTTCCTGCCGGGCGTAGAATCGTAACTCACTGACGGGAGCATAGCCTTCACTGGCCAACCCAGCCCCAAGCTTGACGGCCTCGCCCGCGGCCTCGGCCGAAAGCTCACTCCATCCCCGCAACCTGGCGGTGGGGTCGCGCCCGGGATCGATCGGCAGAAAAGGTTGGATCGTTTGCAGGTGAATTGCCAGGCTGATAAACAGCGCCAGGCCAGCGGTCATGGCATACCAGAGCCTTTGCCTGCGCAAGTACCAAAGCCCTCCCGTCCATGCCCAGACCGCCCCCGGCAGGGCCGATATGTAAGCCACCGCCGGCCAGTTGGCCTCGACCTTGTGAACCACAGATAAAAGCAGCAATCCAAAAAACAGAGGCGCGCCTAGACACCAGAGCAAGAATGCCTCCGGGCGCCCGAAGCGGGTTGCCCTGCGCCAGGCGAAAACGAAAAACAGCGTAACCCAGACGAACAAGAAGGGACTCAGTACTCCGAGTTGTCCGCCGAGAAAAGACAACAAGCCCGCTGGGAGAAAAGCCACATTACCTGTGGCATGCTGCAACTGAAAGGTCAGGGATCCGCCCTGATGCGTTCCGTTCCACAACAGCATGGGCATCGCCATGACTGCCGCCACAAGCAGTGCCATGGCCGGACCCGGGCCTTTGAGCCTCTGGCGCCCGGCCTGGCACGAGAATAAAAACAGCGCCAGGCCGACTATGAAAAACAGACCTGTCAGCTTGGCCAACACCGCCAGGCCAGCGCTGGCTCCCAGGCCAATCCAGTGCCACATCCGGCCGGCCCGATAGGCTCGCAGCGCGAACCAGGCGGCCAGCGACCAGGCGGCCGCCAGGGCGGCATCCGGCGTATGCACCACGGCTCCGACCGCAAAAATCGGGCAGACGCACATCAGAAGCGCTACCCAGAAGGCATGCCTCTCGTCGTTTACCAACTCGCGTACAACCAGGAAAACCATCCAGCAAGTGAGACACGAACACAAGATCGCACCCAGCCTGACGCCCAACTCCGTGTGTCCGGCGACGAGGGTACCCAACCGAATCAGCCAGGCGACCAGCGGCCCGTGATCGAAATAGCCCCACTGAAGCGAAGTCGACCATGCGTAGTAGTAGGCCTCGTCGGGGCTCAAATCGACGCCGGCCGCGAACCAGGCGCGTAACAACGCAAAAGCGCCGAGCACGATCCAGAAGCGGACGACGTAAGAGCCTGGCCTGGCCGTGTTCATTTGCGCCTCGTTTTCCGCAGGCGCCAGACGGCAATCAGGCCCTCGATGAAAATCTTTCCCGACATCTTCGAGTTACCCCGGCGCCTGTCTGAAAAACTGATCGGCAGCTCGACGATCTTCAGGCCGCGCCGGTGCGCGCGCTGGTTCATCTCGATCTGAAAGGCGAAGCCCCGGGACGTCGTCGAGGCGACATCCACCGCCGCCAACGCCTCCGCCCGCCAGCACTTGAAGCCTCCAGTCACATCCCTGACCGGAAGCCCCAGCACGCGGCGCGCGTACCAGGAACCCCCTTTACTCACCAGGCGCCGCAGGCGACCGAAGCCGGCGGTGTTTCCGCCGGCTATGTAACGCGAACCAATGACCAGATCGGCCTGGTGTGCTCGCGCCAGCAAGTCCGGAAGGCGTCCCGGATCATGCGAGAAATCGGCGTCCATCTGAACGATATATGCATAGCCCGCCTCGAGCGCCAGCGCGAAGCCGTCACGGTAGGCCGAGCCCAGGCCTCTTGGCAGACCTTGGCGACAAAGCAGCGACACACGCGCATCCTGTGCAAATGTTTCACGCACCAGTGAGGCGGTTCCATCGGGACTGTCGTCGTCGACGACGAGCACATCGCATGTGAGACTGGCAACAATGGCCGAGACGACCTCGACGATCATTTCTTTCTCGCAATAGGTTGGGACAACCACCAGCGTATTGCAAGTCGCGGGCTTGATGAGCGTAAGGCTCACTTGGCCTCCACTTGAGCGTAGCCTGCTACTATTTCGGCCACCCGCATAGACGGCCGCGAGGCCCCCAACATCTGTTTCACCGTTCGCAAGCCCCTCAGCGCTTCTTCACGCGGCCGGCCGTCGTGCAGTAGGGGCAGGGCCGCAGATGCAATTTTCTCGGCCCGGGCCCGGCCCTGGAGAAGCTCCGGGAGAAGTCGACGATCGGCCAAGATGTTCACGATGCACACATGCTGCAGCCTGAAGAATGGACGCACCAGGGCATGGGTCAGACGGGAAACCCGGTAGATCACGACCGCGGGAACACCTGCCAAGGCAGCCTCCAGGGTAACAGTTCCCGATGCCGCCAGCGCCAGGCGCGCGCCGGCAAGCTCACAAGCGGCACTTGCTTCCGAGAGACGCACATCCAATCCTGATCGCCGGATCTCGCTGTGCACGAAATCGCCATCCAGGCCCGGTGCCAGCGGCAGCACGAACTGCAGGTCGGGCTCGAGGCCTTCGATAATACCGGCGGCGCCCAGCAGCGCGGGCAGCAGGCGCTCGATCTCCCGGATCCTGCTACCCGGAAGCAGAACCACCCGCCGCGGGTGAACAACGGAATCAGCCTGCGCATCTTCAGCGAGCGGATGTCCGACGAACTCCACCGGGATGCCGTAGCGTGAAAAGAAACGTTCCTCAAAGGGAAACACCACCAGCAATCGTTCCACCCGGCGGCGGATCTGCCGCACCCGGCCTCGCCGCCACGCCCAGGCCTGGGGGGCGATGTAGTAGATCACGGGCACACCGGCGCGCTTCAGCCTGCGGGCCAGACGCAGGTTGAAATCCGGAAGATCCATAAGCAGGGCAACCCGTGGGTTGCATCGCTCGACCTCCTTGATGACCGTCTTGAATACCCGCCTTATCTTCCCCAGGCCCGAAAGCGCTTCGCTGATTCCGACCACGTTCAAGACCGACGGATCCGCCACCGACCTGAGGCCGGCGGCCTGCATGCGCTCGCCGCCAAGTCCGAAGATGGCCACTCCCGGCAGGCACCCGGCCAAGTGCGCGATCACCTTGGCCCCGTGAGCGTCCGCCGATGCTTCCCCCGCCACCATCAAGATCGAAGCAGCCGCCCCGGCCATCAACAAACGTCTCCGCGCTGAATGCTTAAAAGGATGCGGGCGGCCAAGCCGACTGCCGCCTTGCCGGCCAGGCCATCGACCGCAGGCCTGCGGCCGTTCTGCAAAACCTCGACAAAGGCACGGTCCTGTTCGAGCAGGGCGTCCACCCCTTGCAACTGGCGCAGCTTGCGAGCCGTCTCGCCGTCGTGGTCGACCGTGCGCAGCAGACTTCCCCGCGCCAGGTCGACCTCGAGCGTGCCGGTTGCGTCTTCGACCGTGAAGCGGCGCACCTTGTCGGTGCTCGCACGGGAGGCCGTTATCGAAGCCAGTAAGCCGTCTTCGAACTCGATCTCAGCCTGGGCCTCGTCGATGTGTGAGGTGCACACGGAACGACCGCTGGCCGCGACGCGTTTGGCGGGCGCCCCGGCCAGTTGCAAGAGGATGTCAAGATCATGGGTCATCAACTCGAAGACGACGTCACTGTCTCCTCCTCGTCCCAGAAATGGTCCGGAGCGTTGCATGTATATTTTACGGGGTGCATCGATTTCCCGGGCGGCCTCGACCACGGCCGGGTTAAAGCGCTCGAGCAGACCGACCTGCAACTTGAGAGATCGCTCCTCGGCCAGCCGACAGAGATCTTCCGCGTCAGACACGCTTGTGGCCAGCGGTTTTTCCACCAGTAGGTGGATCCCGCCGGCCAGCAGGTCGGCGGCCACCGCATGGTGCCGCGAGGTCGGCACGGCCACCACGGCCGCATCCACCCGACCAATGAGATCCATGTGGGATGTGAACGACTCGGCTCCGTGGCGGCCGGCGACATCCGCGGCGCGCCGGCCGTCGATGTCGACCACCGCAACCAACCTGGCCCCCGCCAAGCCGGCAATCTTCATGCAGTGGCATGAACCGAAATACCCCGCTCCGACCACCGCTATCTTGGCAACACCACGCATGGATTCCGCACTCTTCGGCCCAATCGCCGGATGCTGATTCCTAGCACACGCCCGGTGTCTGTTCAAGGTGCGTGATTCGTAGACCTGTTTGGTTTTATTACGTTTCAACTTCGCTAAGATCGAGAATCTGGTTCTTCAGTACAAGCAGTTCAAAGGCCAGACTGAGCTTCTTGACCAGCAAAGAGTACATGTCCAGCATGTCCAGCAGTTCGCCCTTCTTGTTCTCGGAAGCCAGGATAATGCATCTGATCTTGTCGTTTGAAATCACGGGAATGCAGAGAATGGGCCTGTCTTCGGGAAACCCGAGTTCTGAAAAATACCAGTGGTCCACGCCCGATATACTCGGTTGGCCATGAAAAGTTTCCATGGAGTTCCACACCTTGAAAAGCAACTCGCTGCTGTTAACTGGAAAAGACAACTCCTGAAACTCGTCGATCGCCAGCTTGCCGCCGACATGCGTGCCGCCTACCGCAATCTCTCCGTTGAACAGAAACGCCGCCGCGAATTCGAAGTCTTCGGATACGAACTCTCTAATCACTTCGAGTATGTCTGAAACCTGTCCCGCTCTCGCCAACTGTGTCACGACCTGGTGGATCGGAAAACCATCCAAGGCCATTTCTTCGTTCGAGGTCGCAGATCCAAACTCTTTTTCCTCCCCGGCAAGAAGATCGGCGGAGGCACCATCAAGCTTCGGCACCACCGAGGCCGATGCAGTGGCTGTCTCGGCAAGGTTCTGGCTCAGGCCTGCCATGCGAACGAAACGAACATTTCGCGGCACGTCGTAATATTTCTCGATAGCGTATACGAGCAGTATCTCGGGAGCCACTCGCGGATCGACCGTCAGCCCTGTCGCAAAGCAGATCTCGTCGATGCTGGGAAAGTGGGTGGGATCAGACATGGCCAGGCGCAGCGTGCGTCCTTCAACCTCGAGCGGGAGAACCATGTGTTTCTGCACCAGCTTGACGGGCACGAGATTCAAAACATCCTTGTCGATGTTGTCGAGATCGCCGGCCGCGATGCAGGGTATGCCGAGCTGGGCGCTCAGCAGCTTGGCCAGATCATGCTCGTTGACGTATCCGAGTTCAACAAGGTTGGTGCCGAGCTTACCGCCGAAAATTGTCTGAGCATGCAAGCCCTCCTTGAGTTGGTGCTCGTTGATCAACTTGTTTCTCAGCAACAAATCACCAAGTCTTATTGACACGACTTCGCACCCCTCATAGTGTGTATAGCTTGAATGTTCAGCATGTTATCCCGGTTCGTGTTCATGAGAATGCTGTTCCTTGTGCCGGTCCGTGTCAAGGAGAAGTCACATGTCCTGGTTGATTCCGGTCGTTGGATTCTTGGTGCTTGTGTCTATCATCGTGTTCTTGGCGCTGAGAAAGAAAAGTGAACCGGAGCCGGCCGGCCGCCTGGGGCTTACCGACGATGGAGGCGTGTTGCGCGGTCAGATCCAGGGATTTTCGCTATCAGTAGAGTCACAATCCAGCGAAAAACAACGAGGGCCCGGCCGGACGATTTTCAGAATCGCTTTCCCGGCCAGGCTTGGTCTGGGCATCATGATCGCGCAACATCAGGCCGGAAAACGCAACCTTCGCGCGCTGGTCACCGGCGATGCAGAGTTCGACAATTCGGTTTGCGTGGAGACGAAGGAGCAGAAAAAAGTAATGGCTTACCTGACACCGGAACGCCGACAATGTATCCGCCAACTGCTTGTGACCTATCCCGGCGCCTGGCTGAACGACGAAGGCATTACCTGCAACATGAATGGAGTCGTCCGCGACTTCGATACCCTCAGAAAAACAAAGGACGACCTCGTGGACAGCGCCATAGAGCTTTTCCCCGGCAGATCGGCAAGAAAAGCGGTCAGAAGAACCGAGAAGGCGACATCCCCTCACTAAGTCCGGAACAGTTTTTTCAATATTCTGGCCCGGGCATTTCTGACAATATGTCAAATACCGCCGGGCAATGGCTCGGGACTTGTCATTTTGTCCAGCGGGCGCCGTTCGCGAGGCGCGGGCTTCGGATTTTCCTTTTTATTTTATCCATTTATTTCAATTTGTTGCGAACACCGGCAGACATTGTCGATTGGTGTGGCGTTTGGCATGCGGCTTGCTCTGTGAATGATGTAAGAAGGATTGCAACGAGGCGGCAAGCTTATGGAAACATTAATGAAGAAATATTTCTGGACCGTCAACCTGCTGTTTCTAGCCCTGGGCGCATGGCTGCTGGCCGGAACCATCAACGTAGTCGTCGCCCACAAGCTGCGTGCTTTACCATCGTTCGCTGTACATGGCTCTAAGAACAAACAGTTCGCCAACTACCAAAATAAAATTTCCGACGACAACCAGGTCATTATCGAGCGTAACTACTTCAACTCGGCCATGGCCGAACCCGTCCCCGAGAACTCCGGGCCGGATATTTCGGACGAGGGCGCCAAGGATCTGTTGTCGGGCGAGGGCCAGCCCAGCGATCTCAGGGCCGCGCTGGTCGGAACAGTGGTTGCCTCCGACCACAAGTGGTCGATGGCCATGATCACCGACCTGACCTCGTCGGAGACCGATGTCTATCGCATCCATGACGACCTGATGGACGAGGCCCGGCTGGTGGCCATTCTCTCGCGCAAGGTGGTAATCAATCGCAACGGAGCAAACGAGTACCTCGAACTCCAGGAGAAGGCCAATCCCAAGAGACCCGGGCAAAAGGATACAAACCCCCACGGCCGTGCGGAATCCGCTCTCGGCAAGGGCATCAAGAAAAGCGGTAAAGACTCCTGGACCATCGACCGCAGCGAGATCGACAAGACTTTATCGAACCTCAATAACATCGCCATGCAGGCCCGCATCGTCCCGTCTTTCAAAAACGGCGAGGCCAACGGCTTCAAGTTGTTCGCCATCAGGCCGGGCTCCGTTTACAGCAAGCTCGGCATCCAGAACGGCGACATTATTCACAAGATCAACGGCTATGCAATCAACAGCCCGGACAAGGCGCTCGAGATCTACCAGAAACTCAAGAGCGCGAGTTCCGTCGACATCGAAGTCACCCGTCGCGGCACATCCAAGAAGCTCAGCTACAAGATAGAGTAGAAAGGTATCCAGCCATGAACATCGTGCACTCTGTTTCTGTAACCATCGCCCTTCTTGGTCTGCTCACCGGCGCGCCAAACCCCGCTCGCGCTGACCACGGTAACGACGGCGAAAGCGGCAACAGCGTAAATGACCGGGCGCTACTGCTCGCGCAGGAGAAAAGCGAGCCGGAACGCCCTGTGACCACCAAGATGAAGGGCATCAAGAAGCTGAAGCGCACACCGGCGTTTCGCCCTTCGCCTGGATCATCGCGCATCAAGCCAATCAAGCCGGGGCTGCGCCGGGGCATCCAACCGGCAGGGAAGCTGCGCAGCCCGATGCCCGCTGGTAAGTTGTCAACGCCGCCTCGCGCTAACGGGCCCGGCTCCCCGACCCGCCGCCTGCGTGGCGACGATTCGACACAAACCGGCGCCGATAAAGACAGCGCTGAAGGTTCCCAAAAGAGCGCGGGCGCCAAATCCAAGGTGTCAACCAAAGAGAAGAAGTGCCGCCCGCTGCCCCCCAGCATGCGGGTGATGATGAACTTCAACGAAGCCGAAGTGCTCGAAATCGTCCAGTGGATCAGCAAGCAAACCTGCAAGAACTTCATCATCGGTGACAGCATCCGCGGCGGCAAGATCACTATTTTATCCAACACGCCGGTCACGGCCGAAGAGGCCTACCGGGCATTCCTGTCCGCGCTCAACGTCAACAACATGACGGTCGTGAAGGTCGGTAACTTCTTTAAGATTCAGATGAAGAGGGACGCCACCAAGGATACCATCCCCACCTTCATCGGCGAGAAGGTCGACATCCCGGCTCTCGACCTGATGGTCACCCGGGTCGTACAGCTCATGTACGTAGACGCCAACACGGTCAACGGCACTGTCAAGCAACTGACCAGCAAGGACGGCGACAGCTTCCCCTACGCCCCGACCAACACACTGATCATCTCCGACACCGGCAACAACATGCACCGCCTGTTGGAGATACTCAAGCAGCTCGATACGCCCCTGGGCCAGGAAGAGATCCGCGTGGTCCAGGTGGAATACGCCGAAGCCACCGCGTTGGCCCAGACCCTGGAGGAAATCTTCGGCCAGAAGGGAGGAACCGCCGGCGGCCGTACCCAGAGCCATCGCATTCAGCCGGTGCGCCCCGGACGAAGCAAGAGCACCGTGCCCTCGAGCGGCCTAGCGGAATCCGGGGAAGAGGGCGGAGTCACACTCTCAAAAGTCATCGCCGACGAACGAACCAACAAGTTGATCCTGGTGGCGGCGGCCCGGGCCTTTTCCAAGATCGAAGACTTGATCAAGCAGATCGACGTTCCCATCCCCGGCGAGGGCCAGATCCAGGTGATCTACCTGGAGCACGCCGAGTCCGAGGAGTTGGCCTCCACGCTGACTTCGCTGGCCACGGGAACTCCAGGCGGCCGGCGCAGCGTGTCGCCAGCGGCGCGCGGCAAGGGCAGGGGACAGGCAGGGGGGGCGCCCAAGGCAGCCGAGCTGTTCCAGGGCGAGGTCAAGGTGACCTCCGACAAGGCGACCAACTCGCTGGTCATCGTCGCCAACCCCAACGATTTCAAGAGCATGCTGAAGGTGATCAAGAAGCTGGACATCCCCCGGCACCAGGTCTTCGTCGAGGCGGTCATCATGGAAGTCAACCTGGACACTTCAAAGGAGACCGGCCTCACTTTTCACACCGGAGCCGCCGCGCAAATCGCCGGCGAGAGAGTGCCGCTGTTCTTCGGCAGCCAGTTCAAGGCGCAGGGATCCAACTTCAACTCGCTGGCGCCCAACATCAGCCTGCTGGGCTTCTTGGGCGGTATCCAGGGCCCCGCGTTGGCGGGCGAGGACAGCATTTTAGCCGGCATCGCGCTGCCTTCCTTCGGCGTCATGCTTCAGGCGCTGCAGACCGACTCCAACGTAAACGTGCTCAGCACGCCGCACATCCTGACCTCGGATAACGAGGAGGCCGAGATCAAGGTCGGCGAAAACATCCCCATGCCCGGCGGCTACGGGGGCTACGGGGGCGGCGGCCTTAGCTCGCTGTCCGGGTTGGCCTCGCTGGCGGGCACCAGCGCCACCTCGGGCATAGGTAGCGGCTTGGGCGGCCTGGGCGGCCTGGGGGGTATGCTGGGAGGCATGGGCATGGGATCCATCAACCGCCAGGAGGTCGGGCTGACACTGAAGATCAAGCCGCAGATCAACGAGGGCAACATGATCAGGCTGGAGTTGGAAGAAGAACTGAGCGAGGTCAAGGACACCTCCAACCCTCTCGGCCCGACCACCACCAAGCGCTCGGCCAAGACGGTGGTCGAGGTCCAGAACGAGCAAACCGTCGTCATCGGAGGCCTGATCCGCGAGAAGCTCGACATTGGCGAGACGAAGATCCCGGTGCTCGGCGACATTCCCGTACTGGGCTGGTTCTTCCGCACGCGCAAGAAGCAAAAAACGAAAACCAACCTGCTTCTGTTCCTGACGCCCCACGTGATCGAAGGCCCCGAAGATTTCAGGGCCATTTTCGAGCGCAAGATGGCAGAGCGTAAGGAGTTCATCGAGCGTTTCTACGGAGAGGGGCCCGAGTACAGATCCTTTATCGACTTTCGCAAGCGGCACGGTCCGCTGGCCGACATCCATATTACTCTCACTAAAGAGCTTTCCAAGATCGAGAACGGCGGTCAGGGAACGGGCAAGGAAATCGTAGTAACTCCCCAGCCGACGGCAGGTAAAGGTCCCGCTGGAGATGCCGGCGCAGCGGCCGTCCCGACGACAACCAAAGAGGCCGCGCCGGACCAGCCCGAGCAACCCCCGGAAGCACCCGGGGCGACGGAAAAACCCGCCGAGCACGGTAGCCGCCTGGAAGTGGAGTAGAACGGGAGCCGATGACGATGGGCGACACCAGAAAGCTCGGTCAGATCCTTCTCGAGCAGACGGGCTTCGACGAGGAGAAACTCGAACAGGCACTTGCCACGCAGGCCGAGCGTGGAGGCAGGATCGGAGAGATCCTGGTCTCGATCAAGGCCGCTTCGGCGGAGGACGTGGTTCACGCACTGGCGGCCCAGCTCGACCTGCCGGTGGTCGACGACATCGACATCGACGGGGTCGACCCTGAACTTGTGCGCCGCATACCGATCAACTTCGCCAAGCAGCAACTCGTCCTGCCCCTGGGCCAAAATGGCGAGGAAGTCATCGTCGCCGTGGCCGATCCGCTGAACACCTTCGCCCTGGACGATGTCAGGGTGTTGCTCGGCCAGCCCATCAGGCCTGTGCTGGCCGTCGGTCAGATCATTCTCAACGGCATCAACCGCCTCTACGACCGAGCGGCCGGCGAGGCCGAGGCGCTGGTGGACGACCTCGAAGAAACCGATCTCGACTCGCTGGCACAGGAACTGGAAGAACCGGAAGATCTGCTGGATGCCTCGGACGAGGCGCCCATCATCCGGCTGGTGAACTCGCTGCTCTTCCAGGCCGTCAAGGAGCGCTGCTCCGACATCCACATCGAGCCGATGGAAAGAGACATCTCGGTGCGCTTCCGCCGCGACGGTATACTCTACGAGATCCTGCGCACGCCGAAGCGTTTTCAGTCGAGCATCACCTCGCGGGTGAAGATCATGGGCGGGCTCAACATCGCCGAGAAGCGCCTGCCACAGGACGGCCGCATCCGCATCAAGTTGGCCGGGCGCGACATCGACATCCGCCTGAGCACGGTTCCCACCGTGCAGGGTGAGCGCGTGGTCATGCGCCTGCTGGACAAGACGGCCGTGTTGCTCGATTTGAACGAGCTGGGGATGAACGAGGGCAACCTGCGCAAGATGAACCAGCTCATTCACCTCAGTCACGGCATTGTTCTGGTCACCGGCCCGACCGGCAGCGGCAAGACGACGACCCTCTACGCGGCTTTGACCAAGATCAACACGCCCGAGATCAACATCCTGACCGTCGAGGATCCCGTCGAGTACCAGTTGCCGGGCATCGCCCAGATCCACGTCAACGAAAAGATCAATCTTTCCTTTTCCAACGTCCTGCGCTCATTCCTGCGCCAGGATCCCGACGTGATCATGGTGGGCGAGATACGCGACCTGCCTACGGCCGAGATCGCCATCCAGGCCTCGCTGACCGGCCACCTGGTCTTCTCGACCGTGCACACCAACGACTCCGCCGGAGCCGTCACGCGCCTGGTCGACATGGGCGTCGAACCGTTCCTGGCGGCGTCATCCCTGGTGGCCATCCTGGCCCAACGCCTGGTGCGCACCATGTGCCCCCACTGTCGTAAGCAAGTTAAACCTACCAGGGACGAATGGAACAAGCTGGGGCTGCGTGACGACGGAGTTCAGATGCCCGAGTTGATCTACAAGGCCGTCGGCTGCTCCAAGTGCTTCAAGACCGGATACCTCGGCCGTTTGGGAATTTACGAGCTTCTGGTGGTCGACGACGACATCCGCGGGCTGGTGCTCAAGAACACGGACTCCGGTACGATCAAACACGCCGCCATGTCCAAGGGCATGCTTACCCTGCGCGAGGACGGAGCCGACAAGATAGCGCGGGGCATCACAACGCTCGAGGAAGTTCTCAGGGTAACCCAGGAGGATACGTTCTAAGCTATCATGGCCGTCTACCACTACAAGGGTGTAACCAGTTCAGGCAAGGCCGTAAGCGGTATTCGCAACGCGGACGGCATCCGCACCCTGCAATCTCTGCTGCGCAAGGACGGCGTCTTTCCGACGGAGATCGAGCAGCAGCAAGAACGCGCCAAGCGCGGCGAGATCAATCTGAATAAACTGACGGCGCGAGTATCGACCCGCGAGCTGTCCGTGATCACGCGCCAACTGGCAACCCTGCTCAAGGCCGGCGTGACATTGGTCGAGAGCCTCAGCGCGGTCATCGATCAAGCCGAGAACCAGACTTTAAAGATGGTCACGGCACAGGTCAAGCAGCGGGTCAACGAGGGCAGTTCGCTGGCGGACGCCATGGGCCACCATCCCAAGGTCTTCCCCGAACTGTATTGCAACATGATCCGCGCCGGCGAGTCGTCGGGCGCTCTCGATGTGGTCCTCAACCGTCTGGCGGATTTCACCGAGGGCCAAGCGAAGCTGCGTTCCAAGGTGATCGGCACGATGACCTACCCGGCAATCATGGTAATGATCGGGATGGGCATTTTGACCATTCTGATGCTCGTCGTCATACCAAAGATCACCAAGATCTTCGCCGACCGCAAGGCAGCCCTGCCCTTGCCGACCAAGGTGCTCCTGGGAATGGCCAACTTCTTCAGGGATTACTGGTGGCTGATTTTAGTGTTGCTGGTGCTGGGCATCATCGGCCTGATCCAGTACATCAAGACCGAACGAGGGCGCCGGCGCTGGGATCGCTTCAGGCTGGATATGCCCATCGCCGGTAAGATCATTCGCATGCTCGCCATCTCGCGCTTCGCAAAGACCTTGTCGACGCTGCTGGTAAGCGGCGTGCCGCTCTTGACGGCTCTTTCGATCGTGCGCTCGATTGTCAATAACAAAATCCTGGCACGGGCCATCGACGACGCCCGCGACAGCATCAAGGAGGGCGAGAGCATCGCCGCCCCGCTCAGGCGCAGCGGAGAGTTTCCCCCCCTGGTGATCCACATGATCGCAGTGGGAGAGCGCTCGGGCCAGCTCGAAGAGATGCTGAACAGCGTTGCCGAAAGCTACCAGGACCAGGCCGAGAACCGCATCAACGCCTTAACTACGCTGCTCGAGCCGCTGATGATCGTCTTCATGGGTGGCGCCGTTGCCTTCATGGTCTTGTCGATCCTGCTGCCTATCATGCAGCTCAACGAGTTCGTAAGGTGATGCCTTGAAACGCGATCCACAAACCCCCGGCCGGGATAAAGTTGGGTACCCGGTCTATCACGCCGTCATCGTGCTGGCGGTCGGCCTGACCGCCGGCCTGCTGGACCAGATCAGCAAATGGATCGCAGTCTCGCTCCTGGCACCCGGCCGCCCGCTGCAACTGGTTCCGGGTTTTTTCGAGCTGCAGCTTCGGGCCAACCCGCACGGAGCTTTCGGGCTTTTCGCAAACCTCCCGGACGATTTGCGTCTGCCGGTGTTGCTGGCCCTGGGCATGTTGGCAATCTTGGCGATCGTCACCTTTGCCGTGCGCACACTCGGCTGGTCCAGGACCACCTCGATATCGCTGGGGTTGATACTCGGGGGAGCGATCTCCAACCTGGCCGATCGCCTGGCAAGAGGCGAGGTAATGGATTTCATCGACGTCTCCTGGGCGGGCCGAGCCCACTGGCCGACGTTCAACCTGGCGGACATGTCGATCACGGCGGGTTCCTTGATCCTGGTCGGTTATCTCTACCGAAGCTGGCGGAGACGGCCGCGTGAAGAAGAAGCCTAACCAGTTATTCAGAACGGTAATGTAAAAGAGAACCGGAGGATACAAAATGAAAAAGAACAATCAGCTTCGGATGGTGGCCAGGGATATGCGGGGCATGACTTTAATCGAGATCATGGTCGTCATCGCCATCATGGGCATGATGGCAACCCTGATTACGGTCTTCTTCGTCAGACAGCAGGAGCAGGCCAAGGTGGACGGGACCAAGATCCAGATGCACAACATCGAGGAAGCCCTGGACGCCTTCAAGATCAGGGCGGTGTCCTATCCATCCACCGAGGAGGGGCTACAGATCCTGGTCACCCAGGGTGTGATGAAAAGTCTCCCCAAGGACATGTGGGACAACGAGTTCCAGTACGTGCGCAATAACGCCCGCTCGTACTCCATCAAGTCCTTCGGGGCCGACGGCGCCTCGGGTGGGGAGGGTTTCGACAAAGACCTGACCCTCGAACAGTAAGGATAGTGGACGGCAACGGAGAGCCGCATGGCTGGCAGGATGCGAAATCACGGTTTCACGCTGATTGAGCTGGTTATCACCATCTCGCTGATGGTGATGATCATCTCCATGGTGATCCCCTCGGTCAGCAATATAACCGGCATGAACCTCAAGACTTCGGCCTCCAGGCTGGCCGGCGCCATTCGCTACACCTACGATCTGGCGGCCAGGAAGAACTCTCCCTTTCGTGTGGTTTTCGACCTGGACGAGAACAGCTACTGGGTCGAGAGCTCCGAGGACAAGTTCCTGCTCGAGCGCGAGAAGACCCAGGTGAGCGACGGTGAGTTGCAGCCTGCTGAAGAAGATGAGCGCACCCGGCGATTCATGGGCCGCTCGTTCATTGAGAGCGGCGATATGTGGAAGCCGAAGTCCCGCGCTTCATTTGCCGACTTCGCGGGGCCGATAACCAAGAAGGCCAGCCTGCCCGATGGCGTCTCCATCGATGACGTCTGGGTAGCGCACCAGGACGACCGGGTCACTACCGGACGGGCCTACCTGTACTGTTTTCCGACCGGCATGACCGAGCAAGCGGTCATTCACCTGGTTGACGACGACCAGGACATCTACACCCTGTGGGTCGAGGCGCTGCTCGGCAGCGTCAAGATCTACGCCCGGTACGTGGAGGGCCCCGAGGAATGATCAGCCGGTTGACAGCCGCCCGTGGGGGCACGACGCTGCTCGAGGTTATGGTCGCCCTGGGTATCCTGGCTACGTCCTACGTGGCCCTGCTTCAGGTGCAGAGCGGCGCCATTAATCTCAGCACTTACGGCAAGCAACTCACCGTGGCCACCTTCCTGGCCCAGGCCATGATGGAAGAGGCCGAGGAGAAACTCACCAAGGAAGGCTTCCCGGACATGGATGACACCCAGGAGGGCGACTTCGACGACCAGGGGTATCCGCATTTCCACTTCAAGCTGGAAGTTCTCAAGGTGGAGCTGCCGCTCGATGCGGCCTTCGACCACATGCTGTCATCGTTCGGTCAGGGCGGCGAGGACAAGGAGGGCAAATCCGCCTCGCCCCTCGACAAGCTCAAGGGTTCAGACGAGTTCGGCCAGTTCAAGGACATGTTCGAGCAGCAGGGACTGCTCGGCAAGGGCTCGGCGGGCGGGGGCGGAATGGGCGGCCTGGCATCCATGCTGAACCCGGAGATGTTGCGGGGACAGGTTGACGCCTTGGCCACCATGCTCGAGGAGTCCATCCGTCTCGAGAAGTTAACGGTTTCCTGGGGCGACGGCGGCCCCGGCCACCAGTTGGTGCTGTCCACCCACCTGGTCAGGGTGCCCCAGGCCCCGTCGGGGGAGGGGGCGCAGCCCGGCATGACGCCCGGAACCCAGCCCGGCATGGCCGCGGGCTCGGGCCTGCCTGGCGCGACCAACCCGCCGCCCGGCGCGAAGACGTCCGTCAACAAGGGAATACCGGGACGTTTTTCGCTGGGAGGCAACAAGTGAGGTCGAGCGTGACACACCGGAGTAAAAAATGCGGCTTCACTTTAATCGAACTGCTGATCGCGCTGACGATCACCGGCATGATAATGATGCTGGTCTACGGGAGTTTTGCGCGCGCCTTCGACTCGCGCGAGTTCGTCATGCAGGCGCAAGAACGCTATCATACGGTCAGGGTGGCGCTGGAGCGCATGTCGCGTGAAATCTCATCGGCTTTCGTCTACGACTGTCGCGAGTTGGACACTCCCACGGGCGAGCACCGCCAGCGCACGCTTTTCAAGGTAGAGCAGGAAGGCAAGGCGGATCACATGGTGTTCACCTCCTTCTCGCACCTGCGCCTGTTCCGCGACGCCCACGAATCAGATCAGAACGTGATCACTTATTTCGGCGCCAGCGACCCGGACGACTCGTCGAAGATAAACCTGATGCGCCGCGAGAAGGCGCGTATCGACGGCGAGCCGGAGGAGGGCGGAACGGCTCAGGTGCTCTGCCCCGATATCCAGGAGATGCGCATCGAGTTGTGGGACGAGATAAAAGATGACTGGGTCGACGAGTGGGACTGCTCGCAGATCGAACGGCTGAACCGCTTGCCGCGTATGGTGCGCATTACCCTGACCGTTGTCGACGAGTACGATAAGGAGACGCCCTTTTCCGTCATCACCCGCATCTTTACCCTGAAACCTTTGGCCAATTTCATCAAGCGGTCGCAATGAAGACCAACAGCCCAAAAAGAAGTGCGCCTGCGAAAAGGCTCGCCGGAAACAATCGCGGGATGGCCCTGCTGATGGTACTGGTCACAGTGGCGATTTTAGCGGCCATCGTGGTCGACTTCGCCTACCAAACCAGGATCGACGTCCAGATCGCCGCCAACGTCAGGGACCGGGTCAAGGCGCACTACCTGGCCCGCTCGGCGGTGAACCTTTCCCGCCTGGTGCTGCATTTCCAGGGACAGGTCGATCGTTTCACCGGCGGCGTCCTCAAGCTTTACCAGATCATCCCAATCGAGAGCGACCTGGCCAAGGCCTTGACTTCCGGAGAACTGGGCTCGGCCTTCGGGCTGGAGGGGCTCAACCTGGGCGATAAGCGGGGCTTCGGAGATTTCGACGGAAGTTTCTTCGGGGAGATAACCGACGAGTACAGCAAGATCAACATCAACGCCCTCGAGAGCATTACTTCCATCGCGGCCCCGATCACGGCCCAGATCCTGGCGCTGATCGGCAACCCCCGCTACAAGGTGAT
The DNA here is from genome assembly GCA_035528415.1 of Myxococcota bacterium. Taxonomy (GTDB): domain Bacteria; phylum Myxococcota; class B64-G9; order B64-G9; family B64-G9; genus DATKYQ01. The sequence goes on along the minus strand of DATKYQ010000081.1, from coordinate 41,376 downwards.
GTTCGAGGAGCAAGACGCCGACGGCCAGTTGAACACTCCCGACAAGATTGCCATAGCCATGCACGACTGGATCGACGCCAACACGACAATCGACACTTTCAACCTCGACGCGCTGGTGGTCGATCCCTTCTCGCAAGCCGTCCTGTTCGTGCCCGGCACCTCCGACGAAGACTCGCTCTATGACATGCTGGTAAATCCGTACGAGAACAAGAACGACCCATTCTTCAGCGTCGACGAACTGTACATGATAAGGGGTATCGGCGACGATTTCATGGACGAGTTCCGGGACAAGTTCACGGTCTTTACCGACCCGGCTCTGCTTTTGAACCTGACCTCGGTCAACGATCCACTGATGATGCTTTCGTTGCTCTGCATGCAGCCCGAGAATCTGGCGTTGTGCACAGAGCAAGGTCTGCCGCAACTCCTGGAGGTTTTGTCTCTGTTTTTCGAGTTTCGCAACTTGATGCAGATGACCACTTTCATGGTTCCCAACAAGGAGGCCATCCAGGGCTTCTTCAACAGCATGGGGCCGACCTTCAGCCCCTATTTCTTGAAGAACTTAGCGCCTTTCAGCGACACCTTCTCGGTCAAGGCGGTCGGGCAAGTAGGCGAGGTGGCGGTAACGATCCGCACGGTGCTCAAGAACACGGCCTCGGGACAAGAGATTCTTTACTGGCGAGAGATGTGATCGGGAGAATGCCATGGCGCAGATGACGGTCGGGCTGGATCTGGGACACGAATCGATAAAGAGAGTGCGTTTGCGCAGCAGCTTTCGCACGGTCGAGGTAGTCGACTTCAGCGTGGTCCCCGTGCCCCAGGACGACAGACCACGGCAAGCCCGCCTGGCCGAAGCGCTTTCCCGGCTCGACAGCGGCGGCCACGGAGAACTGCTGGCAACCGCCCTGCCCGGCAACGAGGTGTCCATCCGCCCTCTTACCCTGCCGTTTTCCGACCGCAAGCGGATTGCCCAAACCATCGGGTTCGAGTTGGAAAGCCTGATTCCCTTTCCTTTGGACAAAGTCGTCTTCGAGTACCTGGTTGCCGGCGTCGCACCAGAAGGTGGATCGCGCCTGCTGGTGGCGGTGTGCCAAACCGAGTTGCTTTCGGGCTGGTTGGACACCCTCGGACAAGCAGGCATCGACCCTCGCCTGATCGGCCCCGAGAGCCTGTCATACAGCAGCCTTTTCGACATGCTTCCCGGCAGCGACGATCCCGATACTTCGGTGGCAGTGCTCGATATCGGCCAGCGTCTGTCGTCCCTGTGCATCATGGGCCAAAGCGGCGTGGAATTCGCCCGGACGCTGTCCGGCGGCGGTCACGAGGTTACTTCCCAACTCGCCGAGGCTTTCAAGGTCGAGCACGCCAGAGCCGAGGACGGCAAACGGAAGGGCGCCTTCGTCGAGGGAGCGGGCACAACCGCCGCGACTCCCGAGCAGGTGCTGATCTCGGATGCCGTGCGCCGCGCCACGGCCACCTTAATCCGCGAGTTGCACCAGACCATGTCCGCCCACCAGGCACTGACCCGGCGTCGGGTCTCCCGGATCTGGCTCTGCGGCGGCGGCGCAACCATCAGGAATCTCGACGGCTACCTGTCCGAGGAACTGGGCCTCCAGGTGGAAGTAATCCGGGCCGAGCATTTCGAACTGCCCGGCATGGAGCACCTCCAGGATGAGAGTGGCAGTGCAAGCGGATGGGTCAAGGCCCTGGGCCTGGCGCTGCAGGCCCACCAGGGGGGCCGGCGCGGGTTTCTAAATCTGCGCAAGGGACCCTTTGCCTTCAAGGGTGATTTCGCGGTCATGCGCGGAAAGGTCGTGCACCTGGTGGCGGCCACATTAATCACCATCTTCCTCGCTATCGGCCTGGCAACGACACGCTACCTGAGCCTGTCATCTACGGAAAGGGCGCTGAATTCGCGCATGAAGGAGGTTACCCAGGCCATCCTGGGCAAGCCCTACGACGATCTCGAAGTCGCCATGTCGATCATGGAGGAAAAGATATCGCCCGAGACAAATCCTCTCCCGCAAGTGAGCGCCGTGGACGTTCTGCGCGAAATACACAAGCGCATCCCGGAAAAGACGAAGCTGCGCATGAAGGACATGAGCATCAGCCCCAAGCGCATCCAACTGACCGCCTTCGCCGACAGCTTCGAAGCCGTTGAAATAATCAGAACCGCTCTCGAAAAATACAACTGCTTCAAGAAAATTCAAACGGGAAAGACCCAGAAAACGGTGGACGGATCGGAGGTCGAATTCCGTTTCACCATCGCCTTTGGGTGCTGACCTTCTACGAGGTTGTCATGGCCGTACTCGGCAAGAGATACGAAGAAATGCTGGCTGCGTTCGAGCGGCTTTCGCGCCGGGAGAAGTTCATGGTGGGCGGCTTGGCCGTCTGCTTCGTCCTGTTCGTCGGAGTGATGGTCTCGGTGTTGGTCTCATCGAGCCTGCGAGGGCTCGAGCGGCGCATCGAGGACAAGACCGGCAAGCTGACTAAAATGATCGACATGCGCACACAGTTCGAGCAAGCCAAGCTGGCCCGCAAGGAGTCCGAGAGACGAATTCGCAAGGCCATGAACATCCAGTTGATGGGCACGCTGGAGAACATGGCCCAGCAGTTGGGGATCGACACCAACGAAATGCAGATGAACCCGCGCTCCTCGGGCGCCAGTGCCGAGACGAAGGTCGATGAGAAACGGGTCGAGGTCAAGATTCCGCGCATCACCATCGACCGCCTGGTCGACTTCCTGGTCCAGCTCGAGCGCAAGGCCGAGAGCATTGCGGTGCGCACACTGAACATCAAGAACAACTTCAGGGATCCCAGTCGGCTCGACGTGACTTTCATCGTATCCAAGTTCCAGCTCAAGGAAGTAGAAAAAGAGGGAACACCGGCCAAGGCCGCAACCAAGAAAACGGGTTCGTGATCATGCGAAAAAAGATCCTGAAGATTGTTTGTTATCCGTTATTCTTCATCGGCTGCCTGCTTTTCTTCCTGGTGCACGGCTTTCCGGTGCACATCGTCGGCGACATGATCACTCGCCAGGCGGAACGAACACTGGGCATGAAGATGACCATCGGCGAAATGAGCACCCTGTTTCCCAACGGTTTCGAAGCCACCGAGATCCGCCTGGTCAAGGAGGGCAAGGAGGGAAGCTTGCCGCTGGCAATAAGTTTATCCGAGTTGTCGGCCAGGATTTCGTTGCTGCGTTTGATCACCGGAACGAAAGATGTTTCTTTTTCCTCGGAATTGCTCAAGGGCAGGATCGACGGCGGCTTCACCCTGGATGGTGACAAATGGAGCCTGCGAGCCAAGGTCGCCGGGCTCGATCTGGGCAAGCTGAACTTCTGGAAAGACGTCATCGGCCAGGAGCTTTCCGGCAAGCTTTCCGGCAACGTGAAGTTGGACGTGGATCCCAAGGACATCAAGGCTTCTCACGGAAGTATCGGCCTGGACATCGTGCAGGGCAAGATCGGGCAGGGAAAAGCATATGGAGTCGCTGTGCCCTGGATCGGGCTGGGAAAGACCGAGGCCAACCTGGAGATCAAGAAGGGCAAGGCGAACATCAAGGCCTTCAAGGTAAGCTCGGACGATATCGAGGCGAATCTCGACGGGTACCTCCTGCTGCAACAGAAGCCCGAGAACATCTCGGCCCACTGCCGCCTGCGTTTCAAACCCTCCGACGAGAAGCTGGCCGAGATCCGCAAGCAGATCCCCGAAGAACTCAGGAGCTTTCTCGACAACGGGCTCAACCGCGCCAAGGGCAAGGACGGGTACTTCCGCTACAGCATCTTCGGCCGCATCTTCGGCGGCAAGCCGCAGTTCCGCCCGCTCAAGCAATAACATCCGCACCTGTTGCAATCTCTTATGATGCACGCCTTCTGTACAGCCACCAGCCGAGCATGATCAGGCACAAGAGGGCCAAAGACGCCGAGGTGGCCGCGCAGGCTCCCGAGCCGAGCGAACACGAGGGAGCGGGGGCGACGGTCAGGCGGGTCGAGTAACGGGCAAAGGCGCCGCAGTCGTCTATGGCGGTCAGCGCAACATCGTAGTCTCCCGCACCGCTGTATGTGTGGGAGACTTTCGCGCCGCGGGCGCCGTGACCGTCGCCGAAGTCCCAGACGTACTGAATAAGAGCCGTTCCGTCGGGATCCCTCGATGCAGACCCGTCGAAAACAACCGCCCGGCCCGGCCGGGCTTCGCCGGCGGGAATCTCGAACGAGACCATCGGGGCCCGGTTGCCGTTTGCACGCTCCCAGTTGATCGTCAGCCGTTCTTCTTCACCGGCCGGCACCGGAAACTCGCCCGAGCGTACCGCCGGCAGCTCGACCCGCAGGTAGTAGACGTTGCGCCCGCCCGCCGCGCGACCGACGTCGGCCACCCGCAGCTTGCCGCCCGTGGCCGGAAAACGGTAACCCTCTGGAGCATCCGGTAAGAAGGCTCGTAACATGCCTTGTACCCGGCGCGGCAGGCCCGAGTGCACCACGTACAGCAGCTTGCCCCCTCCAAACCGGTCCAGCAAGTTCCCGGCCGAGGTGCCTTGGGCCGGCACTCCCGTTCCCGACACCCACAGGTTGCCGGAAGGCAATGACTGCCAGCGGAAAGTCGGGTAATAGATCAGATCTTCGAGCGCGTCGCCACGGGCGCGCAGCAGTCGATAGCCCCAGTAGCCGTCCGAATCGTCGGGTGTTGCCGATCCCGTCGTCACCCGCACATAGTGGATTCGCTTGGAGGCCCGGATTCCGGAGCCGGGCACTATCTCGCGGCCGGGCTCAATCACGGTCGTCTCGTCGTCGTGGATGTGGCCAGTAAAGACATAGTCGGCATAGCGCGCAATCAGCCGCAGCAAGCGAACGGCCGAGTTGTCGGTCTGGGTCTCGCCTTTGCGTTTGTCTTTCGGATTGGAGTCCCATTCATCGCTGTCGTAGTTCCACTCCTGGAATTTCCTGAGGCCCAGGGGCTCCGTTGGAAACGGCAGGTTGGCGTGATAGCCCCGCCCCCAGCTCTCGCCGCGTGCGCCCCGGGCATCGTGGTGCAAGAAAAGGACGATCGTCTTGCCGGCTTTAGATGCCCTCTCCAGGTCGCGCCGCAGCCAGGCAAGTTGTCCGTCGTCGAGTTGGCCGCCGTAGTTATCCACGGTGGCGGCGCCGAAATCCAACCCCAGAAACTGCAGCCCCAGCACGAAGGCGTGGCGCCGCTCGGGTGAGCCGGAGTATGAGTTAACTCCGACGAAGTGGAAGCGGCCGGCGTCAAACGAATAATCGAGCGGTCCGAGGAGCCGGCGCCAGTAGTCGAGACCTTCCTGGGCCAGGTCCTCGAACAACATTTTCTTCAGGTCCCCGTAGACACAGGCAAGCACCCCGAAGACCTTGGCCGCCGTAACGTCCCCGTCGATAATGAACCTGGCACAGCGCACGCTCTTGAGCGCCTCGGCCCACCAACCGTCCTTCAGGGCCAGCTCGTATAGCGCCATGCCGTCATGGTTGCCGGGCACCATGAAGGCGGCGATGGGCTCCTTCCACCAGCGCGAGAGCGTGTAACGATACTCTTTACGGTAGTCGATGCCGAACAGTAAATCGCCGACGTTGATGACGAAGTCCGGGTCGAAAAATGAGATCTCGTCCACCTGCTGGGCGAACATCGCCTCGGCGGCGTCATCGCAACAGCGCGGGTAGGAGCCGTTGTTCAAATCGGCTCCCGAGAACTTGGTGGTCGGATCAAGAAGCTGGTTGTCACCGATGACGACGATGCTGAATTCGTCCCCTGGCCCGGCCCTGCCAAGCAGGCGAACCGCGTAGACCCTGACCGCCCGCAAGCCGGAGGGGCCTGCAACCTCGAGATGATAAACGTCGCGGGGAGCCGCCGCCGGCGCCAGCACGCTCAGCACGATCCTGTCGCCCTGATCCCGCCGGAGGCCGGTGACGGTCAGGGGGAAACGCATACCCAGCGGGGGGCCGACCATCTCTCCGTAGGGATTGCGGGCGCGCGTGCCCAGGGCCACTAGCCACTGGCCAGGCTGCGAGGGCGGGCCCAGCAGCGTAACCTCGAACGATTCACCCCAGTTCACCAGGGCCGGGGCGGAGGATGAGGGAGACACGATGGCACAAAGCGGCGCGCGGGGCGGGGTGGACTGCGGCTCTAACGACCGGGCCGTATAACCGGGATCGGCCGGGCGCGGGCTGCCGGCCGGGCACGGAGCGCCGCAGGCCAGCAGGGCGCACACCAGCATGAACGCTTGTGTTCTCAAGGCTGCCGTCCTCCCCCTTCGGAAAGGTCGGCATCCAGCAAACTTGCGGGATCGAAAGTGACGCCTTCCAGCTTGGTGCTCAGGTGCAAATGCGGGCCGGTCACGCGGCCGCTCTTGCCCACCCGGCCCACCAGTTGACCCTTGTCAACCAGTTGCCCCTTCTTGACCTCGAAAGCCGACAGGTGAAAGTAGAGCGAAAAGAGTCTCAAACCGTGGTCGATCACCAGCGTCCCTCCGCTAAAGTACCGGTCGGCCACCATGACCACCCTGCCCGCGCCGATGGCCCGTACCGGCCGGCCAAGCTTGCCGTCTATGTCCAGCCCCCAGTGCCGGCTGCGCAGCTTGCCGTTGAAAACACGCCGCAGTCCGAAGGTCGAACAGATCTTGTCCCCAGGCTGCAAGCCAAACGAACCGCGCCACTTGCGCGGCGTGGGCGCCGGCTTCCACAACCGTTTCATGGCCCGGCGCTCCCGGCCTATCCGGCCTCTGGCTTCGAGCGGTGCCTTGACGAAGCGGGGGTCGACCGAGAGTCCTTGTTTTTCAAACTCGCCCGCCATGACTTCAACCGCCTGTCCGCGGATGACGGGATCGTCGTTGCCAGGAGTAAGCTGGATCAGCAACGAAACATTTCCAGGCTTGCGACCAAGTGGCACCGACGAAAGCGCCCGGATCCTGCCAGTCTGATCGACAAAAAAGCGCAGCCTGCGTTCGTCGAATGTACCCTCAACGCGATCTCCAGGGTGTACCCCGGCCAGCTCGATCAAAACGAGCTGCCCCTGCCGGGGTTTTGGCGGAGTTACGCTGATCTCGAGCGCGCGCGGCGTCGGATATGCCAGAAGTGCCACCAGTGCCAAAACATGTCCCATCGGCCGTCGTCCGCCTTTCCGCAGAACTATAGATGATAGCAGCCATGGTCCGATCGTCCTATTGCTTTTTTGGCGCCTATCCGGTCATAATGACCGTGACGAGCATGCAAGAACCAGATGCGGAACCCGGTTACGGGTCCGAAGGAGGAATACTCATGTCCAGGATGAAAACCAGCCGTATTCAAAATGTCTTGATACTGGTGCTTTCGGCCGTGCTCGGCGCTGCGGGTTGCAGCGGATCGGGAAACAACGGCGACCATGACGGCGACGCCGGCGGGCTCGACGGCTGCCAGGGCAGCGGGCAGCGCCTGTTGAGCATCATCGGCAGCCCGAACCGCACGCTCTACCCGGGAGACCAGGAAGAATTACAGGTAGTCCTTTTGGAAAAGTGCGTCGGGGCCGTTGCCGGTGAAACCGTCGACTTCGAGATCCAGCAAAACCCCGGGGACGCCAGCCTCTCGAGCGCCTCGGTGGTCACCAGCGCCAACGGCCTGGCCACGGTGACTCTCACGGCGCCAAGCCAGCAGCCCCCGCAGGCCATCGAGTTCGGGGTGCATGCCGCAAGCCAGCAGGATCCTGACGGGGTGTACTTCACCATCAAGCTCAAGCCGGTGCGGCGCCAGCTGAGCCCGGTCGGGCCCATTCAACTCGATTGCTACGTCAATGAAACTCTCGATCTGACCGTCAAGCTCACCAACCTCGACACCAGCACTCCGGTCAGGGGAGTGGATATCGGCTTTTCGATCTTCAACCCGCCGGTCGGCGGTGACGCCTCGGTAGCCAGTCCGCAGGTAGCCACCAGCCTCTCGGGACTGGCCAGCACCATCTTCCAGGCCGGCACGATGGCCACTTCCTACCAGGTGGTCGCAGAGGGCGTAAACGAGATCGTCGAGAAAGTAACCTTCACCATCACCGTCAAGCAACGCAAGGTCTGCACGACGAGCGACGATTGCCCGGCGGGCTTCACCTGTGTCAACGGCGAGTGTCGCCAGTCCGGCGGCCAGGAGTGCGATACCGATGACGATTGCCCTGAAGGCTACGAGTGCCAGGACAATCTCTGCCATCCCCAGGGCGTCCTGCCGGATTCCTGCGACACCTCCGCCGATTGTCCCGAGGGCTATTACTGCGAGGGCCACGAGTGCTACCCCTGCCCCGAAGTCTCTGACAAGCCGGAGTGCACGGGAGGCGACGAGTGCCAGGACGACCAGGACTGCCCCCCGGGCTTCAAGTGCGTAAACGGTATCTGCCAGCCGGACAACCCGGTGGACGTGGTCATTCCCGAACTGGGCGGCACCTGGTACACCCAGCACTACTTCGATATGTCGGCCTCCCTGGGCGGGGCCACCGTCTCCGGCATCATCGACAAGCTCAACCAGATCATCAACTATTGTGACATCACCGGTATCGGCTTCATCGATGACCTGCTCTGCGACGTCATCCACGAATATGTCCCCGACTGGGTGGGTTCGCTGATCGCGGTCTTCGACAACTTGATCAACATGCTCAAGGAACTGCGTGCCGAGGGCACCATGGAGCTTGTGCACCTCAATCCGCGCGAGTTGGTCTCGGGCACCGAAGTCTGGGACAGCATCTTGATCCGCTTCCTGAACGCCTGCTGCGAGTGCGGCCCCAACGGCGATCCCGGCACCTGCTGCAACCCGTTCGACCAACCCGACTTCCCAGACTGCGCCATGATCGACATTACCCGCGAGGATCTGAATGATTACGGGGACGTCGGCATCGAAGTGCCGCCGTTCACCGGCAAGGTGCAGGTTGACGACAGCGGTGCCGTCACCAAGTACACCTTGTTGATCGATCCGCGCCAGGTCAAGATGGAGTACTCGAAATTCGTAAGTTTCCTAGTCGACCTGCTGATCCAGATCTTCACCGGCTACGACAGCCTCGACGACGCCCTGCAGGATATCATCGACTGCGAAGCCATCGGGTCCTCGGCCGAGGATTTCTGCGAGAGTATCGGTTTCATCCCCAACTGCTCCGGCATCGGCCAGAGCGCCGAGCAGGCCTGCGACAGCTTCAAACCGAACGCGGCCGGCCTGCTCCAGGGGTTGCTCGATCAGATCGGCGTCGGCTGGAAACTTTTGAACTTCACCGGCTACGCCACCATCACCACCGAAGACGACCCGCCCTACGGCACCAACCTGGGCTTTTCAAACTTCGAGACCAGCAAGGACGGCAAGTGGGAAGGCAATGTCAAGATCATCATCGACGCCGACATGAACGGTGCCTGGTACGGCGAGCGCTAAACCGCCTGAGCCAGTTTGGGTTTGACAGACAGCATGGATAGCTCTTAGTGTATCTGCAATCAAAGACCCTTTTTACAAAACAAGTATCTCAAGGAGGAAGAAGATGAAGAAGTTTCTCACGTTTCTGGCAGTCGCTGCGACGCTTTCATTGATGGGTGCGGCGCTGATCCAATGTGGTGGCGGTAGTAACGGCGGCTGCACCTCGAACACCGACTGTAAGGCCGACGAGTACTGCAACCTGACAACTAAGACCTGCCAGCCGGATACGACCTGTAACCAGGCGACAAAGTGCGCCGATCTGTGCTGCGGCGATCCCTGCGACACCGGGACCGACTGCCCCGACAACTGCGGCACCGGCATGACCTGCAGCCCCTCCACCTGCCAGTGCGAGGCCTGCCAGACCGACTGCACCAACAAAGATTGCGGCGACGACGGCTGCGGCGGCTCCTGCGGTAGTTGCACCGGCACGGACACCTGTGACAACAGCGGCAAGTGCGTGCCCTGCCAGGCCGAATGCACCGGCAAGGTCTGCGGTGACGACGGCTGCGGCGGCTCCTGCGGCACCTGTAACGCCGGCGAGCACTGCGACAACGGCGCCTGCGTAACCGGCGGCGTGCCGCCCGGCGACGAGTGCCCCAACGGCGATAGCGACTGCCCGGCCGAATGGCCCACCTGCCTGTCCGGCGGCGGGACAAGCTACTGTTCGAAGGCCTGCACCATCGACGCCGACTGCGGCGATCCCAACTGCTGTCTGGAGATCACGGGCGGCAAGTTCTGCTTCGACGAGACACAGTGCCCGGGTAACGCCGACCTCGGAGATCCTTGTCCGTTCGACACCGTCAACGCCGACGCCAACGCCTGCAAGGAAGGGCTGACCTGCCTGGGAATAGCCGCCAGCGGACAGAGCGGCACCTGCACCACCGACGACGACTGCTCGAACCTGGGGGCCGAGATCAACCCCGATTGCGTCAGCGGCAACTGCGGCGCGTCGTTTTGCGCTGAGCCGTGCCCCGGGGGCGATTCGGCCCAGTGCCCCGCGGGCACCATCGGCCAGGACATCAGCGGCACCTGCTACTGCACTCCGAAACCCTCAGACGAGTGCACCGATCCCATCAACAACATAGGCTGCGAAGCCGGCGAGAAGTGCATCGTCTACTCGGGCGCCCTGGTTTGCACCCCCGCAGGCCCGGCCGAGTACCTGCAGCCATGCGACCCCAACAATAACAATGCCTGCAAGGCCGGCATGGGGTGCTATGGCAGTGAAGAGGACTTCTTCTGCTGGGAGTTCTGCAACGGCACGGACGGAACCGGCTGCACGGGCCCTTGCGACTTCTGCTACCCGGACGAGGATCTCCCCGCCTGGGGCGTATGCTATCCACTCGACTGCTGCGACATGACCGCCGACGACACCGTCCAGTGCGGCACAAACTACGCCGGTAATCCGACCTTCTGTTCGATGAGCAACCCCCCGGACGACTGCACGACGGGCTGCTGGGAGAATGGCGGCGGGGCCGAGGACAGCGTCTGCACCTGGGACGACTGCGGGCCCAACCTGTTCTGCACCTTCTACCTGACAGCCATGGGTGATGCCGACAGCGGCACCTGCGTGCCGCGCTGCGACACGGCCGGCTCCGACTGCGTAAGCCCGGACACCTGCGGCCACATAGACGCCATCACCGGCTGCGACGGCTCCTGGGGCATCTGCGGCCAGTAAGCGATCCGGCGCCGGAACAACCAGGCCCCGCACCCGGTAGGGTGCGGGGCTTTTCTTAAGATTGGCAGCGGAAGGAAAAACTGGCCCACCTGCCTCTCGGGCGGCGGGATAACCTACTGCTCTAAGGCCTGCACCACAGACACCGACTGCGGTGATCCCAACTGCTGCCTCGACATCACGGGCGGCAAGTACTGCTTCGATCACAACCAGTGTCCCGGCAGTGGTGACGTGGGAGATCCCTGCCCATTCGAGACCGTAAATACTGACGCGGATAACTGCGGAGATGATCTCAAATGTCTGGGCTTAGCAGCCGATGGAAGCCACGGCAGCTGCACCACCGACGCCGACTGCTCGTCCTTGGGAGACGCGATCAACCCCGATTGCGTAAGCGGCAACTGCGGCGCATCGTTCTGCGCCGAGGAGTGCCCCGGCGGCGATTCGGCCCAGTGCCCGGCAGGCGCTTCCGGCCAGGACATCAGCGGCACCTGCTATTGCATTCCGATCCACTAGAAACCGCGGCGTCAAGAACAGCAACCTCGGTAGGCCGCGCCCCTACAGGGCGCAAAACAAATTCAGCATCTCTTCCTGGGGCTGAAGCCCCCAGGCTATGTTCCCTCGCCCCTTCGGGGCGATGCTATGCTCACGTCGTAGCCCGCATTACTGATGACACCCAAGACATCCAGCGGCCCAAATGACAAACCAAAAAAAAGATCCAGGAAACCTCCAGGTCACTTGAGAACTCTGTACTCTCAAGCGAGGTGCTTGACTCTTTGCACGGCAAATATCAAAATAGTATTGAGATTGGCACCGAGAGGGCATTCCAAAAAAATCCAGCAGTTGCAGGAAAAAGAGGATGAAGAAGTTTTTCACTCTACTGGCGGCCTGCGCGGCGTTAGTCCATTGCGGCGGCGATAATAGCGGCGAATGTATTTCGAACGCCGACTGCAAGCCACGCGAATTCTGCAATCTTCACTCCAGTAAATGCGAGCCAAGCACGAGCTGCAACCAGGTGGCAGAATGCTCCGGTCTATGCTGCGGCGATCCCTGCGGCACTGGGGCAGAGTGCCTGGACACCTGCGCTACCAGCGAACTGATCTGTAACACCACAAGCTGCATCTGCGAGGTCTGCCAACCGGACTGCGCCGGTAGAAACTGCGGGGACGACGGCTGTGGCGGCTCCTGCGGAAATTGCAGCGGCACGGACACCTGCGAGGCCAATGGCATCTGCCGGCCCTGCCGGCCGGATTGTACCGGCAATGTCTGCGGTGACGACGGCTGTGGCGGCTTTTGCGACAACTGCAGCGCAGACCAGCACTGTGTACACGACACATGTATAGCCGGCGCCGGCGAGCCCGGCGACCCATGCCCCGACGGCGACAGCGACTGCCCGCCCAAATGGCCCACCTGCCTCTCGGGCGGCGGGCAGACCTATTGCTCGAGAGCCTGTATCACCGACGCCGATTGCGTCTTTCCCAACTGTTGTCTCTACATCTCGATTGGTAGATTCTGCTTCGATTATATTCAATGCGGCGATCCGCCAATGTTCGGCGATCCCTGCCCGTTCGACACCGTCAACTCCGACACGAATAACTGCGCTGCAGGTTTGACTTGCCTGGGTATCTTCGCCGATGGAAGCAACGGCAGCTGCACCACCGACGCCGACTGCTCGTCTTTGGGGGAAGCTCTCAATCCGGACTGCGCCGGCGGCTATTGCGGTGCATCCTTTTGCGCCGAGGAGTGCCCCGGAGGCGATTCGGGCTATTGCCCCGGCGGCACCACCGGCCAGGACATCAGCGGCACCTGCTATTGCGTCCCCCTTACGGTGGCGACCTGCACCGACCCGATCAACAACATCGGCTGCCAGGCGGGCGAGAAGTGCGTCCCCTACCAGGGCAGCGAACTGGCCTGCGTGGAAGAGGGACCCCAGGATCTGGGCGAGGTCTGCGGCCAGGGCGCCTGCGGCGGCCAGGATTGCTGGTGCAAGGCCGGCCAGCTGTGCCTGGACTCGGGTGCCGGAAGCTGCCAGCAGATCTGCGACGCCGACGCCAACACCGGCTGCCCCGGCTCGGCTGACGACTACTTCTGTATCGGCATCACCGGCATCGATAAATACGGCGGATGCATCGCGGCTCCGACATGCACCCTGGAAAGCGGCGGTTCGGAGTGTGACACCACCTTGGCTTGCATCATCAATGATGCTAACTGCACTGAATTCCGCTGCTTGACAACCAACGGTAAAACAGACGGCCAGCCCTGCCAGTACTCGAATGACTGCGTGAACGGCACCCTGTGTCTGGGTCAGCCTGCTACCTGTATCGAGGTTTGCAACGACGGGCATGCCTGCACGGCGCCGGATAGCTGCCAGCCTGTCGACGGCTGCGCAAGCGGAACCGGGGACACTGGCTCCTGGGGTGTCTGCGGCCAGTAGTCGCTCTTCTGACAATCTGTCAAGCCCCGCGCCTTTCAGGCTCGGGGCTTTTTTTGCCGGATCCATTTTTGGTTTGACAGCTGCGGCGACAAAGCCCTAGTATGGCCAAGATCAGGACATTGCTAATCAAAGGATCAAGAGGCCATTTCCATAACCCAGTGGTAGAAGGAGGAAGAAAATGAGGAAGTTTATTACGTTTCTAGTAGCCGGCGCGACGCTCAGCTTGATGGGCGCGGCGCTGATCCATTGCAGCGGCGGTGACGGCACAAGCGGCTGCACCTCGAACACCGACTGCCTGGCCACCGAGTACTGCGACCTGACCACCAAGAAATGCAAGCCGAACACGACCTGCAACCAGGTGGAAAAGTGCGCCGACCTGTGCTGCGGCGATCCCTGCGGCACCGGGTCCGCGTGCCCCGACAACTGCGGCACCGGCATGGAATGCAACCCCACCTCCTGCGTGTGTCAGACCTGTCAGCCGAAGTGCACCGACAAGAATTGCGGCGATGACGGCTGCGGCGGCTCGTGCGGCACCTGCACCGGTTCGGATGTCTGCAACACGACTACCGGCGTCTGCGGGCCCTGCACAACCGACTGCATCGGCAAGGTCTGCGGCGACGACGGCTGCGGCGGCTCGTGCGGCACCTGCACCGGCACCGAGCACTGCGAAAACGGCGCCTGTGTGGCCGGCGGCAGCGAGCCCGGCGACCTGTGTCCCAACGGTGACGGCGACTGCCCGGCCGAATGGCCAACCTGCCTCTCCGGCGGCGGGACAACCTATTGCTCGAAGGCCTGCACCACCGATGCCGACTGCGGCGATCCCAGCTGCTGTCTGGAGATCACGGGCGGCAAGTTCTGCTTCGACCACACCCAGTGTACCGGCACGGGTGCGGTGGGAGATCCCTGCCCGTTCGACACCGTCAATGCGGACGCGGTCAACTGTGGCGCGGGGCTGATGTGCCTGGGGCTCGCGGCCGACGGAACGAACGGCACCTGCACCACCGATCCCGACTGCTCGCCCTTGGGAGATGCGCTAAACCCTGACTGCGTAACCGGCAACTGCGGCGCCTCTTTCTGCGCCGAGGAGTGCCCGGGCGGCGTCGCAGCCGATTGCCCGGCCGGCACCTCCGGCCAGGACATCAGCGGCACCTGCTACTGCATCCCCTCCACCGTGGCAACCTGCACCGACCCGATCAACAACATCGGCTGCCAAGCCGGCGAGAAATGCGTGCCCTACCAGGGCAGTGAGTTGGCCTGCGTGGAAGAGGGACCCCAGGACCTGGGCGAAGTCTGCGGCCAGGGCGCCTGCGCCGGGCAGGACTGCTGGTGCAAGGCCGGCCAGATGTGCTTGGGCGCCGGTAACGGAAGCTGCTACGCGATCTGCGACGCCGACAACAACACCGGCTGCCCGGGGGCAGCGGATGACTACTTCTGCATCGGGATCACCGGCATCGATCACTTCGGCGGTTGCATTGAGACTCCGACATGCACCATGGAAAGCAGTGGCTCGGAGTGCGACGCCACCTCGAGCTGTATCCCTTACGACACCGACTGCACGGACTTCCGCTGCTTCATATCCAACGGTGTGGCGGCCGGCGCACCCTGCCAGTACTCGAACGACTGCGTGAACGGCCTCCTCTGCTCGGGTGAGCCCGCAACCTGCGTCCAGGTCTGCAACGACGGGCATGCCTGCACGTCGCCGGACACCTGCCAGGCTGTCGAAGGCTGCGCTACCGGCACCGGACAGGCTGGCGCCTGGGGTGCTTGCGGCCAGTAGTTGTATATTTGGTGAATTAGAAACCCGGGCCGTCTGGCCCGGGTTTTTTTATCTGCCGCCCGGAGTCGGCGGCGTCAATATATCACCAGACACTTGACCCGACCCCGGGCTTCGGACAAGAATCGAGGTGGACATCCCGCCCAAGGAGGTAACGCCCATGGCAAGTCCGAAATATCCGGCAACTTCCGTGTTCTTTTGCTTGTTGCTCACACTCAGCGCGGCACCTGGTAGCGCACAGGATCTTTCCAAAGACAGTCGCTCGAAGCCGTCGATCTATAGCAAGCCCGGCGAGAACGCGCCGCGCGTGATCGGCAATATCGATGTCAGCCTGACCGGCGCGACTCCTGAAAGCAGGGCGCTCTCATTCGCCGAGCGCTACCGTCAGTCGCTGATGCCCGGCGATACAGACAGCAGTGTTGTCGTACAACGGGTGATCGAGACGAGTTACGGCCGCGTGGTCCAGATGGATCAGCTTCTTGTGGGTCACAAGGTTTTCGGCCGCTCGCTATCGGTGGCCGAGGACAACCTGCAGCGGGCACGCCTGGTCGTGAACGGCCTGCGTTCGACGGCAGGTGTCCGCCGACACTCAGAAGTTTGCCCGGAAAAGACGGCCGTGCACCAGGCACTTTCCGCCTTTACCTCGGCCGGCGGCGTCACCCGCGGCACACCAAGCGTCGAGACGGCCTGGATGGCGGCGGGAGACGATCTCGCCCTGATGCGCCTGGTTACCGTGCGGGGCCGCGAACCGTTGGGCGAGTTTACCTACCTGATCGGCGGGGCCGGCAAGGTTGTCTACGCCTTCGCGCGCTCGCCGATGGCCACGGGCTACGCCTACGAGAGCAACCCGGTAAACGACACTTACAAACAGGTCGAGCTGACCTACCTGACTTCTACAGAACACCTGACCGGAGACAATGTCACCGTTTACAACTGCTCGGGTGTGCAGGACTGCCCGACCAAGGAGCAACTTGCCGCTCCCGATGTCAACGGCGACTACCTGATCGAACCGACCGGCGACAACGACCCGACACTGTTCACCGATCAGTTCGTCGAGGTCCAGGCCTACTACGGCATCAATACCATTCACGACTACTTCGTCGGGGTGGGCTTCAACCCCACGCCGATCGAGGTGCAGGTCAACTTTCGCATGAGCTCGCCCAACGCCTACTACGACCAGCAGTCCAACTCGATTGTCATGGGCCAGTCTTCCTACCTCGATACGGCGCTCGATAACGACATCATCTTCCACGAGTACGGCCACCACGTCTTCGGCCAGGTCAGCCAGACCGGCATGTTCAACTTGGACGACTACGGACCGGTCTTCTGGGGGCTGGCCTTCAACGAAGGCACCGCCGACTACTACTCCTGCTCGGCGCTCGACGATCCCGAGATGGCCGAGTACTTCGCCCAGACCATGGGCCCGGCCTACTTTCCGGAAGGCTGGATGCGCAACGTCGATAACGAGTTGACCTGCCCCGACGGCCTCTACGGCGAGGCCCATGACGACAGCATGGTCTGGACCGGCTTCCTGTGGAAGGTGCGTGCCCAGATCGGCCAGGCGCAGGCGGACAAGATTTATATGGACGTTATAGGCGCCTTTCCCACGGACATCGATTTCCCCAGCGCCACGCAAGTTTACATGGACACGGCGGCCTTGACCCTCGACCAGGCCACCATGAACCAGGTGCAGGCCCTGGCCGACGAGAGCGGCATGGGCGACTGTGAGCGCTTCATCCGTTTGAGCACCGGAGGCCACACAGGCTTCTGCTACGGCAAGGAGATCCTGGGCAGCGCGGGTAACAACCTGGCCTTCATACCGGCCGAACTGCACTACTTCGTCGAGCTGCCGGAGAATGCGACCCACCTCAAGATCGACTTCAGTTCGCGCCCCGCGGGCGCGGACATCGTCCTTCTGGTGCGCAAAGATCAGAAGATCCAGCACCAGTTCAGCTTCATCGGCATGCAACTCACCTCGGACTACGATTTCATGATCGAGAGCGACGTCGATGTCGATCTGCCGAGCGCCGATCCGCTCTTCGAGGCCGGGCACACCTATTACCTGCAGCCCGTCAACCGCGCCCAGACAACCGGAGAGTACACGATCTCGGGCAATGTCACAGCGGTCGCCACGGACGGCGGCACGGATGGCGGCACGGTTGACGGTGGTGTCGACGGCGGCGACATCGGCGCCGACGGCAGCGGACCGCCAGACTGTGGCGAGGGATTCGACGCCGCCTGGGACGGCGAGAAGTGGGTCTGTGTCCCGCTTTGCAAGGACGGTTATGAGCCCAAGCTTGAAGACGACGGCTGGATCTGCGCGCCCAAAAGCTCCGGCTGCGGCTGCGGCGGATCGGGTTCCTCCCCCGCCCCTTGGGCCACGCTGGCGATTGTTTTCGCGGCACTGATGATGGGCAAAAGAAGAAAAAGAGTCTGAACTCAGCCGTCCGGACAACTCGCCGAACAGATTCCGTGGCAGCAGCCGAAGTCGTCTGTGCAGTCGGTCGATTCTTCGCAAGCCCCCGCGCAGTACCCGAAGTCGTCGCAGTATGCCCCCGGCGGGCATTGGTCGCAGGTTGCGCGATCCTGGCACTCAAACGACAGGCAGTAACGGCTCTCGCCGACGCAGTCCGAGTCGCGCTGGCAGAGCAGCCTCGAACAACCTTCTGTGTGGGTCGAGATGTCCAGGGCGATCTTGTCCCCGGGCGCGGCCACGATCTGGCCGATCACGCCGCACTCGTCCACCACCAGTCCGCCGTTGCCGTCGTCGACGATGCTCTCCAGCTTCAGAAGGTATGTGAAATCCTTGCCCGCGTTGGAGGGCACTCCCACCAGCAGGTACCTGGAACCGGAGTCGGGGTCGACCGCCAGTTTGTCCCAGGGCCCGTCTACATCGGCCGCCGGTTTGCCGAGCAGGTCGGTCGACTTGAATACCTGGACGTGCACATCGAGCGGCGCGGGAAGGTTGGGCGGAAAGCGGCGCAGCGAGCCCGCAGGCTGTGCCTGCGAGTGTACCCTGAGCGCCAGATAGGCGATATCGCCCTGCTGCCCGCAGGCGCCCATGCTTACGATCCACACTATGAGAAAAAGTTTCAGCAAGCGGCCCGTCACGCCTCGCCCTTCCCTCTCCATTGCTCGAACAGTCCGACCAGTTCTCCCGGGTGCCTGACCACGGCGTCCGGACGCGGGCCCTGCGGGGTTATTTCGGGCTGGTCTCCGAAGAAATCCGCCAGCACCGATCTCATCCCCGCCCGGCGCGCGCCGGCGATGTCCTTGTCCGGAAGATCGCCGACCATGGCGCAGGCCGCTGCCTCCAGCCCCAGGGCGGAAAGCGCATGCCCGAAAATGGCCGCATCCGGTTTACGCGACCCGACTTCGGCCGAGACAGTCACGACATCGAACATTCCCAGCATCAGCCGCCGCTCCAGTGCGCGCCGGATCAGCTTGCCGCAGGTGGCGTTGGAGACAACTCCCAGAGTGAAACCCATGGCGCGAAGACGCGCCAGCATCTCGGGCACGCCGAAGATGATCGGATAGGCGGCCTCCTCGGCCGCGAAGAAACCGTCGACCCCGAGTTGCAGAACGTCCCTGCCCACGCCGGATACTCTCTGCAAGGCGAGCGCTGCTTTGAGCGATTCGGTCGCCGGCGTCTCGATCATCGTCTCCTGCGCCCGCTGCCCGGCTGCCTGGCGCAAGAAGACCAGATCGCGCCCCAGGCGCCCGAAATCGACAGAAGGCAACTGCTCTCCCATGGTCGCGGCCAGGCCGGCCATGTTCTGCGGCAGGATCTTGGCCCAGTCCAGGCGGGTTGACACCAGGGTATTTCCGAAATCGAAGAGTATGGCTTCGAGTGTCACATCCCCAGTGTAGGAACCATACGCCCCGGGGTCAAGACCCAGAACTAGAATCTCGCCTGGGCGGCCAGGTTGGCGCCCAGTATCTTGGAGTCAATGAACTGCGAGTAGACGTTCAGGCCGTAGAAGTCGCTGATGAAGCGACTCTGGTTGTCGTCCCAGGAAAAGTAGACCTCGGCGATCACCGAGACGATCTCCGAAATGTCCCACTTGCAGTTAGCCTTTACCGACCAGATCAGGCGGGCGCTCTCGTCCACCGGCAGGATCGAACGCACCGACTCGCTCTGGACCACCACTGTGCGCTTGCCGCCGAAGACCATGCCTCCCGTGGCCAGATCCCTGACGCTGTAGGTGGCCGGCATCTGGACGCCGAAGATCAAGCCCGGTGTCAGGTGCGGCCCTTCCAGGTGATAGTCCAGGCCCAGGGCAACGAAGTATTCCGGGCTGGTCTCGGCCACGGCCGGAAAATCCTGAAATGGAGTGAACGAGGGAGACTCGTGCAGCAAGAAAGACAGGGTGCGGTACATCCCGTCAAGGTGAACTCGCAGGAAGTTCCACTTGAGAGCAAAGTTCACATCCAGGGCCATGGCGAACTGGTTGGTGGTGGTCCCGTAGCGATCGGGGTCCATCAGCGTCTGCCACAAGAAAGTGCCCTCGTGCTTGACCACGAACGAGAGACCCTGGCCGTACTCCTCGGGCTTGAAGAACTCCGTCTCCCTGTCCGGATCATTCTTGTACAAGGCGAAGTCGATCGAGGTTCCGATGTCCATGCCCCGGTGATAACCGACCTGGTAGGAAAGTCCGCTGGCGTAGGCCTTGCGGCCGATCACCCCGGGGTGCGGCAAGGTGCCGCGGGTGAAATAGCCTCCATTCAACTCGGCCCGCAATCCAGAAATGTCCACACCCAGGCCGGTCAAAGCGCCGTAGTTGGTCACCATCTCGGTCTGATTGGAGTCGCCGATGAATTCCTGGATCTGGGCCGACTTGAATCCGACAAAGCCGTAGCCCCAGGGCAGATTGAGCTGCAGCTTGGCGGCCGGCACCATGCCCGAGTTGAGCGGAAAGATGCCGCTGCCTCCCCAGGAGATCTTGTAGGAGTAGCCCAGCCGGAAGCGATCGCCGCTGATCGGGAACAGCACCATCTCGACGTTCGAACCCTCGCCGATCGCCCCGGACAGATCATATACCAGGCGGATATAGGAGCCGGCATCCCTGATCAGGGTCGTCTGCTCATCGACGATCATGAAGCGCACCACCAGGGCCGTCTCGGTCGTCAGGTTGTCGAAGAAGGAGGGCATCTTCTTATAAAGCGTCAGGTGGCTGAGTGTCTCAAAGCCCGAGTAGCGCGTTTCGTAGTTGTCGAAGAAGAGCGTGTTCGACTTGTCAGCTCCGATCCCGAAGCCGGGACTGTTGACCGGCGTCTCGCCGGGCCCGGCGAAGAAGTTGTTCTCGGAGAGCGTGAAAGTCAGGCGCGTATCCATGAAGTCGCCGGCCGCGGCCAAACTGGAGAACAACAGCAAGAGAACCGCTGCCGCCGGAATGCTTATTTTCTTGTATACCATGTTAGATCCTCTCTGGTTGAAAATCCCATCAACGGATTATTGTCTCAGTTCGTCAGGCGCGTCGTTGGGCTGTGTTCCCACGGTGACTATCCAGCGCGGCCGGGCAGCGCGCACCTGAGTCAGGTTTCCCTGCAGGTGATCGACGGTGCGCCCCAGGTTACCGGGCGCGGACGGATCATAGTTGACCAGCGACTCGAGGCTGAGCACATTGATCAGGGGACCGCTGCCGTCATCCAGCGACACCACCCACTGGCCAAACTGGCGCATGGTGGTCAACTCTGAGCAAATGTGCTCGGGTCCGATGCGCACCCTCTTGCAATGCGGATCGATCCCCGGGATGCTCGACTCCCAGGGGCAAACCACGCTGCCTAAGGTAACCACGTCGGCCAGGGCAGCGGGGCTGCCCGCGATCTCCTGGACGGTGAACTCGCTCTGTCCGTTGTGCTTCAGGCAGGCTACCGAGCAGATGGCCTCGGGATTGCCGGGCTCGGCCCAGTCGGCAACGACCTGCCGATCGCCGTTGAAATCGCAGTTGACAAAGACATCGGGAGTCCTGACGTTTTCGATGCGTACCCGGGCCGACTCGATGGCCTCCATAGTCCAGTTGCTCTTGCTGTAGCCGCACAGGTGTTCGTTGGCCCCGGTGTTACTAATGTCGCAGATCGCCTTGGTCACCAGCGCCGGCGGGATCAAGCTGTCGAGCGGTTCCTCGATTGAAAGCGGGTTGCGATTTCCGTCGACCGCCTTTTGCCAGGCAGGAAAACTGATCTGAGTGCAACCGGAAAAATCCTGGCTGGTGCCCGACAGAAGATCGAGCCGGTCGCCGACCTCGAGATCCTCGGGATATGAGTAGTTGTAGACGTAGAGATGATTGTAGCCGCCGGCGGGGACAGCGGTGTCGGTCACGAAGAATCCCTCGCTGAATACTCCGGTCACCACCAGTTGGCCGTGACCATCCGAAAACGGCCCGGCTGGGTCGTCCTGGCGGCAGTCCAACTCGATGAAGAAGTCGGCCAGCGCCGAGGTGTCGATGTTGTCGTTGGCTTCAATCCATGGGCTGTACTGCGCCTGGACCAGAGTCGGGTTCTTGAAGTGCACCGGGTCGGACACACCGCTCGCATAGCTGCCCTGGCGCCTGGTCATTTGGATTGGCTTGCTGCCCCCTGCGACCAGGTCGCCGTTCACTATCTGGACGTCCTCCAGCCAGAGCGACACGCGTCCGAACACCTTGCGCACCTCGATAGTGCCCGTGGCCTGGCCGTCAGTGAAGGCCGGCGGGTCGGGATTCATGGCGACCACCTCGCCCGGTACTACCCGTGCAGTGACATTGCCGTTGTAGGCAAGCGGTTCGCCCCGCTGATCATAGGCCGAAGTCTGGTAGTGCAACGTAACCGTTCCCTCGGGAATGTCATAGGGGCTCCCCCTGGTGCCGTCGCCGCCGGTCGCCCCCTCTACCGTGAGTGTTACTTTGAAGCCGGCCAGCCCGTTTTCGAGATCTACGTGCTCGACACAGGGCCCGAATGCCAGTCCGAAGATCAAAAGCAGCGCGGCCCCAAAGACAAACAAACCTCTTTTTGCGTTCTTCGTCATCTCGGCCACCTCAGTTGACCTTGCGGGTGATGCGCCCATCGGACTCTCCCACCACGATGGGGAAGTTCAGCGGATCCTCGCAGAACTGGATCACCAGGCTGTCGATCGAGTCACAGTGCTGCAGCGAGGCAGCGCGCACGGCCGGATCGTCCGGGTTAGCCGCGAAATCGAGCACGTCGCCGCAGGTGCAGCTGCCCTTGATCAAGATATCCCGCTGGGACTGGGGCGATTCGTGCTCGCGGCAGAACGACAGCGAGAAGGCATCGACGGCGTTGGGATCCGGCGCCGCCAGCAGATCGCTGCAGGTGGGAAAGGCGCGCAGGTATTCGAGCAGCGCGTCCCGCATGGCGACACCCGTATTCACCTTGGTCGTATTGCGCCTGAGGACTTCGAAGCCTGAACCGCCCGCGGCGATGTAATCGTTGGTTGCCAGCTTATAGGAAGCCTCCAGGTTCAGCGGGCGCCCTCCGATCATGATGTCTTCGCCCGGGTGGCTGTAACAGGCGCCCTGGTTGCACTCCCAGCGGGCCGTGCCCGTATAATCCTGCTCGCAAATCTCGGGCCGGTAGGGGCAGCAGTCTTCCGGGCTCGAGCAAGAGTAGTGGGCATAGTTACGCTTGGCCTGACCGCAGTTCATCACGAACGAGGCTCCCGAGATCTGGGCCTGACTCTGGCAGCCGCGCCCGAAGCTGCGCTCGGTGACGAAGTTGAACAACTCCTGGATCTCGCGCCCGCTCAGGTACATGACCGTGATCGTGTTCTCGAACGGGAAGCTGTTGAAGATGGCTTCCATATCGATCAGTCCCGGGTAGAGGTTGTCGCGGATACCGAGCGTGTTGGTCACGCATAACTCGGCCTCGACCCGCTTGCGACGCATCATCGCCAAGGTTGTCATGTCGCCCAGCGGGGAGTCGCCGCCTCCGCCGGTGTCCTTGCGATCGACGGACTTGGGCGCGTAGCCGTAGATCTGGGTCAGGATGAAACCGGGATCGAGTTCCATGGCCACGCGGTAGGCCTGCAGCAGGTTTCGTGAACGAGCGTCCCCTCGCTCCTTGCAGTAGTCGGCGATGGCCAGAGTGTCTTTTATAAAACTGGTGTTATCCCCGTAGGGATAGTCGTACGGGTCCGGCCTCGGTTCGGTGCACCAGATCGAATCAATCGGGAAGATCTGCTGCTGGTGAGAGATCCTCTCTGCTCCGTAGGGCGCAAGCTTAGCCAAGCTGCAATCTGCGCCGCTCGTGCAACTCGATCCGCGGCTGAAGTAGTCTTGCTCGTCGCCGCAGGAGCCGGATCGGCAGACAACGCAGCTTCCCTGTGAGCAGGAGTAACTCTCGGCAGGGACCGCCACGGCCAAGTCGAGCCGGGTGACGAACTTGGCGAATGCGCCCGGGTGCTCGAGCAGCACCTTGCGGCCGACCGGATCGGTCAGCACCATCGGTGGATGTGTCAGGATGTGCAGGTGCCCGCCAAGAATGGCGTCTATGCCGCGCACGCCGGGAACCCAGTACTTGGCGACGTTCGATTCGCACTCGTCGCAATCCATCCGCACCCAGGGGTCAACCGGGCGATCGAGATAAGCCGACAAATCCTTGCCGGTGGTCAAATAGACTGCGTGCCCGTTGGTTAGCTCCTGGTCCTCGCTCAGCCCCAGGTGACTGGCGACGATCACGAAATCGACCGCCGGGCCGAGCAGTCCCACATAGAAGCGCAATGTTTCATTGGCTTCGATCGGAGTGATACCCAAAGAGTTTCCGCCGCGGGTGATCGAATACATCGAACCTATGTCGCCCATGCCGATTACGCCAACACGCAGGCCCTTGACATTGAGGATCACGAACGGCTGCACCGAGCGGCCCAACTGGCTTGCGGTTTCGTCTGACCAGTCTTCGAACAGGTAGTTGGCCGCCAGGAAAGGATAGGTTATCCAGTGGGCGGCCTGGACGGCCAGGTTGGCGGCGCCCTTATCGAACTCGTGGTTGCCGACAACCATCACGTCCGCCCCGACACTGGACATCCAGCGAAACTCGGGCTCGCCGTCTCCGTAGTTGAAGATCGGCGCGCCCTGGAAGACGTCGCCAGAGTCGATGTAAACCACCCGCTGGCCGTGTTGCCGCTCGCGGTTGACCAGCGCCGCCACCCGCTCGACACCGCCGTAAGGCGAGGTCTCCAAGTAGAGGCCGTCGGTCACGTCGTGAGAATTGGGTTTGAGGTTGGTGGGAAACAGGCGGCTGTGAATATCCGAAGTGCGTAAAATGGTCAGGCGGATGGTGTGGCCCTGAATGACCGGCTGCTCCGTCTCGACCGTGCAGGCGGCCAGGACAAGCAGAAAAGCTCCCGCTGCCAGTCGCCAAGCGGGCTTTATCGACTCCGGGTGAACACGCATGACGGGTTTCATATTGACAATGTATCCCGCGTGTCTACTGGCTGACGTGGCTGCAGTCGTTGGGCGAGGGAGTCGTCTGCAGGCGCCAGCCGGTCGAAGTGCGCTCTAGGGATTCGGCCGTGAACGCAAAACCGTCGATCTCGCCTGGATTGCCGCTTTCATCTAGCAGGCCGCTCGAGTTCGATGCTCCTTCCGCACCGTAGATCACGGCGTCGATGGGCACCGTGGCGGCGGTGATCGTAGCGGCGGTGACATCGAACAAGGCAATCCCATCGGCCGCGTCGGTGGTTTGGATACCGGCGTTCTGGAAATCGGGTGTGAAGTTGAACTCCTGGTCGTAGGTCGGGTTGTAGCTCGCGGCACTGACATTGGGGCCGCCGACCACGAAGCAGCCGCCGGGCTGGATCGTCCCTTGCAGTTGCACGACCGAGGTTGTGTAGTTCGCACCCCCGCTACCGATTGAATAAGTCGAAAGGTCTATGGCCTGGCTGCTGCCGTTGTACAACTCGATCCACTCGTTGCCGTCATCCGTTCCCGTGGAATTGTAGAACACCTCGGAGATAATCAATCCGTATGTCACCTCGCAGGCGTCGCCCACTCCGTTCGAGTCGGCATCGGCCTGGTCTGTGTTGGCAACGGTCGGGCAGTTGTCGTCGCAGCCGGCGGCGTTGCCGCCGGTGCAGGGCGCGTCGCCGGCCGTGCCGCTGTTGTCGCCGTCGTCGAGAATCGTGTCGCCGTCGACGTCGGGATCGCAGGCGTCGCCCGAGCCGTCATCGTCGAGATCGGCCTGATCGGTGTTGGCAAGGCCTACGCAGTTGTCGCAGGCGTCGCCGACTGTGTCAGCGTCGCCGTCGGCCTGGTCGGTGTTGTCTATGGCCGGGCAGTTGTCACAGGCGTCGCCGAACGCATCGGTATCGCCCGCGTTCTCCTGGTTGGGATTGAAAACATCAGGACAGTTGTCGCTTGCATTGACCACGCCGTCACCGTCTGTGTCGTTCGGGTCGACCGTTACCAACAGGTCGGAGTCCATGCGCGGTTGGAGACGGAAGTGATCGAATGAGTAGTCGATCACCCCGGTGATGCTGGTGAATTTGTCACCGGCATCGCGCTCGTCCGTTGCCGCGTCGCAAACCTCTGTATGATCCGGAGGGCAGGAGTAGGCGTACTCGAAGTCCCAACCGACGATCATCTGCTTTGTGGCTTCTGCCGGCAATGCAACCAGGAACTCTCCGTGATCCTTGGAATCATTACCCGGAAAAACCGCCTGGGTGACGGTCACGCTGTCCATCTTGACCAGCACTCCCTCGAGGCTCTCGTTGAGGGTCCCGTCGTCGTTTACCTGCACCGGCGTGACGGACACAGGGTCGGGCACCGTCTCCGAGCCCGTGGCCGTAATCGAGGTGGCCACGATGCGGGTCTTTTCGTAGTACTCCTCGACCGTACCCTCGACGGTCACCTTGTCGCCCATGCCCACACCGTTCGAGCCCGCGGCCGGCGCCTTGATGAAAACGCCGCTCCACTGGCCGCCGGCGGGATCCTCGATGTAGAAGTTCTCCTGGGTCCGGTCCGTACCGGTGACGAAGATCGGTGTCGAGACGACCGCGCCCTCGACCTTGATCTGGCAGCCTGCCGGCACGTGGTTGGCATCGCCGGGATTCTGCAACTGGGCGATTGTGACCGCCGTGCCGGCCGCCGGGCACTCTTGCACTTCGCAGACCGGCTTGTCCGTCCCGTCGATCAGGTCACCACAGCCGCGCGGCGAAAGACGGAACTCTGAAAACGTAAACTCCAGCACGCCGCTGATAGCGTTGAACTGGTCGTTGGCGTTACGCGTGTAGTCGTAGTTGAAATCGAAAGTCGGAGTGACGATCAATTCGTCGTTGCCGCCGCTCTCCTTGACGCCGAAATCACCGTGATCGAGGCCGTCGCTGCCGGGAATCATGGCGCTCGAGACGTAGACGTTCTGCACACGCACAATCACGCCCTCGTAGGCCTCGGCGTCCGCTCCGCCGGTGTGCACGGCGCTGGCGCTCACGTCGGCGGGGGCGGGCAAGCTATCCGAGCCCACCACGGTGACCGTGGCGGCTTTGATCTCGCTCTGCTCATAGTTCTCGACATAGGTGCCGGTGATGTCTACCTTGTCGCCCTGAGAAACCGTGACCCCCAAGCCGCGCACGAAGACGTAGACGCCCGAGTACTTGCCGCCGGCGGGCTCCTCCACCCAGAACCCGTCCGGATCGGTCTGCGAGTCCATCGGGGTGGTGACGATCACGCCCTTGACCAACACCGCGCTGTCCTCTGCGGGGTGGTTGGCCTCGCTGGGGTTCTGAATGGCGTAGATGCTGATAGAGTTGTCGTTACTCCCGTCGCCGCCGTCGTTGCCGCCGTCGTGGCCGGCATCGTTCTCCGAAGATCGACCCGCGCAGCCAAGAAACCCGGATACGGCGACTGAGAGCATGAGCACTGAGAAAAAGTAGAAAGTCTTTCTGACCATGAAGTTACCTCCTGGTAAACGAGCAGCCCATATGGGCCAGGAAACCAGACTAAACTAAGGCTTTTACACGGCCAAGTCAACCATCAAGATGAGCTTGTTGTGCCGTAGTATTGGTGAACAAATACAGTATGTACCCGACAGATATTGAAGTAATAAGTATTGTCGGCGGAACTATCACTCTTCCGGCTTCTGCAATATGACCGAGTCCTTTTCCACCAGGCGCCAGAAAGAGTCCGAAAGCTGGTGGCGATCGACGACGTCGACCAGCATGGGCAGATCCGAATCGGACAGCGCTTCCCGCAACCGAAACATGGTGGCCCAGTCCAGCGGACCGGGACCGATCACGACCAGATCCAGATCCGAGTAGCGATGGGGCCGGCCCCGTACCCGTGAGCCGTGGGCCCGCACCTCGCAACGCGGAACCAGCCGGCGCAGAATGCTTTCCAACTGCTCCAGGTATTTTCCGTCCAGCTCAATCATCGTGACTTTTCAGTTTCGCCAGCAGCAGCTGCACGTCTCGGGAAAACTCGATCGCCAGCCGGTAGACCCGCTCGGCCGTCTGGCGGTTGTACGTGTGGGAGGTGATGTTGCGGGCATCGGCATACTCGAACCATTTCGGCGGATCGTCGATCAAGCCATGCCGCGCCGCCAGACGAAAAAGATCCCGGCGGGTCAGCGGGTCGGCCGCCTCCGGACCGGCATTCAGTGCCAACCAGCGCTTGATGAATTTGCAACCCAACTCGTAGGTGAACTCGAAGTTCTGAATGACACCGGCCCGGATGACGTCCCGCTTGACCTCGTCCAGCGAAGCCATGAACTGTTCATCGCCGGCAACGGCTACCGCGTCTCTCAGTGAGGCGACGGTCTTCTCCAGGCCTTCCAGATCCAGCGCCATCCGCCCTCTCCCTGACGCCGAGCCGTTTTCATCCAACAGCCCGGGAAATAACGTTCTCTCCCGCAATTATATATCGAGAGCTGTTGCCGCCGTCAAATGGATCCAAATCCGCCACCGCGACCACTCATTATTACAGGCTGCATTCTCGCATGGCGTAGACACTCATTGAAATGCAAATCCCGATATGTTCTGCTGTGCGGAAATCACGGGAGTCGCTCATGACTTACGATCTCAAACCGATTCGGGCCCCCCGGGTGGCCGGGGGAACCTTGCGCCTGCTCACGCCGCTGGTGGAACACCCGCCGCTGGGGGCGGCCATTACCGCCAAGCTGCTTCGGGACGTGGGTATTTCCGCCTTGAGGAAGATTGACGCTTCGGGTTCCGTTCCGATCGGACCGCACATGAAGCCGGGCCCGGCGGCCTCGCCTGCCGAAGAGCTGAACGGGCCGGCGCTGGCGGCGAAAGTCGCGGCTTGTGATTTGCCGCAGGCGGACGGGTTCGCCTTTGAGAGCGCGGCTGATTTTGTCGCTGCCTACCGTACAGGCAAGACGGATCCTGTACAGGTTGCCGAGCGCGCACTCGAGTGGTCGGCCGAGTGCGATCGGCTCGATCCGCCCATGCGCATCTTTATCTCTCAAGACGGAGACGACGTCATCTCGCAGGCACAAGCCGCCGCCGTACGTTACCGCGAAGGACGGCCGCTGGGGCCTCTCGACGGCGTGCCGGTGGTGGTCAAGGACGAACTCGATCAACGCGGCTATCCAACCACGGTGGGCACCAGCTTCCTGGGAGGCGAACCCGCGGCCGAAGACGCCACCGCCGTCGCCCGGCTGCGGGCGGCAGGCGCCGTGCTGCTCGGCAAGGCCAACATGCACGAGATCGGCCTGGGAGTCACGGGCGTAAACCCGCACCACGGCGCGGCCCGCAATCCCTACGATCCGGCCCGGATGACTTCCGGCTCGTCCTCGGGACCGGCGGCTGCCGTTGCCGCCGGGTTGTGCCCGCTGGCGATCGGGGCCGACGGTGGCGGCTCGATCCGCATGCCGGCCTCCTTTTGCGGCGTGGTGGGACTGAAGCCGACATTCGGCAGGGTCAGCGAGCACGGCGCGGCACCCCTGTGCTGGAGCGTGGCCCACGTCGGGCCGATCGCGGCCACGGCCAGTGACTGCGCCCTGGGCTACGCCTTGATGGCCGGGGCCGATCCCGAAGATCAGAACAGCCAGGGCCGGCCGGCGCCCCACCTTTCCGGATTCGGAGATCGCGACCTGCATGGCATCAAGCTCGGCGTCTACACTCCCTGGTTCGATGACGCCCAGCCGGACGTGGTCACGGCCTGCCGCAAGGCTCTTGATGTCCTGCGGAATGCCGGCTGCGAGATCGTGGAAATCGAGTTGCCCGAGCTTTCGCTGCTGCGCACCGTCCACCTGGTGATCATCGTCTCGGAGATGGCCACGGCCCACCAGTCGTATCGTCGAGGGCATCGCAAGGACTACGCCTGCGATACGCGCCTCAACCTGGCGCTGGCCCGGCGCCTGAAAGCCACCGACTACATCCATGCCCAGCGGTTGCGCACGCGCCTGTGCGAGCACTTCGAGCATGCGCTCGAAGGGGTCGACGCGATCGTGACGCCGACCACCGGTTGCACGGCGCCCGAGATAGCCAAAGACACGCTTAGAAGCGGAGAATCGAACCTCGAGCTGACCGGTGAGATTATGCGTTTCGCTCCGGCCGCCAACCTGACCGGGCTACCGGCCATCTCGTTCCCGGCAGGCTACGATGGCAACGGGCTGCCCATCGGCTTGCAGGCCATGGGCCGCGCCTTCGAAGAACACCTGCTGCTGCGGCTGGCCGCTGCGGCGCAGGCTAAGATTCCCCGGCAAGAACCGCGCCTGCACCGCAGCTTGCTGGATTGATTCAGAGGGCAGCTATGAATGCAACGCAGCTATACGATCATCTCTGGGATTTCGCCCGTCACAGAGTAATCACCGTGGCCGCCCGCAGCGGGATGCTCGGCCTTCTTGCCGGGCGTGCTGCGACAGCCGGCGAGATGGCGGCCGAACTAGGGCTCGACCTGCTGGCCTGCGGCAAGCTGACACGCGCGTTGTGCGCGCTCGGCCTGGTCGAGGCGCGGGGAGAAAGCTACAGGCTCAGCGCCGATCTGTGTGAGCTTTTCACACCCGGCGACGGCGACCTGACTCCTTTCATCGAGCACACCCACCGGATGTACGAAAGCTGGGGCTTAGGGCTCGATGACTGGCTGCGTAGCGGCAAACATGTTCGGGGCCGGCGTTCGGAGGAGCAACTTGCGCTTTTCGGGCGGGCAATGAAGGCCGCCTCCGGGCTGATCGCAGCGCGGGTAGTCTCGGCCCTGGACGGGTTGGCCGGTGTAGAGCGGGTGCTGGACATCGGTGGGGGAGTCGGGGGCTACTCTGCTGTCTTCTGCCGGGTACGGCCCTCTTTACAGGCAACCGTGCTGGATGTTCCCGAAGTGGCCGAACTCGGCCGCCGGGAGATCGCCGGCACCAAACTTGAAGATCAAATCACATTCCAGGACGGCGACTACCACGAGGCCGATTTCGGTTCCGGCTACGACATGGTCCTGCTGGCCAATGTCCTGCACATCGAGAAAACCGAGGCGGCGGCCGATTTGGTTCGGCGGGCCGCCGGGGCACTGGTTGCGGGCGGGCGCTTGTGCGTGGTAGACTTCGAAATCGATGAGCGCAAGCAAGAGCGCGTTCTGGGCGCCCTGTTCGCGATTAACATGCGTTCCTTCGGCGACACCCATACCGAGCCGACCATCCGCTCATGGTTGGAGCAAGCCGGAATCGAAGAGTTGAAAGTGGAGGAGTTGCCGCCGGCCCACTGGCTGATCTGGGGTAGGTTGAAACAATAGATGACTGCATACCGTGTGACAATCTTCCTGAGTGCTTTTCTGCTCTTCCTCGTCCAGCCCATCATTGGAAAAAATATCCTGCCCTGGTTCGGAGGCTCGCCGTCCGTCTGGACGACCTGCCTGCTTTTCTTCCAGGCGCTACTGCTCGCCGGCTACGGATATGCTCATCGGCTGAGCGGAGCAAGCGCCCGATGGCAGCGAATAATTCATCTGGGCCTGCTTGCGGCTTCCCTGTGCCTGCTTGCCTGCCAGGCCTGCTTTTTCGGCGCGCCGTTATTAGCGGGCTCCGGTTTTCGGCCGGCGGACTGCGGCTATCCAATGGCCCGGGTGCTTGTGCTCCTCGGCCTGGGAGTCGGCCTGCCCTTCCTGGTATTGTCGGCCACCAGCCCCCTGCTACAAAACTGGTACACCGCCGATCACCGGGATGTTTCTCCTTATCGGCTGTATTCGCTGTCCAACCTCGGGTCGCTGGCTGCTCTTCTGAGCTTCCCGTTCCTGGTGGAGCCCAAGCTGCATCTCGCAAAACAAGCATGGTTGTGGGCAGGGTTGTTTGTCTTGTTCGTGATTCTGTCCGCGGCGATCGCCCTGAGAAGCGCCGGGCATCGTGTTGCATCACAAGATGAGCCACGGCCAAAATCGCGCCGCGCCGGAGGAAAAACGCCGCAGGCTCCGGATTGGAGCACCTATCTTGCTTGGCTTGCGCTATCGGGCTGTACATCCGCCCTTCTGCTGGCGATCAGCAACCAGATCTGCCAAGAGGTGGCGGTCATACCGCTTCTGTGGATTGCGCCGCTTTCGGTCTACCTGCTGTCTTTCATCATTACCTTCGGCTCCGCTCGCTGGTACTCCCGCAGAGTTTTTGGCCCGTCAATGATAATCAGCCTGGCATTGGCGGCGATAACCTTGTTCCAGGGCGTCTCGCTGGAAATACGCACGCAGATCATGGTGTTCGTCGTGTGCGAGTTCGCCTGCTGTCTTGTTCTGCACGGAGAGTTGGCTCGTCTGAAACCGCATCCTCGACACCTGACGGCCTTCTACCTGACGCTTGCGGCCGGCGGAGTAATGGGTGCGCTGGGGGTAACGCTGGTTGCGCCCGTGATCTTCGACGGCTTCTACGAACTTCACCTGGCGCTTTTCACAGCCTGCGGCCTATTTTTCCTGATGCTTTTTTTGGATAAAAATTCCTGGCTATGGGGCCCGCGAAGAATGGCCAAGCGCACTTTCGCCATAGCCATCATGGTAGCCCTGGGCTCGGCACTGACCGTCCAGGGGGAAGACAGTCAACGCGGCAGCCTTTTCGCCTCGCGCAACTTCTTCGGCGTGCTGCGGGTCAAGGCCTCTCAACCCGGAAGCCCCGACGACTACGTTGCGCTGGTCGATGGGCGCACGGTTCACGGATTGCAGTTCACAGACAAGCGCATGAGGAACGAACCAACTACCTATTACGGCCGCAGGAGCGGCGGCGGGCTGGCACTCAGCCGACATCCTAAGCGCCTTATGACCGACGGCCAGTGCGCTCTGCGGGTCGGAGTCGTCGGCCTGGGCATCGGAACGCTGGCTGTTTTCGGCGAGCGTGGAGACACGTTCAGGTTCTACGAGCTGAACCCAAAGGTGGCCGAGCTTGCCCGGGGTGCGGGCGGCTACTTCTCGTTCTTGAAGGATTCTAAAGCCAATATCGAAGTCGAGTTGGGGGACGGCCGTCTGCTTCTCGAGCGCGAGAGCAAGAACGGTCGCCTGCACGATTTCGACGTGCTGGTGATCGACGCCTTCTCGTCCGACTCGATTCCGGTTCACCTGCTGACAGTCGAGGCGATCGAGCTGTATCTCGCGCGTCTGAAGCCCGACGGTATCCTGGCCTTACACATCAGCAACAAGAGCCTGTACCTGGAACCTCTCGCGGAACACCTGGCGACGCACTTCGACATGCCCCTGCTCGTGGTTCATGGGCAAAAACAGGGCAACAGGCTCTCCGATTCGCTGTGGGCGCTGATGACAAAGAACGACGAGTTCATGCAGGCAGTCTCCCAGTGGGGAGTGCTCATCCAGCCGGATCCGAACCGGATCCATTTCGCGGCCGGTCTGTGGACGGACGATTTTTCTAACCTGTTCGAGATCATGAAATGACGGGCGATTTGCTCAGTCGACTTCTGAAAATATCTTATGCAGCGGTAACCTGCCCGGGTTGCGCGTCAACTGCTTGGGCTTTCCGAAGCACAGCAGGGCCACCGGCCGGTGGGACGGCAGTATATCCAGCAATTCGCTCGTAGTACGCTCATCGAAGGCTCCTACCCAGCACGAAGCAAGCCCCATGGCCTGTGCTGCAAGCAACATGTTCTGGGCGGCCGCGGCAGAGTCCTGCAGGCAGTAGAGCTCCTCGCCGCGCTTCTTGTAGGCAGCCCGGGCGCGATCGAGGTCGGCACAGACGACGATCACCACCGGAGCCTGGGCGATGAACTTCTGTTGCAGGGCCGCCTCGGCCAGCTTGTGCTTCAGGTAATCGTCCCTGAGTATGTAGAAGTACCAGGGCTGCACGTTGCCGGCGTTCGGAGCCCAAGTGCCCGCCTCGATGATGCGGGCGATGGTGTCGTCCGGGATCCCCTCCGGGAGAAATTCCCTGCAACTCCTGCGCTTCTTTAGCGCATCGAGGATCTCCTTTTCCATTCGCACCTTCCTTCCCGTCAATATAGTTCACAGGCGCCCGGCTCGCAAGCCCGCCGGTTTTTCAGCGCTCTAACCATCATGAAACAAACCTGTTGACAGGCGCCGATTGCGTGCCTATACATCTTGCAATCTACCAGAGGAGAAGACAGTCATGGCCATGAAAATCATTGATGATGAATGTCTCAAGTGCGGCGCCTGCGTCATGGTTTGTCCCCGCGAAGCCATCAGCGAAGAAACGGATTCCGACGGCGAAACCATTTACGTGATCGACACCGAGCTTTGCACCGAGTGCGTCGACGAAGGCGAACCTCAGTGCCGCGAGGAGTGCCCTGTCCCGGAGTGCATCGTCAAGGTCGAGTAAGAACTCTTACTTCAGCTTTACCACTGTCACCCCGTCGGCGCCCTCTTCCGGAGTCCCCGGACGAAAGTGCCGCGGATAGGGTGATCCTTTCAGGTAATCCCGTACTGCCGCCCTGAGTGCGCCGCTGCCGTGCCCGTGGATGATGAAGGCCACCTCCTGGCCGGTGGCGAAGAGGTTGTCGAGGAATTTGTCGAGCTCGTCCAGCGACTCATCCACCCTCTGACCCCGCAGGTCGAGCGTGTTACCCGCTGCACGCACCTCGACCGAATGTGAACCATTCTCCCCCCCGCCCCCGTCCCCGCCCCGGCGGGGGCGGGGGCTGCGACGGGGCGGACAGGCCGACACCCACTCGAGCTGTTCTATGGGCAGGCGGCTGCGGATCGATCCCATCCTGACGCTCACCATGCCGGCGCGGCTGTCCACCGCGGTCACCTGTGCCTGCTTTCCCCAAGACGCAATGCGCACGTTGTCACCGGGATGCAGTTCGTGCTCGTTGGCGGCAGGAGCGCGCGGTTGCTCGTCGATCTGGCCGCGAATATCGCTCTCGACCTCCTTCAGTCTCTGGCTGGTCTCGACCGCCGCCTTCATAGACAGGTTGCTTCTTAAAGATTCGATCATCTCGGCCACCTTCCGGCGCACGCCGCTGATCTCCTGCAGCAGTTGGGCTCTTTCGTCGCCAAGCATCTCGCGTTGCCGCGTCGAGAAATCCTCGGCCGCCTGCGCATGAGCATGGGCCTCGCGCCTGGCCGCACTTACTGACTCGGCAAGTTCACGGCGCAAGGAGGCTAGCGCCTGCTGCTCTCGCGCCAAGTCGGCGAGTACTTTCTCGAAGTCGCGCTCCGATCCGTCAAGGCGCTCCGCCGCATTTTGCAGCACCGGCTCAGCAACTCCCAGGCGACGCGCGATATCGAGGGTCAGACTGCGGCCGGGAATATCCGGATGCAACGCATAGGTAGGTTCCATGAGTTCAAGATCGAAGCCAACGCTGGCGTTGGCAAAACGTTCATCGAGGTAGGCCAGGTTCTTGAGTTCATCGAAGTGGGTCGTGACCACCACGGTCGCGCCGCGCTCTATGAGCGCATACAGCACGGCGCTTGCCAGGGCCGCACCGTGGCGCGGATCGGTATCGGCGGCAACCTCGTCGAGCAGAACCAGGGCGCCGGGACCGGCTCGATCCAGGATACCGGCGATGGTCGAGATATGAGCCGAGAAGGTCGACAAACCGCGACTGATATCCTGGGCATCGCCAATGACCACGTGCAACTCATCGAACAAACCGATTCTCGATCCCTCCCCGGCCGGCACGGCCAGCCCTGCCTGAGCCAGCATGCAGCACAGACCGATGGTCTTTAAAACTACGGTCTTGCCGCCGGCGTTGGGGCCGGTTACCACCAGGCAGCACTGGCGCGAATTCATGCGAATGTTGTTGGGAACGACGCGCCCGGACTGCAACACCATCAGCGGGTGGCTGGCGTCGACCAGGTTGAAGCCCGTGCCGCGCACCTCGATCAACTCGGCCTTCAAGCGCTCACGAAATGCGACAGCGGCCATGAGTAGATCGAACTCGGCCAGCCGCGCCAGGTTCTCGGCCAAAGGTTGCGCACAGCCGGCTATTTCCTGTGTGTATTCGAGCAGGATCCGGCGCTCGTGCTCGGCGACGGCGGCCCGGGCTATTTTAAGGCGGTTGCCCTCTTCGACCAGTTCGGTCGGTTCGATGAAAAGGGTGGCGCCGGATTGCGATGTGTCGTGGACGATTCCGGGCACCGGTTCATGCGTGTCGGCCCTGACGGGCAGCACGTAGCGGTCTGCGCGTTGGGTAAAATAGTTGTCGGCCAGGCAGGCCAGAAGCCTCGGCTTGCGTATCATTCGCTCGAGGCGGCGGCGAATCCCATCGGCGATTGCGCGCGCCGTCCGCCTCAGGGGCAACAGCTCGGGACTTGCGCTATCGCGCAACTCGCCGTTGTCATCGAAGGCGGCCAACAAATCGCGCCCCGTGGCGGACAGGTCGTGGGTTCCCTTGGCCAGTTCGCTCAAAGCACCACCGGCTTGGTGGCCTTCCTTCAGCAGGTAATGTCGCACCCGGGATGAAACCTGCATGGCCCGGGCCACCCGGATGATTCCTTCAGCCGAAAGCTGCCCGCCTTTTTCGGATCGCTCGAGATCCGTGCCGATATCATCGATGGATTGCAGCGGAGGGCTCCGCCCCTCGTCAAGCAGCTTCCCAAGTTGGCGGCAGCGTTCCTGCTGCAGCTCGATTTTTTCAGGATCGCGACCCGGCCTCAGAGAAAGGCAGGCCGCGCGCCCCAGGGGGGTGAGTGCTTGGCTGGAAAGGGCTTCGAGAACTTGATCCCAGCCCAGTTGCACGACGCATGTTTCGGAAAGCTTCATCCCCGGGCAGGGGCCTCAATTCGGGTCACAGGCGTCACCGAAGCCGTCCCGGTCTGAATCAGCCTGGCCGGGATTGTACACCTTGGAGCAGTTGTCCGAGCCGGTGCAGGGATTGAGCGCGTCTCCGCGATGGATGGGATCGCATACGCCGTCACCGTCGTCGTCGGGATCGCAGGCATCGCCGATATCATCCGCGCCGCCTTGCTGGTTGTCGGCATCGGTGTTTAGCTGGTCGGAATTGGGGGCCACCGGGCAATTGTCAATGTCGTTGCCGACTCCGTCCCCGTCCAGGTCTCCGTCGCAGGCATCTCCCACGCCGTCGCCGTCGGTGTCTCTCTGGTCGCCGAAGTCCAGTTCCGAAAGAGCCGCCGAACCGTTCTGGCAGATCTCTCCGATCGCATAGCTCCAGCCGCCCTTGCCGCCCGACGTTACCCAGCAGACATCGCTCACTCCGCCATCGTCGTTGTTTGCATTGCAGCGCGGGAGGAAGACCTTCTGCCCCTGTATTTCCTTCTGGCAGTCGAAGCCGTTGGGATTCAACTGGCAGCTGTCACATGAGTCGGACACCCCGTCGCCGTCCCGGTCATCGGGCGATCCGTCGGCGTCTTTGAAAATCCTGGATCCTTCGTAAAGGCTTCTCTTGTTCTCGAACCAGTCGTTCCAGGATGCGCGCATGGGATCGCAGGTGGGAGAATTCGGAGCGCACGGCGGGCCATCGAGACACTCGACGTCCTCGGCCGATTTCGCGTCGCTCATGTCCTGCCCGCCGTCGTATTGATCGGGAATCCCGTCAGCGTCACCGTCGTATGCGGAGCAACTGAAAGGAGGCAGCAGCGAATCACAGACGTCGGTTTGCTGCAGCGTCGGGTGCCTGAGCTGCGGCGAGAGCGGCTCGGCGCAGACCCGCTCACCGCTCTTATCGTAGCAACCGTCTTCCGGCTTGCCGTCGAAGCCGGGATCGCAGGCACACAGGTTGCGCAAGCGATAGTAGCCGGCCAGGCAATAGACCAGCCCCGTGTAAATCGGCTTGCCGTCGTCGTCCACCACCCAGATCGTGTCGTCGTAACAACCACACAGCTTGATCTCCAGCGCGTCGCAGGAAGTGCAATCGTAGTATGGCCAACGTACTGCCAGCGCCCTGAGGGCATAGTCGCAGATGTGATCGTAGTGATCCGAGTTCGGGTTGATGTCGCAACGCTGTTCGCCGAACTCGAGCGGATCGGTATCATTGACGAAGCGCATGACCCGATCGCGCAGGGAGTCGATCTCTTCCTGGCAGGGATTAGTGCAACCGCCGCCAACTACCGACGCCAGGAAGACACCCGTCATCAGAAAGACAACTGCTCGCATCACAACGCGCTCCAATCACATCTTGGGTGGTCATTCATCCGGCGGAAGCGCCCCGGGATCCTTCGCTTTTTCCGATTCCTGGGTAACATCCACTCCCGTGATTGTCAAGGCAATTCCAAGCCCCCTCGACTTGCCTGGCTGCTGTCTTTCTGCTAACAGTTGCTACGTGATTCGTTTCATAAGCTGCTTGTGGATGCTGATCTTTGCATTCTCTCCCGCGTCAGCCGGGGGGGACGACTCCGGTGAAAACATCAAGCGGCCGGCCCCCCGGGGAGCCTTGGCCTGGTTCAGACAGGGTGTCGAGCTGGCGCGGGCGGGCAACTACCAGGCCGCGCTGGCTCGCTTCAAGCGGGCAAGCAGTTTGTCTCCCAACTGGGCCTTGCCGTATGTCGAGATCGCCGTGACCCATATGAAAACAGACAACGACCACGAGGCGATCGCCGACGCGCTTTCGAAGGCCGTGCGTCTTGGCGATAACATGCCGCGCGCGCATTACCTGTACGGTGTTTTTCTGCAGGAGGACGGCAAGGGGCGCGCGGCGATTCGCGAGTTGACACGGGCGCTCACGCTGCGGCCCAGCATGGTCGACGCGCGCTTCCGGCTGGCCACGCTGTACGTTGAGGACGGACGACAGAGCGACGGCATTCATCAATTCGTATTGCTGGTCAAGCAGAGGCCCAGCCACGTTGGAGCCCGGCGCAACCTGGCCGTGCTCTATGAACAGTCCGGGCGCCTTGAAGAAGCCGAGAGTCAGTTTCTGACTATCACCAAACTTTTCCCCCTCAATGCATACCACCTGGCCGGCCTGGCGCGCTTCTACCAACGGGTGGGTTGGCTGCAAAAGGCCAAGGCCGCCTTTGGGAAGGCGGAGCATCTCGATTCAACGAGGGACAAGCGCAAACTGCGCCCCCTGCTGAACTCGAGTAACGCGCCGCGCTCACACGACCCAATGGAGCCCGCCCCCGGAAGCTGAACAGGTGTCACTCAAGATGGCTGAGCAGTATTGTAAAACTCTACGTTTCCCGCCTTGACTTCAACTCGGATTTGATCGCCCGACTCGATGCGATGGGCGAGAATTGCCTCGGCCAGGGGCTCTTCCACCAGCTTGCGCACAACTCCCCTGAGGGGCCTGGCGCCCAGGCTGAGGTCGGGGCAGCCGGCCTCGACCAGGTGCCGGCTCACTCCGGGATCTAGTTCGAGGTGCATTCCCCGCTCGCGCTCGATCTGAGCCGCGGACTCCTTCAGCATCAGCGTAGCGATGGCGATCAGATCATCATTATTCAGAGGCCTGAAGAACAGGCGCTCCTCCATCCGGCCCCACAGTTCGGCGGGAAACGCCTTGCGGGCGGCCGCCATGACGGAGGCTCCGGGTTCGGCGTCGGACGGCGATGTCGCTGCCTGCCCGAAGCCTATCCTTGCCTGGCCCCGGCTCTCAGAGGCCAACTCGGCGGAACCCAGGTTCGAGGTCAGGATCACGACCACATTGCTGAAATCGACACTGCGGCCGCGCCCGTCGGTCAGGCGCCCATCATCCAGGATTTGCAACAGGATCTGCTGCACCTCGGGGTGGGCCTTCTCCACCTCGTCGAACAACACGATGGTGTACGGCTTGCGGCGCACGGCCTCGGTAAGCTGTCCCCCCTCCTGGTGGCCGACATAACCCGGCGGCGATCCGAGCAGACGCGAGATGCTGTGACCCTCGGAGTACTCACTCATATCGATCTTCACCAGGTCATCGCGCGAACCGAACAAGAATGAGGCCAGCGCCCGGGCACATTCCGTCTTGCCTACTCCCGTCGGTCCCAGGAACAAGAACGAGCCGATCGGACGTTTGTTGGCGAAGCCGGCGTAGTTACGCCGGATGACCCCGGCGATCGAACGCACGGCCCGGGAGTGTCCGATCAGTTGCAGGCCGATAATATTCTCCATGTTCAGCAAGCGCTCGGCGTCGGTCATCAATAGCCGATCGACCGGAATCGAAGCCACCGAAGAGACCACCCGCGCCACCGCCTCGCGGTTCACGCGCACCTTGCCGGAACGTCGCGCCCGCGAGCCGGCCAGGTCGAGCAGCGAGATGGCCTTGTCGGGCAGACAGCGATCGGTGATGTAGCGCGACGACAGGCGCACGGCCGCATCGAGCGCCTCGCGGTCGTATGCCACTCCGTGATGCCGGGCGTACTCCTCGGCGATGCCCTCGAGAATGGTAAGCGTCTCCTCCGCCGACGGCTCGGGCACCCGGATCGCCCGGAATCTCCTGGACAGCGCCGCATCCTGTTCGATGAAGCGCCGGTACTCGTCATAGGTGGTAGCGCCGATACAGGGAAACTCGCCGCGGGCCAGGGCGGCCTTCAACTCGTTGGCGGCATCCTGGGGGCCGTCCCCGGTAGCCCCGGCACCCATGAGTGTATGCATCTCGTCGATGAAGATAACAACCGAACCCTTGGCATTCTTGACCTCACGCCGAATTTGCCCCAGCTTTTCGGAAAAGGCGCCGCGCAGTTGTGT
This sequence comes from Myxococcota bacterium, assembly GCA_035528415.1. Classification (GTDB taxonomy): domain Bacteria; phylum Myxococcota; class B64-G9; order B64-G9; family B64-G9; genus DATKYQ01. The sequence continues at coordinate 1,156 of DATKYQ010000081.1, read as the reverse complement.
GCCTGCCAGCATCGAGGCCACGTCCAACTCGATGATGCGCCGATCCTTGAGGGGCGCGGCGTCGCTCTTCCCCTGGACGATGCGCAGCGCCAGACCCTCGACGATGGCCGTCTTGCCCACGCCGGGCTCGCCCACCAGCAATGGGTTATTGGCCCGGCGCTTGAGCAGGGTATCGATAACCTCGCTGACCTCGCGATCGCGGCCAACCAGCGGATCGATGCGGCCGATCGCCGCCAGGGCGGTCAGGTTACGCCCCAGGCGTTGCAAGAGCGGGAACCGGGTTGGTTCGAGATCCCACTCGGTCGGCGGGCAGGAGGTGTTTGCCGCGGCCATTTCGCGTTCATCGTCATCTTGATCGTCTTCCAGCGCCTCTCGCTCCACCTGCCCGGGCTCATAGAGCGGCACGGCGGCCGGCGGCATGGAAGGAATGTCGATCAGCGGAGCCCTGGCCGGCGCCTGGCTTACGCTCTGGTCGCTCTGGCGCTTGACCGTCAGGCGCCGCGGCAGCCGGCCGGTGACGTAGGAGAGGGCCGTGTTACGAAACTGGGGCACGCTAAGGCCGCTGCGCCGCAACAGTTCGTAGGCCAGCGTGTTACGCATGCCGCAAAGCGCAATCAGCAGGTGCAGGCAATCGACAGCCTCGGCCCCGCAGCCGACCGCGATCTGCAGGGCCTTCTTGTGGACGATCTTGACGGTCTCTGTGGGCTCTCCCTCGACCGTATGGACGTAGGCCAGGATGACATCCTCGTCCACCTGCTTCTCCTTGAGCAGGATCTCGGCCCGGTTCTGAACGGTAAACAGCGCCAGCAGCAAGTGGGCGCTGCTGAGCCGCTGCCCGACCTGGCCGGCGATGTCCTGCGCCTCGGCCATGACCTGCCTGAGCTCGGTACTGAGATGCAGCGTCATCGTGGCTCCACGCTCGTTGATGTAGCCTTCGTCTAGCAGAAGTTCACATCGGTTTCAAGAGAGATCACCAAGGCCCATGGGCCGACCGGGGGGGAGAGAGAGCGATGGAGGCAACCTCCGTCTATGGAAAAGCCTGTCAAGAGAAAAGATCCCTCCTGAGCTGCCGAAGGCAATTTGATTCTTTGGCAGTGCGTCCTTTCATGGCTTCACACAGGCACAGATCCGCTTTGCCAAGTGTTACCTTTCTGGA
>DATKYQ010000080.1:0-155016 GCA_035528415.1 Myxococcota bacterium | reverse complement strand
AGTGCGCGCGAAAATCGTCCACAACCAGTCAGGACGCGCAAATCCGCGGCCGAGGGAGAACATGAGGCCCGGCAGGCATCGGAGCCGCGGCCCAGTGGCCAAGATCGGGTGCGTCCTGGAGCCAGGGTGGGAGATCCAGGTACCACTGAAACCCTTGTGCGAAATGACTCAAGCCATGTAAAATACTCGCATGCCACGCAAGAAAGAGGTCTCGGCGCGTTACCCTAGAAAAGAAAGGCTGCTGCTCGATTTCGCGCGCCACGGCCGGTTAGGAGTCCTATTCGTCGAGACCGGCCGGCAGCTACAGTTGTCCGAGGAAGTCACCGTGGTGGTCGACTTTCCCACACAGAAGCGAAACTTCAGGATCCAGGGCAGGGTCGTTGCTCGGCGCCGCGCTTCGGTCGAGCCCCCGCTGGCACCCGGAGTCCAGGTGGAGATTCCCAGCGATCAGAACAGGACCCTGCAACTGATCCTCGATCACGCGGAGGGCAAGCAAGTAGAGTTCACCGACCGCACCAGCCGCAGGATGCCCTGTTCGTACGTCGTGTCATATCGCCGCGACCAGGACTTCGCCCAGGAATTCGCCGAGGACATCGGTGAAGGGGGCACCTTCATCCGAAGCAAGCAACTGGTTCCTGTTGATACCGAGGTGGAGTGCCGCCTGCGGCCACCGGGCTACCTGATGGGCATCAAGTTGCGCTGCCGCGTCGCTTGGCTCAAGGAAACGGGCGAGCCTAAAGGTATGGGTGTCGAATTCCTCTTCGAGTCGGAGCGACAGCGCCGGAAAATCCAGGAACTGGTCAGGAAACTGGCCCAGGATCGCGGCCGCGAAATCAAGCGCAAGATGGAGAAGATTCGCCGGAAGGACCGTTTCCGTTGACCCGTTCGCTAATGAACTGGTCGAGCGACGTGCTTTCTTCCCGGTTGAGCACCAGGAACAGGATCCCCATGCCGTAGGGCGCCAAAGAATCAGACCCGGTGGCAGGCGTGTTCACCCAGTTCACGTTGGCCGCGACTTTTATCCTGTCTTCCCGGCCGGGTAAAACGAAGCGAACGTCGAGGCGGGTGTTTTCCGCGGGCGGATCGTCACACTGGATGAAGGCCCCCTGGCGGCTGATGTTGTAGACCTTTCCCGCATGCCACTCTCCGGTGTGCAAGTATTGAATCGGAAATCCCCCGAAGACTCGCGTGTAATGTCGCAGCTCTCTGATCTTAGGAAAAAGCAGCAGATTGACAGAAAAGATGAGCTCCATGAAAGGAGCTCGCTGGTCAAGGACGATCCCGGCACCGAGTTGTTCGATGCGCTCTCGCGCCTCCTGGGAAATATTCAGCGAGGTCACGGCCACCATCGGCGGGCGGTCATCACCCGCGAGGCCGAGCCCCTCCAGCCCGGCGACGACCGCGGCGTAGTCGGCGCCGAAAACGGAAAGGTTGACCACGATCAAATCAGCATCCCGGCCGCGAACGAGTCCTGGGATTTTGCGGGAGGTAGTGTGCAATTTGACCTGGTAACCCATGCCGCCAAGAACCTCCCCGATAAGATCCCGGGATCGTTTGACCGGGTCGAAGATGACAACGAGTTTTTTCTTCTGTGTACCGGCTGTCATGTCACTCACTTCCTAATAATTATTTCGCTAGATCGAGGCGTCGCTTCAGCAAGCGGACCTCCGAATGGGCCCTGCGGTTTCCGGGATTGTAATGCAGGGCGCTGCTAAATTCCTTCAGGGCCCGCTCGTATTCACCATTGCGCTTGGAGATGTATCCCAGGTACATGCGCGCCTGGTCATAGGCCGGGTTGATCGCGATGGCCTTAAGAAACGGCTTGCGGACTCGATCCGACAAGGGCTTGTCGGCGGGAGTCTCGTCGAGCGCCTTGAAATAGGCCGCTGTTCCGAACTTGAAATGGTAGCTGGGCTCCTTGGGATAGAGGCCGATGGCCTTGTCGAATAGCTCCATGGCATCCTGGTAATGCTTGGCACCGATCGCCAGCTTGCCCTTCTGGGCCTCGACGTCGGCCAGCAGACGGGGCGGAATCTCTATCTTCTTCTTGCTTCCGGATGCCTTGATAAACTTTTCGTACGCGGATCGGCTTTCATTTTCAGAGAGGGTGCGGTGGGCAATTGTGGCCTTGTCTAGCAGTTGCCGGGCCAGCTCTTGTTCGCGCTCGTTGGTATATGACACCTCGATATCCTGCAGCCGGCAGTCCTGAAGAAGTTTGTAATAAGCGCTATCTATATCTTGTACATTTGCATCGCGGTCGATATCGAGGATGGAGAAATAATCATCCGTATCGAGGGTCAGCATTTTTTCTGCCAGCACGGAGTTGACCTGTTTGGAACTGAAAGCGTCGGTCAGAGTCGGGGGGCGAATGTTGTAGCTGGATTCCTTCGCTGTTCGCTCGACTGGCTCAACGGGCTGCCGGGGAGCAATCTTTCGGGCGGGCCGGCCCTGATCTCGCAAAGCGTCCAGTTCGAGATCTTTGGTGCCGGGACGGGCGACTCCCGAGGCCTCGATGATTTCGAGCGCGTGCAAACCGTAGAGCACTGATAACAAGAACTGCAGATCTTCCTCGACGGACATCAACTTTACCAAGGGAATGCCCGAGCCGATCGCTTGCACGATCCTGCTTTCACGGGTGTCCATGCGTAGCGACCGCGGTTGTTCCCGCTCGATTTTCATGAAAATTGTTTCCTCGTCCACCGGAAACTCGGTCAGGATGCGATCGACTGAAAATGTTTTCTGGATCCCCTCCATGATCACCACAGACAGATTGGCCTTCGAGATGGCCATCTCCGGCGGGACTTTTTTCTCCCGGATCGAAAACCCGAAGTCCATCATCTTGAAGCAGTTGAGCAGCTTGACGCGCGTCTGGTACTCAAGAGCGGAAAAGACCTCCTGCGGACCGAGCAAGCCCAAGGCGATCAGGACCTCGCCTGCGCGCTGGCGTGTCTGGACCATGGTCCCCAGAAGCTTGTCGTATTCATCACAGCTGATCTTTCCCTCTTTGAGAAGAATGCGTCCAAGTGTCTCGTCCTGCATTCTAGAGGAAACGCTGACCGGCACGCCGGCCCGGAAGAGTACGGTCCTCTCGACGTCCCCCTCGACCAGGGTCAGACCGCCCTCGAAAGAGGCTTGCCCCAGGGAGCTAAACAGATAAGGCAAATATAGTTTGCGTTCTGCTTCCATGCCGGTTCACGTTAGCAAAAATCGCATGGTTTCGTCAACGTGGAAGGGCTTGTTACCGGTTGACCGCGATGTGGCAGGTCGTTCAATCGGAAGCAAAATACCGCTTGACACTAACTACGTATACGTATTATATGCATAAGGATAATACGGAAGGAGGGGATCACGTGGAATTCAAGGAAGTCAGCGAATGCCCCTACTACCTGATCACTCGGGTCAGTCTGGTGGCCACGACATTTCTGAAGAGGGAACTGGCCCGCGCCGGGGTGGCCCATGTCCGGCCCGCATATCTTGGAGTATTGATGAGTCTGTGGGTGGAAAATAACCTCAAGGCAGTCGAACTGGGAAAGCGGGCCGGGCTTGAGCCATCCTCCATGACCGGCCTGCTCGATCGCATGGAACGCGACGCGCTGGTGGTTCGCAAGGCGGATCCGGCCGATCGCCGCGCCCAGCGGATTCGGCTGACCGAATCCGGCCTGAAGGTTAAAGATTCCGTCCTTGAGGTGCTCAATCGGGCACTGAAGAGCATGCTCGAGGGTGTCGGTGAGCGGGATGTCGATAGGCTGAAGGAATCACTTCGCAGGATATTGGCCAACACGCACAAACAGAGCGAGCAATGAAAGAAAAAAGTCGTAAGATAGGTTTTACGTGTGCCTACACACCACTAGCCGTCATCGAGGCCGCCGGTTTCACACCGCACCGGATACTGCCCTTGAGCGAGGTTGCGGACCAGGCCGGACAGCTACTACACGACAACATTTGCCCACATGTCAAACGGGTTCTCGATCGGGCGCTTTCGGGAGATCTACCCGATCTGCAGGGTGTTGTTTTCATGAACTCGTGCGACGCCATGCGGCGCCTGGCCGATGCCTGGCGTACCGCCAGGCCGACGGATCCCGTCACGATCCTGGATCTGCCGATCGGCGCGGACGATCGCTCCGTGGCTTATTTCCAAGAAGAGATCGAAAAACTGGCAACATGGCTAGGCGCCCTGGACGGCGAGCGGGTGACAGGCGACCAGATCGTCTCGAGCGTCAGAAAGTACAACCAGGCTGCGACAGCGCTGGAGCGGGCCGCCAAATCTGCGGCCGTGGGCGGGTTGCGAGGCGGGAGGCGGGCCTTGCAAGAACTGTTCAACCGCTCGGTAACGTCCCCGCTGGATGATATCCCGGCCTTGGTCGAACAGCAGCTTCAAAACAACGAGCCCAAGAAAGATGCCCTGGTGCCGGTTTTCGTATTCGGCAACGTCTTGCCGGATCCCGACGCCTTCGAAATGCTCGCCTCGTGCGGCGTGCATGTTGTTTTGGACGATCTCTGCAGCGGCTCGCGGCAAATAACAGAGCTCGATGTTTCCCGCGCCGCTACCGCCTGGGGTGATCTCTCGCGTGCGCTGCTCTCTCGTCCGGCCTGCGCGCGCTCGCTTCCCTCTCTGCTGCCGGGCGAACACGCGAGACGGATTCTGTCCATGGCGCAAGAAAGTGGAGCGAGAGGCGTGATCGCCCATGTAATGAAGTTCTGCGATCCCTATCTGGTGCGGATGCCGGCCATTCGCCAAACTCTGCGGAATGCTGACATTCCGCTCTTGACGCTCGAGGGAGATTGCACGCAGCGCTCGCTGGGCCAGCAGCGTACCCGGATCGAGGCTTTCGTTGAGATGATCGGAGGAAGCCCGTCATGATGCTCGAATATTTCAATAATTTGATTTCCGGAATCGAGGCCAAACAGCATCTTGGCAAGTCCTCCGCGCGTAGTCGCTTTGCCCTGGAGCTGGCCAGGCTGGGCCGGGGCCTGTATTCCGGCGACGGAACCGTCGCCTGGTGCGGAATTTTGGCGCCCTTTGACCTGCTCCATGCCATGGGAGTGACATCCTGCTTCGTGGAGTTCGTGGGAGCGATGCTGGCCTCGACCGGAACCGTGGGGCCAATGATGGAACAGTCCGAGCAACTCGGCTACTCGACCGACGGCTGCAGTTACCATCGTGCGGTCTACGGCGCCATGGCCCAGGGGCTTATGCCCGAACCCGACTTCCTGATAGGCACCTCCGCCGTCTGCTCGGCGGGACTGGCTTCGATCGAGAACTTGGCCTGTCACTACGGCAAGGAAATGTTAACCATCCATGTACCGATCGATGATTCGCCCGCGGCCGTTGCCCACCTTGCAGATCAATTCCGGGAGATGACTCATTTCGTCGCAAGGCAAACCGGGCGGCCGCTCGATCCTGTGCGTTTGCGTGAGGTTATCGGCCGCACCAACCGAATGCGGGAGCTTACACTCGAAGTCTATCGCCTGGCCCGCCAGGTGCCCACTCCAGCCCGGCGCAGGGATCTTGTGAACTTCGGCATTGTCTCGGCGCTTTTTCTCGGCTCTCCCGGCGGTGTTGAAGTGGTCGAGGCATATTGCAACGAGTTCGCCGAAAAGGTCGCCGGGGAAAAGCCCGGCTTGGCCGATGAGCGCCTGAGACTTCTGTGGGTTCAAAACCGAATCCAGTTCGCAAATCCACTCGAGAAACTGCTCGAACAGGAGTACGGCGCGGCGGTAGTGGCCGATGAACTGAACGACATCAACTGGGATCCGATCGATCCGGAAGATCCTTTCACAGGCATGGCCAGTCGGGCGCTGTCGGTTTCTTTTTGCGGCCCGGCCGAACACCGCCTGCAGGTGCTCTTGCGTCTGGCGCGAGACTACCGGGTTGATGGTGCAATCAACCCTTGCCATTGGGGCTGCCGGCAGGGCACGGGCGCGCGCGGTTTATTGGAAAGAGGCTTAAGAGAGGCAGGTGTGCCGACCTTGAACCTGGAAGTTGATTGCGTCGATCCGCGCAGTTTTTCCGAGGGTCAGCTGAAAACTCGTCTAGAGGCCTTCATGGAGACCCTGAGTCGACGCAAATCCTCCGGGCTGAACTGAGGAACTCTTGATGGCATTTATGGGTGTGGATGTCGGCAGTCTTTCCTGTGACGCGGTTCTCGTCGACGACACGGGCAAGCTGATGGGCTGGACGGTTGTCCCGACCGGCGCCCGCAATATCGAATCGATCAAACGGGCGCGGTCCGAGGTTCTCGGGCGGACCGGCCTTCTGGAATCGGAGGTCGAGGCATTGATCGCCACCGGATATGGCCGCGACCGTGTTGAGGGACGGCTGGCCGCGGTTACCGAGATCACTTGCCACGCCCGGGGCATCCAGGCGCTACTGCCGGGCACCGAGTTGCTGGTGGACATAGGCGGCCAGGACAGCAAGTCCATGCGACTGGACGGCAAGGGCAACGTGATGGAGTTCGCCATGAACGATAAATGCGCCGCGGGAACCGGTCGTTTCCTGGAAGCCATGGCCCGGGCGCTGGAGGTCGACGTCGGCGAGTTGGGAGATCTCGATCGGGGCGCGGGCGGAAATGTCACTCTCTCCAGCATGTGCACGGTGTTCGCGGAGAGCGAGGTTGTGTCCCTGATCGCCGCGGGTGCCGAGGTGCCCGAGATCGTGCGCGGCCTGCACCGGGCGATTGCCAATCGTACCGTGGCCCTGGTCAAACGGGTGGCGCCCGCGAGCTCGGGGCTCAAGATTGCCATGTCCGGCGGTGTAGCGCGAAATCCGGGCGTGGTTCGCGCCCTGGGTGAAGCCCTGGATTGCAATCTCTCGATTCCAGCCGAACCCGATATCGTAGGCGCGCTCGGAGCGGCCCTGATCGCCATGGAGCGGGCCCAGCGGCAATGAATACTCGGGCCGGTTGCAACTAAGCCCGGCATGCGCCAATGTGATAAGTCGCATGGCTCCCGGGAACTCGCGAATGATCGAAGCTGTCGACCTGGTCAAGCGCTACGGCGACGTCCAGGCCGTCGCCGGCATCAGCTTCAAGGTAGGCCACGGCGAGGCGCTCGCCTTGCTGGGGCCCAACGGGGCCGGCAAGACGACCACCCTGCGCATCCTGGCCGGGAACCTTTCGGCTACATCGGGCAAGGCGATCGTAGCCGGCTACGATGTCTTCGAGCAACCGATCGAGGTCAAGCGCCGTACCGGCTTCATGCCCGAGGCCCCTCCCTTATATGATGAGCTTTCGGTGTCGGCCTTCCTGTCCTTCATAGGCCACCTGAAAGAATTGCCGCGCGGACAACTGGCCGCCGAACTCCGGCGAGTGCTTTCCATCTGCGGCCTTACTGAAGTCCGCAAGCGGCGGATAGGCAATCTCTCGAAAGGCTACCGGCAGAGAATCGGCCTGGCCCAGGCGTTACTGGCCGATCCGCAGGTGCTCATCCTGGACGAACCGACCATAGGGCTCGACCCCAACCAGATTGCCGATGTTCGCTCGCTGATTACTAAAATCGCCGCCGATCATACCGTCATTCTGTCGACCCACGTTCTCGGCGAAGTCTTGCAAATTTGCGATCGGGCGCTGATCATTCACCACGGCAGAATCATGCTCGATGACAGGCTGGATCAAATCACCGCCGACCACGGCTCTCTCGAAGACGCCTTTCGACAGGCAACTCGGGAGTAGCCACAGGCATGTGCAAGGTAGACTGCGGGTATTAGAACCGCGATCGCGATGATGACTCTAGCAAGGCCGAGAGCTTATCGTGAACATTCCTGCGGATCTTCGGGTATGGGATCTTTTTCACCCACTCCCTAGCTCTTTGCTTCGAGAACTTGGCACCCAGCTCCATCTCCGTAAATCGGCCGAAGCGCCGGCCCCTGCGGCTGGAGATATACAAGCAGTCCACCAGGGCCTTCTCCGGGCTGGCGACGAGAAAAGACCGACCGCCGCGGTACCAGTCGAATCCCGAAAAGAAACGGGGATCGATGCGGTGGAAGGAGAACGTGCCCAGGGGGGTAGAGAGGCGCCGGGTGTGTGCCGTGGTGGCCGAATAGATGATTTGGGGTATCTGTCCGATCAGGCCGTGCAGGTGCAGGGCCGAGAAAAAGGAGACGTAGGCCAGGTGCCCGCCCGAGAGGTATGCCACCAGGGCGAACGGCGTGAAGCGGGGATCGGCAGTCACGCCCCAGACCCCCCGGAAGGCACGGGTCACCAGACGTTCCTTTTGCATTCTTGAAAGCGCCTGGCTGGCAGAGGACAGCGACATCCCCGCCAACATTGCGATCTCGCGGGTGGTGAAGACCGGGCGACCGATTTCCTGAATGGCCCGGTGCAGCGACATATCATTTTCCCCCATTCGGCCGTTTCTCGATCATTTCGATCACCACCAGGCGGATCTGATCCCAGATCTCGCTCTGGTCGTACCTTTCCTGATCATCGGTAGCCAAAAATCCCACCACCGTATCGCGGTAGCGCTCGTACTCGATGGAGTCGATTCGATTGATCGCCCGGCGCAGTTCGTCGGCGGAGAAGTGATCGCCAAGCGTGAGCGCCCGCGCCTCGGGCTGCGGGCTGAGGAGATACAGGTCGAAGACGTCCCGGGCCTCGGGCTGCCGCCGGGTCAAGAGAGCCTGGACCTTTTGTCGTACGGCTGCCCCGGCCGTGTAGTGTGGCACGATGAGCGGGGCCATGCGGTATGCCGCCAGGATCTCCGGGAGGACCGGCTCCGCGCGGATGGGCGAATCCAGCCCCCTTCGCGAGAACTCGATCTTGGTCGCCAGATCCTCCCCGGCGGTGGTGATCAAGTGCACCTTGAATCGCTGGACGGTTTCGGTCTGCTTGGCGTGCGCGATGTCCGGGGGACGGATACTCTCGATGCCCGATGAGCGGGCCGTATCGGCCAGGCCGGACGAACTTAAAATGGACATGACGCCGTCCTTCAAGACATGGACAGGAACGTCGTGGATGTCAATGTCGATGTCCTCCGAGTAGCGATAGCTTGAAAAGAAGAAGCGCAGGTTGGATCCGCCCTTGACGGCGAAGCTCGAAGTGGGCACTTTGCGCACCAATGCCCTCAGAAAGGTCAAATGGAAATACTCCCGTATTTCCTTGATGTTCATAGTCATATTATGTATTATAATCAATGCATAGATAAAGTCAACTACATAATATACACACTGTAGCCATGCGGTTTTCTAAAAACACCGGCGTGTGCTACCATTTTTTACATCTCGCTCGAAGATCCTTTTCGGCAGGCAACTCGGGAGTAGTCAGCGGCATGCGCAAGATGATGGCCATTTTTCAGAAGGAAGTGCGCATCGCTTTTACCACTCCCGTTGCCTACATCGCCTTGGCCATCTTCAGCGTCGTGGCCGGTTTTTTCTTTTGCAGGCTGCTGGCCGACTTTCAGGGCCGCATCCTGGTCGCCGCTCAGACGCGACCCCTCGCCTTGAAGTATCTCAACCTCACGGATGACGTCCTGACGCCGCTGGTGCTCAATGTCTCGGTCTTGCTGATCTTTGTGGTGCCCCTGGTAACCATGGGCTTGATAGCTGCCGAGCGTCGATCCCGGACCCACCAGCTTCTGCGGGCCTGCCCGGTTACATCCTCCCAGATTGTGATCGGTAAATACCTCGGGGCCATGACGATTGTGTTGGCCATGCTGGTCTTGACAGGAGCGTTACCACTGCTTTTGGCCGCATATGCCAGAGACAACGGGCCCGAGTGGAGCACCGTTGTTACAGGCCTCATCGGATTGTTTCTAGAGGGCACCGCCTTCGCGGCCGTCGGCCTGTTCGTATCATCCCGGACGAAGTCCCAACTCGTGGCCGCGATCGTCACTTTCTGCATTCTGCTGATGCTCTGGCTGGCCGGATGGGCGGCCGGAGACAGCAGCGGCCTGACCCGCGAAGTTCTGGAGGGCGTGGGCGCAACCGCGCATATGCGCAACTTCGCCAGGGGAGTCGTGGATCTGCGCGACGTGGTCTACTACCTGTCGCTTGCCGCCTTTTTCCTTTTCCTCGCCCAGCGGTCTCTGGCCGCTCGAGCCTGGAAATAGAGGGTGAAGCGAGTGAAAAAGATTGGGCGCATCGCGGGAATCGTCGGTCTGGTTGCCTTGTTGTCGGTTCCCCTGACTCTCTTCCTCTGGGACTGGCACATCGGCTGGGTTGCCATCGCCAAGCTACTTTTCGGCACGCTGGCGATATTGTTCTGGCTGTTCTCGGATCCAGCCGGTGTGCTTTCGGCCATCAGGGGACGCGCTCTCTTCTTCGGCCTCTTCGAGGTGCTCTTTGCCGTCATGGCGTTGGCAGCTGTGTTAATCGTCAACTACCTGGCGTATACCTTTCCCTGGAGGGTCGATCTCAGCACTGAAAAAGTCTTCTCTTTTTCCGATCAGACCCGTAAAGTGCTTGCCGGCCTGGATGCCGATCTCGAAGTGCTTGCCTTCTATGGATCACGTGAACCCGAGTACACTCCACTTGTTGACTGTCTCGACCGTTACCGGCAGGCTGGCGATCGATTCTCCGCCCAGTTCGTCGATCCGATCCGGCGGCAAGACCTGGTCGAGCGATACAAGGTAAGCGGCGGCGGGCCGCGCCTGGTTTTCCTCTACCGTAACAGACAGGCGCGAGCCAGGATCGACAGCAACGAGCGCGGATGTCCTGAACAGGCAATCACCAACGCGATCATGTCTTTAACCGCCAGAGTAGAACAACGGGAGATCTGTTTTCTCACCGGTCACGGGGAGAGCGGCAACCGCGCCGGGCATGGCGGAAAGTCGCGCTCTCAATTCGCAGGCGACCTGCAAAGCGAAGGTTATCGCACGACGGAGATCTCACTGCTAGAGATGGGTGCCGTACCGTCCTCCTGCCGGGTGTTGGTCATCGCCGGGCCAGATCGTGATATCCATTCGTCGGAGGCAGAGGCCATCGGCGGCTATCTTGGCGGCGGCGGCAGGTTGCTGGCCTTTCTGGGTGCCGCTGATTCCCGCTCACTGGATTCCCTGTTTGCCCATTACGGCGTGATCTTGGGCAAAGACACCGTCGTCTCGGGTGGCCGCAGCCCGGTGCTGGTGGCCAGCGATCCTAAAAGCTATCACCTGGCTCACCCCGTATTCAGGCGCCTCCTAGCCGGAAATGCGGCCGCCCTGCGACGACTGCAGGCCGTTTTTCCACTGGCCAGATCCGTGCGCCGCTCTCCCGGCGCGCCGCGCAAGCTAATAGTGGTCGACCTGACCGCAAGCGGACCGGGGGCTTGGGGCGAGACTGACGAGTTGGCTGTTCGGGAAAAGCACACTTTCGACGCGGACCGGGACCTCGCCGGTCCCGTTCCCCTGGCCGTCAGCGTGGACACGCGGTCCGTTGACGGAAGCACAGACAAAGGGGGCGGCCCGCGAATGATCGTTTTCGGCTCATCTTTGATGCTGGACGATTCGGCCTATCGCCTTTTCCCCTTGAACCGGGATTTAATCATCAACAGCCTGGCCTGGCTGGCCGGCGATGAGAACAAGATAGCAATCCATCCGCGGTTCAGGGAGGCCTCGCTGCTGGCGCTGGATCAATCACAACTGCAGCTGCTTGCCATTGTCACTACCGATCTCCTGCCTCTTTTGATCCTCGTTCTGGGTTTCGCCATCTGGCGGGCGCGGAGATGGTCGTAGTGACACGCCGTACCCGCACGCTGATCGGGGCGGCAATCGGCTGCCTGCTCATCGCGGGCCTGGTGCTGATCGCCGTTTTGTCGGCCGGCCGATCTCGCGAGGGAAAGGCGTACCTGCGGGAAAAGACCGAGAAGATCTTGCCCTTCGACGCGCGGCAACTGGTTCGCCTGGAGATCGATATCGAAGGACGCAAGTGTGTACTTCAGAGATCGGCCGCGGGGTGGCGGCTTATGCAACCGGTTGCTGATGATGTGGACGGCGCTTCGCTGGCGGCGCTGCTTGGTGCACTTGCCAAGCTGACGGCCGGGACCGAGTCAGGAGCGGCTTCCGACTACGGTCTTAGCCCCCCGCGGGCCAGGATTTCCCTCCTTTCCTCCTCTGGTGAGAAGCTTGCCCTTTTGGTAGGCGCCAGGGGAAAGTTTCCGGACCTGCTCTACCTGCAAAAAGAGGGCCGGCCGGAGGCCCTGTATGTCGCCGGAGAATTCGAAAAGGTCCTTCTGCAAAACTCCTTCGATCTACGCCGCAAGCGCCTGCTGCTGTTCGAGCCTCGCTTGCTTACAAATCTGGTTCTAAAGACAGCCGGAAATGTCATTGAGTTTCAGAAACGCGGACAGCGTTGGTTGATGCTGAGACCCGATCGCGGCCCGGCCAATCAAGCCGCAGTCGGGCGAATCGTGACCACGTTGCATGCCTTGCGAGCCGTGGCCTTTCCCGACGAGCGGCAGACCCCTCGATCGGCCTTCGGCCTCGATCCAGCCGAAATCACTGCGAAACTCTACGGCCCCGACGAAAGATCGCTCGTCGAAGTGGCGCTTGGTTCGGTACATGACCACACCGACCGCACCAGGTTCTACGCCCGCTGCATCACACCGCCCGGCCCACTTGCCGAGATTCGCGAATACCAGTTTAGAAATCTCTCACAGGCCCCCGCGGCGCTTCTTGACAGGGCGAAAACCGAATAGTTGGCGCAGTAACTGGCTGAAAATAAAATACTTGATCTCCTTGGGAACGAGCCGTATATTCACGAGCCCCCAAGCGGGGCGGTTCATGGAGGTCTACAGATGGCCAGAGTCACGGTCGAAGATTGTTTGAGAAACGTTCCCAATCGTTTCGCGCTCGTGCTGCTTGCGACGAAGCGCACACGGCAGCTTCTCGACGGCGCCAGACCTCTGGTGTCGGCCAAGAACAAGATGCCGATCATCGCTCTCAGGGAAATCGCCGCCGGCAGGGTGCGCTACGTGGATAAAGAGGACGAGTGACGCAGTGACCGGCCGGGTCGCACCAACACATGGACCAGCAACGAAATCATCGCCAACACACCCGTCACCATCTGGAGGCGGAGATTGAGCTTGGTGACGGATTCACCGGCGGAGAGCTGACCTTTGACAGTCACGACGTCAGCAAAGGCGGTCTTTTCCTGAAATCCGACTTGTTGTTCGAGGTCGGCGAGACCTTTTGGATTTCATTTACCCTCCCCGGCACCCAGATGGCCGTCCGTACACGCGGCCAGGTCGTGTGGGCGAAACGCAACCCGGACGAGAACGATCCCACCGATCGAGCGGGAATGGGCGTCCAGTTCTTAGACCTTAGTGAAGCCGAACAGGCCGCCCTGGACGCCTACCTTTCCGAAGACTGAGCAGAAAATTTCCCATTACTTGGTAAATTTCTTCTTGAGCCAGCCCCGACCCTCTTTTTCTTTGCGCATATTGAACAGGCGCAGCTGACGGGCGATATCGACATCCTTGGGGTTCAACTTTGCGGCGTTATTCAGGGCCTTGTAGTAGGTCTGCATGTCATTTAGTTCCATAGAAACCTTGGCCAGAAATTTGTACGCGTGGAAAGACTGAGGATAACCCTTGGCGACGTCGATCAGCTCCGCCTTGGCCTGGGCCAGCCTCTCAGGCGGTGAACCCTGCTTCTCCCGAAGAAATTCTATCCAGGCCTTGTACGCCTTGTAGTCGCCGTTGCTGTTGTCTAGATCGGCGGCCCAGCGAACCGCCTCGGCCGCCTTTGTCAGGTCTTTCTTTTTCAGGTAGACCTGCGCCTTCTGAAACTGTACCCGGGCCTCTTCCGGACGGGGCTGGTCCGATTTTGTGTCGCTGGGCGCTTTCTTGTCGTACTCGGCCCGGCGGTTGGGATCGCTGAGCACCTGGTAGGCCTCGTTGATCCGGGTGAAGATCAGGTCCATGCGATGCGAGATCTCTTCGTCACCCGCCCCGGAAACCCGGTCGGGGTGGTAAACCTTGGCCAACGTAAGGAACGACTTCTTGACGACCTCGAAGCCGGCATCCTTTTCCACCTCGATAATCTGCCACATGTCTCCAGATTTGATCTGCTCGAACTTATCGTTGATTTTCTTCACCAGTTCGGCGGACAGTTTCTTAGCACCTTGCTTGGGCCGGTCGCCGCCTGCAGTGCCACGATCCCGTTCCGAGGCACTAGCGCCGGCACGTGCCACCGCGGCTTTGTGAGGCGCCGCCCGGGGCGCCTGCGCGCCCTCGATGGGCACGGCAAAATCGGCCTCTTCCAGTTCGAGCATGCCGCAATAGAGAAGCGCCAGTAACATCATCATCCCCGACGTCGGACCGCTGCGGGTGGCCCTGACGAAAACCTGGGGCAGACGGAATTCGCGCAGCAGTTCGGCGTCGGCCATGTCGTCGGGCGGAAACTCGAACAGCTCCTTGCGCTCGACGAAGAGGCCCGACACCTTGCAAGACCTGCCAACCAGGATCTGCAGGCCCTCCTTCAGGTCTTCGCCGTGGTAGCTGTTCTTGATGCCGTTGTAGATCAGGGCATAGGTGTTGATGCGAATCGGCTCCATCGGAGGAATAAGCTCCTCGTCCTCGGCGAACCGAAAAACACCCGCACGAACAACGAAAAGGCGGGCCAGCTTGCGGGCGAGTTGCAGTGACAGGGCGCGATCGAGCTGCTCCGAGTCGATCTTGCCGTCCTCCACCAGAAGCTCGCCCTGCAGGCGTTTGGTCTTGGCCATCATCATCAACGATTGGTTAAAAGCGTCGTCGTCGATATACCCTAGTTCGCGCAGGACAGTTCCTAAAAAATCCTGCGACTTGGGGGCGAAGACACCGGCCGGAAACCCCTCCTCGAAGTAAATCCAAGACTTCGTGCCCTCTTCCTCGATGTACAGCCTGCCGCTGAGTTTTTCGTCCAGGATGTGAACGATCAGGACCGGAAGCGGGATCTCCTCGATCCTACCCTCGCGCGTGAAGGCCGGCAGGTAGTCGACATCCATGACAGGGAAGTCTACTCCACGGATTACGCTTTAGGCAAACGCAATCTGGAATCAAGGGGGACGTTGACTAATGGCCTCTTCTTCTCGTCACCAGGCCCTGGCCGAACTGATATCGTCCGGAAAGCGTCGCCGGCAACCGGCCCGTGATGGAGATCTTGCCGCTCAAGGCAAGGGCTGCCGCCTTTTGGGCCGCAGGGAGGTACGAATAGGTGCATAGGTATGCGGCCACGCCGGGAAAGTTACGGATGAAGTATGGAGAGCCGAAAGATACCACCACGATGGGAACCTTGACTTGGTGATAGAGGCGCTGGACCAGCCAGGCCTGGTAAGCGTTGACCACCGCCACGACGATTACCCGGCTGTTATTGCCCAGCGCGATCAAGTCGTTGAGATCTTTCGTACGGTGCCTGGAAGACGGGACCCGGCGCGTATGGAACACCGTCACCCCCGGCAGCTGTCGCTTGAGCTCCTTCAGAAACACTCGCTGGGGGCCGGCCGCAAGTACGCCCTGGCCATCATGCAGCGGCACCAGCGAGCCTGTGTTGCGCACCAGGGTAACGGCCCGCCGGGCTATGGTTCTCGCTAACTGCGCGTGCATGGGGTTGGGCAGAACGGCAGACAGTCGTGGCTGCTCGCCGGTAAGAGTGTGCAGGATTCTGCGCCGGAACTTCAAGCGCAGAATACGGCGAACCGACTCGTCGAGGCGTGTCTGAGTAATCGCCCCCGTGCCTGCCGCCTCGAGCAGACTCTTGAAAACTTCGCGTTTCTTCTGGGCCGTCCAGATGACCATGACCACGTCGGCACCGGCCTGGATGGCCTTGACCGCGGCCTGGCCGACCGGCATCATGTTTGCGATGGCTCGCATCTCCAGATCGTCGGTGATCACCAGACCGTCGAACCCCAGCTCTTTCCTGAGCAATCCGCCGATTACCTTGTGCGACAGCGAGGCCGGCAGGCTGCTCGGGTCGATGGCCGGCACCCGTACGTGGGCGGTCATGACGGCATCCAGCCCGGCGGCTATCGCCCGTCTGAAGGGAAGCAGATCGCCGTCAGTCAGCTGCTCCCGATCGAGACGAATCACTGGCAAGGAAAAATGAGAATCCCTGGCCGTGGAGCCGTGACCCGGAAAGTGCTTTGCAACTGTGGCCATACCGGCCTGTTGTTGGCCCTGGATGAAATGCAGTCCGAGTCTCGCAACCAGTTCGGGCTTGTCGCCGTAGGCGCGAATGTTGATCACCGGGTTGTGCGGATTGCGATTGATGTCCAGCACCGGCGCCAGGTTCATGTCGATGCCCACCAGACCCAGGTCGATGGCGCTCGCCTGCCCGACCAGAAACGCCAGAAACGTGTCACGGGTGGCGCCGAGAGCCATTGCGCCTGGCAGTACGATGACATCGGAGCGCACGCGCACGACGTTGCCGCCCTCCTGGTCGATGGCGACAAACGGCTGTACTTCGCCGCGCATGACCTTACGAATGTCACCAATTAGTCTTGCGAGCTGTTTGGTGTTGACGATATTGCGTCCGTACAGGGCCACCGAGCCGATGTGATAGCCGGTCAACAGGTTGGCGATGGCGGGACTCATTTGCTTGCCGCCAAGGCCCACCATTATAAGCTGGCCGACCTTCTGCTCAACAGTCATGCCGGCAATAATCTCGTCGACAGAGTCAGCGGCAGATCCCGCGCCGCCGGCAGCCATTTGGAACAGGAGCGGCAGGATCTTCGCCAGGCTGGCGATCATCCCGCGCCCTCTGTTTTTCCAGGTGCCGCGGCGGTTTTCGGGGCGGAAGGCCGCGGAATCTTCTCAAGCCGGTCGAACAAACCGGAAATGGTTCTCTTGTAGGCGGAGAGTTCGTTCTTCGCAACCGGGCGGGCGGGCGGGAATTTCTGGGTGAACGGATTTATGAGCGTGCCGCTTTTCTTCATGCTGTAGTGCAAGTGCGGCCCGGTTGAGCGGCCGGTCGAGCCGACCGTGCCGATAACCTGCTTCTGATTGACCCGAATCCCTTTGTACAGGCCATGGGCGATGGTATTCAGGTGAGCGAAGATTGTCTGGTAGCCGTTGACGTGGCGCAGCTTTATCAAGTTTCCGCTGATTCCCTTGCGGCCTGCGAAGATCACCGTCCCGTCGGCGGGAGCCCAGATGGGCGTACCCCGTGGCGCCGCCAAATCGACGCCATAGTGCTTTTTAGAAAACCCCAGGATGGGATGCACCCGCATGCCGAAGCCGGATGAGATGCGCGCGAATTTCAAAGGTGACTTGAGAAACGCCTTTTGTAAGGAGTCACCCGACTCGTCATAGTAGCACACCTTGCCTGAGGACGTTTGATATCTGAAGGCGAGTTTGACTCCGATCGCACCGTTGTACTCCGCCGCCAGGATGTGGCCGTAGCGAACGAATTTGCCGTCCACTTCGATCTTCTCGACCAACATCCGCACAATGTCCCCGGGGCGACAATCAATGTAGAAATCGATGTCCCAGGCGAAGATGTCGACGAGATCCGTAACTAGTGACAACGACTCTCCCGCCCGACCTATCGAAGCGTACAGCGAGCCCTGGATGCGTACCGATACCGGTGAGACTTTCACCTTCGAATGTTCTTCTTCCCGGCGACCGACAAGGTTACCCTGCCTGCGCTCAACGCGATAGGATACCAGCGCTGATTCATGGTAGACAAAGCGTTCCACTCCGCCGACCGGAGAGCGCAATAACTCGAAGCGGTCACCGGGACGACAGCGGCGGAAGTCGAAAACACCCCGCAGCGCACGGATCAGGCCGAACGCCTGAACGCCGTCCAGCCCACTGCGTTCGAGCGCCATGACGAGGGTGTCGCCGTTTTTGATAGAGCCCCAAGTTTGCTCGCACCACTGATCGAGCGAGCGTAGGCCTGCTATTTCCCGGCCCTCCTCCATGTCGAAACGCAGTCGCGAGCGATGAGGTCCGGGCGTCGACACCATGGCTCCCTGGTCCCGGATTCCGGCGACTCCGCGTATCTCTGTCATGGCGCTTTTGAAACCCATCATAGAGGCTGACGCAGATGTCGACGCCAAAACGCGTTTTTCTGCAGCCGATTCTTCTTCTGAAGCGCCGGGTGCAGGTTGCTGGCCGGACAAGCCAGGGAGACCCTTGATGAAAAGCAGGTAGACATTCAAAACGCCCAGGCCTATGAATAACAAGATCCAGCCGGGCTTGATACCTCGCCTGCCCCATCGCCGCAACGGACTTTTCGTCATGTGATAGACACGCACAGCGCTGAGGTAGCACGGGATTGATTAAAAGTCAATAAAAGTCATAGAGATAGGGCTTCCGGGGAAAATACCTGGTTTGAAGCTTGCCTAGTCCGAGTTACGTTCTTATAATTCACCGCCATGGATAAGGAGTCTAGTTGGGACGGTCCGCTGTCGGACGATCAGACCCGGAAAGCCAAGCTCTCCGAGATCCGCAAAGTCGGCAGCCCCCAAAAGAGCTTTCTGATAGAGATATACGGTCCCGCCCTGGGCAAGAATTATCCGGTCGAAAGCGACCTGATCAGCATCGGGCGTGAACCGACCAACACCATCCAGATCGACCATGAAAACGTCTCCCGCAATCACGCTCGGCTTGAGCGGGTGCCCCCGTCGATTTTCATAGAAGATCTCGACAGCACCAACGGCACTTACCTCAACGACGTGCCCATCAAGCGTGAGAAGTTGCGGCACGGAGACTTGATCAAGGTCGGCGGAGTGGTCTTCAAGTTCATCTCCGGCGGCAATATCGAGGGGCTCTACCACGAAGAAATCTACCGCATGACGATTACCGACGGTCTCACGCAGGCAGCCAATAAAAGGTACCTGATAGAGTTTCTCGACCGGGAGATCGCGCGTACCATTCGCTTCGGGCGGCCCCTGAGCCTGATCATGTTCGACATCGATCACTTCAAGAAGGTCAACGATACCTATGGTCACCTGGCCGGAGATTTCATCCTCAAGGAACTGTGCCTGTTGCTATCCAAGCTGGTCCGCCGTGAGGAGTTGATGGCGCGTTACGGCGGCGAGGAATTCATCATCGCCCTGCCGGAAACGGCGCTGACAACCGCTACCACCCTCGCGGAGAAGGCCCGCCGGATGGTCGAGAGACATGATTTCATGTTCGCCGAGACAAGGATTCCGCTGACTATATCTTTGGGCTGCGCCGAACTGTCGCCGATGGCCGCCGATCCTACGAATTTCATCCGCGAGGCCGACGAGCGCCTCTACGACGCCAAACACAAGGGGCGCAACTGCGTCGTCGCCTAATCGAGTTCCCGTGGCTTCAAGCAGATGGGCGGGCGCTGCTTTTTGCCCTGATTTGCTTGTGCCTTTCCTGATACCTGGCCGGGGTCGGTTTTTTCTGGACTGCGTTGTTCAAGAAGATCCTCAGCCGCTCGTTCTGGTTGCCTGCGCCGTCGTAGAACATGCCGACCACGGGAATACCCAGCTCGGGGGCCAGCTTGCGGAACAGGGCCGTGGTCAGGGTGCCGGGCATGCAGCCAAAGGGCGCGCAGTTGACCACCATGGCGGCACCCTGGTCGGCGAACTTGATAGCGCGGCCGACTGTTATCAGGGCCTCACCCTCGAATTGGATCGGCAGGTAGCGGCTACCGGAGTCGACGACATCGCGAATGTCCGGTTCGTGGCGATCGGCCAGAAACGGCCCGGCCGCCGCGTACATCTTGTGCTCGACGTGAAAAATGTAGATGTTCTTCAAATCCGATATCCACTTCTTTAAAAAATTCCTTGAGCGATCCCGGAAAGAAATGCTCTGGGTTGCCGCGGTGTAGAGTATCCACTCGGACATCGGAGCCAGCCAGGCCTCGCCGCCGAAGCGTTCGATGGATCTGACAACACTCTCGTTGGCAAACTCGTTGCACCTGACATAGATCTCGCCCACCACGCCGACAAGCGGCTTTGGTGAACCGCTGGTCTCGACTGCCGCGACACGCCCGACGGCGGCGGCCACCGCGGCGTAGAGGTCTCTACCGCGCTCCATGACGGATTCCAGCATGGCCAGCTGCCGGGCAACTACTTGATCTGTCTTGCCGGGATGAACCTCGTAGGGCCGCACCTTGCAGGCCGCCTTGTAGAGAACGTCGGCCACCAGGAATGCCTTCCAGATACTGCGGCGCACCGGCTCGTCGAGGCCCTGGTAGGAATTGTAGCTCGATGGGGACAGGATGGCCACGTCTTCCAGGCCCTGGCGATCGAGGATCTGGCGGTGCAGGCTGCAATACTGTCCGAAGCGACAGGGCCCCTCGGCGGTGGGCATGAAAAATGCGTGCCGCCCGGAATGCTCCTGCGTGCGGATCATCTTGATGAATGCCCCGATGGTGAGCGAGGTCGGCAGGCACTCGGATCCGCGCGTCAGCGTTCGGCCCAGTTCGAACGACTCCTTGTTCTCGGGCGGCAGCGCTTGTGCGCGGAATCCGTGCCCGCGAAAGGCCGCGGCGACCAGCGCCGTGCCCAGCGGGTGCATCGGCGGAACCCAGATGGTGCGATCCTTCAAATCGGTTGGTTCGGGCCGGAATTGCGGCGGCGATGACGGCCTTGAGCGCGGCCTTCGCAGCACATCGAAGAACGCCTCTATGCGCGTCATGTAACCGGCATCGGCGCCGTGCTCGTCCAGTTCGAGGGCCAGGAAAGGTTTGTCGCCCATGATCTCTTCGGCATAGGTGAGCAGGAAGCTATCCGGGCCGCAGTTGAAGTTTGTCAGGTAGACGACGTCGAGGTTGTCATCCCGCGCCACTCGCCTGAGGGTCGCTAAGATCTTCTGCCCGTAGTTCCAGTAGGTGTTTCGGTAACGCTCGCCGAGCAGGTTGGGGTCGAGATCCAAAAAGTCCATGGGCAAGACCGTACGGCCATGCTCGGCCAGCTTCTGCGGCAGACCCAGGTTTATGTCGCTGTCGTAGCTGTTGTAGGGGCGCCCCGCCAGAACAACGATTTTCTCGCCCTTAGCCGCGGCCTCTGCAATCACCTTGCGGCCCTCTTGGCGACAATTCTTCTCGAAGCCGCGCTGGCAGACGAGGGCATCACGGAAAGCAGCATGTATTTCCTTTACCGTTCGGCCCAGCGGGCCGGTCAAGTTCCTGGCCAGCAGGTCGACCAACCGGCTTTCCGAAAGGCGCATATCGACCACCGGCGAGAGCACTCGCGATGAGTCCTGGCCGTTGAGATCCAGGGCCGTGCGGCTGTAAGCCGGTGCTGCCTGGACGTAGGGGCAAAACTTGGCCGCCGTGGATTGCTGGTTCTGAGTCTCCGAGACCATGTGCGGCACGAAGATGAAATCCACGCCTTCCCTGGTGGCCAGGCTGGCGGCGTGCCCGATGCCTACCTTGGCGGGGAAGCAGAACTCGGCTCCCGCGAGCTTACTCGAAAGGGCACGGATCTTGGCATTGGTGACGCCGGACAGGAGAATCTTGTAGCCCAGGCAGTTGAAGAAACGCCGCCACAGGGGCAGGTAGGTATAAGTCGTCAGCGACTGGGGAATGCCGACGACCGGCGCGTCATCCGGAACAGGCACTCCGCTCCCGCCTTCACGCCATAGCCGTGTTCTCACCCGGAAGGGTTTGTCGCGGGGGTTGACCCTGACTTTGTCTTCGTCCGGATCGCGGCCACACATGAAACCCCATGAAGGCGATTCCTCGATCCCTTCGATATCGGCGAAAGAAATCGAGCAGTGGTTCTGGCACAGCTTGCAGGTTTCCTTGCGGATGGTGATGGCACGCCGGTCCAGGTCGAGGCCGGCAAAGCTGCTTTCGCTTATTGCCTGCTCGGCCATAGCAGCCCGTGTGAGCATGGCAACTCCGTAAGAGCCCATGACGTGGCAATAGGGAGAGACGACTATCTCGCAGCCCATCAGACGCTCGAAGGCCGCCACCAGGCCCTGGTTGCGAGCAGTGGCTCCCTGAAAGAAGATCTTCTTACTGCTGCGGTGGCGGTTGCCCACCACCTTATTGAGGTAATTCTTGACTATCGAAACCATGACGCCCGCCATGGCTTCTTCAGGGCTGACGCCCGATCGGACCAGTTTGGCCACGTCCTGCTCCATGAACACCGTGCAGCGATCCGAAGTGCGCGGGGGCTTGATGCCGAGAACCGCAGGTCCGATCTTCTCGATCTCGTAACCCAGCTTTTTGGCCTGCTCTTCCACGAACGAGCCGGTGCCGGCGGCGCAGACGTAGTTCATGTTGGCATCACGGATGTGCCCGTCGACCACGTGCATGTATTTCGAATCCTGGCCGCCGATCTCGAAGATGGTGTCGACCGTCGGATCGACCCGGGTCGCCCCGGATACGTGGGCTGAAATCTCGTTTATAATGGCGTCGGCCCCTATCACCTTGCCTACCATCTTGCGGCCGCTGCCGGTCGTCCCGACACCCATAATCTCGAAAGACACGTCCTTTTTCTCGCCCAGGGTCAACATGGCCCGGAAGAGAAGCTTGGTGGCCTCGATCGGATTGCCCCCCGTTTTGCGGTATATATCGATAACGATCCGATCCTGCTCGTCTACCAGGGCAAGCTTTGTGGATGTGGAACCAATGTCGATTCCCAGCCAACCACGCACCTTCCCGCCCGCGGGCCAGGCTAAAACGCGAATCTCGTTGCCGTCCGCATCGACGTAGAATTCCTGGGCATCGAAAGAAGGATAGTTCGACTTCTCTAAAGAAAGCGGCCAGTCGTGATTTCCCTTTTCCTCAAGGTGTGCCTGCTGGATTGGAATCGGTCGCGCCACAGGGTGGGCCGGTGGCATGGCCAGCAAAGCTGCGCCGATGGCCGCCGACAGGTGCGGCACAGGAGGAACCCTGATAAGTTCGGGATATGTGGCCCGCATCCAACGCAGAACCTCTTCGTTCTGGGCCACCCCGCCGATGACGGCGGTGGGAGATTGCAGAGGTTTGCCGTTCAGCAAGGTCGCGAACAGCGTCCGGGTCATGCCCTGGCAGAGACCCGACCACATCTCGGCCTTCGTGTACCCCTCCTGCTGACGGTGAATCAGATCGGTCTTGGCGAAAACGGCGCAGCGGGCGGCAATGGAAGGTGGTTGATCGGTATGCTCGAATTCTTTCTGCTCCTCATAGGAAACGCTCATGCGACCGGCCTGCTCGTCCAGGAATGAACCAGTGCCGGCCGCACATAAAGAGTTAGTCGAATAGCCCTGGAACTTGCCTGACTCGTCGAGTTGAACCAGGGTGACCGAACCGCCGCCAACATCGATGATATTGCGCGCCTCCGGAACACGTCGCCCGACGGCCTCGATCTGGCAGCGGGTGATGTCCAACAGTTCGACTCCCAGGGTGTCGGCGAGCAGCCCGGCCGCTGAGCCGGTGATGCCGATGCTGTCTTCGGCCGATGCCTGCAGTCGCGACAGAGCTTCTTCGAGTGTCCGTGCCGGATCGCCGTAGTGCTGGCTGTAAAAGGTTTCGGCGGGGTTGTCCAGATTGTCTATACGGACGGCCTTTAGAAACAATGCCCCAATATCAATGCCGATACGGTGACCTTTACGCGACATGCTGTCCTCCTGCTGGTGTTTTTAATGTAGTGAAAGAGACCACCAACTGAACTGACATGTCAGTCTAGTTGCTAACAAGTAAAAGTCAATAAATTTATTTTACAGTATAATCAGAGAGTTGTCTCAAACTGGGCCCGCTCGCTTGAGTACAATAGCGCCTACCAGGTTGACGAGAACTCCCACGATGATCAGCGACTTCGTCCAGCGGTTCATAGGCAGCCTGCCAATTGCAAGCAGCATGATCAGGTAGGGCGTGATGTCGAGGGCGAAACGGTAGCCGAACTGAACATAGCCGGAATTCTGGTAGAAGAGAGGTACTAATAGCGCCGGCAGGGCCGCGGCCCACAGGACGGGATACAGCCAGGGCTTGGCCCGCGGCCAGAACAGGCGCACGAACAAGGGTGTGGTGATAAAGATACTCATTCCGTTGGGGTCGTAGCCGATGTGCGGAAAACGGTCGAGGAGTTTGGGCAGCCCGCAGATGAGTGTGCTCAGGTTCCACCACAGGTAGTGATAGGCGAAAAGGCCGTGTTCGTGGATGCGCGTGCCGGCCGGTCCGGCCAGATAGCTGTGCCCGAACTCGAAGACATTGTGGAACCTGGCCTGGTTCATCCACATCTGGGCGGCCGCGACCACGAGAATGGGTATCGAGAACAAGACTGATTTCCAGGCCACTTTCCGAAAAGAACCTCCGTCTTTTTTCCGCGACATGAAAAGCTGCAGCGCGAAGTAACCGACCGTGAAGGCCAGGTTAACGCGGGTGTCAAAGGCCAGGGCCAAAAAGACACCCGCCAGAAGCGGGCGCCGGACCCTGGTGGCGCACAGGATATACAAGAGGGTGAAAGTAAGACCGATCACCTGGGCGGTGAACCAGACTTCTCCGATAACAGAGCAAGAGTAGTTCACCGTGCCGAAGCCGAACAAGAAAGTCAGCCACAAGTTGTCACGCACCGACATGCCGCTCAGCTTTTCACGAACCAGCATCTGCAACACCAGGAACATCAGCAAGACATTCAGTGCGGCGAAGGGCAGGGTGACCAGGACGTCGTTGAAGCGCAAACCGAAGACGGCCACGCCGGGCATCATCAGCAGAGCCGGGACGGGAGGGAAGCTGACGTAGGTCTTGCCCTCGTAAAGGACCCAGTCATTGTCGTTGGGCGGCTTGACGCGGTTGTCGAGTTGCCCATGCAACAGCGCATCGGCCAGGTAAACAAAGTGCGGGCCGGCCGACTGGCGAAACATACGATCGGCGCTGGTGGCGGCGAAGATGCACAAAGAGACGCCGAAGATGAGCAAGTGCAGCCGATGACGGCTGAAAAAGCCCGCCGCCGCCCGCGTCTCGAGATCGGCTGTCAGTTGCATTTCCATTGTCGCGAAACTTCCCACGGGCTCGGGACAGAGTCAATATTCGGGATGGTCAACAACGGGAAGAATCAGTTTCTCGTTTTCCTTGTAGAGACTGACCCGCCTTCGATATTATCACGTTGATGGATTATTCCTCTATCCTCCGGGGCGAAAAATGGGCAAGTTGAAATCTTTTTTAGAAAAATCGCCGCTGACTCTGCAAAACTACATCCGCTTTCACCGGCAAAGCGTGCATGAACGCGAGAAGTACTGGCGCACGCAGGCCGGTCGCCTGGACTGGATTGACGATTTCCAGACCGTGGTCTGCGAGGATTTTCGCGAGCCGCGCGTGGAGTGGTTTTCCGAAGGTCGGCTGAACGCGTGCCACAACGCCCTTGACCGGCACCTCGCAGGCGAAGTCGCCGAACGCCCGGCCATCGAGTTTCTGGGCGATGACGGCACCTTCGCCGCCTTGAGCTACCGTGAACTGCACGCGCGAGTTATGCGCCTTTCGGGGGCGCTTGCTTCACGGGGCATGGAAGCCGGCATGCGGATTGTGCTCTATCTTCCGAACATCCCCGAAGCGGTCATCTTCGTGTTGGCCGCGGCGCGTCTGGGCTTGACCTATGTTCCCGTCCCGGCGCGTTACCCGGAAGATCTTGTGGCTCGCATAGTGTCTCAGTGCGGGGCATCGTTGGTGGTGGTCGGCGGGGCTTCCGGGAGAGCTGACTATGATGAGCGGATTATCGAACTCGCCGGGAAGCTCGACGGCCCTATTCTAGTCAGCTTGGGACAGTCGGGACCGCCTGGCGCCGTGACATATCTCAATCTTCTAAACGGCCCGGGTAAAGAACAAGACCGGACCGTCGCCGTCGGCTCCGAGCATCCCTTGTGCATCCTTTACGCCGGATCCACCACCGGCATTCCCCGGGGATCGGTGATGGCCACCGGCGGTTTCATGGTTCAGGCGGCCACGACGCATGAGATTCTCTTCGAGAAGACATCAAAGTCCACAGAATCCAAAGCGCCGGCATATTGCCACTACTGCGCGGTCGATATAGCCTCTGCGGCCGGCCAGAGTCACGGGGTCTGGGGCCCCTTGCTGGCCGGTGACACGCTGGTGCTGGCCGCGACCAGGAAACTCTCGCAGGCCAGGCGCCTGGACCGCCTGCTTTCGAAGTTTTCCAGCCTGAGCGTGTTGACTACACCCGACCGGCTTGCGGAGTGGACCGAGGACGTGGAGAAGCAATCTCTCAAGACCAAAAACCGCTTCGAGATTGTGGCCTCTTGCGGTGGAGTGCTCACGCCGAGGTTATGTGAGGCGGCGGGTCACGCCCTGGTTCGCGGGCCGGAGAGGGTCATCAACCTGTGGATCCAGAGCGAGAGCGGAGCGGCTTTGATCGGCACCAGGGCCCATGTCGGACTGAACCGCGACGGGGCACTGGGACTTCCCATGCCGGGCGTGGAGCCGCTTGTCTGCACGGACGCCGGAGGTGAATGCGCTCCCAACCTGGGCGGGCGCCTGGCCTTCAGGACCTCGTGGCCCGCGATGCTGCGCGGCATCTGGGGACAGCCGGAGCGCTACCGGGAAATGTACTTCGTAAAGATTCCAGAAGCCTTCACCACGCCGGATGCCGTCAGGCGGGACGCCGGGGGCTTCTTCTGGTTCATGAGCCGCAGGGACGACATCGTCAAGATCCGCGGCCTGTCGCTGCGCACTTCCGAGGTGGAGGCGGTATTGCAGGCGCACCCGAAGGTCAGCGAGGCCGCAGTAGTCGGGGCCTCCTCACCCGAAGGAGAGTTGCTTGCGGCTTTTGTCGTTTTGGCCGCGTCCGAAGAGAAGGTAGGCCGCGAAACCATCGAAGAAGAGCTTGGAGCGTATGTCGAGAAACGCATCGGTGACTTTGCCGTGCCGCGCCGGGTCTTCTTCGCGGACGAGCTTCCGCGCACCTCTACCGGCAAGACGGCCAGGCGGCTGCTCAGACGAATTGCCTCCGGCCAGCTCTCTGGAGACGAGGATCTGGGACACATAGTAAATCCGCAGGCGCTAGACGAGTTCGCTTCCGGGGATGAGGAGTGACGCCATGGGGGCACGCAACGACGTCATTGAGGCAATCTCGGAAATAGCCAGGTCGCGGACAACCCTGCTGGCTTTCAGCGGCCAGTTGGACAGCGCAGGAGATGCCTGGCTACAGGAGATTGCCGTTAACATAGCCGGTGCTGATGACGCAGGCGTAACCTCGGCGCTTTCAGAAATCACGGCCGTGGTACGCGCACTGGCGCCCCAGGTCGGCCGACCGGAGGTCAACAGGCTCTTGGGCCGCGCCCTGGGCCTAGGCGTGAAAATCGAGCGCGAGACGGCCGGCGCATCTCGTTTACTTCGCAGGCTCCTGGGAACGAGGCTGGCAGACCAGGCCCGCGACGCGGGCGACAACCTGCTGGTGTTGAACCCTGGACAGTCATCCACAAGAGTCAGCTGGATCGCCGGGGCCAAGATCCGGAACCAGGACCGGGTAGCCAACCAACCCGGCCTGCCAGACACGGCGGAAAGACGAGCCGAGGGTGTCATGAAGTTGATGCAGCGCTGGGGGCTCGATCGAACCCGCGTTGCCGGTGTCACTACTCGTTCGGGTTTTCTGAAACCCATTCCACCGGGTTCTTATCGGGTAGTGCCCCAGATGCTCACCGACCTGACCAGCACCCGCGGCCGACCCGGCGACGAGTTGAGCATTCCCCTGGCGCTCACGGTGGCCGAGTCCTGCGGAAGCGAGTCGGGTGCGCTAGTCGTTGTCAGCGATCCTCTCTCGAGCGACGAGTTGGAAGTGACCGAGCGCCTGTGTGGAATAGCGGGAATCCGCCTGGCGGGACAGACGGCTCACTACCTCAACCACAAGGCCGCTTGGCGTTTGATGGCCTCCTGGATCCAGGCGGAGCCCGATACCCTGGACGCCGTGACCGTGCACCTTGGCAGCGCCGGCTCCTTTGCCCGGCACAGGGGCGGCCATATCAGAAACCTGATCGACTCATTCTCCGGCATTCCCTCACCCAGCCACTGCGGAATGCTCCCGACCGTTCCCCTGCTCGATGCCTTGAGATCCAACGATCTCAATGTCAAGGAGCTGCACGAGGCCGTCTATTCGCGTGGAGGCCTGCTCTCACTTGCTGGCACGGATGACTTTCGCGCATTGATCGGCTTCAGGCACCATGGGGCGAACAATCTGCAACGCGAAAAGATAGGCATCCTGTTGGATTTCTTCGCCCACCGGATAGCGAGCGCCATCGCGGAGCTTGCGGCCGTCGGCGGGCAAGTGGGCGTCATCACCATTTCGGGCGGACTGACCCAGATCGAGGAATTGGCAGGACTGGTGGAGGCAGGCCTGGGCTTCGCACATCCACTTGTTTGGATGGGCGATTCGCTGGCCGACGAGGCTATGGCCGCTGGCCTGGTGCGCAGCTTCCATAGGCCTGAGACGATCAAGGACTACCTGACCGAACGAGACGCTTTAGCCGATAAACGAGTACAGGAAGACAAACTCCTCGATACGACCATTTTCGAACGCCCCTTGCTGTACAAGAAACCCGGCGAACCGGTTACCTCCGCCGTCGAAATAATCGACGCCGCCCGGATCGCGGTGCACGGACGCACTCCGCCGGGAATCGCCCTGATCGGGGCTGACAACGAGGAGGCTCTGCTGGCAGCAAAGCGGGCCAACGAGGAAGGCCGCTACAAGATTGCCAGGTTCCAACTGGTGGGAGACTCGGTGGCCATCAATGAGATGGCATACGAGTTCGACCTGCTGATCGACGAGGACAACTACTCGATAGTAGACACCGATAAGCCGGTGGCCACGGCGATTCGTCAACTTGAGACTGGCCGGGCTGACATCCTGATGAAGGGAAACGTAAAGACCGAGAAATTACTGCACGGGGTATTCAGGTATCTGAAAGAAAGCGGGCGGCTGCGGCCCGGACAGCTTCTGTCGCACGTGGTAGTGATGGACTTGCCCAGAATGAATAAGCTCTTGATGATCACCGATGCCGCCGTCAACCCCTACCCCGACGAAGCCAAAAAGGTACAAATCATCGAGAACGCCTTGAAGGTTGCCGGCAGCCTGGACATCCTCAGACCCCAGGTGGCGGTGATCTCGGCCACCGAGGCGGTCAACGTAGGTATAGAGAGTTCCATCGAGGCCGAGCGAATCGCCTCTCACTTCGAGGGCCGCGAAGACTGTATAGTGGAGGGACCATTATCGTTCGACGTGGCGGTGGATACCGCCATCGCCGAAGAGAAACACTACCAAGGTCGCATCCGGGGCACGGCCGACATTCTGGTCATGCCCGACATCGATGCGGCCAACGTGCTTTACAAGACCTTGACCATCGAGTCCGGCGCCACCGCCGCCGGGGTGGTCTTGTGCGGCGACCTGCCGCTGGTGTTGACCTCGCGTGGAGACTCACCGGACAGCAAGTTGGCCTCGATCGCCCTGGCGGTGAAGATCTTCTGCGATACACACGAATCGGCCGCGAAAAAGATATCGGAACTACCCGCGCCGCGTGGGGGGTAACATCAGGTCGAGCCGGCCGGCTGCCCTCCAGGCGGAGCTACTGCCGGCATGGGTGCCCGCACCCGTATCGGGGGTGTATACGGCCGCCGTGCGCTTCCTGTGCTGCAAGACACAGGCAACCGCAACGGCGGCCGCGATTTTCTCGCCCTCGCCATTTGCCTCTGCCGCCTGCACCGAGGCCACGCTCGCCGCCGGTCGAGAAGCGTGCTCGTCGTGCCGGGCGCGAAACCGCCAAATCTTGATGATGGTACCCATGGCCAGGGTGAAAAGATAAAGGCACAAGAGGGCGAAGAAAACGCCACCCATTCCAAAGGCAGTCACATAGCCGGCCTTGCCGGCCGCAATCAGGTCGAGCCAATGCTCCATCGGGTTTCCTCTCGACCAACCCTCGCAAACAACTATTCGCCGGTCAAGTATCACACAAGGGGGACGTTCTTGCACTATTTGCATTTATACGAGTGTGAAATATAAGAGAGCGTAATAGAACAATGACGCAGATCATCTCCGCATCGCGCCGGACCGACGTGCCGGCCTTTCATTCCGCGTGGTTCACAGAAAGACTGGCCGCGGGTTTCGTCCGCCTTCCCAACCCGCACAACAAGACGCAAATCTCCGAGATCTCGCTACGTCCCGTCGACGTTGAGGCCATTGTTTTCTGGACCAAGAACCCGGCGCCGATGTTCGCCCACCTTGACGCAGTCGAGCGTGCCTGCGAGCGTTTCTACTTTCAGTTCACCCTGAACGACTACCCGCCCGAACTCGAACCGGGCCTACCGCCGCTCGACGAGCGTTGCGCGTCTTTCGAAAAGTTATCCAGAGGGCTCGGCCCCGGGCGGGTGATCTGGCGCTACGATCCGATCATCATCTCCAACCGCACAGACTTTGCCTATCACTTGGCCAAGTTCCGCGCCCTGTGCGAGCGCCTGGCTCCCCACACGCACCGGGTGATGATCAGCCTGGTGGATTACTACAAAAAGACCGTCCGCAGCCTGCGCCCCCTGCGGGAGGCCGGCTACGAATTCGAAATGGACGCGGACCGAAGCCAAGAAACACGCGATCTGCTACGTGAGCTGGCCCGCTGCGCCGCCAAGCATCAAATCGAGATCCAAAGCTGCGCCGAGGAGCAGGACTTTTCGGATATCGGCATCCCCCCCGGGGCCTGCATCGACGGCGAGCTGATCGAGCGTCTTTTCGGACCAGGTAAGAAATGGAAGAGAGATCCCGCCCAGCGCAAGCACTGCCTTTGCAGCACAAGCCGCGACATCGGCTCGTACGACACCTGCAGCCACAATTGCCTATACTGCTATGCCACAGACAACCCCGCCAGCCGCGGGCCGCGCTGACTCACATGGCCACGAAGAATGACAGGCAGGCCTGGTCGACCAGTTCCTGTTCGAGGGCCGGTTTCTGGCGTTTGAAGCGGGCCACGTCCAGGAGCAAGTTGATGATGTCACGTGGATGGCAGGCGCGCAGCTCCATGTCGTATTGCTTGTAGTAGTTATCCATCATGTAGGTCACCACCTCGTCGACATAGCGGATCCCCTTGGCCCCGCAGACGTCACGGAAGATCTTGCGGTAGGCGCGCTCCGAGGGATTGGATACCTCGATTTTGTACTTGATCCGCCGCAGGAAGGCCTCGTCGACAAGCTCTTTGGGATCCAGGTTGGTTGCGAAGATGATCAGCTGATCGAAGGGGATCTCGAACTTCTTGCCCGTGTGCAGCGTCAGGTAGTCGACCCTCTTCTCCAGCGGGACGATCCAGCGGTTGAGCAGATCGGTCGGGTGCACCCGCTGACGCCCAAAGTCATCTATCAACAACATGCCACCGTTGGCCTTGACCTGGAAGGGTGCCTCGTAGAACTGAGTGTTCTCGTTGTAGATCAGGTCGAGCGTTTCCAGTGTCAACTCGCCGCCAACCACTACCGACGGACGGCGCGAAAGCAGCCAGCGCCGGTCGAACTCCGGGCCGGTCTTCTTCATCAGCGGAGCGGCCACGGCGCGTCCCTTGATGGGCGGAGGCCTGACCGGCGCCTGATCGAGATCTATCGCCCGGTGCGCCAGGGGATCGTAGACCTTGATGATCTGCCCGTCGATCTCTATGGCATGCGGCACGAACACCTCGCCGCCGAGGATATCGGCGACGATCTCGGCGACGGTGGTTTTACCGTTGCCGGGCGGCCCGTATAGAAACAGTGAGCGACTCGAGTTGATCGCCGGGCCGAGCTGATCGTAGAAACCTTCTGGTAAGACCAGCATTTTGAAGGCCTCGGCGATGTCGCCACGGTCGATCGAGGGCACGTCCTGCATCTGCAGCCGCACCAGTGAGGCGTACTGGTCGAGTGGCACCGGGGCCCGGCCGGTGTAGGAGGTCCGGCGCACGGCCTCGCGGGCCACCTCGCGTCCGCGTTCTGTCAGGGTGTAGTCGAACGACGCCCTGCCGAAACCCTTGCCGCCCTTCATATCGATCAACTTCTCCTGGGCCAGAAAGTGAATCACCGCCTCGACCACTCCGGAGTAGGGCAGGCCCATCTCGTCCGCCAGCCCGACGCCGGAAAGGACGCCCCCGTAGTAGAGAAAGCGCAGCGCCAAGTCGTTCAGTAGCCCGATGCTCAGCCCGGTCTCGTCGACCGTGCGCGGCTGCGGCGGTGCCAGGTCGAGTATTTCAGGTCGTTCCAGTCCAAAAGGGTTGCTCATCAGGACACCTCCAAGTCAAACACTTGCCTATCCCTTCACCCCGCCCGCCGTCAAGCCTCCCACCAGATGACGCTGCAGGATGAAGAACAGGGCCACAACCGGAATCGAGACTATGATCGCCCCGGCGGCGAAGTGGCCCCACTCGACCGTCGTCTTGGAGACGAAACCGTTGAGCATTACCGGCAGGGTGACCGACGTCTCCTCGTTCATGAAAGTCGCGGCCAGGATGAACTCGTTCCAGGCTGTCATGAACGAAAACAGACCGGTCACGGCGATGGCCGGCTTGGCCAGCGGCAGCACGATACTCCAGAAGATACGCACCCGGCTGGCCCCGTCGATGATGGCCGACTCCTCAAGCTCTTTTGGAATGGTGTCGAAATAGCCTTTCAACATCCAGACACAGAATGGAATGGCCGTGGTCGAGTAGACCAGTACCAGGCCGAGCAGTTGATCCAGCAGGCCCAGCTTGTCTATCAAAATATAGATCGGGATCATCATCATGGTGCCGGGAAACATCTGGATGACCAAGAAACTCAAAAGCCCCGTCCGCCGGCCCGGAAAGCGAAAGCGCGAGAAGGCATAGGCAGCCGTACAGGCCAGAAAGATTCCTAGAAGCGTCGTCACCAGAGAGACTATCAGACTGTTTCTCAATTGGTAGCCGAAGACCCAGACATCACTGCGCTCCATCAGGCCGGTGGGCTTGGCGCTGATGCCAAGTTCAACAGCATTTTTGCGCGTCGGGGAGGAAAGCCAGGCAGCAAGGGCGGGCTTTCCGAGCGCGGCAGCCCGGCGCAGATCGCCGCCAAGACCCTCGCGTCCTTCTTCTCCCAGAAGATGACAAGCGAAGCAGCGCTTGTTTTGCAAAAAAGAAGCCATCGGCGCAGGAACTTCCCACTCGTCCTCGTCATCCGCCTCGTTGCTGTCGGCTTTTGCGCTCGGCTGCGGTATGCCGGCCAAGAAGTCTGCAAGCCTGGCGACGTCTTGTGCGGACAGTTCGGGTCCCAGGCCCTCGACCTTGGAACTCGCAATCACGTCCGTGAAGTTGTCGAGCGTCAAGAGATCGGCGTCCGGCAGGGGATCCAGGCGCATGTCGAAGGTCTGCCGCTGCTGCAGGGCTATCTGGAACACCTTGACGACCGGAAACAACACCATCAGCGTGAAAACGATCAGGAAGGCATGGGTCATTGCGCGACCGAAGCGGGTAGAGCGCTGCATGTCAGTCGAAGGCCCCCTCGGTGGCACGGGTGATGCGATTGGTCATCAGCGTGTAAAGGAATAGAATGGCAAAGATAAGAGTCGAGTAGGCAGCCGCGTAGCCGTAGCGATCTCCGCGCTCGAAGGCCCAGCGGAAAGCCTCGATCACCAGGATGTCAGTGCCCCCGTTGGGCGCCCCGCGGCTGACCAAGTAGATTATGTTAAACATGTTGAAGGTCCAGATGGTTCCCAGGATTATGGCCGGAAACAGGGCCGGCTTGAGCAACGGCAGAGTGATGTGCCGGAACTTATGGAAGCGACTCGCCCCGTCGACGTCGGCCGCCTCGTAGAGATCCCTGGGGATCGACTGCAGCGCGCCCAGGCAAACCACCATCATGAAGGGAAACCCCAGCCAGCAGTTGGCCACCAGGTTGGCCACGAAGGCGGAGCCGGTGGAGTTCCACCAGGAGTAGCCCACTATTCCGAAAAGGTGATTGATCACCCCGTCGTCGGCATCGAACATGCCGCGCCAGATTATGGCGGTGATGTAGTTGGGAATGGCCCAGGGAATGATCAAAAGCACCCGGTAGACCGCCTTCATTTTCAGCAAGGGGTTCTTCAGCAGCAGCGCAAGCCCCAGCCCCAGCGCCACATGGATGAAGACGTTGGCTGCCGTCCAGATGACGGTGATAAAAAGCTTGTAGTAAAAGCTGAAGGGATCGCTGAGCGGGTACTCGTGCGAGGAGAGGATGTCTGTGAAGTTCTTGGCACCGACGTAGAAATACTCGCCCTGGTAGTAACGGAAGAAGCCCAGCCCAAGTCCCACCAGGAAGGGCACGAAGACCAGCACCGCGACGGCCAGCATGGCCGGGCCGATGTAGGCATAGGCGCTCTTTTCATGCCAGGCCTGGCGCAGCATGCGCACAAAGCGCTTGATGAAGATGGCCATGAAGATTAGCAGCACCAGCAACCCGCCGCCACAGCCCCAGGCCAGCGCGCGCACGAACTGATCGCTTCCGGAACCGGCCGCCTTGAGCGCCCGGCCCTTGCGGAACTCGGCAATCTGCGAACCGGCACGCATCTGGGCCTCGGTCAGGGCCTGTTCGGGCGTGGCCCGGCCGGTCACGGTGTTCACCAGGGCGTGGTTCATTGGCACCCAGACCATGCGCATTTCCGGGGTGTTGCGCATGGGCACCGCGTACTTGAGCTGCTCGCGAAAAACGCCCATGACCGGATCGGCCCGCACGGCCGGATCGTCGTACAGGCGGATGTTGGCCACCGGTTGAAATCCCTCGAGAATGCGCACCCGGGCGGCCGCGTCCCGGGTAAGCCATTCAATGGCCGTGAAGGCCTCGGCGGGATGCGCCGTGTGCGCCGAGAGCAGAAGGGCCTCCGAGCCGACGAAGGGCATGGCGTGCCGGCCGTTTTGGCTGATCTCGGGCAGCAAGGCCACGCCGTAGTTGACCCGTTGGGTGTCGATCTCGCCACGAAACCAGGGTCCGTTGATGACCATGGCTGCTCGACCGCTGTTGAACAGCGAAGACACCTTGATCGAGGTCACGTCCTGGGGAGCGAGCTTGAGATCGGCCACCAGGTAGTGCACAAAGGCCAGCGAGGCTGCATTCTCGGGCGAGTCGAGAGCCAGGTTCTGCTTGTTGTCGAACAGGCCGCCGCCGAAGCCGAACAACCAGGCGGCATGAAAGTAGAGATCGGAATGTTCCCAGACCAGGCCGTAGATCGGCTGGTCGTCCGAATTCTTGCGGCCGATAAAAGAGCGCGCCAGGGCGATCATGCGATCCGTGTCAGTCGGCGGCTTATCCACCATCTTTTTGTTATAAAACAAGGCGGCGCTTTTAAAGGCGGTCGGCAGGCCGTAGAGCTTGCGGCGGTAAACCAGCGGATCGATCGTCTTTTTGAAGAAGCGATCGGGGAGACCGGGCTTGAAGTAGCCGTCAAGCGGAGCGATGTGCCCCGAGTCGGCCCAGCCGCCGATGCGATCGTGGGCCGCGATGAAGATGTCCGGGCCGTGTCCGTGGGGGATGGCCGCGGTCAGTTTGTCAAGGTAGGCGTCATAGGGAACGAAGATCGTCTTGATATGAATATTCTTGTGCGTGGTGTTGAAGTTGGAGATCGTTTTTTCAAGCGCGTCGCGCTCCTGGGCTCGGTAAGAGTGCCAGAGCGTGATCGTCTCTGCGGCGCCCGCGCTGGGCGCAAGCAGCAGCCCAAACAACAAACATGAGATCGTGCGCTTCAAGATGCTCGTCCCGTGTTCAGAAAATCAGCTCGCCCGTGCGGTCGTCGAACAGGTGGGCCCGCTCGATATCCATGACGAGTTCCACCTCATCGCCGACCCTGGCTTCACTGCGAGCCTCGTCCCTGACGATCAGCGCCGCCTCGCCGACGCGTATGCTTATAAATGTCTCCGTGCCCATCGGCTCGATGACTTCAACCACTCCCCTCGGGCCAGGGTTGTCTGTCTGCGCCGTGCTTCGAAGGCCAATATTGGTTGGCCGGATCCCGAGTTCAACATCGCCTTTCTTGCCCTCGACCGTGTGTCGCAGGCTCGCGGGCAAGGCTATATCGAAGCCTTCTCCCTTGATGTGCGCGTCATCATCGAGTGTGCAGGCCAAAAAGTTCATCGGCGGACTGCCGATGAAGCCGGCCACGAAGCGGCTGCGGGGATGCTCGAACACATCGAGCGGCGCGCCCACCTGCTGGGTCAGGCCGCCCTGCATGACCACAATCCGGTCGGCCAGCGTCATGGCCTCGACCTGGTCGTGGGTGACGTAGATGATAGTGGTGCCGATGCGCCGGTGAAGCTTGGCGATCTCGGCCCGCATCTGCACCCGCAACTTGGCGTCCAGGTTGGAAAGCGGCTCGTCGAATAAAAAGACCTTGGGTTTACGCACGATGGCCCGTCCCATGGCTACCCGCTGGCGCTGTCCGCCGGAAAGTTCCTTGGGCTTACGGCCCAGCAACTCGCCGAGGCCCAGGATCTCGGCCGTCTCCTGGACGCGCTTCTTTATCTCGGCTTTCTTCATGCCCCGCATCTTGAGGCCGAAGCTCATGTTCTGCATGACGTTCATGTGGGGATAGAGGGCATAAGACTGAAACACCATGGCGATGTCGCGATCCTTGGGATGCACGTTGTTCATGCGCTTGCCGTCGATCAGCAGATCTCCTTCCGATATTTCCTCGAGCCCGGCCACCATACGCAGGGTGGTGGTCTTGCCGCAGCCCGAAGGCCCTACCAGCACCAGGAACTCGCCATCCTCGATCTCAATATTGACGTCGCGAACAGCCACCACCTCGCCAAAGCGCTTGGTGACGTTTTTCAGAACTACCCCGGCCATGATCTCACATCACTCCTTGTCGGGCGGGCCGACTGCGATAAGCGGCAGCCGGGCCGGCTCGCCGGTGTCTGGGTTGTAGCGGGAAAGAAGATCCGTCTGCACACCCGCTGGTGCGAGCAAGTCGATCACGTTTGGATGTCCGCCGCACGGATCGCAGCCGGAGAAGTGGCAGGCCATCCCGCCGGCATCGTCCAGGCGGCACTCGCCGGCCGATTTCTCGACAGTCATCACCAATCCCTCGGGGGCCAGGCGTCCCCGGGCGCGGTCGATCAGATCGAACGAGAGGGAAAATCGGGTTGCAGAGACCAGCACGGATATGGCCTCTGGCCGGGACTGTCCCAGGAAACTTACCGGCACTCTGGCCACGAGCCTATGACCGCTTATACGCACCTTGCGCGGCACGAAGACATCCCCCGCACCGGGGAAGGTCTTGTCGAGAGCCTCACGCAGTAGTCCGGGCACGGGCGAGAGAACCAGCGCGCGATTCCATGCCTGTCCCGGGGCGAACATCACTCCACGGCCGGGCAGGCTGTCGAGGTGGTCCTCACCCTCTGCCGGCGACGCCTTCGCGCTGCGCAGGTAGACATCGACGGTTTGCATGAAGAGATCGCGCCTGTCATCGCGCGACACGAAGACAGGCGAACGCTTGACCCTGGCCGCGAAAGCGACTGACACCACCCAGTAATCTTTCTCGCGGGTCAAGGAGAAGCGGCGCAAATCGAAGCTGCCGGCGCCGAAGGCGGGATTGTCGGGGTAACGATAAGAGCCCGGCCCGTTATCGTCGCCGGCCGGATCCTCGAGCACGATGCGTGCCTCGTGTGCGCAGCCGACAGGCAGCGAGGTCGCCCACAGCACTCCGAGCCACGAGACGGCAAAAAAACTATAACGCAACAATTTCACAGCGCAAAAGGTACCACCGGGCCGGTTGTGATGCAACCACGTCGTGAGTCGGTCTGGCCACCGCTGGCACTGGTAATCAGTTGACTGTTCGTTGTGTTCGCCAGCGTTTTTTTCTCCCGTCTCTGGCGCCGCCGTGCTAGCGTCCCTGTTTGGAGGTGGAAGACAAGTGCTAGCCGTCCGCACCAAGGACGTCGTCACGTTCGCGTTCGCGTTCAGCATTCTCATGGTGCTGGGCATCGGCCTGGTTGACCATTTCACCGGACACGATCTGGGATTCTTCGTATTCTATTTCATTCCCATCACCTACGCGTCCTGGTTGTGCGGGCGCTGGCAGGGGATTATTACGTCTGTAGTGGCTGCGGTCGTGTGGTACATGGCAGACCACGTCTGGGGGTATATCTATGCATCGTCGTGGTACGTCGTCTGGAACGCCTGTATCCGGTTTCTCTCCTTCGTCGTTCTGGTATACATCGTGTCCCGGATGAGGGCGTTGCTGCAAACCGAGAAGCAGCTGGTCAACAAGCTCCAAGAGGCCATGGGCCAGGTCAAGGAGCTCAGCGGGTTGCTACCGATCTGCGCCGCGTGCAAGAAGATCAGGGACGACAAGGGCTATTGGGAGCAGATCGAATCCTACATCAAGCAACGAACCAAGGCGGACTTCAGCCACGGCCTTTGCCCGGAATGCGCCCGGAGGCTCTACCCGGGCAGGCCAACGGGCGGAGGAGCCGCCGAGTAGCCCATCCGTTACGTGCGTGATGATTCAGTTGCTTGTGAAAAAGATCCTCAGGCGATATGGATCGTATTGCCTTGTGTGAGCAAGACAATCATCCGTTCAATAGCAATCCGTAGCTGAACAAGGGAGGAAAATCATGCGTTTGATACGACCGTGGATTTTGGGATCGTTACTGCTTTGCGTCTGTGTT
The DNA here is from genome assembly GCA_035528415.1 of Myxococcota bacterium. Lineage (GTDB taxonomy): Bacteria > Myxococcota > B64-G9 > B64-G9 > B64-G9 > DATKYQ01. The sequence continues at coordinate 116,620 of DATKYQ010000080.1, read as the reverse complement.
GCTCTTGGCGGCTGCCCGCCGGGGCGCGAGGGGCCAGGGGAGATGGAGACCGGGGGCGGGGGCGGACCGGTCGCAGAAGCAGCTCCGCCACAGGACGCCAAGGTCGACGCGCCCTTGCCGCTGGTCGAGTGGTCGGGCAAGTTCGACGACGGCTGGAAAGAGTTCGACAAACTGACTAATGAGCAGAAGTACGAAGCCGCCTCGAAGCTGGTCGTGAAGATGATCGCCAAGGCCGCTGAGCAAAAAGACAGCCAGGAGTGGACCCGGGCGCTAATCCGTTACGTTCAGTTGCGTACTGCGCTGCACGGTTACGAGAAGGCGGTACGTTTCCTGAAGGAACAGTCCTGGCCGGAGGATCTGCTGGGCCACAGCGTCCTCGAGCTTTTCTTCGCGGAATCGCTGGTCACCTATGGCCACAACTATTCCTGGGAAATCCGCAAGCGCGAGAAGGTCGAGGCCAAGGGAAAAGTCGACCTGAAGGCCTGGACCATGGAGCAGATCTTCAGCGCCGCAGGACAAGCCTACCTCGAGGTCTTCAAGCACCGTGATCAGCTCGGCGATCTGCCCGGCAAAAGCCTCGGCGAATACATCCGCAACAACGACTACCCGCGCAAGATCCGCGGCAGCCTGCGCGACGCGGTTTGCTACCTGTGGGTGCAGCTGTTGGCCGATACCACCGGCTGGCGTCCCGAGCAATCCAACGAGATTGCGATGTTGCCTCTGAAGAAACTATTAGGATCCGCACGGCTGCTGCCGGCTTCGGTATCGCTTGGCGATCCGGCCCTGCATCCTCTTCTGAAGATCGCAGCCATACTGGGCGATCTGGAAAGCTTTCACGCCACGCGCGGCGAAGCCGAAGCCGCCTTCGAAGCTCACCTGGAACTATTGCGTAGACTACACGCCAGCTTCACCCAGGCAGATGATCGCCTGGCCATCAAGCAGAAGCTGAAGGAGCGGCTTCGGCCCGTGCGCAAGCTCGCCTGGTGGTCTGTTGGTATGGCCACCCTGGCCGAGTTCACCCGGGTCGAAGAAGGCCCCGACAGCCTGATCCGTGCCAGGAAGATCGCCATCGAAGGTCAACGGGCTTTTCCCGACTCGATCGGTGGGCGGCGTTGTTTGAACATCACCAAATCGATAGAGGCGCCCGCCTACCAGCTTGCCGGCATGGCCGCGGACGCCCCGCAAAAGCGCTCGATCCTGGTCACCCATAAAAATCTCGAGAAAATTTTCTTACGCGCCTACAAGGTCGATCTGCAAAAACACTTCGAGGCCTCGAAGGACTACGACGTCTTTCTCAACTGGCAGCAGCTCGACAAGCTTTTCAAGCAGAAGCCCGCCCGCGCCTGGTCGAGTGATTTACCCGCTACTCCCGATTTCCGCATGCACAAGACCTTCGTGGTCCCGGCGATCGAGAAAGCCGGTTTCTACGTGGTGGCCGCCTCGGCGCGCGAGGACTTCTCGCGACACGACAACCAGATCCTGGCCATCAACATGGTCATCGGTGGCCTGACAATGGTCACGCGCCAAGAGCAAAACAAGGTCGAGGTGACCGTCCTCTCCGGCGAAAATGGGCGCCCGGTCCCGGGCGTCAAGGTTTACCTCTACAAGCACGACTGGAACACCAAGCATCACCCGGTGGACATCAAGACGACTGGGCGGGCGGGAACCGTTGATTTTCGCCGCTCCGATTCGCGTTCGTATTTCTTATTAGCCCGCAAAGGCGATCAGCTGGCGATCGACCCCAGCTATCTCTATCTTTATGGCAACAGCAATCCACGACCCTTCAGGGCCTGTCTGATCTACACCGATCGCAGCATCTACCGGCCTCACCAGAAGATCCGCTTCAAGGTGATCGCCTACAGCGGCGGCCCATCCAGAACCGATCTCAAAACCGTGCCCTCCGCCCCGGTGACGCTCTCTCTGATGGACGCCAACTATCAGAAGGTGGCATCGAAAACCCTGACAACCAATTCGTACGGCAGCGCCGCGGGCGAGTTCGACATTCCGGGCGGCAGGCTGCTGGGCCGCTGGCAGATTCAAGCCAGCCCGTCGGGCAACGCCATGGTGCGCGTCGAGGAGTACAAGCGACCGACCTTCGAGGTCAAGTTCAAGGACCCCACCAATCCGCTCAGGCTCAATCGGCCGGCGACACTCACGGGCGACGCCCGCTACTACTTCGGCCTGCCCGTTACCAATGCCGGCGTCCGCTGGCGGGTGACACGCACGCCCGTCTATCCCTGGTGGTGGTCGTACTGGTACTGGGGTGGAGGGGGAGGCAGCCAAACCCAGACGGTGGCCACCGGCGCGGGAGGTCTCGGCGCTGACGGAGAGTTCAAGATCGAATTCACACCCAAGGCCGACGAGCGCCTCGGCAAGCAGAACAAGGACGTCAGCTACCGCTACTCCGTCTCCGCCGACGTGACCGATGAAGGCGGTGAGACGCGCTCTTCCAGTCGCGCCTTCCGGTTGGGATTCGTGGCCGTCGAGGCTGCGCTTTCGAGCGATGAAAACTTCTTCCTGGCCGGCCGGCCTGCGGCCTGGACTATAACCAGAACCAATCTCGACGGAAACCCGGCCCCCGGCCGGGGTTCGTGGCGCCTGGTGTCCCTGGTGCAACCTGCCCGGGCGCTCTTACCGGCGGATCAGCCCCTGCCGTTGCCGCCCGGAGTGGCCGATGACAAGGCATTCATGACCCGCGGCGACAGGCAGCGCACACGCTGGAACCCCGGCTACCAAGTGCAGGCCGTCCTGCGTACATGGAAGGAGGGCGCCAAGAGAGCCCACGGCAAGCTCACCCACGACACCAAGGGCAAGGCCGATCTGGAGATTCCCGCACTCGCGGGCGGCGCCTACCGGCTGCACTACGAGACACTCGATGCCTTCGGCGCGAGCTACACGACCTCACATGATTTCGTTGTAGCTGACAAGAAAACCCCTCTGGCCCTGCCGGCCCTGCTGGAGGTAGAGCGCAACTCGGTCAAGGTCGGAAAGACCGCCCGCATACTTGCGCAGTCGGGACTATCCGACCAGCTGCTGATCCTCGATCTCTACCGCGACGGCAAACGATTCGAGCGCCGGCAGATCGAAGCAGGCAAGGATGCCGGCCTGATCGAAATCCCGATAACCGAAAAGGATCGCGGCGGTTTCGGCTTGACTCTGTGGGTGCTGAATGATCACCAGTTGATGCGTTTCGAGCGCAGTGTCTTCGTCCCCTGGGACAACAAGGAGCTGAAGATCGAGTTCGGCACTTTTCGCGACAAGCTCACCCCGGGCACGCGGGAGAAGTGGAGCGTCAAGGTAACCGGCCCGGCCGGCAAGGACACCGCGGTGGCCGCCGCCGAGGTGCTGGCCTATATGTACGATCGCAGCCTGGATTCCTTCGCGCCCCACAACCCCCCCGTGCCACTTGCGCTTTTCCCCTGGCGCACCGGGACCGCTTCCGTGCGCACGAGTCTTGGCCAGGCGCGCAATTCATGGGTGCGCTGCGACGGCTTCAACCCCCCGCCCGGCTATCCGACCCTGCAAGCCGACAGTCTCTACTTCTACTCGGGCTACGGAATAGGCGGACCGGGAGCCCGGGGCGGGCACCGCGGCAGGCTGCGGCGGTCGCTCGCCGCCGATGCTCCCATGGCGGCACCCATGGAATCCAAGAAGAAGGAAGATGTCGCAAAAGACGCGCTGGCTGAAGCCCCGGCCAGTGAGGAAACGGCCGTCGCGGACGACGAGGATCGCTCGGCAGACAAGGTTGGCGAAAAGGCCACCGGCGGCGAGGGCAAGCCGGCCGCGCCGGTCGCGTTGCGCAGCAACTTCTCGGAGACGGCATTCTTCCTGCCGCAGTTGCTCACCGGTCCGGATGGCTCGGTCACCTTCGAGTACCTGGTGCCCGACTCGGTCACCTCGTGGAACGTCTGGGTGCACGCAATCACCCGCGACTTGTCTTCCGGCTCGTTGAAGAAAGAGGCTCGCAGCGTAAAAGATCTGATGGTGCGCCCCTACCTGCCGCGCTTCCTGCGCGAGGGCGACTTGGCGCAGCTCAAGGTTGTGGTCAACAACGCCTCCGACAAACCGATGCAGGGCACGCTGACTTTCGACATTGTCGATGCAGACAGCAAGAAAAGCCTGCTCAAGGACTTCGGGCTCGCCCCGGACGACGTTGAGAAAACATTCTCGGTCAAGGCCGGCTCAGGGACCAACCTGACTTTCGCCGTCAAGACCCCGCCCCGGGTCGGGATGGTGGCCTTCAAGGTCGCGGCCAGGTCAGGGGCGTTTTCGGACGGAGAGTTGCGGCCGCTTCCCATCCTTCCCTCGCGGGTTCACCTGGCCCAGTCGCGCTTTGTGAGTCTCAAGGGCGACGCGCGCCGGGTGATGAAGTTCGATGATCTGGCCAAGAACGACGACCCGACGCGCATCGACGAGCAGATGGTGGTCACCCTCGACGCGCAGCTCTTCTACTCGGTTCTCTCGGCACTGCCTTACCTGGTCAACTATCCCTACGAGTGCACCGAGCAGACCCTGAACCGCTTCATCTCGACCGGCATCCTGGCCGCGATGTACAAGGACTACCCGGCCATCGAGCGCATGGCCAAGAAATTCGCCGCGCGCAAGACTCGCTATGAGCGTTGGGACGCGGACGATCCCAACCGCAAGATGGCCTTGGAGGAAACTCCCTGGCTGCAAGAGGCCCAGGGCGGGCGCAAGAGCGAGCATCCGCTAATCAACGTGCTCGATCCGAGGATAACCCGCGCTCAGCGCGACGCCTCGCTGGCCAAGTTGAAAAAAGCCCAGACCTCTATCGGCGCCTTCCCCTGGTTCCCGGGCGGGCCGCCCTCGCCCTACATGACGCTCTACATACTGTACGGTTTCTCCAAGGCACTCGAGTTCGGCGTGGATGTTCCCAAGGACATGGTCCAGCGCGCCTGGTCTTACATGAAGCGACACTATGTGGATCATATTGTCGAGGAGTGCATGGCCCATAACAGCTGCTGGGAGTTCATCACCTTCCTGAACTACGTGCTTTCGAACTACCCGGACGTGAGCTGGACCAACTCGGTCTTCTCGGACGCCGACCGCCGGCGCATGCTTGATTTTTCATTCCGGCACTGGCGCGAGCATTCTCCCTACCTCAAGGGCTACTTGGCTCTGACGCTGCACCGCATGGAGCGCGACAAGCAGGCCCGCCTCGTCTGGGAAAGTGTCATGGATTCGGCCAAGACGGAAAAGGACATGGGCACCTTCTGGGCGCCCGAGGAGCGGGCATGGTTGTGGTACAACGACACCATCGAGACGCACGCCTTCGCCGTGCGCACACTGCTCGAGTTGATGCCCAAGAACGACAAGCTCGACGGGCTGGTGCTGTGGCTGTTTCTGAACAAGAAGCTCAACCACTGGAAATCCACCCGGGCCACGGCCGAGGTGATCTACTCGCTGGCCAAATACTTGAAGCAAACAAACCAGCTAGGCGTGCGCGAGGCGGCGACCGTGACCATCGGAGATTTGAGCAAGTCCTTCGTCTTCGAGCCCGACGAGTACACCGGCAAGAAGAACCAGATCGTCATTCCCGGCCCAGAGATGGATCCCGCAAAGACTTCAACAATCACGGTCGAAAAACACACTCCCGGTTACATGTTCGCCTCCGCCACCTGGCATTTTTCGACCGAGAAACTTCCGGTCGAGGCAAGCGGCGATTTCCTGAAGGTCACCCGCAAATACTTCAAGCGGGAGAAATCAGGCCGCGAGGCTGTCCTGCGGCCGCTGGCCGAGGGCGCCCGGCTGGAGCCGGGTGATGAGATCGAGGTGCATCTCTCTCTGACTGCCAAGCACCCGGTACAGTACGTCCACCTGCGCGACCCTCGCCCGGCCGGCTGCGAGCCTGCCAGCACTACCAGCAGGCACCGCTGGGCACTGGGCATCTACTGGTATGAAGAGGTGCGCGACAGCGGCATGAACTTCTTCTTCGAAAACCTGCCTCAGGGCGAGTATCCCTTCAGCTACCGCATGCGGGCGGCCATTGCCGGCAACTTCAGGATTGGCCCGGCCACGGTGCAACCCATGTACGCCCCCGAGTTCAGCGCCTACTCGTCCGGGACCAGCATGACGATCAAGCCCGCGAAATAATCGCAGGTTACAGCAAAAGACGTTCGGTTATTTGCCTCGGGCCCGGATGTGGATATATTAGGCCATTGATTGTGAACCGGGTCTGGCATCGGGTGCGTCGGATCCAACACCAGCCGGAGGATCCCATGGCGCATATCGATTTATCCAAGGAAAACCTGGACGAGACAATCAAGAACAACTCCATACTGCTGATCGACTTCTGGGCCGAGTGGTGTGGCCCGTGCAAGATGTTCGGGCCAGTCTTCGAGAAAGTGTCCGAAAAACACACCGACATCGCCTTCGCCAGTTGCGACACCGAGGCCCAGCAAGAGGTGGCGGCCATGTTCGGCATTCGCTCGATTCCCACCCTGGCCGTGTTCAGGGATCAGATCATGGTCTTACAGCAGGCAGGCGCCCTGCCAGAGGCCGCGTTGGAGGAGATCATCCAGAAAACCCGCGAACTCGACATGGACGAGGCGCGTAAGAAAGTCGCCGAGGAAGAGTCCGAGAAGGCCACTAAAAACTGATCCGACGGCGATGATTCCTTACATACACATTCCGACACTGGACCTCGGGTTCGTGGTCATCGACCCCTTCGGGGTATGCGTGGCCTGCGCCATCTTGCTCGGGTTCTTCTCGACCAAGCGACGGGCAGCCCGGGTGGGTCTCGATCCCGAAGAGGCCCACACAATGGCCATCTGGATCATCCTGGGCGCTTTCAGCATGGCTCATGTGGTTTCGATGGTCTTCTACTTTCCCGAGCGGCTGGCAGAAAAGCCCTGGGAGATCTTCTTCATCTGGGCGCCGATCTCGTCCATGGGCGGGTTCTTGGGTGCGCTGATCACGGCACTAATCTACACCCACAAGCGCAAGATCCCGTTTCTGGCCTACGCCGACGTATTCGTCTGGGGCATCGTGCTGGCCTGGATCTTCGGACGGCTGGGCTGCAGCCTGGCCCATGACCATCCCGGGATACACACTGATTTTTTCCTGGCCGTGAAATACCCCGGCGGATCGCGCCATGACCTGGGCTTTTACGAGTTCCTCTTCACCCTCGTGGTACTCTACCCGGTGACCCGCTGGCTGGGCCGCAAGCCGCGGCCCGACGGATTTTTCCTGGCCCTGGTTCCGCTCTTCTACGCCCCGGTGCGATTCTTCTTCGACTTCCTGCGCTCGCACCACTACGGTAACGTCGACCTGCGCTACCTGGACATGACCGCCGCCCAGTGGTTATGCATAGCCATGTTCATAGGCGCGGCTTGGGCCCTTGTGCGCATCATGCGCCGGGGCGAAGCACGCCCCTGGAAGGTAAAGACAGAGACTACCGGTCAGCCAACATCCGTTTCTGAAGAAACCAGCTCTTGAGAGAGTGCCTTCCTTTTCGAATTTCTAACAGCGTTACACTCGTCAGAAAACCGGTTTGAGCGCGAGGCAGATCGTGTTTCTCGGAAGCTTTTCTGGATTCGCCGCTATATCTGCGCGCTTTACGGCCTGAGGCGCGGTCAGCAGACAGACAGCGGCAGGTATGCTGCCTGTCAGGCGGAAGGCGCCCGGCAAGGGCAGGCGATTGCCGCAGGCTAGCACTCCTTTGGGATCCAGCGGGAACGAAGGTTGGCCGTTCTGGAAAACGACCAGATCCCAGAAAAGCTCTTCGCCCGGCGGGCAAGTCACCAGAACCATGAAGCGATCTGAGGGCATAAATGTTTCGGGGTCGTTCAGGGTGGCGCCTGCGCGTTCGCGCACCAACGCCATGGACAGTTCGCCACCCTTGTAGGCTATGCGGGCAGGCGCGGGCGCGAGGACCGGCCGGCCCTTGTGCGGGCCTCTTGGCAGCAAGAAGACAACCAGCAGCGCGGCGCAGGCGGCCGTGGTCGCGGCGATGACCCATGTCTGACGCGGCCGCGCCGGTCGCGTGTTTTGAAGCATTGCCGGGCTCAGGGGAGCAAGCGCCGTGTTTTCATCCGCGCGGATTTTCTCCAGGCAGTCACGGCAAGTAGGGCAGTCTTCCAGGTGTTCTTCGACCTCGGCCCTGCGCGAACCCGGAAGCTCTCCCAACTGGTAGAGTTCGAGAGTGAGCCAGCTGGGTGCATTTCCCTGGCATACCGCGCTCATCTGTCACCTCCCGCGGCCAGCATTTTCACTTGCTGTCTGGCCTTGCCGAGACGCTTGCCCACCGTCTTGCGACTCGTGCCCAGTAGTGAGGCAATCTCTTCCTGGGTCATATCGTCGAAGTAGTGCAGCACCAGCACCTCCAGCGACTTGCGGTCGAGCGCCTCGGACAGCTTGACAAGCAGATCCAGCCCGATGACCCGATCGTCGCAGCGCGTGCGAACCGGGCCGCGCAGCATGACATCGTGACGCTCGAGCAGGCGGCGCCGGTTATCGCCGTAGCGCAGGTGATTGATGCAGCGATTGGTCACCGCCCTGTAAAGGTAGGGCAGGTCGAGGTCGGTCTTGCCCTTATTCAGCATGTCCACAAAGAGTCCCTGCACGATGTCCTCCGCATCCTCCCGGCTCTGGAGCATCCGCTGGCACTTGCGTAGCAAAGCGGGGCCGTATCGCTGATAAGCATCCATGGAGTTACCGGCAATGGCCTCCGTATGCGCCCAGGGTAAGACAGGAGTTCCACAGGGGACAATCCTCGTCGGCCTGACAGCGGCGCCCGTCCAGGAAACACTGCTTGAACTCTCCGGTGCCACTGCAGGAACCCGAGGCGCAGTCATCGCCGCGCAGGCACGGGGCTCCGGCCTGCGCCGCCCCCGTCCCCGGAGAGCACTGCTGCGGCAGGATCTGGTACTCGTAGTCGTCTCCCAACGTGTGCCAGTCGCGCACTTCGCAGACTCCGCCCGCGGGGCAGTCTCCGGAAAAACAACACTCGGAGCAGGTCCCCTGGCAACAGGTTCCCGTCGCACACTCGGAGTCTCCCATGCAGCGCTCGCCAAGCTGGTGACGTGCGGGCTCGCCGCAATCCTGGTACAGCCAGTAGGCAGCGCTCGCCTCGAGCCCGCAGGTCATACCGGCCGGGCAGTCGAGATCATTACGGCAGGCGCTGCAGGCATGGGTGTCTCCCCCCTCGACGTCCGGTCGCCACTGCATGACGGCCAGACACAGGCCCTGCTTGCACTGGCTGTTTGTCTCGCAGGCCGCTCCGGTCGGGCGATCGTCGAGTTCGATGGGCGCTCCGGCGCAATCGTCGCCCGCGCTGACCTTGATCTGAGTCAGCACCGCTCGACCCGGGCCGTCCTTGCGAATTGTGAAGCGCACGGATTCATACCAACTCGGCGGCGTCATGCTGTAGTGCACCGGGCGCCAGCCGTCGCTGGCCAGCGGCTGGCGAGCGTCGACGTGTCCGTCATCCAGGAAATCGAGTTCGAGGGTCAGGCTGACGCCGTCGTCGTGGTCTGCCTGCAGCTCGAAGTCGAGGCACTGGGCCTGCGAGGAAGTCACGTCGGAAAGTTGGCTGATGATCACCGGGTCGCCGTCGAGTTCGACGCCGTAGTCCGAACGGTGCCAGGTAGCGACACGCCGGATCCCTCCCTGCTCGACCTGCCAGGCGCAGAGTTCGTCCCCGCACCACATGTCGAAGCCGGGATCGGCCGTTATCGGCTCGCAGGTCCAGCCGGGGAGAATGGCCATAGAGGCCAGGCCTAAAACAGTTGTTAATAAGCGGTTCATCCGTCTGTCCTCCCGACGCTACAGAGCGCCGCGAATCCCGAGCACGAAACTCGGGCCGCCGCTGTCGTGGATATCCCCCATCAGGTTCTCGACCAGCGGCGCGAATGTATAGGACACCTGGCCGAAGATACCGAAGTTGTCCCAGATCATGACGTTCAGCCCGGCTCCAACGAAGATCTCGTAACCCCAGTGTAGTTGGTCGTCGACAACTTCCGATGCCTGCAGCGGATCGCGATAGACCGATCTGCCGAACGCCAACCCGCAGCCGGCCTGCAGAAATGGGTTGAGTATGCCGTCTATCAGCGGCAGCGTCCCGCGCACGAAAGGCCCGATTCCGTAAGCCGACCAGTCAAACGTCTGATCGCGCTGCTCTCCATCGAGATCGTAGACCTCGCGCCTGTAGCTTCCGCCCGAGAGCGTGCCAAAGCCTATCCCTACCGCCAGGTAGCGGTTGATGCTGTACAAACCCGCGGCCGTGATTGTAAATGTCTCGTCGAAGTCGAAAAGCTGCTTCTCGTAACCGAAGTCATCCAGACGTTGGCTGTAGCCGTCCGACACGCTGCGCCAGGCGCCTAACCCGAGCTCGATGCCCCAGTGTTCGCGCCAGGGTTGCGGGCCCTTGGCCACGGCCTCTTCCGGTGGTATTGCATGGCAGTAATCCAGATCGATGGTCGTTCCGGCTCCCTCCTGCAGATCCAGATCGCAGCTGAAGGCCTCGTTGGAATCACGCACTACGACCGTGTATTTGCCGGGTGGTAGGGCCAGGCGCATTTTCTCGCCTGCGACCTTGTGCAACTCGGCCACGATGCTCCCTCCCCGCTCATGCTGCACCAGAACTTCGCCGGCCGTCGTCTTGTCGAGCACCAGGGCCGCCGACGCCCGGGCCGGCCAGCTCAGTATCATCTCCCCCTTGCCGCGCAGCTCGGTCTCCAACGTGGGATGCTGCTTGCCGACCGCAGTGGCGGCCGTGTCGGCCAGAGTGCGATTGTAGGCATAGCGATAGGCCTCCCGCAGGGTGACCCGTCCATCCGAGTCATTGTCGGCCGCCCCGCGTAGCCCGGCCACTAAGTTGCTTGTGAAATAGGATGCGGCCAGAATTTCAGATTCCTGGCTCAGCTCGCTGGCCGCGGAGGAGGCCATCACTGCGACGCCCGCGGTGTTGAGCCGGTTGACCGAGTTGTATGAGAAATCGGCCGCCGGCTCGGCGCCTTTGACACGCGAGATGGCCCCGGTCTGGCAAGCATCCAGCACGGCCAAGGTGACGGTGGCCGGTTTCTGAATCAGCAAGCGGCGCAGCTCTTCCAGGCCGATCTCGTCGCTCCCCATGTTCAAGGCATGGGCGCGGGCATGACCCGAGTAGTAGAAAAGAAGCTGTGAGGGTTCTCCGAGATCGACTCGGGCGCGGATTTGCTCTTGCAGCTTGGCAAGTGCCGAGATGATCTCATCCCGCGCGGGATCAAGCAGCACGAGCACTCGGGCGGGTTCATAACCGCCGATCTGAGTAAGAACTTCGGCCATGCTTTCGGCGTCCCGGTGCGCGTAACGCAATTCTTCCTGGCCCGGTCCGGCCCGGTTGCTGCCGATCAGCAGTGCGTAACCGCTCGAGACGGCGGGCGAATCGCCGGCCAAAGCGGGCAACCAACCGCGAGCTAACACAAAGACAAACATGAAGAAAACAGCATTCCTGGCGAACACGGCATCACCTCCGCTGCGGGGTGGGCCCCGCGATTTATCGCAGCATCTGATTGTATAACATCTCAGGCGCCGGAAGTGGGAACCCTGGGCGTCAGTCGTTCTTTCCAAGCGCCTCGTCGCGCAGTTCGCGCCTGAGGACCTTGCCCACGGCCGACTGGGGCAGGGCATCGCGGAACTCGATCGAGCGGGGTCGCTTGTAGCCGGCCATGTTTTCACGGCAGAAGTCGAGCATCTCCCGCTCGCTGGATTGCTGGCCGGGCTTGAGCTGAATGAAGGCCTTGACCATCTCGCCGCTCTTCTCGTGCGGGATACCCACTACGGCCGCCATGGCCACCTTGGGATGCTGGTAGAGGATCTCCTCCACTTCGCGCGGATAGACGTTGAAGCCACCCACCAGGATGAGATCTTTCTTGCGATCGGTGATTACCAGGTAGCCCTGCTCATCGAAATGCCCGATGTCACCCGTCAGGAAAAAGCGCTTGCCGTCAATCTCGCGAAAGACCGCCTGGTTCTCTTCGGGGCGCTGCCAGTAGCCCTGCATCACCTGCGGACCGCAAATGGCTATCTCACCGTCCTCGCCATGGGTGAGTTCGGCTTGTCCGCTGTCCGCGTCGACGATTTTAATGTCTGTGCCCGGCAGGGGAAAACCCACCGAGCCGAACCGGCGCTGCTCGACGTTGGTAGGGTTGAGGCTCGCTACCGGGGATGTCTCGCTCAGGCCGTAGCCCTCGAAGAGCACCGCTCCCGTGGCCGCTTCGAAGCGCTTGGCTACCTCGACCGGCAGCGGCGCTCCGCCCGAGCCGCAGGCCTGAACCGATTTCAGGTTGAACTTGCTAAGCAGCGGATGGTTGGTGAAGGCCACGTAGATTGTGGGCACCCCGGCAATTACAGTGGTCTGGTATTTCTCGACCGCCCGGAGCACTTCCGTGAAAGGCGGCTTGCCGGCCCGGGGGTCGGGTATGCAGACCAGGCGGCTGCCGGTGTGACACGCCCAGAGCATACACAGCGACATACCGAAGGAGTGATACCAGGGCAACACGCCCAGGAAGGTATGAAATCCACCCACGCGAACTTTTTCAGGAGCGGCACCTTCGGCGTGCGGATAGCGGACATATTCCTGGACGGCCATCACATCGTAGACGAAGTTCGCGTGCGTCAGGGCTGCTCCCTTGGGCAAGCCGGTGGTGCCCCCGGTGTAGATTACCAATGCCAGATCCCGCACTGGATCGATTTCAATCTCGGGTGCTGCGCCGTCGGCCGAGGAGACGACTTCATCGAAGGAGAAATGCCCGGGATCGTGGGACGCGGCATGGGGAATTTTTCCGAGCAACCCGCCGAGGATACCCTTTAGCGGAGGCAGGTAGGATTTCACCCCGCAGACAACAACGGTCTCGACATCGGTGCCCTCGACGGCCTTCTGTGCCGTGGGGTAGAATTGGGGATGATCCATGACGAACACGGCCTTGGCCCCGCAGTCTTTGAGTTGATAGTTGAGTTCCGTGGCCTTGTAGAGTGGATTGCAGGTGACGCAGGCAGCCCCTGCCTTGATGATGCCGAAAAAAATTGCAGGGAAATGCGGCAGGTTGGGCAGAAAAATAGCCACCCGGTCTCCCTTGCGAATACCGCGTGATATTAAGAAGTTGGCCAACCGGTCGGCCGTCTGCTTGACCTGGGCATAGGTCCTGCCGGAACCTTCGAAGATGGTATAAGTGTTTTCCGGCCACTTCTCGGCTGCCGTGTCCAGGAGTGAGAATACAGGCTTTTCGAAGCCCGAGATTTCATGAGCCACGCCCGCGGGCCAATTGTGTTGATGCCAGAGTTTTTCTTCCATGATTTTGATCCCCTTTATTTTCATACGCAAATACCATTGCTGCCTTGCTGCGTCAACGATAGGACGTTGACGCCGGCCTTTTGCTTGGCCTAGAGTAAGATTCATGGTCTCTCAATCGGGCAGGATCTTTATAAAGTCGCACACTCGCATTGGCTGTATCGTCATAGCCTGCTTGCTGTGCGCATCGGCCGCAATCGGTGCCGAAAACGCGCCCGGCGACTATGACTCGAAGCCATTCCTGCGCGGACTGTCACGGGCGTACCGCAAGAACACCGTGGCCAGGGTCGGGGTGAGTTCGCTTTCCGACTTGCCGCTTTACCAGATCGACATGGAACTCAACACCGTACTGGGAACAATCGACATTCACGAGCAGATCAACTACAAGAACACAACCGGCAGGTCCTTGCCCGAACTGGTTTTCCGCACCTATCCCAACGTCGCCTGGCTTACAGAGGGCAAGGCGCGCAATCTCGAGATCTCGGCGGTCACTATCAACGGGGCTCCGGTCGAATTCGAGTGGATCAACCCGACCGCTATGCGCATCTCCCTGGCCGTACCGCTGCCCGCGAATTCCCGAGTGCTTGTAGGAATCGACTGCAAAGCAGTGGTCCCCCGCATGCATGCGGATGCCGGCGTGCAGATAGGCAATGTGCTGGCCGAGTTGATGGGTAAGCAGGGTCGGGAAGGGTACGGCACTTACGGACATAGCCTGGGCATTTTCAACCTGGGCTACTTCTACCCCATCTTGCCCGCGCGCCTCCAGTCGGGCTGGGACGCCGAGGAGCCACCAGGAATGGGGGACCTGGCCAACTTCGAGGTGGCCAACTACCTGGTGAAGCTGCGCCTGCCCAAAGCAGCGCTGGTGGCTTCCTCGGGGATCCAGGTGGGAGAGCAACCGCTGGGTCCCGGGGCCGCAGCAAAAAAAGATGTTTTTCTGATGGGCACGGCTGTGCGCGACTTCGCCCTGCAGGTCTCGACCCGCTATATCGTGAGGGAGAAAAAGTCAGGCGGGTTGCGCCTGCGCGCCTTCGTTTTGCAAGAGAAAGAGAGTGAGGCAGAGGAGCTTCTCGCGCGCGCCGTTAGCGCCGTGAAAATCTATTCTCGTATGTTCGGCCCCTATCCCTATGCCGAACTCGACGTCGCCTACGCGCCACTGGTCGGCGGGGCCGGAGGAATGGAGTATCCCGGACTGGTTACAATAGCGATCGCCGTAGCCGGTCCGCGTGTCGCGGGACCCATGGGGGACATGATGGCCGGCCTGATGAAGAAAACAGGCATTGAGGAGTTCGTCTTGGCCCACGAGATCGCCCACCAGTGGTTTCACGCCCTGGTGGGTTCCGACTCGATCCGTCACCCTTTTCTGGACGAGTCGCCGGCTAACTATGCGGCGGTGCTGTACTTTGAGAAAAAACATGGCAGCCAGGCTGCCACGCGTCAGCTCCAGATGGAGCTGGCCTTGCCCTACCAGCTTCATCGGGCTTTCGGCGGCAATGACGGCGCGGTCGACCGTCAGGTCAAGGACTTCGACAACCAATTGCAGTATGCGGGACTGGTTTACGGCAAGGGGGCCCTGTTTCTGCACTTCCTGCGCCGGACCTTGGGGCAAAAGACCTTTCTCAGGTGCATGCGGGCCTACACCCGCAAATTGTCATTCAAGCGAGCCACCCCGGGCGATCTGCAAGCTGCTTTCGTGCGCGGTTCGGGAAAGCCAGCCAGGGTCAAGAAGATGTTCAGGCACTGGCTGCAGGATAGTCACGCCGATGAGGACCTCAGCAAACTCAAGCTGATGGACTTGAACAACCTTCTGGCAATGCTCAAGAACATGAAAGGATTTCACAACATCAAGTTCGACGGCAGCCTCGATCCGGCCGTCATGAAAATGTTTCAACAGGCCGTTCGACAATTCTCCGGAGGACCTTGAGCTTTACCAGATCTCTTTGGTGCCTCCGTCGAAGAATCGCAGCGAGAGATTGATCGTCTGTTCCATGCAGCTGACGATCAGATCGTGAACCACCTTGGGGCTTACGCGCAACGCTTCGTAGTAGTGTTGTCTCTCCACGGCGGGAATTATAATCGGAAGGTAGCCCGCGCGAATCACGAAGAAGTTCATGATCAGGCGCGCCAGCTTGCCGCATTCCCGGGAGAAAGGAAAGATGTGCATCAGACGAAAATGCACCTCGGCCGCCTGCTGAAGCGGATGTAGTTGCTTGAATTCCTTGGTCTTGAGATACCTGACAAGCTTGTTCATGGCATATGAGATACGCGAGGGGGCCATGATCTCATGGTAGTAGCTGCGATGGATGGGAACATCTTTACGGTATTGCCCCCCCGGCAACTCAGAAAGTCCATAGCTCAGCACTTGGTGCACTTCCTTGATGAACGAGAGTGTCGGCATGCGAGAGTTGGCAGTGGCGTTCTTTTTGATCTTCTCTATGGTGTTCTTGTGGTTGCGGATGCGCTGGTAGACGGGAATCAGCACACCGTCCTCCAGCGTGGCGTGATCGAGCGCCGCCTTCAGGTCGAAGATGTCCAGCACGGTGCCCTCAAGCGCACTTTCATGGTAGATCCAGGAAACTTCAAACTTTTCCTGGAAAGCACGCAAGTCCTTCTTTTTCTTGGCCTGCAGCGCCTCGACTTCCTTGGTCCTGTCGTCGATGTCAAAATAGATGTTGCGCATATCTGCAATACCCTGTTCTTTCAAGGTAGTACTCGGCCTTACTGCAACGATGGCCGCTGATAACCCCGAGCGCAAGCTGTTTAGCACAGCATGGCCGACTTGTCAAAAACTCGAGGCTTATATTGAGAACATTTAGCTTTTACGGCTGGTTACATCGGGGATGCGGACAATCATGGTCGTGCCGCCACTGCCCGGATTTGGGTAAGAACTGTTTCCGGCCAATCGTGATTTTCGCTTTAGAAAATAATGGAAGTTCCCAGCTCTTGCATTGATCGGCTCTTTGGGCTACATGAAGGTGTCTCTCACGAAGGAGGAAACATGGCGCTCGATTGGTTGACCAGGGATGACGAGTTGAAAGACCACGGCCTGTTCAAGGGCGAATACTGGGGCACTGAGCCGCCTTGCACCATGTATGAGAAAATTCCGCTGGCGGATCCGCAGGGGCAAAAACAGTCCGATCTCTACGTCGCCCGGATCACTCTCAACAACCCCAAGCAATACAACTCTTACACCACCGAGATGGTTAAGGGCGTCATCGCCGGTTTCAAGGCAGCCTCGTGTGATCGGAGCGTGGTGGCGGTCGTCTTCACCGGGGCGGGAGAGCGGGCCTTTTGCTCCGGCGGCAACACGGTCGAGTACGCGCAATACTACTCCAAGCGCCCCCATGAGTACGGCGAGTACATGGACCTGTTCAACGGCATGGTCGATTCCATTCTCGATTGCAAGAAGCCGGTCATCTGCAGGGTCAACGGGATGCGGGTGGCGGGCGGCCAGGAGATCGGGATGGCCTGCGATCTGGCGGTGGCCGCTGATACGGCAATCTTCGGACAGGCCGGCACCCGGCACGGATCGGCTCCCGTGGGCGGTTCGAGCGACTTTTTACCCTGGTTCTTGACCATGGAAGACGCCATGTGGAACTGCATCTCGTGCGAGCTGTGGTCTGCATACAAGATGAAGGTCAAGGGGCTCCTCACCAAGGTTGCGCCGGTGCTCAAAAAGGACGGCCGCTTCATCCGTAACCCGGCCGTTATGACCGACAGCTACATCAATGACGGAGAGATCGTCTACGGCGAGATGAAGAGCGGGGCCGAGGCCAAGGCGGCCCGCGAGCTTGCCAAAAGTTGTCAGGTTGATTTTTCACTATTGGACGAGGCGGTAGACGGCATGGTCTGGCACCTGGCCAACCTCTTCCCCGGATGCCTGCAGATGTCCATCGATTCGGTGCGCGCCAAGAAGAGGTTCTTCTGGGACCAGGCCAAGGTTTTCAACCGGCACTGGCTGGACGCCAACATGATGGGAGAGGCCTTCCTGGGCTTCACCGCCTTCGCCACCCGCAAACAGACCGGGCGGGACACGATCGATTTCATCGAGTATCGCAGGCGTATAGCCAAGGGTGCCTTGATGGACGAGAATCTCTTCGAGGCTGTTTTAGGAAAGCCCGAGTGAGGCCCGACCGGCTGCCGTTCCGCAAGCGGCGCGCGAACGGATCTTTATGGGACACTTCATCCTAAACCTGGCGCTGCTTGTCGCCTCGATCCTGCTCCTATGGAAGGGCGCCGACTGGCTGGTCGAGAGCGCCGCGCGCATAGGTCGTCACTTTCATATATCGGATCTTGTGATCGGGTTGACCATTGTCGCCTTCGGCACCTCGGCCCCCGAGTTCGCGGTGACCATTTCGGCGGCCGTGGCCGGCAAGGCCGACATCTCGGTTGGTAACATAGTCGGTTCTAACATCTTCAACCTGGGATTCATCCTCGGCGGCTGCGCCCTGTTTAAAGCTCTCCCGGTGCAGCGCATCTCGGTATTTCGTGACGGCAGCCTGCTGGTGGCAACCTCGCTGGCGATCGTCTTGATGCTCTCGGACTATCACTTGTCACACATGGAAGGCGCTATTCTTTTTTGCGGCCTGATCGGTTACCTCGCCTTGCTTTTCTTCCAGAAAAAGGGATCGACAACTGAAGTTCCCAAGGGCACGGCGACCTGGAAGGATCCCCTCTTGCTGTTTCTGGGAATCGCCACCGTGGTGGGCGGCGGAGCTTTGTTGGTGGAATCGGCCTCCGAACTGGCTCGTTTACTGGGGCTATCCGAGTGGCTGATCGCGGTCACCATAGTCGCCGCCGGCACCTCAGCGCCCGAACTGGCAACTTCGTTGACGGCCGCAGCCAAGGGAATGCATGGAATGTCGCTGGGCAACCTGATCGGCAGCGACCTGTTCAACCTGATGGGAGTGCTGGGACTGGCCGGGCTGATTCGCAACCTCAAGGTCGACACCCACTCGCTTTCTTCAGTCTATATGCTTTTGGGAATGTGCGTGCTGGTGGTTTTTTTCATGCGCACCGGCTGGAAAATCTCGCGCCGCGAGGGCCTGGTACTGATCATGCTGGGAGTCCTGCGCTGGATACTCGACTTCCTCTGCTGAGAACCGGTCATGCCCGGCATTGGCGTAGTAAATAATCCCTATTCTAGAAGAAACGAGCAGAACCCCGAGTGGATGCGCAGCCTGGGCTACATCACCGGTACCAGCGGCGAGGCCGTCGCCACCAGGAGTACCAAGGACATCCACGAGATGATCCGTATTTTCCGCGAAAAAGGCATCGATATCCTGGCCATCAACGGCGGCGACGGATCGAACAGCCTGGTGATCAGCGCGCTGATAGAAGAGTACGGCGACAAGCCCATTCCCAAGATTGCCCTGCTGCGCGGCGGCACGATGAACATCGCCGCCAATTCGTGCGGTATAAAGGGATCCTCGGCCGGCCTGATGGTCAACCTGGTTCACAAGTACCGCGAGGGCGTCCCTTTCGAGACGACCTTCCGCGACATTCTCAAGGTAGAGGGTCGTTACGGGTTTGTCTTCGGCAACGGTTTCACCCACCGATTTTTGGAGGTGCTTTACGAGTCCGGCAAGAAGACACCCCTGTCAACTATCAAGCAGCTTGCCAAGGGCTCGCTCTCGACGATCACCGGCGGCAAGCTGGCGCGGCGCCTGTTCGAAAGAGTCGAGGCGAGGGTGCTCCTGGATGGGCAGGAGTGGCCGGCCCGCTCCTTCGCCGCCTTGGCGGCCTCAACGGTCGAGCAGATGGGCCTGGGTTTCAAGCCCTTTCACCGCTGCCAGGAGCGGCCGCACACTTTCCACATGCTGGGCATCGTCTCCTCGCCGGCGGCCATTGTAGCCTCCTTGCCCAGGATCTACCTGGGTCGCAAGGTGAGCGAGCGCAAGATGCTGGAAGGCATCGCCGCAGAAGTGCAGATCGAGTCGCAAAAACCTATCTCATACACGCTGGACGGTGAAAACTACGCAACCGGCCACGATCTACGCATCGAGTGCGGCCCGCGCCTCGAGATAGTTGTCGGCTGAGTTTCCACGATTGAAAAAAACAAACCGAGTCCGTAGAATCGTAGAATACACGGGGGAAGACCAGGGAGAGATAAATGCGAGGCATCTTCTCTAGCTTGCTAATTATATCATTAATGTGCACGACGGTCCTGGCGGGACCGAATTACATCGACAGCCGCGGCAACACGATCCAGCTGGCTCCGGCGCCTGATAAGATTGCGGTCGCGCCAGTCAAGGGTCTCTTGGTCGAACAGTCGCTGGCTCTGCACCCCGAACTGAACATGTCTGAGAATGTCGTCAAGCTGGGATGCGGCTTGTGGGAAATCTCGCTGACTGCTGACTATCGGGGCCGGGGCGAAGAAGTGGCTCGCGCCCTGCTGGCGGAGGGACTGGTTGCCCGACTGGGCGCCGTCTTCGCCGTGCCCGGATCGCCCCGTCGCTTTCTGCTCGACCGCGGCGTCATGCTGCGTCTGGAAAAGAGTATTCCCGGACTGCCCGTGGATCTGCTGGCCCGGACCGGCCTGCAGCCGGTCAGACGCCTCGACGATCTCGGCACCCTGTTCCTGTGCCGCTCCACGGACGCCCACACGGCGCTGGCCGGCGCCCGGGCCGCCGCGCGCCTGCCGGGAGTTGCATGGGCCCTGCCCGATTTCATCGTACCCATCGATCTTTACCACACTCCCAACGACAGCTACTACTCAGAACAGTGGTACCACTACCAGGCCAGCGGGGCCGACATCAACACCGAGGAAGCCTGGGACGTTACCACAGGTGACTCCCAGGTAATCGTGGCTGTGGTGGACACCGGGTTGGAAGAGAGCCACCCAGACTTCGCATCTACCAACATCGTGACCGGCTACGACTTGCCGGGCAACGACAACGATCCCACTCCGCCGGCAGACGCCATCAACGCCCATGGAACTTGTTGTTCCGGCGAGATCGCCGCCAGCATGGACAATAATGAGGGCATGGCCGGAACCTGCCCCGGTTGTTCGCTGATGGGCATCCGCATGATGGACGGTTGGGCATCCGTGTCCGAGCTTTCCAATGGCTACCTGGCAATTCAATACGCCACTAACAACGGCGCTTGGGTGCTGTCCAACTCGTGGGGCATCAGCCAGGATCTTACATCTCAGATCGACATGCAGCCATTCTATACGGCCGTTCAGGATGCCGTGAACAATGGTCGCGGGGGTCTTGGTTCAGTCGTTCTTTTTGCCTCCGGCAATGACGGCGTGGCCCTCGGTATCGACGAGCTAGCCAACATGCCCGGAGTGATGGCGGTCGGCGGCACGGACAACACGGACCAGCGAGTCAGCTATTCGAACTACGGCTCCAACCTGTCCGTCGTGGCACCAACCGGCGGCAGCGGCTCCGGAGATCTACAGATCCTGACAACGGACACGCTGGGCAACCGCGGCTTTTCGAGAAATGGCGAGTTCTGGGAGCCGTGGTTTCCGGGCAGTGATTACAACACCAACATGCCAGAACCGGACAACACAGGAAACTACACCCGTTATTTCAACGGGACGTCAGCCGCCTGTCCTATCGCCGCGGGAGTGGTGGCGCTGACCTTTTCGGCCAACCCGTCTTTAACCGGGGCCGAGGCCCGTTTCGTCGTCGAGCACACGGCCGACAAGGTGGGTGGTGTCAGCTACGATTCCAACGGGCACAACAACTACTACGGATACGGCCGGGTCAATGCCGGCCGCGCGGTGCGGGCAGCCGAGATCGGCTTCAACAATCCCGACGGCAGCCAGTGCGCCGAGGATTTCAACTGCACTGACAATGATTGCCAGAAGCAAAACGCCTCCGATTTCTACGGCAACTGCGGTGGACTGGACTGCTCGAGCCTGCCAGACGGTTCGCCCTGCGATGACGGCAATGCCTGCACGATAAACGATCAGTGCTCGGGCGGCTCTTGCACGGGCAGCGCCAAGAACTGCTCGGACGGCAATGTCTGCACCGACGACTCCTGCAACCCGACTAACGGAAACTGCACACATGTCAACAACACGGCCGGCTGCAATGACGGCAACGCTTGCACGCTCGCTGATCAGTGTTCGGGTGGCACCTGCACGGGCAGTGCCAAAGATTGCTCGGACGGCAATGTTTGCACTAACGACTCCTGCAACCCATCCAACGGCAACTGCACACATAACAACAACACGGCGACCTGCGATGACGGCGATGCCTGCACGATCAACGACAGTTGTTCGGGAGGTTTGTGTGCCGGCAGCGCCAAGGATTGTTCGGACGCCAACGTCTGCACCGACGACTCCTGCAACCCATCCAACGGCAACTGCACACACAGCAACAACAACGCCGCTTGTGACGACGGCGATCTGTGCACGACCGACGACAGCTGCTCTGCCGGCTCCTGCTCGGGCACCGCTATCGATTGTGACGACAGCAACGCCTGCACCGACGACTCCTGCGACATCGCCAACGGATGCATTAATACTCCCAACAACGCAGCCTGCGACGACGCCGATGCTTGCACGACCAACGATCACTGTTCTACAGGTTCCTGCACGGGCTCGGCTATCGACTGCAACGATACCAACCTGTGCACCGACGACTCTTGCGACAGCGCCAGTGGCTGCATCAATACCCCTAACGCAGCCGCCTGTGACGACGGCAATTTTTGCACGACCAACGACCATTGTTCGGCAGGCGCCTGCTCGGGATCGGCCGTCGACTGCGACGACGCCAACACCTGCACCGACGACTCCTGCGACATCGCCAGCGGCTGCATCAATGTCCCCAACAACGCAGCTTGCGACGACGGCGATGCCTGCACGGCCAACGACAGTTGTTCAGCAGGTGCCTGCTCGGGCGCGGCAATCGATTGCGACGACGCCAACGCCTGCACCGACGACTCCTGCAACCCGGCAACCGGCTGCGCACACACCAACAACCAGGCTGCCTGTGACGACGACGATCCCTGCACAATGAGTGATTCCTGTGCGGATGGAAGTTGCGCCGGAACGTCCAAAGACTGCTCGAGTTTCGATGGCCCCTGCCAGCAAGGGATCTGCAACACAGCCGGCGGCCAATGCCGGGCCCAGCCCCTGGCCGACGGCACGGTCTGCGAGGACGGCGACCAGTGTACGGCCGAAGACACCTGCCAGGCCGGCGCCTGCGTGGCGGGAGAAAATATCTGCACATCTTCAGGCGGCTGTGGTTGTTCGGCTTCGGGAAGCGGTTCGGCACCGCTGGCGTTCATGATCCTATTCGGCTTCATGCTGGCCATCAGACGTGGACGGGGGTGAACGGATTTGCCGGCGAGACGAAGATCGACGAGCGCGCTTACGTGTTTACTCCTGACGATGGCCGCTCTGCCGCAGGCGGCCGCCCAGGATACTTTCACCAGTAACGACTTCGAGATAGACGCCGTGACCGGGCCGGTGTTGGGTTCGAGCCGCGTTGTGGGAATGGGCGGGGCTTACACCGCCCTGGCCGAGGATATCGATGGGGCGCACTTCAGTCCGGCATCTTTTGGTTCGCGCCCGCCCTACGAATTCTCCTGGTTCTCGTACGGTCTGTCGTTGTCTTACTGCGCACCCGGCATCTTCGGGCTCGATGACTTCTTCAACAACGGTTCGGGCATCGGCGTTGAGAAGTTCTCATTTCTCAGCCTGGGTTTGCGCCTGCAGTTCGGCAGTTTGGGAATCGGTGCAGACACCCGTCTGCAGATCTACAATACCGGTTCGGCGGGAGAGACGATTAACGTCTTCCTGATAGAAAGCCATGCCGGTGTGGCCTATGCCTTCTTTGGCGGGCAGTTGATCGTGGGGCTGGGAACGCGGGTCGCCGACCTGGATCTCAAACTGGCCGACGACACCACTTTGGTGCATTTCACCGGAGCCGGCGTCGAAGGAGGCGTGCTCTTGAAGTTGGCCGACATGTCCTGGCGGCTGGGAGTCTCCGGTCGCGGCCCGGTCGAGTCCGGGCCTGACAAGACCCCGGGGGTCGAGGTACGAGACGGCACGAGCTACGTCAAAAACTTTGTGCTGCCGCGCGGAGTTCACATGCCCTGGGAAATCCAGTTGGGTTTCGCCTGGCAGTTCGGCCCGCGGCCGATGAACCGTGTCTGGTCGGCTCCACCAGATCCGCAGCAGGGACCGCGCAAGCAGATCGAAAGCGCGCGCTGCAAGCGCGCGGCGGACCAACTGTCCCTGGAGAAACCGGATCGTGAAGGGATCACTACGTCGGGCGAGTGCCCCAAACTTATAGATATGCCCCGTGACGAGATCTGGTGGGCTCGGGAGAAGAAGCTTCGCGAGGCGGAGGAGCGCTTGCTCGAAAAGATGTTGTCTATACGGGAAGCGGTAATTGAGCACGAGCGACGCAAGGAGTACGAGTCTCTACCCAAGTCATATTTGCTTATAAGCGCGGATTTTTTCATCATCGGCGGCACCACAGACGGCGTCGGCATCGACTCATTCGTCGAGCAGAAGAGGCGGTCGTCCGGTGACGGCCTTTCTTTCGGCTTCAGGCTCGGAGCCGAAACAGAAATCTGGTCCGATCGCCTCAAGTTGAGAGCCGGCTTCTACCTCGAGCCACCCCGCTACGCCGGCGTACCATTTCGGCCCCATGGCACGGGTGGCCTGGAGCTGCGCCTTTTCAGGTGGGACCTCTTCGGCTACACGGATCCCTTCGACCTGCGAGCCTCGCTCACGGTGGACGTGGCACCGGGCTACCTCGATATCGGGGCCGGGATAGGTTTCTGGCACTGAACGGATTCTTACCCTTGACTTCTCTCTACTGGTTTAATAAACTGGTCTACAGAGAACAATCAGGAGGTATTCCAGTTGGTTGCCCATGAAGATGAAATTGGTTCCTTCGAGGCCAAAACCCGCCTGGCCGAGCTTCTCCGCGAAACCGAGAAGGGACGTTCCTTTGTCATCCGCCGCCGCGGCAAGGCCGTGGCCCGTCTTGTTCCTCACACTGACGATGACGATCGACCGGACTTCGCCGAACTCCTGGAAGAGTTCCGCGAGATTAGGAAAAGGGTGGGACCGGGTCTGAGCATTCGCGAGTTGATTGAAGAAGGACGCCGCTTCTGATGGAATTGGTGCTCGACTGCTCCCTGGCCCTGGCCTGGACCATCCCCGACGAACAGTCGAATGCCGCCGAAGGCCTGTTTTCCAGGCTGGACAAAGAAAGCAAACTCTGGATTCCCGCTCTGTGGTGGTATGAATTGTCCAATGCTCTGACCATGGCGCAGCGTCGGGGAAGACTGAACGATTCGGATACTCTCCGGCTGATCGAGTTGTACCGCAAGCTGCCCCTCATCACCGATACCCTGCTTGGCGCCGATGCCGTCTTTCGGTTCCGGGTCTTAGCGCAACGCTACAACTTATCCGCCTACGACGCAGCCTACCTTGAACTTGCTCAGCGCAGAGGCGTGGAACTGGCTACGCTGGATCAGGATCTCAAAAAAGCCGCCCGCAAGGCCGGAGTCAGCGTTTTCCAGCGGTAGAGGCTTCACGAGGCGCCCAGGCGCGGATGGGCGCAGACTATTCCTCCGGCCTCCATGCGTGCCACGCACAGGTTGCAGGGCTCGCAGGCCGAGGCGTCGCACTTCCCGGCCTTCATGTGCAAAACCAGGTCCGGATCGAGAATCAGCGGGCGGCCCATCGAGATCAGGTCGAAGCCGGCGCTCATGGCTCGCTCTATATTGGCCAGCGAACGTATTCCGCCAAGCAGGCACAACGGCAGCTTCACAGCCCGGCGCACCTTCTGCGCCTGCTCGAAGAAGAACATTTCCTCGAAGGGATAGGCCTTGACGAAGATTCGTCCGAAAAACCTGAGGCCAATTCGGCGCAATCTCTTCTTCTCGTTGCGAACCATCTCGGCCACCGGCAGGTCGCCGCGCAGCATGTAAAAGGGTGTCCGGCTGACAAACCCGCCGCTGAGCACGATTGCGTCAACGGCGTTCGCCTCGAGCGCCCGGGCCACTTCAATCGCTTCTTCGATCCCCAACCCGCCTGTGAACCCGTCTTCGAGGTTGGCCTTGACCAGCACCGCCATCTTGCTGCCGGCGGCCCCACGGACCGCCTTTATGACCTCGAGCGGAAAGCGCAGGCGTGCCTCGATTGAACCGCCGAACAGGTCCTGGCGTCGGTTGGTGTAGGGAGACAGGAACTGGCTCAGCAGGTAGCCGTGGCCAAAGTGCACCTCAACAGCGTCGAACCCCGCCTCTGCGGTAAGCAGAGTGGCCTTGGCGAAATCGTCGCAAATTCTCTCCATGTCGGCCGGGTTCATGACTCGCGGGCGGGTCAAAGTATACAGATTGAACACCCGCGACGCCCCGACCGGGCGACAGCCTGAGGCCTTGCGCGAGGCGAAGTAACCGGCGTGCCCCAGTTGCAGGGCGGCCGTGGCGCCCTCGTGATGAACAGCCGCCGTAAGCTTGCTAAGGCCGGGCACGATCTCCGGGCGCATGTGCATCTGGTCGGGAAACGTTAAACCCTCGGGCGAGACGGAGCAATATGCCACGGTGGTCATGCCGGCGCCCCCGGCCGCCACCCGCCGATGGTGTTCGACTAGATCGTCCGACGGCAAACCTCCCGGAGTCATACCCTCGAAGGTTGCCGCCTTGATCACCCGATTGCGAAGCTTGAGCGGGCCGATCTCGATCGGAGTAAACACCCCGCCGCCGCGCTCTGGTCTTGGTTGCTGCTCATCCACGATATGGCTACGCTCCCTGGCGAAAACATAACTAATACCTCATCCCGGGTCAAATCGATGTCGTTGACACATGGTGTCCCGCAGTGTATTTAGATGCTCTAAGGTCAGAATTACCGGATAAGCTCGGCTCGATAAAATGACTGACTACCTGACACGCGCTCTTGAATTGCACAACCGTGTGCCGGTTATCGACACACACAGCCACTTCCTGCTTGCCGGCCACTACCTGTCGAAACGCTTCGACAAGCGCCATCGCCCGCCCCTGCTTTGGAACCCTCTGCGCAATGTAATCGACCTGCCTCGTCTCAGAGAGGGACGAATATCCTGCGCGGCCTTTACCGTCTATGTGCCGCCCCCGCCCCTGCGCCTGCGCGCCTGGGAAGCCTGCCGGCGCATCGTCACAAGCTTCGAGAAGCTTCTCGAGCACAACGCTGAACAGGTTGTCCGCGTCCGTTCGTCACGAGGAATCCGAGCGGCCTTCGGCCAGGAAAAGCTGGCCGCACTGCTTGCCGTCGAGGGCGGGCATGTGATCGGACGCAAGATCGAGCGGATAGCCTGGCTGCGCGAGCGTGGTCTGCGCCTGCTGACCTTGACGCATTTCATTGCCAACCGCATTTGTGACGCCCACTTCGGCCCGCGAGTCCACGGAGGATTGAGCGATTTTGGACGCGAGGTATTGGAAGCCTGCGTGGTTCACGGCATCGTGTGCGATCTGGCTCATACCAGTGAACCAGCCTTTTACCAGATTATCGAGAGACTCGATCGGCCTCCCGTGGTCACTCACACCGGCCTGCGTCGTCATGGCCGCTCGGATCGCTACCTGACCGACGATCAGATCAAGGCCCTGGCTGCCGCCGGCGGGGGCGTCGGCGTCTTGATGTGCCCGTGGTACCAGTCGCGCTTCGGGATTCTTGGCAGCCTCGAGCGGTCCGCGGACGTCTATTGCCACATCGCCGAGTTGGTAGGACCGCAACACCTTATGATCGGCACCGATATGGACGGTTTCACCTGGCTTCCGCGCGGCATGAAAGACGCTTCGGATCTGCCGCTCCTGACGGCCAAGCTGCTCGAACGGGGTTTTTCCGAAGAGGAACTCACCGGGATCCTGGGAGGGAACTTTTTGCGGGTCCTCGATGCCTGGGAATCTTGACGGTACCTCTCGTCAAGATATCAATCGCCTTCCATCATCAGCCTGGCTGCTTGCGTTTCCAACCTGAGTAGATCTGCCATTTCAACTATTGCCCGGGCCGTATCCGGTGCCGCACCGCCCGGCCTGCGCAGATCGAGCAATCCGGAAATCAGGCCGCCAAGCGAGAGGCCCAGCTTGACCTGAAGGGTTGCCTCGTCAATGCTCAGGCCGATTCGCCTTCCATCTCGCAGCAGGCTCATAAAGGCATGAACTCGCTCCACTCGCGGATTGTCCAAAATGTCTTCAAGCAGCTCCGTCAACCTGTGCGATACGTGTCCGGTCGCTGACTGCATGTCTAGCGGAACATCCAGGATCGAAAGTCTGTTCGCCAGCTCGGCCGCTCGTTCCAGGTTGGCGTCGTCCAGTGATCGCTCGACCAAGGCATTGAAGCGCGCCGAGCCGGCCCAGCCTATCGCCGGGCGCAGGGGCGCAGGCAGGGCTATTCCCAGGGGCACGAGCGCGTCGACCAGCCACTCGTTGCCCGTGAAAATTTCTTCATAGGTACGACCAAGCTCGGCAAGCAGCGGGTCTAGCAGCGCCCCTACCACGAGTTCGCGGGTTTGCGGTGACAGATCACCCAACCCGAAGTAGTGCTCGGCTTTAATTTCGAGGCTCTTGCAAGCACTATCGAAGCCTTCGTTTTCCAACCGGGCAAGGATCCGTTCCGGATCTTGCGTATTCACATTGGGCTTTGCCCGGCCGATGAAGGCCCCCAGCCGCAAGGCGCTGCCGATCAACACCGCCGCGTCGAAGGTGCCGCCCTCCCGGGTTTTCTCGGCCGTCACGGTGAGCCTGTAGGCTCCTGCCTCGAACCCGCTGCGCGCGGCAATTTTTCTTTCGTGTACTTCTATCCTGTAACCGCATAAACGATCATGCTCCTGCCCGGCACGCAGCATCGAGAGCACTGCGTACTGGGCCGCCGCCTTGGCGGGTGGTAGGGCCGCGGGCAGCACCCTGCGCTTCAAGAGGGAAAGGCCGTTGCCCTCCTCGTGAAGGTTGCTGGCGGCCGCTTCCAGCCAGCGGCGCATTTCGGAGTCCTGTGCCGCTCCCTCAATGAGCTTGCCCAGTTCAGCAGCCCGCGCGGCGTAGCGCATGTTTTGCACCGACTCCAACCCGGCCAGGTCGGCGAAGAACCAGCCGCAGGAGGTGTACATCAACATACCGTAGCGCTGCATTTCCATCAGGCGAAAGACGGCCGCATGCGCGTCGCCGGGTGCATCGACACGCAGGTGCTCCGTGAAGAACGCCTGGGCTGCCCCGAGCGGTTTTCCCAGGACAAGCTTGACGTAGTCGTCCCTGGCCGCCCATGGATCGTCCAGGTAGACAAGGCCCATCCGTTCGAAAAGGGGATCGATCTCGGCCCGCAGCCCGTCGAAGGCGCGCCTGAGAGGCGCGCGCCAGGCCTGGTGCCACCCGGGCCGGCCGCCGTCCGAACAACCGCAGTCAGTTTGCCAGCGGTCGACGCCGTGGGCGCAGCTCCAGGCGGTGCCCTGGCCGTCCCGCCCCGGCTTGAGGCGCACCTCGAATGCCGGACGGTGCCGCTCTAGAAAACTTCCGGGGTTGGTCATCTGCATACGCCTGGCCGGAAGTTCACTCGCGGCCAGGTAGGCCAGGCACATGTCCCCGAGTTTCTCGTGATGACCGTAGCTCTCGCCGTCCGAACATACGAAGACGAGCCGGTCGCCGTCGAGGACGCTTTCCCGCGCCGCCTGTGCAATTCGATCGGCGAAGATGGCGGCGTTGCGCAGGAGGTGCTCGAAGGCTACCGCCGAACTCAGACCGGCGTGGTAGAAGAGGATGTCTATATCCCCGGCCGGGGTGTGGCACAGGTATGGGCGATCGGTCGGCGGAGGGCCGTCTCGCCAGGAGCCACCATCCAGCCGACGGTACGCCTCGGCCTGGGACGGAGAGAGCAGGATGAATTCGATCCCCGCCCGCACCAGGTCGCACAGGGTCTCCTCGTTGACGGCCGTCTCAGGCAACCACATGCCGGACGGCTCGCGCCTGAAGCGCGCCCGGAAATCGGCAAGCCCCCATTGGATCTGTGTCCAGCGGTCACGGGCCGAGGCCAGGGGCATGATCATGTGGTTGTAACACTGGGCCATGGCGTTGCCGTATCCACGGGCGGCTATACTGATTTCATCGGCCTTAAGAATACGCCGATAGGTATCGGGCTGCTCGCTCTCCAGGTAGGACAGTAACGTCGGGCCGAAGTTGAAGCTGATGTGCTCGAAGTTGTTGACCACCTCCACCAGGCGGCCCCGGTCATCCTGGATACGGCTGTGTGTGTTAGGTGTGTAGCATTCCTTGGTGATGCGTTCGTTCCAGTCGTGGAAGGGCGCGGCCGATAGCTGGCGCTCTATTCTCCCGCTCCAGGGATTTTCCCTGGGCGGCTGGTAGAAGTGACCGTGAATGATAACGTGTATTTTTCCCGGCATGTCCCGATGTTATCCTGTTTCCATGACTTCTTCCAGCGGGTTTCGCCATTGGAAACTGCAGCCGATTAATGCTAGCTTTCATGGCATGTCTGCCCAGCCAGCCGCTCCCGAGGTCTCCATCGTCATTCCGGTCTACAACGAGCGGCCCATCGTGGCCGACTCGGTGGCCGGGCTGCTCTTGCGCTTGCCGGACATCGCGGCATCGTTCGAGATCATCCTGGCGGAGAACGGAAGCGACGACGGCACCCTGGACGAGGCGCGAGCGCTTCAGATGCGTTATCCCGCCGTCAGGTGCATTCACCTGGAAACCCCCGATTACGGCCGGGCCCTCAAGGCCGGTATCCTTGATGCTCGCGGGAAATACTGCATCTGCGACGAAATCGATCTGTGCGACACCGATTTTTATCGCTCGGCTTTAGGACTTCTGCGGTCCGACCGGGCCCGGATGGTAGTCGGCTCGAAGTTGGCCCCCGGCGCTCGCGACGAACGCCCGTTCGTGCGCAACCTGGCCTCGCGGGTGTTGAGCGGCATGCTCAGGATCGGGGCTGGGTTTCGCGGGACGGATACGCACGGGCCCAAGGCCTTCTTGTGGGCGGATGTCGTCGATGTAGTCAAGCACTGTGTTGTGGGGCAAAACCTGTTCGCCTCGGAACTCGTCATCCGCGCAGGCAGGGCCGGCCTGAAGGTGGTCGAACTTCCGTTGACCCTGCGCGAAAAACGCAATCCAACCATCAACCTGGTGCGCAGGGTGCCGCGGGCCTTGTACAACATTGGTCGCCTGATCTGGATCTTCAGGTTACGTGACAAGTTCTGAGCTGAAGCCATGTTTTTCGCCCTGACCATCGACCTGGATCCAATCTGGTGCTATCGCAGCCTCTATGGGCTCAGCGAGGGAGAGCACAACTGCGACGGCCTGGAACGCTCCATTACGCGGTTTCTAGATTTGGCCGGCGATCTCGGGATCCCCGGCAGCCTGTTCGTGGTCGGCAACACGCTGTCCGACGCCGGCGTCGCCGCCGCAATTGCGGCATCAAAGGCGGCTGGGCACGAGATCGCCAATCACACTCATTCACATCCTTACGATCTTTCGAGGCTCGACGACGAGCGTGTCACGCTTGAGGTTGAAGGAGGCGCTGCGGATATCGAGCGCGTCACCGGCAACAGGCCGCTCGGCTTCAGGGCGCCCGGCTATTCGCTGGGCGCCGGGATATTGCCGGCCGTGGCCAGGGCCGGTGCGGTGTATGACAGCTCGATCCTGCCCTCGCCCGCTTACCAGGGAGTCAAGGCAACCGTCTTGGGCTGGCTGAAACTACGGGGTAGAAATAGCGGAGCGGTTTTGACCGATCCCCGCGAGACGCTCGGTCCGCACGGCCCTTATCGGCCGGATCTCGTTCGTCCCTGGCGACGAGGAACGGCCGGGTTGATCGAGCTTCCCATCGGCACGATCCTGGGCCTGCCGCTCACGGGCGGACTATTGGCTCTGGCGGGTCCGGCCCGGGCGGTCTGGCTGGCAGCGCTCGCATCCCGCAAGGGGTTTGTCTGCCTGGAGTTGCACGCGATGGATCTGTTGGATATCCAGGCGGACGCTCTCGATCCCGCCCTGGCGGTTCAGCCAGACCTGTCCATCGCCTGGCAGCGAAAGGCCGAGGCAATCAGGAACTTCTGCGAGCGGATACTTTCGACTCACAAGGCCACGACAATGGCAAATGCTGCAAAGATGCTTGGATAAGCGATGGAAGAGTTCGAAGGCTCAATTTGGATAGCCTGGTCTCCTGCCTTAATTGATGCTGGGAGGAATTTATGCGAGCGTCAAATTTTTTATCGATAATCTTGATGGTCGGCTTGGGGTTGTTGTTTGGATCTTGCGGCGGGGGTAGCGGCGTGATTGATTGCGCCGCCTATATCGACCGGATGATTGAGTGCGAGATCATTCCGCCCGAAAACGCCAAGCAGTTGCGCGAACCAAATATTCTGATCTGCAACAACTGGGAAAAGACCTATAAAGAGCCGGTCATGAAAGCCCTCGATGCCTGCACGGCGGTGGCCTGCGAAGAAAACCAGCAGTGCGTTATGGCGGCCAACCAGTTGTGCCAGGCCAATGTCAGTGCCGAAATCGATCAGATGTGCGAAAAAGTCAGCGAGTGCGGCTGGGAAGAGCTGACCACCATGGAGCTTTGCCGGGACGCTTTGCAACGCAACCAGGGTCTCTATATGTGTCTAAAGCCGGAGATCTTGGCGAACTATGTGGCCTGCGTCAGGGCGGTAACCTGCGGCCCCGACGGTGAGGACGACTGGTACGCCTGTTACGGCGCGCATATTGTCGGCTGAATACAAAGCCTGCGCTCCCAGCCTGGCCTCTGCTAAAAAACATGGCTGCCGGCGAACTCATCAAATCGACGGGGCGGTTGTTGCCGGGCGATTCCTTTCAGTCCGCCCTTCAAAGAGGTGATTGAGTGGAAGGATACAAGAGGTTTTCAGATTACAGGGCGCCGCATCCCAGGGGTACTGTTGGTGGCGATGTCGAAGCTTGGTGCACGCACTGCCAGATGATGCAGGAGCATACCGTGCTGGCTGCCACCAAAGGCGAGCCCGCCAGAGTGATGTGCAACACATGTAAGGGCCAGCACAAGTACCGTGCCTGCCCGCCGGGCTCATCGAAAAAGAAGAGCGCGCCCGGACGCACCAAAATGAGCCAAGGCAGACCGGCGCCGGGATCCAGGCGTTCCGAAAGAGACTGGCAGGAGACCACCCGGAACAAGGATTTATCGAATCCCATTGCCTACCACCCCGGGCAGATCCACGCCGCTGGCCAGGTGATCCTGCATGGTAAGTTCGGTACCGGGGTGGTGGTCGAAGTCAAGCCGCGAGGCAAGATCGTGGTCGTTTTCGCGGATGCGACCCGCATCCTGGTTCATGCCAGGAAATAGCGATGTTGACAGATGTGGTCGTAGGGGGTACGATGTCGTACAAGGTGGTCAATAGAAGGAGGAGGTTGCCATGAGTGGAGCCGAACGGCGTGAGTTCTCCCGCTTTCCGGTACAACCTCTCTTGTGTAAGACCTTGCCGCGCCGCAATGGCGTTTGCGTGCTCAAGGACGTTTCGATGGGCGGCGCTTTCTTCCAGCATTCGTCCCCGCCTCCCATCGGAACTCGGTTGACTGTCGAGTTCTCGGAGCCTCCGCTTCTGGGCTACGACTTGCAGGTACTGGTCGTGCGTCACAACCCCGGCCGATTCAAGGGTTTTGCCGTCAACGTCAGCCCACCCCGTCCGCGTCTGCTCCGGGCGGTCTATTGCAACGAATATCCATATTGATACATCGAGCCGCGGGTTAGGGATGTTGGCGGGTCTGCTTGAAAAACTGCGGGTAAAAATCGACGATCTTATCGATCCCGACATCATTGAGCGCATTGAGCGCTTGGACACCCGCCTCAATGAGTACGGCGTCGATCCCTGGGGATTTGACCCTGACTACATCAAGTACGCCCTGCCCATTGCCGTCTCGATATATCGCAACTACTTCCGGGTGCAGACAACCGGTCTGGCAAACGTGCCCCGGGGCAAGGTGCTGCTGATTGGCAACCACTCGGGACAGATACCAATCGACGGAATGTTGATAGTGCTTTCGATGTTCATCGAAGCCGATCCGCCCCGGATGGTGCGCTCGATGGTGGAAACCTGGTCGGCGACGCTGCCGCTGTTCAGTTTCTTCTTCCCGCGGACCGGGCAAATAGTTGGCACTCGTGATAACTGCCGGCGGTTGCTAGAGCGTGACGAAGCCATACTGGCCTTTCCGGAAGGGACGCGCGGTATATCCAAGACGTTCGCCAATCGCTACCAGTTGCAGAATTTTGGGTTGGGCTTCATGCGCCTGGCGCTGATGACCGACACTCCAATCGTTCCGATAGCGGTCGTCGGCGCAGAGGAACAGATCCCTTCGCTTCTGGACTTCAAGCCGGTCGCTCGCCTGTTGGGGTTTCCGGCCTTTCCGGTTACGCCGACTTTTCCCTGGCTGGGACCACTGGGCCTATTGCCGCTGCCTGTCAAGTATCATATCTACTTCGGCAAGCCGATGCACTTTTCGGGCGATCCCGATGACGAGGACGAGGCGCTCGAACCCAAGGTGCAAAGGGTTCGCCGCACGATCCAGCGAATGCTCAGAGACGGCCTGAAGGCTCGCAAGAATGTCTTCTGGTAACAGAAAAAAGATCGCCTCTTCCGGGCGATCGGGCCCGCGGCGCAAGAAGGCATCCGAGTCGGTTGTCATCGCCGGTATATCGGGCAACCTCGGCCGCCTGTTGACGCGCAGGCTGCACACGGAATACCCGATAATCGGCATCGACAAGAGACCATTCGAGGGCAAACCCAAGGACGTTACCCACTACCAGGTTGATGCCAGGCGCCGCAGGGCAGAGAATCTTTTCCGTCGCAAGGACATTCGGGCACTTGTTCACCTGGGCCTGGTGCATCGGCCTCAGCCAGGCGAGCCTGTATACCGGGAGATGAATGTCCGCGGCACGGTCAAGCTTTTGGATTATTGCCAGCGCTACGGTATTCCCAAAGTCGTGTTGATCTCGACCGCATCGGTCTACGGGCCGGACCCGGCCAACTCGAATTTTCTGTCCGAAGATACTCCGCTGGCCGGCGTGGCCGACTACCCGGAGATGCAGGCCTTGATCGAGTGGGATATGTACGCACAGAGTTTCTTCTGGAAATACCCTGACATCGAAACCGTCATCCTGCGCCCGGTTCACGTCATCGGACCTACCGTGCGCAATGCCCCGACCAACTACTTGCGGCTGCCGAAACCACCCTCTTTACTGGGTTTCGATCCCATGCTTCAGGTGATCCACGAGGACGACCTGATCCAGGCCATCATGCTCAGCCTCGAGCCGGGCATCAGCGGAATTTTCAACGTGGTCGGACCAGGTGAAGTCCCCCTCTCCACCATTCTTAAAGAATTGGGAAAGAAGCCCCTTCCCCTGCCGCATGTCCTCGCCCGGCCTCTTTTGAAAAGGCTCTGGAGGCTCGGCCTGTCCGGCTTCCCCCCGGGGGAGGTTATTCACCTGCAGTACCAGTGCATGGTGGACGGCAAGCTGGCTCGCGACGTCCTCGGGTTCCGCCCGCGCTACAACCTGCGACAGACGATCCTGTCGGTGAAGGACTGAGCGGCCTAATGTCCAATGGAAGCCCTCATTTTATTGCCACGGCATTCAGTTGCGTGGTAGCTTTGTGAGGCTTTTCGAGAGAGGTGATGGAAAATCGGGGAAAGATAATTTATTGCCTTTGGTTCGTGCTTGGGCTGGCGGGGCTGGCCGCAGGCTGTGCCGCCGGCGATAGTACGGTCCAGGTAACTCCGGAGACGCAAACCAGGGTCGCCGCCGCCGCCAGCGGTGAGCCTATTTACTCGACCTCCATTGCCATCTACCTTGCAGAACTCGCGCTTCGCGACAAGGGCATGACCTACGAGAACCGCAACATGTCCGTTTCTTTCTGCGACAACATCTACACGGTGGTCTTCGAAAAAGATCCGGGTGATGTCCGGGGCTGTGACTACACCATCAAAATCAACGCAAATAATAGCAAGATCCTCAGCGTCATCACGATGCGCTAGTCTGCACAGCGTGCCGCCGTGCCCGAGCCTACACAACTCTCGGAGCCAAAATCCGCACATTCGGTATTGTCCATGCAGTAGCAGGACTCACTGTCTATATCGCAGTACGGGCCGCCGTAGACGGCTTCGCAAACGATAGCGCAGTCGCCGCAGTGGGAATCATTGACCGGCGTGCAGACGTGATTGCAACAAAGATCATGGCCACCGCAATCTGTGCGATAAAAACAGCCGCAGGAGGCA
Organism: Myxococcota bacterium; assembly: GCA_035528415.1. Classification (GTDB taxonomy): domain Bacteria; phylum Myxococcota; class B64-G9; order B64-G9; family B64-G9; genus DATKYQ01. Next base: position 81,135 of record DATKYQ010000080.1, on the reverse strand, counting down.
TTGTCCGGGTCAGCGCATATGGGACCGATGGGACTGTTTGTACAGTCGGTTATGCAATTGCCACAGTGGGCGACATCTGCAAACTCGTAGCAGCGGTTGTCGCAGCATTGCTGGGCGGGATCGGATTCGCAATCGCCGGCCGCCAGGCAACCGCAGCTGAAGCCGACCCCGTCGATATAGACGCAGGCCGTGTTGTTGCCGCCTGCCAGGCAGTTTGAGTTGCATGCTCCGCAGTGCAACGGATCAGACAGATCGATCTCGCAGCCGTTCTGGCGGTTGCCGTCGCAATCTCCAAAGGGCTCGCTGCAGGTGGAATACTCGCAGTGGTAACCGCTACCGCCGCCGGAATCGCAGATCACACCATCGGCGTTTTGCACATTGCTTGCACAATCCCTCTCGCAGGTACCACAATGAGCGCTGTCGATGGCCGCCTCGCAACCATCGCTACGATCAGCGTTGCAATCGAGAAATCCCGACAGGCAAGACGTGAAATCGCACTTACCCGCGTCGCAATGGGAGCCGGCCGCGTTTTGGATGAGCAAATTGCAATCCTGCCCGCAAGATCCGCAGTTGGCGGTACTACTCAGCGTGTTGACACACGTGCCCGCACAACAAGAATTGGATCCCGTACAGGGAAGCTCGGTTCCGCAGGCGCACACGCCGTTGCAGCGATCGGCCTTTACGGGATCGCAGGTTGCGCATCCCGGGCCGCAATGTTGAGCGCTTGTTGACACATCCAGGTCCGTGCAGCCGGTCCATGTTTTCTCTTGACAGGTCTGGACACCGATCTTGCAAATGCCGCCCTCGTCACGGTAGCAACTGTTCTGTAGGCCTTCTTGTTCACAGTCGGTCACCTTTAACAGAAAGCTTTTCGAGGCGCTCGCTCCATCGCCAAAGGAAGAGTCGCGGACGGAAACCGTGACCTCGGTGCCGAACGAAGACTTGTCCGGGGTGCCGCCGAGGGTGCCTGAATCGGGATCGATAGTCAGCCATGCCTGTGTTGTTTCGATCGCCCAGGACGAATAAGCAGGAATACCCCCGCTGGCAGTGACGGTAAACTGATAGGCAACACCCACTGTGGCCGCGTCGAGTTCTTGTGTGGCCACTATGAACGGCGCTGCCTCTACACAGGCCCCGGAGGCGTCGCAGGCGAATCCTTCCGGGCAGGGTATCGCGTCCGTGCAGACATTTCCTGCGCCTCCACCTCCGCACCCGGCGGCCAGAATGCAGGCTACAAGCAAGAAAGAAACCCTCATCATCATATCTCCCCCTGGAAGATAAGAATCCAAAAACCGCAACAAACTGCACCTACCAGGTAGAGGATACAATGTTTCGTTGAAATTGGGTACAAGAAAAATCCGTGCAAATCTCCTCTTTTCCTGCTATGCAAACCTCCCTGGAGAGACAATGCCCTACAAGCGGCGCACGAAAAACCTCGAGTCGGAATCGGCTGGTTTGGAAGATCGGGCCGACCGGCCTCACGCGCCTCATCGATCGAGCTGGATCGTTGAACTGCCGGTGTTCGTGCTCCTGTTTTTCACCCCCATGGCCATCGGCACGGCGCACCTATGGTCTTCTGCCATCATGTTGGGGCTGTGCCTGGTAGCTTTCGCAGCCCTTTCCCTGCGCAGACGACGTAACCAGAGGTCTTTTCTTCTCTTTCCCATGGGCTTGGCCCTGCTGGCCGCCTTCGTCGTTACCCTGCTACAGCTCGTGCCGCTGCCAACCTTTCTCGTGCGGCTGTTGAATCCCGGGGCGGCGGAGCTTTATGACTTCGTCCTCGACGGCACGGGTCTCTGGGGATCGGGAGGATTCCACTCGCTCAGTCTCGATTCCCCGGCCAGTGCGGGAGAATTAGTGCGTTACCTGGCCTATGCCCTGGTTTTCGTGGTGGTGGTCAATTATTTCAATGATCGCCACCGCGCCCGACGGCTGTTGAAAGCGGTCGCCTGGAGCGGATTCGCTGTCGCGCTGGTGGGTTTCTTCTCCAAGCTGTTCGTGGCTAAGGCAATCTGGGGATTTTATCCGATCCCGGCAGGCTCTTTTTTCTTCTCGACCTTCGTCAATTCCAATCACCTGGCCGGCTTCTTGGGGTTATGCGCCCCGGTGACACTGGGCATCTCCTTGTCGGCCCGCGAGCGCAACGATCGGGCGCTATACGGCTTCATGGGGATAATCACCGGAGTGGCTGTCTTCATGAGCCTTAGCCGGGGTGGCATGGTGGCCTTCTCGGCGGGCATGCTCTTCTTGTTTTTTATAGTCGCCACCCGCCGGGCGCGGCGACTCAGGCACACGACTGCAGTTCAGGCGGCCATGGTAGGCGTGCTTCTCCTGGCCGGCTACCTGGCCTACGACACCATCGTCAAGGAACTCAAGACACTTGGAGACCTGAGTGCCGTCGAGGAGGAAGTCAAAATCCGCTCATGGGCCGGAACCTTGCCGATGATGGCCGACTACCCGGTGATGGGCATCGGCAAGGGCGCTTACGAGACAATCTACCCACACTACAAGACGGTGTCTAACGATAATACGTTCACCCACGCAGAGAACCAATTATTGCAGGTCATGGTCGAATGGGGCCCGCTTTTCGGCCTGCTCTTCGCCGGCATGTTCGCGCTGTCCTTTTTTCTGTTTCTGTCTCGGACGAGGAAATCTCTCACCATGGCGGGTTGCCTGGCCGGGGTCTTTACGGTCGCGGTGCAGAATCTCGTTGATTTCAACCTCGAGGTCGGAGGAGTAGCGCTGCCTTTCGTCGTGGTGTTGGGAATTCTGTCGGCGGCCCCATTCTCGCATGCCGGCAAGCCACGAAAAGGAGAGTTGCGCCTGCGGCTTCCTGGCCGGGCGGCTCAACTGCTGGCTGTTGCCTCGCTAATCATCGCGGCCATTGCCGTTCCTTACGCTGCTTTTCACGGGATCTCCGCGCGGAGCGCCGACCTGCTCGAGGCCGTGGATGCCACGGCCGAAGAGCCCTGCGGTCCGGGTGCGCTGGGACTGGCGGCCTGTGAGATGCTCCAATATCACCCGGCCGATTTCTTGGCTCCCCTGGTCACCGGCAAGGCCTACCTGGAAAAAGGCCCCGGCCGCGATCTCGGACGAGCGGCGCACTGGCTGTCGCGGGCTATGTACCTCAATCCGACCTCGGCCGTCATTCATCGTCTTCTGGGTCGGGCTCTATTCATGGCCGGGTTCGGCGAACAGGCCCTGACCGAGTACCGCCTGGCCGCCCACTGGGACCCGCGCATACTGACCGCCACGACCACCGAGGTGCTCCGGCTGACGGGAGACAGCGACAAGGTAATTCAGGCTACACCGATCAATGGCGAGTCCTACTTGAGAGTTGCGCGCAACCTGCGTGCTTTGGGAAAAAACGCCGCCGCGGCAAAGGCGGCCCAGTTGGCACTCGACAAAGATTCGTCACTCATCACGGCAATGGACCTGCTGGCGGATTTGGCCTTCGCCGGTGGGCGCTACGAAGAGGCCGCCGGTGTGGCTCGCCGTGAGCTTGAGCTTAATCCGCTTCATGATCAGGCATATTTTATCGAGGGCCAAGTGTACAAGAAACAGGGCGATCCGCGGCGCGCGGAAAAGGCTTGGCGAAACGGGCTCGAACAGGTACCGGAGTCCTCGCTGTTGGCCTACAACCTGGTAGAATTGCTGCTGTCCGAGGAGCGCTTCGACGAGGCGGAAGGAATCGCCGCCCGGCTGCAAACATTCGCCCCGTCAGACGACGCGACCCAGGCCCGGTTGCAGTTTTTACTGGGCCGTATCAATGAAGCCAAAGGAATGTTGTACGAGGCGCGCGGGTTCTATCGTCTGGCGGCCCGCATGGCTCCCGGGCAGCCCGGTTACTTGCTCAGTGTCGCCCGCATGGATGAACGTATGGACGACTGGGATGACGCCGAGAGAATCTACACGGAACTCATGGCCGCCCGCTACAGGCCTGACGAAATGCGCAAGAGAATAAAGGCGGTCGAAGAGGGCCGCCAAAAAGCGACCACCGGGGCAATGATGGATACCTGGGTCAAGCGTCAAGGCCAGGACCAACCTTGATCCAGCCTTCGGTAGTCAGGCGAAAAAAATCCCGGCTTTCAAATGGATCTTGACCAAGACCTGAATCCCGAGCAGAAGGCGGCCGTGCTGTACGGCGATGGTCCGCTTCTGATCCTGGCCGGTGCGGGAAGCGGCAAGACCAGGGTGATCACCTACCGCATCGCCCATCTGATCGGGAAGCGGAATGTCGCGCCGCACCGCATTCTGGCCGTCACCTTTACCAACAAGGCCGCCGGCGAGATGCGTAAACGCGTCGATGGGCTTTCCGGCCGTGATGCCGGTGTGTGGATCTCGACTTTTCACTCACTGGGGGCGCGAATACTCAGGCGGCACGCCGATCTGATTGGTCGTAGCCGTGATTTCGTTATTTACGACGAGGACGACTCGCGCCGGCTGGGCATAGACGTACTGAGGGAGTTGCGGCTCGACCCCGATCGCCGCCGCGCCGAGAGACTGCTCAGAAAGATCGAGGCCGCTAAACATCGCCTGAAGGGTCCCGGCCAAAGCGGTCTGCCCGATCGCCTCGAGAGAAATTTCTATGCCCGTTATCAGGATCGGCTGCAGGCAACCAATGCCTTCGACTTCGCCGATCTCATCTTTCAGACCCACCGGCTTTTTACCGAGCAGCCGGAGATCTTGCGCGAATACCGTGAACGCTTTCGATACGTGCTTGTGGACGAGTTTCAAGACACCGACCGCGCGCAGTATGGCTTATTGCGGCTTGTGTGCAAAGCGGATGCCAACCTGTGTGTCGTGGGCGATGACGACCAATCGATCTACATGTGGCGGGACGCCGATGTCAGGCACATCCTGGGATTCAAGCGGGATTATCCGACCGCCAAGGTGATCCGGCTCGAACGAAACTACCGTTCGACCCCGGAAATTCTCGAGGCCGCCTCAAAGGTAATATCCGCAAACAGCCGAAGGCACGTCAAGAAACTGTGGACCGAGGGAGAAAGCGGGGTCCCGGTAGACGTCACGCTTTTAGACAACGAACACGCCGAGGCCGAACAAGTGGCTCGCAAGATATACACTGCCGACACCGACGGGCAAGACCTGAATAGGGTGGCGGTTTTTTATCGGGTCAACGCCCAGAGTCGAGCGATGGAAGATGCTCTGCGCCTGTACGGTATTCCTTACCGTATCGTGGGAGGCACCCGCTTTTTCGACCGCCGGGAGATCCGCGATCTGGTGGCCTATTTGCGCCTGGTGCAAAATCCGCTCAGCGACGTGGACGCTTTGAGGATCATCAACGTGCCGGCTCGGGGTATCGGCAAGCTGACACGCGAACGGCTACAGGATTTTGCCACCCGAAAAAACCTTACGCTGCTCGATGCGATCGGGTCAGGACCAATGGATTTCCTGCGCAAGTCCGAGCGGGTGAAGGTACTCGGCTTCAAGAGCCTGATCTCCGAATTGCGCGACGAGGCGCGTGATCTGCCCGCTTCCGAGATCATCGGCTTGGTCATAGAGCGCAGCGCTTATCTCGAGATACTCGAACACGAAGATGCCCTGACGGCTCTTGGACGCCGGGAAAACATCGAAGAACTGGTGGGCGCGGCCCGTGATTTCTCCGACATGAGCGGTGACGGTTCGCTCGGATCTTTCCTCGAGCACGTGGCCCTGGTGACCGCCGTCGATCTGGCTGACGCCGAGAGTGAAGCCATCAGCTTGATGACTTTGCACGCGGCCAAGGGCTTGGAGTTCGATATGGTTTTCATGGTGGGTCTAGAGGAAGGCTTGTTGCCCCACTATCGGGTTCTGCGGCCCGAGGATGAGGATCAGGTCAGCGGCGGTGTGGAAGAAGAACGCCGTCTGTGCTATGTGGGCATGACCCGGGCCAGGAAGCGGCTGCAGATGAGCTGTGTCCGATCGCGCACCATCTTCGGAAGAAGCGAAGAAAACCCGCCTTCCAGGTTTCTTGATCAACTCGTCGATCCGGCATTTACCGAGCCGGCATGTGTTAGGCCGGCAACCGTCAGGCGCCGCGAAAGCACGCTGACAGAGCATGCCGAAATAGATCTAGACGATGGTGACGGAATCGTCGTCGACTACGGCGCGCAATACGATCAAAGCACTGAAACCGGGCATGAGTGCCCGCGTCCGGTTCTGGATGAATGGGTCGGCTTGGGAGTGCGACATGCCACCTTCGGGCGCGGCCTCGTGCGTGACGTTGGCCACTCGCGCCTGGGGCTGAAGCTCATCGTCGATTTCGAAGACGTGGGGTCGAAGACGGTACTCGCGAGGTATGTGAAGCCCGCCTGAGATAGCGATTGTGGTTGACAGCCTTCTCCTTTGGCCCTAGCATCGGTGGCCATGAAAAGCAGGATTCTATTTACGATTATCTTTTCCGTACTGGCGCTGGCGCTTTCCGTAGGTTGCGGCAGCGCCTGTAAGGATCTGGCCCACAAGGTCTGCAACTGTCAACCTACCCGGGCTAAGAAAGACCATTGCAACCAGAGCATAGACTCGGTGGCCCAAAACTTCGATCTTTCCGACGAGGAAGAAGACCGCTGCCAAAATATTCTCGACAGCGGTCGTTGCACCTGCGAGGCCCTCTCTGCCGGCGATTATTCGGCCTGCGGCCTCTCAGCCGATCCCCTGTCCGTCTTCGGCGAATCTACCTGAACATCGCCCGTGATCGGGCTTGCGTGCTGTTGCAGCCAGTTGCTAATTTCCGGGTAGAGCAGTTCTCGGGAGTGAACTCCGAGGAGTATATCACCGTGTCCGAAGTCGGCGTCGTCGCCGCGATCGATCCCAAAAATTCTAAGCTGCCTGTCTTCCGAAGCGACTCGCTCGTAGGCCGGTGAGACCGCTTCCGGCGAGGCGATCTTATCGGCGTCCGCTGCGATGATCAGTACCGGCACTTTGATGCGTGCTAGATTTCCGAGGTAATCCGTCTGGCCGTCGGTGGATTCGAAACGTCCCGTCCTGATCCAGTCGAAGAATTGGCGCATCAATGCTCCGGTGGTATTCTCGGTCAGGTTTACCAGACAGCGGCGCATGACGGCGCCTTCCATGCCGTTTTTCAATACCACGATGCGCGACAGCCAGCGCGGGGGCCAGCCCATCATTGGGCTGAAAAAACGGGCCAGCGGCCTGAAGGCGATCGTGTGGCCGAAAAACATGGGCCGCACCAGATGGTGGCTCCAGCCGACGTTGCCCGAGACGTTTAGCAGCACCGGCGCCGAAATGGTCACCAATCCCGCCAGGCGTGGCTCGCGCTCCAGCCCTTGCCAAGCATATCCCAGCATGCCGCCCATGCTGTGCCCGACCCACAGGACGTCAGATCTGCCCGTCTCGGCCGCGACACACTCCAGTGCCGCCGGCACATCGAAGTTCAGGTGATCATCGAATGCATAGCTGCCCTTGCGCCCTGTAAACCAGCCGGGCCTGTCGCTCATGCCTGCGCCGCGCAACTCCAGCGACCAGACGTCGAAACCCCGCCCCGCCAGATCGCGTGCCAGGGAACGCTCGGCCGAAATGTCGAAGTTATGGCGGTTGGCACCCATTCCGTGGCACAGAATCACGGGCTGGGCAAATTTCAGATCGGGCGGCCGGTAACGATGCAGAGCAAGTCGCCAGCCGTCCTGCGTGCGGGCAAAATGAACCATGTCGCCGTAGCGAGCGGCCTCGAAGTAACGCGACCAGAAAGCCGTGTGCAGCCGGACCAGCGCCCCAATGACCAGTATCCATAGAACGACCTGAAGCACTTCACCCATGCGATCCTTCCTCGCGAGCCCCAAGGGAGGCTAGCAGTCTCTCGTGGATGTCGTCAAAAGCGCCGTTGGACATGACCAGTATCACCGCCCCCGGGGGCGCGCTGGCGGCCAGGTCACAGACGACAGCGGCGGCATCCGGCAGGCAATCGGCCCGCAATCCCCGCAGCCTGAGATCTTCCACCAGCGCTTGCGAATCGAAGCGCTCATCCGTGGCTATCTGTTCGACGTTGTACGGGGGAACCACTATCACCCGGTCCGCTCCGTCGAATGACTCGGGATAACGTTTCTGGAAAAAGGCCCTGCGGCTGGTATTGGTACGTGGCTCGAAGACGGCCACCAGATCCGCTGCGGGGTATCGCTCGCGCGCCGCTCGCACGGTCTTTGAGACCTCGGTTGGATGGTGAGCGAAATCGTCGATCACGGTCACTCCGGCCCGCGTGCCCCTGACCTGCATGCGCCGGGCCACTCCCCGGAAGCCTGTAAGCAGCGGACCGGCTTGCACAGGAGGCAAGCCAAGCCGCGCGGCCACCGCCAGCACCGCCAGTGTATTGGCCACGTTGTGTTCACCGCACAGAGGAGTCTCCAGCCTGGTCTTCCCGGCGCCGGTGATTTCGAGGGTAAATGTTGTTCCGCCGCTGGTAGTGGAAATCTCTCTCGCCCTGAACCCCTTGCCTTCCCCAAGCCCGTAGCGCACAACCTCGCACTCCGTCTCGGCGATCAAGGCGCGCACCTCCGGATCGTCGTCACAGGCCACGAGCAGGCCTGTGCGCGGCAGCAGTCGAACGAACCCCCGAAAGGCCGCCCGGTAAGCATCCATATCCACGTAGATATCTGCATGATCGAACTCCACCGACGTCAGGACGGCGATCTCGGGTCGGTAGTGGAAAAACTTCGGTCGCTTGTCGAAAAAGGCCGAATCGTATTCGTCTCCCTCGACGATGAATTCTTCTCCCCCTCCGAGCCCGAAGCTGCGGCCGTAGTTTTCGAGGACGCCGCCGACCAGAAAAGAAGGGTCCCGGCCTGCCTCGCTGAGCAAGAAAGAGAGCAAGGCGGAGGTCGTGGTCTTGCCGTGAGTCCCGGCCACCACCAAGGAACGCCGCCCTGTTATGAAAAGTTCGCTCAGTGTTTGTGGAAAACTCTTGATCTCGATACCCGCTTCCAGTGCCGCCCGGGCTTCCGGGTTGTCACTGTGGCAGGCGTTGCCGACTATCACCAGGTTGAGATCCGCCCCTATGTGCTCTTCCGAAAAACCCTGCATGGTCGGGATACCCCAGGCTCGCAGGCTATCAGACATTGGGGGATAAAATGCCTTGTCGGAACCGCTGACATCATGACCCGCCGCCTGCATCAGCCCGGCCAGCGACCCCATGCCGGTTCCGCAGATTGCAACCAGATGTACCTTCATCGAATGCATTCCTCCACCGCCGCATCGTGCAAGCGCGGCCTGAATCGCCGGATGGCGTCGTTGTCACGACTGGGGTGCACGCGGTTGGTCAGCAGAACGATCATCAGTTCACGCCGCAGATCGATCCAAAGAGATGTGCCCGTGAAACCAGTGTGCCCGATGGCCTCGCGTCCCAGAAGGCTGCCGGCCTGGGAATTTTTCTTGGAGGGCGTGTCGAATCCCAGCGCGCGGGTCGAGTCCGGTACGCTCGTGCGTTGTGAGAACCGGCGTACGAGCCGACTATCAAAGATTGTTGACTCGCCGCAGTAGGCCGCCAGCCAGACTCCGGCCAGTTGGGCCACATCTCGAGCTGTGCCGAATAGTCCCGCATGACCACTGACGCCGCCCATGGCGTAAGCGTTATCGTCGTGAACTTCGCCCACCAGAGTCCGGCCTCGCCAGGGACAGCGCTCGGTGGCCGCAAATCTTCGTTCCCTCCTGGCCTGGCCTGCCTTGCCTTTGTTCTTCAGGTCGACGAAGAACATATCGTCAAGCCCCAGTTTACGGGCAACTCTCTGCTCGAAGAGCACGTCGAGTGTTTTACCGGTGGCCCTTTCAATAGCCCAGTCGAGCAATATGAAACCCAGGTCACTGTATAGCGCTTGCCGGCCTGGCTTCGAAATCAGATCCTCAGCCGCCAGCATCGACCTGACGGCATCTCTTCCGGAAACCTCACACACAAGCCTCCCTCCCCCACTGGCGGCCAGTTTCTCGAAATAGGCGCGCCAGGCGGCCAGTCCACTGGCGTGTTCCAGAAGATGCTCAATCGTTATCTTCTCCCGGCCCGCGCCATCGAACATTGGCACGAACAGCGTGACGGGATCTTCCAGATTCATCTCGCCGCGTCCTACGAGATCGACGATCAGCGGTGTCACTACCAGCACTTTCGTCAGCGAGGCCAGGTCATAGACCGTGTCAATCGTCACCCGCTGTCCATTAGGCACAAGCGATGTCAATCCATGGGCCGACTCATGCAGCGTCTCACTGCCCCGACGAACCAACAGCGTCCCCCCGGGGAAAACTCCCTCTTTGATGGCTTCGTCCATCAGGGCGTAAAGCCTGGGCTGGCTTTTCCTTCTGGCCATTTCGATCAGCACACCGCCGGCTCGAGCAACTCAAGTCGTCCCTGGTCGGCGTCCAGGCTGACCAGCAACCCGTTGGGGAGCGCAATGTTGCGGCCCTGGTGTCCGAAGGCGGCTCCCGATACGGCCGGCACCCCCAGCTCGGTCACTGCTCGCTCCAGGACGCTGCGGGCCGAATAGCGCTTACAGCCTGCGGGCCTGCAGTTTTTCAAAGATCCCAGCAGCACACCGAAGACGTTCTTGACAGCGCCGGATTGCCTAAGTTGCAAAAGCATCCGGTCCAGCCGATAGGCGAGTTCGGCGACATCCTCGAGGTAGAGGATGGCGCCGGCCAGCGGCGGCAGGTGCGGAGTTCCGAGTAAGCTGGTCAGCACGGAAAGGTTGCCCCCCAACAAAAAGCCCCTGGTTCTGCCGTGAACAAGGGTTTTCAACCTGCCCAGGGGAACGCGGCCCGCGGGCTGTTTGCCGCTAATGAGCTTTTTGAGCCAGCGGCGTGCGCCCTGCGATAAATCCGGCAGTTGGGTGACCACCGGCCCGTGAATGGTTACGAAGCCCCCCGGGGCGGAAAGCGGCAGCAGCAGGGCGGTGATGTCGGAGAAGCCGATCAGTATTTTCGGGCGCGCTTTGATGCGCTCAAGATCGAGCCTCTCAAGCAGGCGCGAAGAGCCATATCCGCCGCGGATGCACCAGACAGCCCGGGTATCGTCTTCGAGCAGTCCGCGGCGGAGCCTGCGCGCCCGCGCCTCGTCGTCGCCGGCCAGGAAACCACGCCGCGAGAACTCTTGCTTGTCGACAACGGGCACGAAGCCCATCTGCTCGATGACCCTGCACCCGCGCGCGAGCTTACGCCGATCGAAAGGACTTGCCGGAGCCACCAGACGGATTCGATCACCCGCCCGCAGTGCCTGAGGTTTTTTGATGGCAACCGAGTACATGTCGGCGAGATGATATTTGCTTTAGGAGCTGCTCGCAAGTCAAGATGTTGTCAGTTGCGCCTGGCGAGCTGGGTGGGCAGATTATCTATGTAGTCCTTGACGATGCCGCGCTGGCTGGCTTCGTCCAGGGTTTTGCCCAGCAGGTGACCGGCCGCCTGCAGCGCCAAGTCGACGGCGTGTATTCGCACTTCTTCGATTGCCCGGGTTTTCTCTTCTTCAATCTGTCTTCTTGCGCGCTCCGTTTGCTCGCTCGCCTCCCGCCGGGCCTTATCGATGATTTCATCTCCAGAGCGCCGGGCATCATCCTTGGCCCGGGTCATGAACTCGGCCGCTTCCTTGCGTTGCTTTTCGACCAGTTCTTTCTGGCCGGAAAGAGCCTCCTGCGCGTCAGCTTGTGCTTTGTCCGCTTTCTCAAGCGCCTCTCGGATCTTGCTTTCGCGTTCGCCGACCGCCTTGAGAATGGGTTTCCAGATCAGCTTGCCTAAAACGATCAACAACACGGCGAAGATGATCAAAGTCCAGATGATCGTGCCCGGATGAATCTGCATCAGGGAGAACTTCTCTCCCTCTCCCTCCGTGCCGGCCAGGATCCTGATCAAGACAAGGGGATCGATGTTCATCAGTGCCATATCGCACCTCCCGTCCGCTGCGGGCTCGAGATGCCCGGCCCCCGAGCGTCTTCTACTTGAGGGCCATTAGAATGCAAATAACCTCGGCAAAAAGGGTGACGCCCTCGATCAGCGCGGCCGCGATGATCATCGATGTCCTGATGTCGCCCGATGCCGATGGTTGCCGGGCCGTACCGTGCATTGCCCCTTCGGCAATGCGTCCGATTCCGTAACCACCTCCGATAACCGCCAACCCTGCTCCGATTCCTGCCGCGAGATGTGCCAGCATGTCTGTGCCTCCTTAGAATAGGTATATTTCCTCGTTCAGTGTTCTCCTGCCACAAACAATCCAATGAATAACGACGTCAAGATAGTGAAAATGTAGGCCTGCAGGAAGGACACGAATATCTCCAGTATGTACATAAACAGGGCGAAACCCAGTACGACCGGGAACACGTAGATGCCGATGACGAAAATCAAACCGATCAGGCTCAGGATCACGACGTGCCCGGCTATCATGTTGGCGAAGAGTCGCACGCACAAGGCAAAGGGCTTGGCGAAGATTCCCATAAGCTCAACCACGATCATTACCGGCGCGAGCCACCAGGGCACACCGTGCGGAACCAGGTGGCCGAAGTAGCCGAAGACGCCCATCTTGCGCATGCCCGCGAACTGAATGGCCAAGAAAGCCATGGTGGCCAAGCCCGCCGTGACGCTGATGTTTCCCGTCGGGGTGGCACCGTACGGCAGCAATCCCATCAGGTTCATTGTCAGGATGAAGAAGAATGTCGTGCACAGAAAGGGGGTGTAGATCTTCGAAGCGGGCTGGCCCATGGTCGGGACGGCCAACTCGTCCCTGATGAACAAGACAAATGACTCGACAACCGACGCGAATCCTTTGGGTATCAGGGACAACTTCCGCCTGACCAGGATTCCCATCAAGATCAGTAACCCCGCGGCTATCAACATCATCAGCACATGCTTGCTTATGGAAAGGTTGACGTCGATCCCCAGGGCAGTAAAGCGCCACAGGTCAGGGTTCAGCTGAACCGGCGTCTCCCAGTGAGTCGAGGGCAGGCCCCATTCCCATCCATTGTTGATATGGTGCAGGATAACTTCCTTGACCTGCTCACCAATGCTCGTAGCCGCCTGTGCCGCATGTTCAACCACGACCCATCACTCCTTCCGTCTTCCGTATTCTTCGCCTGGCGGCCCGATCGATTCCGGCAATCTCGACTACCATAAACAGCGCAACGCCTACCAGCAATCCCAGAACAAACCCGTTCTTGTCAAGCCACTGGTTGCCTAAAACGACGCTTGCGTATATTGCGTAGCAGATTAGCCTCCCCAGCAGGCCGCCCAGCACGTAGACCATGAACATCCGCTCGTCAGCCAACATGGCCCGCCGTGTACCCCAGAGCCCCAAAAGGCCCAGTAAACCGGCTCCCAGCCAACCGGCCAGGGCAGCCTGGCTCCATTCACCCCACCCTCCTGCCAAGATAAACGGCACCCCGCCAATGATCACCAGACCCAGCATGGCAATCAGGGCACCGGGCCCGAAACCGGTCGGGGTGTCAGTGTCGCGCATCGTCATCGTTCTTCTTTCCGTCCTGCTTCCCGTCGAGGCGCAGCACCGTCTTGAAAAAGTGGTAGAAGCCCGATGCCATTCCTACAAGCGAGCCTGTAAGCAACATCCATGGTTCCGTTCCCCACTTCTCGTCCAACCAGCGCCCCCCAAAAACTCCTATGACCATGCAGCCAACGAAGATACCACCGATGTTCATGTACGGTGATACCTTCCTGAGCGACTCGGAGAACTTTTCCACGGGTTCCTCCGACGCACATCGCGCGTGGATTTATCACGACCCAACTACATGGATCAACATTTTTTATACAGGCATTAGGACTTCTTTGTCTCTTTCTGATCGGGTGCTTTTGGTACAGGTACTGAACTTGGTTTGTCTTTTTCAGGATCAGGCTTGTCTTTTGGGGGCTCAGGACTCTGTTTTTTCTCTGTTTTTACGCGATCATCCTCGATTTTTTTCGTTTCGACGTCTTTGTTTCGATTTTCTTTTGTATTTTTCACTTTCGTCACAGTCTTTGAATCTTTCTTTGGATTCGTGATTTTCTTCACCCCGTGCGAGAAAGGAGATTCTTCCTTTTTTTCTCCCTGTTCCTCGATCATCTGCTTTTGCAGCGAAGTAAGCTGGATTTTTACGAGATCGGGGCGCGGGTGTTTTTTCAAGGCAGCCAGGTAGCTCTTTTCGGCAAGGGCATAGTCACCAAGTTCCTGGTAGCACATTCCCATCTCGAACAGGCTGCGCGCTTCGATTTGCTCAGAGGGTCTTATATTCAGGAGTGCCTGGTGCGCTTCGGCCGCCTCCCGGTAGCGGCCCTGCACGTAGTACGAATTTGCGACCAGCAACATCGCCTCGGCCGCGATACGACCCTTCTTGTGCTTTTCAAGCAGAAGCCGCACTTCTGCTCGCGCCTGGTCGAACTCGCGGATCATGAAGTAGCTTTGCGCAATGCGGTACTGGTACTTCCAGATGTCGTCTCGATCGGGAAAAGCATTAACCAGTCTTTCAAATTCCAGGGCCGCTGTGCGGTAGTCTCTCAGGCGGTCGTAGAAGATAAAGGCAATCTCTTTCTGGGCCTTGAAGGCAAAATTCGCTTCTGGGAAAATTTTTACGGCTTCCCGCAGACGGGCCACGGCCCGTTGCGGCTGATTGAGGTAGAGGTGTTCGATCCTGCCGACCTCATACAGCGACTTGGCCTGCCAGATCCGTTCTCCGTTTTTCCCATTCTTCTCGTTCTTCTCGATCCGCCTGGACAGGGTGAGAAAATGGTTCTCGGCATCTTCATAGCTACCGTTATAGAGCATCTCCATTCCGCGAGCGAAATTTTCCTCGGTGTCCTCTTTCATGCAACCGGTTAGGATCAGACAGGCGAGCGAAAGCGTGATCGCCCCGTGCTTCATTTATCGTTCTCCCCTGCGCTCTCTTTTTCTACTAGCCGTGCCAAGCCCACGACGCGCTCTCCCTTCTTCAAGTCTATCAGGCGCACTCCTTGTGTGGCTCTACCCATCACGGAGATTCCATTGATCTCGGTGCGAATCACCATGCCTCCGTCAGTGATTAACATCAGGTCGTCATCGTTCGAGACCTGCATCACCCCTACTACCGGACCCGTTTTTTCCGTCACCTGGCAAGTTTTCACACCTACGCCCCCGCGCGCCGTCAGGCGATACTCGTCAAGCTCCGATCGTTTGCCGTAACCGTTTTCGGAGACGGTCAGAATCGTGGCCCCCGGATCAACCACTTCCATCGACACGACCCTGTCGTCCTCCCTACGCAGCTTGATGCCGCGCACCCCACGGGCGACCCTTCCCATGGCCCGGGCGTTCCTTTCCCCGAAACGCACCGCCATGCCCTTGCGTGTGCTGATCATGATTTCCTGCTCGCCGTTCGTGATGCAGGCGGCGATTATCTCGTCATGCTCCTCGACCCGCATCGCGCGTATACCAGCCACGTTGATGTTGGAATAAAGGCCCAGGAGGCTTTTCTTGATGTAGCCGTCACGGCTGGCCAGACAGAGATAGTCGTCCTTCTTCTCGTCAAAGGACTTAACCGGGATGATGGCCGCTACCTGCTCGTCCTTCTGCAGGCGGGCCAAGTTTACCAGCGCCACGCCTCGCGCCGCCGGGTTGGCTTCGGGGACCATGTGAACTTTCAGGGCCAGTGCCCGTCCTTTCTGTGTTATCACCAGGATGTTACTGTGCGTGGAGGCTACGAAGACTTTTTCAACGAAGTCCTGTTCCTTGGTCTGCATCCCGCTCCGGCCGCGTCCGCCGCGTCGTTGTCTCCTGTACTGGTTGAGCTTGGTGCGCTTTATGTACCCGGCGTGGCTCACGGTAACCACGTGATCTTCGTCCGCCAGCAGGTCTTCTTGGGTGATTTCCCTGGTCTCTTTAGATATCTCCGTCCTGCGCTCGTCCTTGTATCGTTCGCGCACTTCTTCGAGTTCGTCGATTACCACCTGCAGCAGCTTCTCAACGTCTTGCAAGATTGCATCCAGGCGGGCGATTTCCAGTCTGATCTTTTCCAACTCCGCGGCGATCTTCTCCCGCTCAAGACCTGTCAAGCGCTGGAGGCGCATCTCCAGTATGGCCTGGGCCTGATTATCGCTTAGCTCGAAGCCGTTAATAAGGCCCTGTTTTGCCTCGGCCGGGTCCTTGGCCGAGCGGATCAGGTCGATTACTTCGTCGAGGTGATCGAGCGCGATTTGCAACCCTTCTAGAATGTGTGCTCTGGCTTTTGCTTGTTGCAACTCATAGGTGCAGCGCCGGCGGATCACCTCGCGTCGATGGGATGTGTAGTGCTCGATCATCTCGCGCAGGTTCATCACCCGCGGCTGACCGCCGACTATTGCCAAAAGGATGGTGCCGAACGAACTTTGCATCGGAGTGTGCTTGAACAACTGGTTGAGGACGACCTCGTAGACGGCGTCACGTTTCAGATCGATGACTATGCGCATTCCTTCCCGGTCGCTTTCGTCCCTGACATCGGCAATGCCGCTGATTTTCTTGTTTCGAACCAGGTCGGCAATCCGCTCGATCAGCCTGGCCTTGTTGACCTGATATGGAATCTCGGGGACGATGATGCTCAGACGCCCGGTCTTTGGATGTACCTCCTGGCCGACTCTGGCTCTGACGGCCAGTATACCCCTGCCTGTCCTGTAGGCCTGCTCGATGCCCCCGACACCGTAGATAATTCCGCCCGTAGGAAAATCCGGCCCGGGAATATATTTCATCAGGTCTTCGACGCCGGCCTCCGGGTGACGAATGAAGTGGATGCAGGCATCGATTACCTCGCGCAGGTTGTGAGGAGGAATGTTGGTGGCCATACCGACTGCGATGCCGGTTGAGCCGTTGACCAACAGGTTTGGAATCCTCGAGGGCAGAATGGTTGGTTCCTGCGCCGAGCCGTCGAAGTTAGGTACGAAATCAACCGTGGCACTCTCGATGTCAGCCAGCATTTCCTCGGCGATCATCTTCAGGCGCGCCTCGGTGTAGCGGTAGGCCGCAGGCGGATCGCCGTCGACCGATCCAAAATTTCCCTGGCCGTCCACGAGCGTGTAGCGCAGGTTCCAGCCCTGGGCCATGCGCACGAGCGAGTCGTAGACCGCGGCATCTCCGTGTGGATGGTATTTCTTCAAGACTTCGCCGACTACTCCGGCACACTTGGAATACTTGTGGCTGTGTAGCAGTCCCTCGGAGTACATCGCGTACAGGATGCGTCGGTGAACCGGCTTGAGACCGTCGCGGACATCCGGAAGAGCTCGGCCGATTATCACGCTCATAGCGTAGTCGAGATACGATGTCCGCATCTCGTCTTCGATGTTCACATTCTGCTGAATCGCGGAGTCTGCCATGTTGCCGTTTTCCTCTCCGTATTGCCCGGTTCCAACAAACCTGTTCTACTTCGCTACAAGGTCACGTTTATCCTAACTTTTCACATAGTTTTTCTACCACCCCGCCTGCGCGAGTGTCAACGAATTTTACACCCCAAAAATCAGTATATAACCTTTATTATCAAGTAATTATGTAAAATTGCGGGGCCCGTTGACGGCCGCCCCGTGTCGGAGTAGAATTCCCACCCATGCGATATCTTTACGGTGATTTAAGCGACTTCCCTCCTCAGGAAAATACTCTCGATCTGCTCAAGCGCTTCATTGATATGGCCGTCAACGTAATTCTTCTCGATATCGAGATCAGCGAGTTGCTCGCAAACATCAAATCCGATCGTCAGTTCCTGGTCGAGTCCATCGAGAATATCGACCGCTTTCATGGCTCGTTGCGTGATACCATCGATGCATTTATTTCTGGTCTGTCCACTGATGACGTTGTCGCCGTGGTAGCCTGTGGCGCGGCCGGCAGTCTCGATCAGTTTATCCGTGACGGCAAAGCCAGGCTCGCACATCAGATCGAACAGCGAATCGAGCGCTCCCAGGGGGAAATTGCGCATCGGTCGGCGAGAATCCTGGATCTTCTCAAGCTTTTTTACACGCCCAGCGTCGTGCCGCTGGCCGGTAACACGCTTCGCTGTGCTCTCGATGGCCAGCACTACCAGGCCTACTCCGAGATTCTGGACGTCACCGGTGTACGCTGTTCATACTTCATCAACACGGCTGCCTCTGCTTTCTTCTGTGAACCGAAGAAGTTTTCCGACATCCTTCCCGGCCGACTCGATTTTCCCGTCGGCACAAAAAAGGCATGGTTAAAGAAGGAGCCCGTCATCGACACGTTACGCATCGACGATGCCGTTCTTACCGAAGTAGTGGACGATGACGATGCCTGCAGCTTCCGGCTGGTCAAGCGCACCGGCAATGGCAACGATGGCTTGCATGTCAAGGTGAAAAAGGGCCGCAACGGCGGCATCGTCATTACCAGAACAGGTGACGGCGAGCTTCAGACGGCCGTACCGGATGAAGTGGTAAACCCATCCGATTCCGAGAATCTTCTCGAATTCTACAGGCAACTCAAAACCCACATCCTCGAGCTATATCGTACTCGTGGCGATCTTGCGTCCGTCAGCATCGAGGAGACGGAGGTGGTAGGCGGCCGCCTGGTTGGAGACCTGATCCAGCGCCTGGTTCGTTACCTGGCGCCGACAATTCTCGAGATCGACGCCCGCAGCCCCGCGCCTTTAGAACTCTGCCTGAAGATCGAGCACGACGGCGGCCGGCGCGAGGAGATATATATCCAGAAAGAGGATCTCGTCCGGCAAATCGGCAAGTTACCGGGTTCACGCCAGGCGCTCTTCACTCCCCTGGGCATCAACCCGCAACCGGCGAAGCCCCTCGCAATAGCCAAATCCAGTGACGGGCAAGACGTCTCGCCAACAATCTCAGATTCTCTCGACGATGAGTTTGACGGCCCGGCCACCGAACCAAACGGCCGTGCCTCCTGAATCTGCAAAACCTGTCTACCACTTGACAAGGGCGCTGGCCCAGGTGAAACCCGCTCCGAAAGACGCCAGCAGGAGCAGGTCTCCCTTCTTCAGGCGACCCTCTCTCTCGGCATCCTTGAGACACAGCGGTATGCTGGCGGCAGTTGTGTTTCCGTATCTCTCGATATTCGAGTACACCTGCTCCAACCCGAAACCCATCACTTTAGCTACGGCTTCGGTAATCCTCTGATTTGCCTGGTGTGGAATGAACAGGTCGACGTCACTCGGCTTGAAACCGTTTATCGACAAGGCCTCGCCGATGACTTCGGGCATGCGCTTGACTGCATGAGTGAATACGTGCCGACCCTTCATCTTTGGAAAGTGCCGCCCTTCCTCCAACATCTGCCCGTTTATGCGCAACGGATAAAAGCATGATCCCGGCGCTTCGATCCACAGCGAGCGGGCGTACTTTCCGTCGGCGTGCAGATGTGTGGACAGGATACCTCTTTCCTGATCATCCGTGGGAGTGAGAATCACGGCCCCGGCGCCGTCTCCGAAGAGGCAGGCGATATCCCGACCGCGCGTGGTCTTGTCGAGGCCGGTCGAATGAACCTCCGTTCCCACCAACAGGACGCATTTGTACTGGCCACAGCGAACCCAGGCGTCAGCGACACTAAGGCCGTAGATAAAACCCGAGCACTGGTTCCTGACATCCAGCGCGGGAATGCCCCCGAGCCCAAGTTTGTGCTGTAAAAAACAGGCTGTTCCAGGAAAAGTGTGGTCTGGAGAGAGGGTCGCGAGCACTATGCAGTCAACATCACCGGCGTTGATACCGGCCCTTTCCACAGCCTCGAGAGACGCGTGAACAGCCAAGTCGCTCGATCCGGTGCTTTCTTCCACCCAGCGCCTTTGCCTGATTCCCGTACGCTCTACTATCCACTCGTCGCTTGTCTCCATCATGCTTGACAGATCGTCGTTGGTTACAACCTTGTCCGGAACATATCCCCCGACCGAGCGAAAAATCGTTCTTTTCATGACTCTGCCGTTAGACGTCGAGATTGCTAACTTCGAGTGCGTTTTTCTCGATAAACTCTCGCCGCGGTTCCACGGCGTCACCCATCAGCATGGTGAACACCTCGTCCGCCGCCACGACATCGTCGACCCGCACCTGGATTAAAGTCCTGGTTTCGGGGTTCATGGTGGTATCCCATAATTGGTCCGGGTTCATCTCGCCCAACCCTTTGTAGCGCGTGATTGTTTGCCCGCGCTGGCCCAACTCGAGAACGTGATCGAGAACTTTCTCGGGATTGCTTAGAATCTTCGTTGTTTCAGTATCGCCGATTTCGTACGGGCTAGCTCCGTATCTGGCGAGGTTTTCTATTATCAACCGCAGTTGCTTGAAATCTTCCCGGCTCAGGAAATCACGGTCGATGAAAGTTTCCTTGCGGGTGCCGTTGTCGTGCGTCTCAATACGCAGCAGATAACCAGGGTACTTGGGATCTTCTTCCAGTAATGGGAACAGTGGTAGCACCTCGGGATGAAAGCGCTCCAGGTATTCTTGTATGCTTTCTATTTGCCGGGTCAGTTTTTTCTTGTCCGTTACCGACTCCGCCTCCATGTCAGTAGACATGACTATGGCGTCGACCAGGCGCTTGTCCTTGCGCTTGCCGATCCTCGAGAGTATCTCCTGGTAGCGCAGTATATCCCTGCAAAAACCCTCTACCTCTTCCGCCGAGAGCTTGTGGCCGGCTTTTCCCGAACTGTTTATAAACGCTTTCTTCGCGCCGTGCCGCAGAAGGAAATCGTCCAACTCCTTCTGATCTTTCATGTACAGGGCCTTCTTTCCCTTGGTGACTCTGTAAAGCGGCGGCTGCGCGATGTACAAGTGGCCCCTCTGAATGACTTCCTGCATCTGCCGGTAAAAGAACGTCAGCAACAACGTCCTGATATGGCTCCCGTCCACGTCGGCGTCCGTCATGATAATGATGTAGTGGTATCTCAATTTGTCGATGTTGTAGTCGTCCTTGCCTATACCGGTACCCAGGGCCGTTATCATGGTGGTTATCTCCACCGACGACAGTATCTTGTCGAAGCGGGATTTCTCCACGTTGAGAATCTTTCCGCGCAGTGGAAGGATAGCCTGATTTTTCCTGTCGCGGCCCTGTTTCGCGCTGCCGCCGGCACTGTCTCCCTCGACCAGGAACAACTCGCTTTTGGCCGGGTCACGTTCCTGGCAATCGGCCAGCTTTCCGGGCAGGCTCATTCCTTCGAGCGCTCCCTTGCGGCGCACCATGTCTCGCGCCTTGCGCGCCGCCAGGCGACCCCGTGTCGCCTGTATTCCCTTGTTACAAACCACCTTGGCTACCGCCGGGCTCTCCTGAAGGAAATCACCCAGTTGCTCGTTGACGATTGTCTTGACGATGCCCTCAACATCGGAATTTCCGAGCTTCGTCTTTGTCTGCCCCTCGAACTGCGGATCGAGAAGTTTCACAGAAATTACAGCGGTCAGTCCTTCACGAATGTCTTCTCCCTGTGGGTTCTCATGCAGATCCTTCAGCAGGCCGTTTTTCTGCGCATAGTAATTTATCGTTCTCGTCAAGGCCGATCGGAAACCTATCAGATGGCTGCCTCCCTCGACGGTGTTTATGTTGTTCGCGTATGAGAAGACATTTTCTTGGTACCCGTCGTTGTACTGCATGGCCAATTCGATCGAAACGTCGTTGCTTTCCCCTGACAAGTAAATCACCTTGTCGTGCAGAACAGTCTTGTTCTTGTTCAGGTGTTCGACGAAGCTCCTGATCCCCCCTTCGTACTTGAAGTCTCGGCTCTTGCCCGATCTCTCGTCTAGAAAATGAATCGCGATGCCCTTGTTCAGAAAGCTCAGTTCGCGAAGACGTCTCGAAAGAACATCGAACAAGTAATCGTTCGTCTCGAATATCTCGTCATCCGCCAGGAATGTTATTTTTGTCCCGGTCTCGTTCGTGTCCCCTACTACCTCGAGTTTAGTAATCGGATCGCCGCGTTCATATTCTTGCCTGTATATTTTTCCGTTGCGAAAAATCTCCATCACCAGGTGTTTGCTCAAAGCGTTGACGACCGATACACCGACCCCGTGCAAGCCTCCTGAAACCTTGTATGTCTGCGAATCGAATTTGCCGCCCGCGTGCAGCATCGTCATCACCACTTCTGCTGCCGGCTTGTTCTCCGTCTTGTGCATGTCGACAGGTATTCCGCGACCGTTGTCCTCAACCGTGATCCTGTTGTCCGAGTGTACAGTCACACGGATCTCGTCGCAGTAACCCGCCAGGGCCTCGTCGATCGAGTTGTCGACCACCTCGTAAACCAGATGATGCAGCCCGTTTATCGAGGTTGAGCCTATATACATAGCCGGTCTCTTGCGCACCGCCTCGAGACCACCCAGTACCTTTATCTTGTCAGCGTCGTAGAGATCGATGCCTTTTTCCTTGTTATTCACTGACTCTCCGTCCATCCTTAAGTCCCTGTATCTTGGGAATATTTTCCTTCCCTTCCGCCTCTTTACAAGCTAGCACGATCGCTTCTGCCAGTAAAGTAAAATCAATTGACTTCTTTTTCGACAACCGCTTGTATTCTTTATTGTTTTACCTGCTGTTGACGCAATATTTTTCTCATTCCCAGCCACACCAGCGCTCCGCCCGCTGTAACCAGCGGGATACTCCAGCTCAGGCTATCTGTCTGCCTCAGCACCAACGCACCAATTGTAAACATGCCGCCGTATATGATACCCACCCCTCCTATCCAAGCTACGATCATGCTCCGCCCGTAACCACGGCCGGCAACCTCGAAAGGCCATCTGCCGCCCGGCTTCACTCGTTCGCAAAAGCTTTTCAGCACCTTCTCGGGCTCCGGCTTTGTGAGAAAGGTTACTGGCAACCAGACTGCAATCGATCCCAGAACTACAACCAGCGCCTTTATATGCAGTGCCAGGCTCTCACCCGTTGTCAATTCCCATATTTGTATGCCTATGGCGATGACCAGGGATGTGGCCATGGCCGAGATTTCGCTGTAGGCGTTTATCCTCCACCAGAACCACCTGAGGATCAAGACCGCCCCCACGCCTGCTCCCATGGCCCAGACGAGTTCCCAGGCCGAAGTGATGCTGTGTATTTCAAGCGCCACAAAGCCTGCAACTATCATCAAGACCAGCGACACGATCTTGGATACCGCCACGTAATGTTTTTGCTCGGCCTCTGGCTTTATAAATCTCTTGTAGATGTCGTTCACTATGTATGACGATCCCCAGTTAAGGTGCGTATCGATCGTCGACATGAAAGCGGCCAGGAACACCGCGACGAAAACCCCCCTCAGGCCGACCGGTAGAATATTCGCCATCAGTTGCGGATAGGCTTGCCTGCCGGTCACCGATCCCGGAAGCAGGACTACCGATGCCAGGGCTACGACAACCCATGGCCAGACCCTGACGATATAATGCATTAATGCGAAAAAGAACGTACCCGCCTGAGCTTGTTTTTCGTTCTTTGCCGCCATCATGCGCTGAATCATGTATCCCCCGCCGTCAGCGTTATGAGTCGACCACCACATGACCAGGACGAACACAAGGAACTCCCACACATCGGGTCCAGAACTCATGGA
The DNA here is from genome assembly GCA_035528415.1 of Myxococcota bacterium. GTDB lineage: Bacteria > Myxococcota > B64-G9 > B64-G9 > B64-G9 > DATKYQ01. The sequence continues at coordinate 57,712 of DATKYQ010000080.1, read as the reverse complement.
TGGAAAGAACGCCAGCTTTGATCCTGCGCCCATTTCCGCGATCTTCGCCAACATCGCATCCATGCCGCCCGCGGCTTTCGCGGCCAACACGGCAAATACCACCGAGCCTATCATCGCCACACCGAACTGGAATATGTCGGTCACCACCACACCCCAGAATCCGCTCATCAACGAATAGATCAATGCAATGACCATACAAGCAACAACCGCCCAGGTTATCGGAATGTCGATGAACTCGCTCAGCACTGTCGACATCGCCGCCGTTACCCAGCCCATGACGATGAAATTGTAAATAGTCGAGAAGTAGCATGCCTTCAGCGCCCTCAAGACGGCGGCCGGTTTTCCATGGTAGCGCAGCTCGATCAATTCATTGTCGGTAAGCACCTCGGCCCTGCGCCAGAGCCTGGAGAAAACGACGGCCGCCAGTATGTGATTGATTGCCAGCGTCCACCAGAACCAGTTCCGCCAGATGCCTTCACCGCGAACATACTCGGTCACCGCCAGCGGCGTGTCGGCGGCAAAAGTAGTAGCCACCATCGAACCGCCCACAACCCACCATGGCAGGCTGCGCCCGGACAGAAAGTAGTCCTTCAGGCTGCGTCCGGCCTTTTTGGTGAACATCAGCCCGATGGCCAGTGATACGGCCATGTAGCCGCCGACTATCGACCAGTCGATGACTCCCAATATTTACTCCACAGGAGTTATTTTTCCTTCGTTCACTAGAAAACTCTTTTCGATGCGATCTGCTATTCCAGCGAGCAGATCTTCTTCAGTCGCCGTCACCAACACTTGCGCCCCAATCTCTGTCAACTTCTCGAAGAGTCGCTTCCGGTGGCTCTTGTCAAGTTCACTCGATACATCGTCCAGGATAATCATCGGCTTTTCTTTTTCTTCCAATATGAAGTGCTCTACTACTGCCAGTAAGAGAGAAACAGCGCAACTCCTCTGTTGACCCTGCGATGCGAATCGCCTGGCCGATGATTCTTCCACTAGAATCTCGAAGTCGTCGTATTGTGGTCCGATGCTGGTTTTACCTCTGCGTATGTCTGTGTTTGCCTTCTCATGCAGCTGCGCTTCGAGAACCGTCGCATCCGAGTGTTTCTCCATTTTCCAACCGGGCTTGAAGATAACGTCGATGCTGCTCCTGTCATCACTCAGCCTTTGAAATATCTTTCGGGCCGTGTCCCTTACGAGTTTCAATATATTCGCACGTGCCTTGGAAACCTCTATTCCGTACACTGCCATCATTTGGCCGAATACGTCTATTTCCTCCCTGTCCAATCGACCCGTATATCTCAGCAGACGATTACGCGATTTCAGTGCTGCCTTGAATTTTTTTACACGGTCCAGGTGGATTGGCTGAAATAGGAACACCGATCTGTCCATGAACCGCCTTCTTATCGAAGGGGATCCTTTTATCATCGACAGGTCGTCCGGAGTGAACGTAGCCACCTTCAAACGGCCCAGGTAGTCGTCCACCACAGAGACATTATGCCCCCCGACTCTTAGTCTTCGTCCCTTGTGATCGATGATCAGGCCCATTTCGATTGGTATGCCGTCACGCTCGAGGCTACCTGAAATTTCAGCCCTGTCCCCACCATGAGCAATTACGTCTCTCACTGAAGAGCCGCGGAATGATTTCAAGGTCGCTAATAGATGCACGGCCTCCAGCGTGTTTGTCTTACCATGGCCGTTGCCACCACTGAAAAAATTTATACCCCGCGCCAGTTCGATTACTTGTCGTGAAAGGTTCCTGAAACCAGATACCTCTATTCGCCTGACAAACAACAGGCAGGCCTATATTCTCATCGGCATAACGACGCATGTGTAATTTTCAGAATCTGAAGGCCTTATTACCCCCGGAGAAAGATCGTCATCCAGAGAAATATTTACCGTATCCGTTTCAATTGAAGACATCGCGTCAATCAGGTAGCGTGCGTTGAATCCAATCGTTAACTCTTTGCCATCATATTCGACTTCCATCTCTTCTTTTGCTTCACCAAGGTCAGGGTTCGACGTGCTTATTCTGAGGACTCCCTTCGCAAGACCTATTTTCACTCCAAGCGTCCTGTCGCTCGATAAAATACTGACGCGCCTCAAACTTTCCATCAACTTCTTCCTGTCGACACCGATTGTAATCTTTTGATCTGTTGGAACGACTTGTTTATATTCTGGAAACTGTCCATCAAGCAACCTCATAACAACGGTTACCTCATTTATCCCGAAAACCAGATTGCTTCCGTCAAGACCCAATTTACAGCCGTCTTCCTCGGACTCGATCAGGCGTTTCATCTCCAGTAAACCTTTCTTGGGGATAATTATTCCTTCCTCGAATCCGGATGCGTCCTTATCCACCGACAATTTAGCATCGATCATCGATAATCTATGTCCATCGGTAGCAACCATCCTGAAGTCGCCATCACCTATTTTTTCGAGATACGAGCCGTTCAAGTTGTATCTTGTCTCGTCATTTGAGACCGCATATATAGTCTTGTCGATCATGTTCTTCAACACAACGGGATCAATTTTTAATAACTTTGCTTTGCTCACATCCGGTAGATCTTGGAAATCTTCGGCAGCCATTCCCAGCATGCGGTACTCATTATTTCCGCATTTAACCTCAGCCCAATTATTGTCGAGTTTTTTTACAGTAACTTCTTGTTTTTTAAAAGACCTGATAATGTCGTAGAGGTGACGCGCGCTGATGGTAATACTTCCTTCTTTTTTCACGGCAGCTGTCTGCTTACAAGTCATGCCTACTTCAAGATCGGTTGCCGTGATTGAAACCTTACCATCGAGCGAAGCTGTAAAAAGCACATTTGAAAGAATCGGCATAGCTGTCTTTTTTTCGACAATTCCCTGCGCTCGATACAGGCCCTTGGCCAGATCATCCGAGTTTATGGAGAACTCCATTTAAAACCTCCTGCTTATTGTTTTACAGGTATTAACTAATTAAAAAAACAGTAGTCATAGTAAGCCCTGTGAAATATGTGACTTAGGGGTAACATAACTCAGAATAAAGGGAAAATAAAGACATGAGTTTATTGAAAGCCTGTTTGTAATATGTCGTAAAACACCGCTTTTGAGTAATTCACCGGTTATTGACATGGAAGTCCACAATCTTTTCATAATAATTTTCATTCAAAAACCGAGTTGCCTCTTGATCGCTTCGATGGCTTCTCTGATCGAAGGATCGGACACAATCATCTTTTCGACGTTCCTTACTGCGCTTATGGCGGTCGAGTGATCTTTATTGAGATGGTTTCCAATTTCCGGGTAGGTAGCGTCGAGATAGGTTCTGCAGACGTACATGGCGATTTGTCGCGGCCTGGATATAGAGCGCAGTCTCTTACTGCCCTTGAGATCGGAAACCTTGACATTAAAGAGTCCGGCAACGACCTTGAGAACGTCTTCAACAGAAAGGCGTATGCTTGTGCCAAGGGTCTCCTTTAAGGCCTCTTTTGCAAAATCGAGTGTGATGGGCTTACCGTACATGGAGGAGAAGGCGCCCAGGCGCTTAATGGATCCCTCTATTTCGCGGATGTTTGATTTGATCTTGGATGCAATGAACATGGAGACATCATCCGGGATATCCAAACCCTCTTGATCGGCTTTTTTCTGCAGGATGGCGATTCTCGTCTCGATTTCAGGGGCATGGATGTCTGCGATCAGTCCCCACTGAAAGCGTGTCCTGAGACGATCTTCGAGTTTCGGAATCTCCTGCGGGTAGCTGTCAGAACTGAGGACGATTTGGCGGTGAGACTCGAAGAGAGTATTGAAGGTGTGGAAGAATTCCTCCTGGGTGCGATCCTTGCCGGAAATAAACTGTATGTCGTCGATCAACAATATGTCGCATCGTGTCCGGTACTTGTTCCTGAAGTTGTCCATCTTCATGGAACGGATAGAGTTGATCATCTCGTTCACGAATGTCTCTGTAGAAGTGTAGATCACGCGTGAACCCGGGCGGTCTTCCAGAATCTTGTGACCGATTGCGTTCAGAAGGTGCGTCTTGCCGAGGCCGGAGCCGCCATAGATGAAAAGCGGATTGTAGATACTGGCTGGATTTTCAGAGACGTTCTGTGATGCCGCATAAGCAAGTTGATTAGAGGGACCGACGACGAAATCTTTGAAGCGGTAATGAGGGTTCAGACCAACATCCCTGGCTGCTTTCTCGGCGATGCTGAAGGAGTCTTCAACTTCTGTTAGTGTGTCTTGGGGCAAGGGTGCGGCGGAGGCCGCAGCGGCATTGTTTTCCGTTATTTTGAAGACGATCCGAACTTCTTTGGAAAAATGTGAGGAAAATTCTTGTTGAATGATGTCCTTCAAGCCATGGTCGTTTATCCAGTCCCTCGTGAACCTGTTGGGAACACCAAGGGAAACAATGTCAGCATCGCTGGAGATAAAGGTGAGTAATGAGAACCAGCGATTGAACGTGCCGGCGTTCACCCGTTTTTCAATAGAGGCAAGTATCTCTGACCAAATACTTTCCATTTTACCTGCCAAACAGAGCGAAGGTCACTGTTTTAGAAAAGAAAAGCAAATACTCGACCGTTTTTATCAACAGCTGTGGAAAACCTCTTTTCAAAGCGAAAACAAAGAGTTGAACAGAAAAAAATTATCCCCTTTTACAAAATATGAACATTCCAGATCTCAACAATCTTGGCGATTGGAGTTATCTGGTATCAGAGTGGGAATTGCTTTTCAAGTAAAAATGTCTCCCAAGAGAGATACCACCACAAAAAGTTCGATGACGGTGACAAGCGTACCTCGATCGTACTCAAATTGCTTGACACTAGGGAATGCCTGTGCAAGATATTGCCCTCTCGGAATTCTCGTCCGAGCAGACGGTTCGAGCACGACGCTGGCCGCGGGCGTAGAGAAGGCCGGAGATGAAAGGGGCGCCAAACAGTGAAAAGAACATACCAGCCTAGCCGGCGGAAGCGCAAGAGAAGTCACGGTTTCCTCTCCAGGATGGGTACGAGCGGTGGCAGAAAAATCCTCCAGAGACGAAGAAGGAAGGGAAGGACGCGACTTACGGTCCAACTCTCCTCAAACAAAAATTAATAATTGCCTGTCGTCTTGTCGCGACGAGTCCTTCCAGAAAAAAGATCGCCTGCTGCGTCGATGGGAGTTCCTGCGCGTCCAGAGACGGGGAAAGAAGCTTGTCACACACAGCCTCGTGATCCTTTTTTTGAAAAATAAACACGGAAGAACGCGGCTGGGAGTAGCCGTCAGCAAGAAAGTTGGGAACAGTGTCAGGCGAAACAGGCTCAAGCGCTTGATAAGAGAAGCCTTCAGGAGAAACAGACACATGTTTCCGAGAGATTCAGACGTGGTCGTGATACCCAAGAGAGAAGCGCGCCGGATGAATTATTTGAGTTTGGTGGATGAAATAACGAGGGCCGGAAAGGTTTGAGAATGACGCGACTGGTGGTGATTCTGATCAAACTCTACCAGTTGGCTATTTCTCCCTTTCTGGGATCAAGGTGTCGTTTCTACCCCAGTTGTTCTGAATATACCGTTGGGTGTCTGAAAAAACACGGTTTATTGAAGGGGTTGTGGCTCTCTTTGCGCAGGCTTCTAAAATGCCATCCGCTGAATCCCGGTGGCTGCGATCCAGTTCCTTGAGCGGACGACCTTACAGACACGGATGTAGCGGGGAGTAAAATGGATAAGAAAACAATAATAGCGGTGGTCCTCTGTATTGCCGTCTGGTTGATATGGCAGGCAATTTTCGTAGAGCCACCGGAAAAAATGCATCACAACGCGGATGGGGGACTGGACGGCGCAGTAGCACAAGCGGGGCCGGAAAAGGATGGAGACAACAGCATAAAAGAAAAAGAAGGCAAAGAGAAAAAAACACTGCCGCCTTCGGCACGACCTGACGAAAAAACGGTCAGTTTGAAGACGAAGCATTACACGGCGATCTGGAGTTCAAGAGGCGCAAATCTGAAGTCGATGATTCTGAACGATTACAAGGAGCGCTCAGAAACCAAAAAGGCATCCGAGTGGGGACCGGAAGACCTGGTATCGACCGCCGATGAGCGAAAAAGACCCTTTTCCATTTCCTTCCGGAGCGAGAAGACCGGATTCAAACTACCTGAATATACCGACTGGCAAGTGCTAAACGATGAAAAAGACAGTTTGACATTCCGCTACGACATCGCTGCAGAAGACAAAAGCCTTTATATTACAAAGAGATATAAAACGAGCGACTTGGATTACGTCATTGATCTGGAGGTCGCTGTACATAATCAAGGATCCGCCAGCATCACGGAACAGATAATTTTAGACAACTTTGCCGGTTACGAGAAGATACAGTCATCGGGCTGCATGGGGGCGAGCGTGACGCCCAGGGCACCAACCTGCATGGCAAACGGCGATCTCATGAGCATCGAGGCAGAGCCCGGAAAAGCGGAATCCGCCGAGCCACAGGTGCTATGGACAGGCATCAATGAACAGTACTTCCTGATAGCTGCGGTAGCCAGGGGCGTCGAGAAGGCGGTTTGCAAGATGGCGGCTAACCACGATCAGACAATGGTCGCGGAACTCATGTACCCCGAGACGGACATTCCGCCGGGTGGAAAAGCGGTACATAACTACAGGTTATATGTCGGCCCCAAGAGATTGAGCCTGATGGAGAAAGTCAACGGGGGAGCAGGCTCGGACGATCAGAGCGCGCAACTAGTGAAGTCGGTGGATTTTGGATGGTTTGCATTCCTGTGTCACCCGTTGTTGTGGCTGTTGAAGACATTTTTCACCTTGGTTGGGAACTACGGGATAGCAATTATCTTTTTGACTATTGTCATAAAGATAGTCCTCTTGCCGCTGACCCAGAAGAGCATGCGTTCCATGAAGGAGATGTCGAAAATCAAACCCTTGATGGACGATCTAAAGAAAAGATGTGGAGACGACAAGCAGCGTATGAACCAGGAGATGATGAAGCTTTACAAGACGCACAAGGTTAATCCGATGGGGGGCTGTCTGCCGATGTTGTTGCAAATGCCCATCTGGTTCGCTTTATACAGGATGTTGTATTCGTCGATAGAACTGTATCAGATGCCGTTTATCAAGGGCTGGGTTGATGATCTCTCTTTCAGGGATCCGTACTTCATTATGCCAATTGTACTGGGAGTGGCGATGTTCTTGCAGCAGAAACTCTCACCAACGACTGCCGACTCGCAACAGGCGAAGATGATGATGTACGCAATGCCCGTTTTTTTCACCTTTATCATGCTTTACCTGCCGTCCGGATTGGTACTGTACATCTTCGTAAACTCATTGCTCAGCATCGGACATCAGTTGCTGTACAATCGCATGACAGAAAACAATCCCAAGGCAGGAGCGCCGGCCGCCGGCGCGCCAGGGGCCTGAACAGGAGAGGATTTCATGAAAAAGGAATTTTTCGCAAGTAGCGTCGAAGAAGCCGTGAATAAAGCAGCCAAGAAGCTTGGCATGCAGGCGGGCGACTTGAGCTACCATGTCATTGAACAGGAGTTCAAAAAGGCGCCAGGCAAAATGTGTCGGGCGATAGTAGTGGAAGTGGAAGAAGGCCAACTAGCGAGCGAAGAAAAAGTCGTAACTTTCCTGGATGCAGAAGAGGAAAAAGACCGTGCCGCCGGTGACGCGAGATGGGCCGCTGCGTTTTGCAAAGGTGTACTCGGACGCATGGGAATCTCCAGCCGGGCCGAGGTTCTCGAAAAAGGCGACAAGGCGATAATCGAAATCGACCTGTCGGAAGAAGGACCAGACCTGCGGCGCGGAAGATCTCGTGAACTTCGCGGTGCCATACAGCACCTGGTTAACCAGGTGCTGTCGCACAACAATGACTCGGATCAGCGGTTCATCGTGGATATAGGCGGTTCGCTGGTCCAGCGAACCGCTAAGATGGAAAGGCTGGCTAATTATCTGGGAGAGAAGACAGCAAAAGCCGAGCAGACGATAAACATCTACATGATGGATTCACAGGACAGGCGCTTGTTGCACGAATCACTGGTGGAGCGTGAAGGTGTCACTACACAGGGCATGGGAGACAAGCAATTCCGCATACTCTCGATATTGCCGAGCAGCCAGAAATGAAGGGCAAGAAAAGCGACAAACAGGAGCGTCTCAGAAAAGCGGCCATCGTCAAGATGAAGTACCAACTCGTGGCCGGCAAGTTGGATGAGGGCTTCAAGATGATATTCGGCGGTGTGTTGAAAGATCTCGATCTCGAGGAAACCGAGGTGGACGGGTACATCGAGCGCCACGCTGGAGAAATAAAAAAAATTTGTAGCCAATAGAACCGAGGAAAGGCAATGCCAAGCAGGAACCCGAGCACGGACACAATAGTGGCCGTGGGTTCACCTGTCGGCCGTGGTGCTGTCTGCGTGATTCGCATGAGCGGCAGGGAAACGGTCGGAATCCTCGAAAAGGCGCTCCTTTGCAGGGGCAGAGGACCAGTCGCCACACCGCGCAGGTTCACACACTGCTGGATGATTGATTCAAAGGGCGAGCGCATCGACGAAGTCTTGGCGGTGTTCTTCAAGGGGCCGGTTTCGTACACCGGAGAGGACATGGGGGAAGTGCACGCTCACGGCGGTGAAATAGTGTCGTCGGCAGTCTGCGAAAGATTGATTCAGCTTGGGGCCAGGCCGGCCAGGGAGGGTGAGTTCACCAGACGCGCCTACGAGAACGGAAAGATGGACCTGAGTCGTGCCGAGGCGGTGATGCAGGTTGTTGATGCGCGCACACTGGGGCAACTCAAGGGCGCCAGCAGGGCCATCAGTGGAGAGATAGGAAAGGCGGCCCGAAAACTGGGTGATGAAATCATGGAATTATTGGCCCTGGTCGAGGCGACGATAGACTTTCCGGAAGAGTCCGAGCTCGGAAGGCTTCACAGTCTGGATCCATTGACAGCTCAACTGGAGAGACTCAAGGGCGGTTTGCAAAGAGGGGGCAGCTCGGGTGCGGAGGTCGTCTTCTACGGCAGTCCAAACGTGGGGAAGTCGAGCCTGGTTAACGCCCTTGCCGGGCGCAAGGTCTCGATCGTTTCGAATCAAGCGCAAACGACTCGTGATGCCGTGACGGCGGAAGTGACATTGCACGGGGTGCGTGTGTGCCTGGTTGATACCGCCGGCTTGACTGACGGAGACGATCTGGGGCCTGTCGAGAAAGAAGCCGCGGAGATGGCCCGGGAGAAGATAGCCAATGCAGCACTGCCAATCAGGGTGACCGAGGTGCAGAAAGAAACGCCGGGAGATAATCAGCGGCCGGCGAGAGGCCTATGGGTCATCAACAAGATAGACCTTTTGCATCAAGAGAATGCAGAGAAAGTCATACGCTGGCAGAAAGAAACCCACGGCATCCCGATTTCGGTAAAGACCGGCCAGGGGATAGACGTCCTCGAGCAAGTCATTGGCCGGGAGATTGTGAAAAACATTGGTCCTCCCGACGGAGTACCGGCCAACGCGAGGCAATTTTGCGCAATCGCCAGAATAGAGAAGGGAATCAGAAGAGCCGACGAAATGATTTCGGCCGAACGTCTGGAACTGGCAGCCGAAGATCTCAAGGACGCGCTGGCCGGGATAGACGAACTCACGGGTGATGTAATCGAGGCGGACATTCTAGACAGAATCTTCGCAAATTTTTGTATAGGCAAATGACTGTTCCACGTGGAACAACAAAGTACGACGTAGTAGTCATTGGAGCCGGCCATGCTGGGTGCGAGGCGGCCCTGGCATGCTCCCGGCTGGGCCTGAATTGCGCCCTGGTTACCCTGAGCCGGAACAAGCTGGCCGCCATGTCGTGTAACCCGGCCATCGGTGGTTTGGGAAAAAGCCAGATTGTCAGGGAGATAGATGCGCTGGGGGGAGAAATGGGTCGGGCAGCAGATGATGCCGCGATCCAATTCCGCCGACTGAATGCGAGCCGCGGACCGGCGGTGCGAGCCAGGAGAGTGCAGTGCGATATGGGGCTCTACCAGAGTCACATGTTGGCGGCGGTGGACGGTGCCAGAAACCTGGAACTGATCGAGGGAATGACAGAAGAACTGCTGGTGGAACGGAATGGGATTTGCGGGGTAGTGCTTGCCGGCGACGTGGTACTGCGTGCGCGGGCGGTGGTCGTGACCACCGGAACCTTCTTGAAAGGCCTGGTGCATGTGGGCCTCGATTCTTACCCGTCCGGCCGGCTGGACGAGCCGGCGGCGGAAGCCCTCTCTGGAAGCCTGGCCGGGCTGGGACTCGTGCTGGGACGACTCAAGACAGGAACTCCCGCGCGGCTGGATGCTGCCAGCATTGACTTTTCGCGCCTCGAAGAGCAAGTGTCGGATGAAGTCAACCTGGCTTTTTCGAACGACGCTCAAACGATCAATCTGCCCCAGGTGTGCTGCCACCTGACCAGAACCAATGAGCGAACACACGCTATTATCAAAGCGGCCCTGGATCGTTCGCCTCTTTTTTCAGGGGTCATAAAGGGCAGGGGACCGAGATACTGCCCTTCAATAGAAGACAAGGTCGTGCGTTTTCCGGAAAAGGTCAGTCACCAGGTCGTCCTCGAGCCTACCGACCTGAGCCGGGAAATTATCTACCCGAACGGCATCTCCACCAGTTTGCCCAAAGACGTGCAGGACGAGATGATACATTCCATCGAGGGATTGGAGTGTGCCAGGGTCAGAAACTACGGATACGCCATCGAATATGATTTCGTAGAGCCTAAACAACTGCGTCACAGCCTGGAGGTCAGGAAGGTACCAGGTCTTTTCTTGGCCGGGCAGATAAACGGGACGAGCGGATACGAAGAGGCCGCGGGCCAGGGTCTGGTCGCCGGAGTAAACGCCGCGGCAAGGATATCCGGGAAAGAGCCGCTGCTCCTTGGCCGACATGAGGCGTACATAGGAGTGATGATAGACGATCTTGTAAGCAAGGGAGTGTGCGAGCCGTACCGCATGTTCTCGTCACGGGCGGAGTTTCGCCTGCTGCTGAGGGAGGACAACGCCACCGGCCGCCTGGAGAGTTGGGCCGAGAAGATCGGACTGGTGCCGCAGGCGATCCTCGAATCGCGACGCGGCAAGAACCGCAAACTCGACGAACTTGTAAAACTCCTCGGGAACACGTTGTCGGAAAAGGACGGAAAAGGCAGGAGGCCCACGCTGGGAAAGATGCTGAGAAGGCCAGGGATCGGTATTGCTTCACTGGTGAAGCAACTGAATGGCGACTATCCGAACGACGTACTTGAGCAGGCGGAAGTACAGGTCAAGTACCAGGGATACATAGAAAGACAAACACGCGATGCCAGGCACATTGCAAAATTGGGGCGCCAAAAGATTCCCGAATCGATATACTACGAAAAGATTGACGGCCTGTCTGCGGAATTGAAAGAGAAGCTAATTGCTATGCGCCCTGAAAACTTGTCCCAGGCGGCGCGTATCGATGGGATGACGCCGGCGGCAATGATGTTGCTATCGATTCAGATCGGCAAGGCGACAGCAAACAAGGACGACTAAAGAGTCGAATATCAGTTTTCGTGTTCCACGTGGAACCAAGGACGAATCTTGCCGACAGATGTCGACAAGCAGGCGCTTCGGCTATTCGAGCAGGCACTCGTTGCCGGAGCGCGAAAGATGGGGCTTCAGATCGGCGCCGGTGCCCATGAGAAGCTACTGGCTCACTTCCGCCTGCTTTGGCGCTGGGCTGCAAAGATGAATTTGACGACGGTAAGAGAACCGCAACAGATGGCTGCAAGACTTTACCTGGATTCGCTCGTCCCTCTGGACAAACTCGTGGACGGGGCCCGTCTGCATGATGTTGGCAGCGGTGCCGGGTTTCCGGGCCTGGTCCTGAAAGCCTGTAGGCCCGGGCTTCGAGTTACACTGACAGAAGCGCGCCGGAAGAAGACAACGTTCCTGCGGCAGGCCGCACGACAAATGAAGATGAACGATGGGCTGGATATTCGCTGGCGAAGATTGGGCTGGAGCGAAGAAGACCAGACCGAGAGTTTTGAAGAGGTCATGTCTCGGGCTGCTTTCCCGCCGGCCGAATGGCTCGAGTTGGGCTCGAAATTGGTCGGCCGGTCAGGGCGGTTGTGGTTGTTTGCCGGACAACCGCACGGGAATGGTGACCTGGATGAGATAGGATCCGGGCCATGGCTCGAACGACACTTACCCGCGGGCTTCGAACAGGAAGAGACGATAATGTACAAGCTGCCGTACTCGGGCCTGGACCGGGTCTTGATTACATTTCGCAGGCAATGATGGCCCTGAATTTAGTCGACTAAAAAAGCGGTTGTTGAACCTTGACGCATGTGATAACTCGTGGGTCCAGGTGTTTGTTCATGGGTAAGATCATAGCCATTGCCAATCAAAAAGGCGGGGTAGGGAAGACCACCACCGCCGTCAACTTGGCGGCCTCCATCGCCGTGGCGGAGCGTCAGGTGCTTCTTCTTGATTGCGATCCCCAGGCAAACGCCACGACCGGCCTGGGAATAGCCGCGCAGGAAGAGAGAAAGAACATCTACCAGGTGATGCTTGGTGAGTGCGAACTGAACGAGATCGTTCTGGGGACAGATCTGAAATACTTGAAACTCGCCCCGGCAGCAAATGAACTCTTTGGCGCCGAAGTAGATTTAGTTGAGATGGACGACCGCGAGCGGGTGTTGAGAGGCGCGCTTGACAGACTGTCTGCGAGTTATGAATACGTGATAATCGACTGTCCTCCTTCGTTGGGCCTGCTGACAGTCAACGCGCTTACCGCTGCCGACTCGGTGATCGTTCCGCTGCAGTGCGAGTACTATGCCCTGGAGGGTCTTGCCAGCCTGATAAACACAATGGATCTCATCAGGCGCGGTTTGAACCCCGATCTTCGTTTGGAAGGAATTCTGCTGACCATGTTTGACAAGCGCAACTCGATCTCTCACCGGGTGGCCGACGAGGTCAGGGAATACTTCGACGGGCGCGTTTTTGAGACCATTATCCCAAGGAACGTCAGGCTTTCGGAAGCTCCCAGTTTCGGCAAGCCGATCATGTTGTATGACGTTCGCTCCACTGGTTGCGAGAGCTATATGGCGCTGGCCAGGGAACTGCTCGGAACCCATAACTAGCTGTAATATAAGGACAACATGGCACAGGGAAAAGTTAAGCGTAAATCATTGGGCAGAGGTTTGGGCGCATTGATTCCGACGGGTGATCTACACAGAGAAGATCATCCAGAGGATCATGTAAGACGGAACTCTTCTTTCGACTGCCCGCTTACGAAAATTTTACCCAACGCCGATCAGCCGCGACAGGGATTTGACGAAAAAAAGCTTTTAGAGCTAACCGAATCGGTCAAGTCGCGCGGGGTGATTCATCCGCTGATAGTCCGTCAACACGATTTGAACTACCAGATTGTCGCCGGTGAACGCAGGTGGCGCGCCGCGAAGCTGGCGGGCCTCAAGACCATACCTGTCATCGTCAAGGAACTGACGGACGCCGAGGTACTGGAACTGGCTCTGATCGAGAACCTGCAGCGGGAGGACCTGAACCCCCTCGAGGAAGCCGAGGCCTACCAGAATCTGATTGACGAGCACGGGCTCACGCAGGAAGAGCTTTCCAAGAGGGTCGGCAAGCGCAGAAGTTCGGTCGCGAACATGCTCAGGCTGCTCAGGTTGCCCGCCGAGGTCCGACGCATGTTGCTGGTGGGACAAATAAGCATGGGCCACGCCAGGGCAATACTCGGGGTATCGGGATCACGGGCACAGATCGATCTGGCCAGGCGGGTGGTCAAGCAGTCGCTGAGTGTGCGCGAGTGCGAGGAATTGACCAGGCGCGGAGCGCCCCTCGTGAACAAACGCAAAACACCTGCGCGACAGGACCGCTACACGCCGGCCGAGTTCAGGGTGGTGGAGTCCCTGCAAAGACGTCTGGGCACAAAGGTTGATTTGAAAAAAGGAGGCCGGGGCGGAAAAGTGGTAATTACCTACTACGCCGCAGAAGAGCTAGAGCGTATTATAGCGGTAATAGAAGGGAGGTAGGTGAACGTGAGCCTGTTCAAGAAAGAGGAGCAAACCAATAGGCCTGCGGATCTGGCTATCGACATGGCGGCCAAAATGAAGACAACCTCGAAAAAGGAGAAAGACGTGAGCCTGAAAACCGACAATATCACCACTATCTTGGGAAAGGGATCGGAATTCGAAGGCAAATTGCAGTTTGAGGGAACACTGCACATAGAGGGTGTTTTCTCGGGGGAGATTCACTCCGACTCGGTACTGGTGGTCGGTGAAGGCGCCCGCGTTTCGGCCGAGATAGACATCGGCACCATCGTCATCAATGGCGAGGTGCGGGGAAACATCAGGGCCAAGACAGGGGTGGAAATTCACAAGCCCGGGCGCCTGCTGGGGAACATCCAATCTCCAGTACTGACAATTGACCAGGGAGTCATCTTCGAGGGCAACTGCAAAATGGATAACGTCGGTTCAAAATCAGTGCCTCCCGCATTCGGGCCGCATGAGAAACAGGTCAAGCAGGCGGGCAAAGAAGATAAAGAAGTTAAGTAGGCATTGTAGTTGAGCGCCTTAGTCTTCTGACTTTCTCCTGGAACGAACCCAGGCCATGAAATGGCGGCTACACATCTGCTTGGCGTAGATGCTGTCTTCACAACCTTCCAGGCTGCAAACACCGCTACCGCGTAATTGACCTTCGGTGTTCGATCCGTCCGCGTTACTCAGGCGCTGCTCGGCGTAACGTACACGCTGGTAATGTTTCGAGCACATACCGCGCGCGCGTGCTTGGCGCTGACAACCCTCGATAGAGCATCTTTTCTCGACCCGGGAGGCCGGCCTGCCGGCCGGCAGGCCGGATTCTGATCTCGATGGATCGAGAGTTTCTCCGGGATCGTCAGAATCGAATGCTGCAAACTTTTTGGCCAGGCGAGAATGAGAGATTCCGTCAGCAACGTCACGCTCCAGTCGCTCGCTGATACCGCAGATAAGCGACTCCAAAATGTTGACGATTTGACTAGTGTCGTTCACTTCACCTTCTGACATAACGGTACTCTATACTTTACAAAGTATAATGTATACTATAAGTTCTTTACGATGGTAAACAATGGCAGCGGTTTCTATAAGGAGAAAAACATGCCGAGAAAAAAGAAGGCGATCAAGAAAGCCAAGCAGGCCCCGGTAAAGGAGGGCAAGAAAACAGGCAAGCGTTACAGCGACAAGAGAAAGCAGGCCCTGCTCGCCCGCTATAACAAGTTGAGAAAAGGCGGCAAGAATACCACTGATGCGGCGAAAGCGGTTGGTGTTCCCTATATCACGCTGCACAACTGGGAGAAGAAGTCCGGCGGCGCCGAAAAGAGCGTAAAAAAAACAAACGCCAAGAAGACCTTAAAGAAAGCCATGAAGATCCCGCGCGGCAAGAAAAAAGCTGCGCGCTTGGCAAAAAAGGCCGCCACGGGCAAGCTCGTTTTAGTAACTCCGACGGGCTTCCGCATCGAGGGTATTTCCTCCGGGGAATTGATAAAAGTGCTAAAGGCGTTGAAGTAGCAGCCCGCGAAACGGGCGAATCGGTTTCGCCTGCGCGTCAACGGTCAGGGGGGTAGCTGCGGTTTATGCAGGAGGTGCGAGGTGAGAAAGCTGCTGGTGGTGACATCCGTTGTTGTGACCGGTTTGATTTTCGGCTGCGCGAGAAGAACTGTTGCCACCAAGAGGACGGAAAACATGGCCGAGAATGTCGGGGCAGCCAAGAGCGAAGCACTGCCCGAAACAGCGGTCGATGACAACACTCTGCGGGCCAAGCTCGCACGTTACGTACAGATTAATATACCTTTCGATCGCTCGAAGTTCGGCAAGAGCGACCTCGATGCTGTTGACCTTTTGGTAAAGGCATCCAGGGTGCTCGACAATCTGTTCTGGCTACAAGCATCGGATACAGGCCCCCGCCTGCGCAAACAGCTTGCCAATCCGGTCGGCGAGCACGAAAAATTGCTCGCCCATTACCTGGCCATCAACTATGGGCCGTATGATCGCCTGGACGGCATGCTGCCTTTCATGAAAATTCCGCCCAAGCCCGCGGGGGCCTCGTTCTATCCAGTGGACATGACAAAGGACGAGTTCAAGGCCTGGATTGAAAAACACGAAAAAGACAGGGACGCATTCAGGAGTTGTTTCACGGTCATCCGGCGCAAGAACGACGCGCTGGTTGCGATTCCGTACTCATCTTTTTATGGGCTTCGGCTTACGAAGGCAGCGGATTATCTGACTCGGGCGGCGGAGCAGCTGAAAAATAAAAGCCTGGCCAGGTTTCTCAGAAGCCGGGCAAAGGCATTCCTGTCGAACGACTACGTCCAGAGTGATATCGACTGGATGGATGTCGAGGGATCGGACATCGAGGTAACCATCGGTCCCTACGAGGTGTACGAAGACGGCCTGTTCAACTACAAGGCCGCCTTCGAGAGTTTCATAACCCGGCGCGATCCGATCCAGAGCCAGAAACTGTCCCGGGTGGCCGATTACCTGACCGAGATGGAGAAGAACCTGCCCATTCCCGAGGAACACAAGAACTATGATCGCGGCCGATCTTCACCAATCGTCGTGGTCGACCTGATCTACTCTGCAGGTGACACCCGGGCCGGTGTGCAAACAATAGCCTTCAACCTGCCCAACGACGAGAAAGTGCGCAAGCTGAAGGGCTCGAAAAAAGTAATGCTCAAGAACATCGCCCGGGCCAAGTTTGATAGCATCCTGATGCCGATTGCTTCAAGGGTGCTCGACAGCGGGCAATATGCAAAAGTCACTTTCGATGCCTACTTCAATCATACCCTGATGCACGAGGTTTCTCATGGGCTGGGACCCGGCTTGATCGTGCAAGGTGGCGAAAAGGTGCCGGTCAATATTGCGCTTGGCGAGTTGTACTCGACGATCGAGGAAGCCAAAGCTGACGTGCTCGGAGTCTATAATACCCTCTTCTTGATCTCCAAGGGGGCGCTGCCCGAGAAGCTTCGGGAGCAAACACTAGTCAGCTATCTGGCCGGAAGTTTCCGTTCAGTGAGGTTCGGTGCCCATGAGGCGCACGGCCGCGCGAACCTGCTCATTTTCAACTATCTGGTTGCCAAGGGGGCCTTTCGATACGATTCGAAGACACGACGCTATGCAGTCGACCTGAGCGCGGCACCGGACTCATTCGCCGCCCTGGCCCATGATTTATTGATGTTACAGGCGCAGGGAGACTACCCCGGAACGCAAGCGTTTGTGAAAAAATACGCGTGCTTTGACAAGCGTATGCAGTCGATGCTCGACACTCTGCACGAGGTCCCGGTGGACATCGAACCGATCTTTGAAGCGGAACGATCCTCCGGTCTCTGATTCAGGCCGTGACAGCAGTTGGCGACAGGTGCTGCTGCCGCATACTTTCGAATAACTCAGCCCTTTTCCTGCTGATGACGTAGTTTCGGATCCTCTCGGCACTCCTGGCGCCGAGAGAGGTGAAGACAACCGAACTGGAGTGGGTGCTCTCGTCGAGCCTGTCGCGCACCACTCTTCCGCGGGCCCTGATGGGAAGGTCGTCGCCAGGCAGGCTGAACTCCAGTAAAATATCCTGGCTGTCGCGCTGGAAAGCTCCCGCTGGTTTCGTGTAGCGAACTCCTCCCTCCCCGATGTCCATCGCCCGGGTCAACAGCGAGCCGGTACTGATGTCCTCGTTCAAAAAGATATTCAAAGCAGCCCTGAGATATCGCCTTCTTTCCGCCTGGCTCATTGTCGCCTCCTTTTCTGTGGGATACTGTATTCCACCATGCTACAGGTAGTATTGTATCCTACACTCACCCACAGTCAAGAAAATGGAAGATCTTTTTTCAGGGAAGTCTGACGACTACGGCCAGGGTCTTTTCGCGCGCGAACGTCTTGTTCTTGAAAGGACCCTTGGCAAGCCGAGAAAACCATCCGCGCTTATCCAAGAGGGTATATGAAAACAATGCAACGCCGGTATATGCATAACTGCGAGCGATGCGGATCTCTTCTTCGAGGACGGTAAAATCTCCAGCCGCGACGTTGATGCCGGCGATTATCCCGACATCTTTCGAAAGCGGTGCGAAGTCTTCGACCAACGTCAAGAAATCCGCCCGCATGCCGGGAGGAGAGCTCGGAGGCCAATAGATCATTGGAACGAGCAGATCAACAGCTCGTTGCTCTGCCCAGGCATGAGAGTCCTGGTGGAAGTCGGAAAAGCCCTGAGTGACCCTGCCCCAGCCCCAGTCGTCCTTGTAGATCCCGGTCACGGCAGCGCTTACCAGAAGTCGCGGCCTTATCCTGTGAGCCTCGGTACGCAAGGAGGCGACCAGACGCGTGAGCATCGCTCGTTGCCAGCCGGCGCGAGTGAGCGATGAATTACTTCGTCGCGCGCGGAGGTAAAGTCGATTGCTGCTCCGATCGCGGGATGTGCCGGCCACGGGATAGCGGGCGTAATCGAGGTGCAGGCCGTCCAGGTCGTAAAAAGAACATAGCTCCGCCACTACGGCCTTGATGTGTTTAACAAAGCCCGGATTGGCCGGGTTCATGAAAACATAGCCCCGGCTGTAAGGCATCGAGTGTCCATCCGGACCGGCAACGCGCCATTCGGGGTGGGCGCGCAGGATGTGCGGCGGCCGGCTGCGTCCCGGAGGCAAGCGCCCCTTCCAGGCGGTACAGACATTGATCCAGGCATGCAGTTCGATCCCCGCGCGATGTGCCGTGTCGATGGCCGTCTGCAGGGGATCCCAGCCGGGATCGACGCCGAGTTTGCCCGTCAGTGCTGCCGCCCATGGTTCCACGGATGAATGATAGTATGCATCTGCAACCCCGCGAACCTGGAAATAAACGACATTGAAACCGGCCCCGGCTGCCGTGGAGATGATCCTGCGCACATCGTCCGGTGAGTTGTAACTCGTGCGGCACACCCAGACGGCTCGAGCTTCGATATCGTATGGCGCCTCGCCGCCGGATCCGCGCAGGCTATCGACATCAGCTCGCGTGCCGCCGTCGTAAGAGCCTGCTGACTCCACAGGCGAACCGTCGACGGATCCTCCATCGCGGTCCGGACGAGCCTTCTCAATATCCGGTCGCGAGCCCGAGCAGCAGATGCCGAATGCGGCAGCGACCGCGAGCAAACAGACACCGGCGTTTTCGGAAATGCTACGGCCGCACATGTTCCAGTAACCGGTCGACAATATCTAGCGAGGAGATCGATGAGACTTCGGCCTGGAAGTTTGTGATGATGCGGTGACGCAGCACGGGCCGGGCCAGGGCGCGAACGTCGTCGGCATTGACGCTGAAGCGCCCATCGAGCACGGCCCGCGCCTTGCCTCCCAGGATCAGGTACTGCCCGGCCCTGGGTCCGGCACCCCATGAGACATACTCTTTTACAAAATCTGGTGCTCCTGGTTCGTTGGGCCGCGATTCGCGCGCCAGGCGCACCGCGTAAGCCACGACCTCGGGCGCCGCGGGAACCCGGCGTACCAGCGCCTGCAAAGAGAGTATCTGCTCTGGCCCGAGAACCTTGCGGCAGTCCGGCTCGCGCGAGCCTGTTGTTGTCATGACGATGCTACGCTCCTCTTCGGCGGGAGGGTAGTCTACACCGATCAAGAACATGAACCGGTCGAGCTCGGCTTCAGGTAGAGGGTAGGTGCCCTCTTGTTCGATGGGGTTCTGGGTGGCGAAGACCAGGTAGGGTCGTGGCAGTTGATGAGTTTCGCCTCCGGCCGTGACGGCGAACTCCTGCATCGACTGCAATAAGGCGGCCTGAGTCTTGGGCGGAGTGCGGTTGATCTCATCGGCTAAAAGAATGTTTGTGAAAATAGGGCCCGCGACGAACTTGAAGCTGCGCTCGCCGCTTTCTCGATTCTGGATCAACACCTCGGTGCCCGTGATGTCCGCGGGCATCAAATCGGGAGTGAACTGCACACGCTTGAAGTCGAGATCGAGAACCTCTGCCAGGGTAGAGATGAGCATCGTCTTGGCCAAACCCGGAACTCCCACTAGCAAGCTGTGGCCGGCCGAGAAAAGCGATATCAGGATATGATCGATGACCGACCGCTGGCCGATGATGCGCTTGCCAATCTCGGCAGTTAAGAGATCGCGGGCTCTGGCCAGCTCGGCGACCGCTTCTCGGTCGCCGGCAATCCGGCGATCGCCGGATGTGGAAATACTTAATGCCTCAACCACAATTCCTCCCGTTGCGCCGGCAAAAACCGCCGACGCATCCAAACGACCCGCGTCCACAAACTACGGGGACCGCCGTGTTTCTCAACTGCCACGACATGATACTCAAAACGCGCCACGCCCGCCACTCATTTCGCGGCCGGAACGTCCCCTCCGGAAGACGGACACAAGTCGCGGTCGATGACCTCGAGGTCTCCTTCCCCTACCACGATTTGGATTACCACGGGATCCTTGCGGCAGGCAGCCGCCAGCGCAATAATGTGTTCGCCGGGCTCGAGGTGCAGGTTATAGACCGGGGTGGTCAAGCCGGTGTCGCGGTAGTCCAGCCAAACCCGGGCCCAGGGCCGGGAGTAAATCTTCACACCGGCTTGACCGTGTTGCGTGTCCTTTTGGTTTTCTGGCGCTCCAGCTGAAGCTCTTTCCGCCTTGCGGTAGGCCAGCAGCTTGAGCGCTTGTTTGTATCTGTCTGCCAGCTTGTGCCAGTCATGTTGAGCATCTCCTTGCTTCTGGAGTAATCCCGCAGCCTTTCCGGCCAGCGCCTCTACCCGCGGATCAAGCGGGTTAATACGCAGGCATTCACGCAACTGCAGCCAGGCCCGGTAGGGAGTGTCCTCGATCAGCAGCGACGCGCTGTGCAGATGTGCCTCGATGTCATTGGGATTCACGCGCAATGAAGACTGGAAAGCCAGGCGGGCTTCTTGATCGCGGCCGAGCGCGAGCAGGGCCACTCCCAGCTTGTCCGAAAGCAACCACAAAGCGGAATGGTGCCTGCCTGCTTTGCGTACCGCCTTGTCGTACTCGACGACCGAGGCGCCTGTACGCCCGCGGGCCCTCAATAACTCGCCCAAGTGGAACAGGTCTCGCAGATCCACGTTGCGCCCGGATGAAAGAGCGCGCTCACCCCTGGATCCGGGACGCCGATCGCCTATATCCTTATCGAAAAGTTCTTCGCCGTTGAGCACAACAAGCTTCTGCCGGCGCATGTAGGCTGTCCAGGCACTGACGAACCCGTCTTTCGTCAGTCCAAAGACACGCTTGATGGCCTCGAAGTCGGACAGTCCCTGGCCGAGGAAATCGAGCATCTTACGAATGCCGATATAGTTTCCCCGATCGCGGAGAAAGCGCGCTGCCATGTAGACCTCGGAGAAAGCCAACTCGGCGGCCGCGGCGCTGGGCAAGAGCGCCATGGAAGGATGCATCTGTTCGAAGGTGACCAAACGATTCTCTCTGAGGGCCCGAGACAGGTTGCTCTGCGCTTGCGGCAGGAGTCCTTCGCGGAAAAGAGGCTCACCCGATCGCCAGCGACGTTCCTCGAGCTTGGCCAACGCCTCGTGGATCCAGATCGGCGTGTGGTTGTGCGTCTTCTGAGAAATGATCAGGTGCACCAACTCATGACTGGCCGTATCCAGCCAGCCGTAGCCCTTCAGTGTAGCTCGTGGCGACGTAACCAACAGGCGCCCGTACTTACAGACGGCGATCGTGCCGCTTGTGCTGATTTCGTCGGCAGTCAGCCCGGTCATGGCCGCCAGCGCGGCAGAGTCGGGCAGGATTTCCACCAGGATCGGTTGCGGCGGCTTGAAGCCCAGGTCCTGGCCGACAACCGCCAGCGTTTGTTGAATGGTTTCTATAAGGTAAGGTGTGAGGATATTTTCCACGCCGGGACGGTGATATACCACAACCTTGCCATCCGGACTCGCCTGATGAACGAAGCCGTCCGCGATCCTGTCAGCCGCCCGTATAAGTTCGACGCGAAAATCCTTGTGCAGATTATCACCCAGAGCCGCCAGCGCTCGATCGATTAGCTGACGCGCCGCGCGGTGTTCGGCGAAGTGAAACTTCACCCAGCCCGCGGCGAGTTGAACAGCTGGAAGATCGGGATGGGAGGCAAGCAATCCCTGCGCAGTCTGGCGTGCCTCGATGAAGCGCCACTCGTGAAGCTGACGGTCGATTAGCGCGACCTGTCGCGCAACCAGTTCGGCCACGTCTTCCTGCCCCGCGGCGGTTTCAGCCGTGCCCGTAGGTATGCCCAGGGGCGTGGCGGTTGCCTGCCAGCTCAGGGCGGCCAGCAGAATAAGTATCTTCAGCCGGCGCGTCATTTGACCAGTTCCTCGTAGTAGCGCCGGACCTGCCGCCTGAAGGCCTCGGGCACCGGATCCTTCATGCCCTTCAGCAACGCCTCGCGAAAGGCTGACGGGGCACGATATTCATCGGGGTCGGGCAGCTCGACATCGCGCTCCTGCGGTGTGCCGCCCGGCCCGCCCATGTCCATGCCCTGGCCCAATCCCCTCCCGCTTCCCATTGGCAGCGGCATTCCCCCCGCCCCGCCGCGACAGCTTTTCTCGAGGGATTTCTGCAATGCCTCCAATTCGGCGACGGCACCGCGTTGTTGGGACTGTGCCCGGCCCGGATGTTTCTTGCCCAGCGCGGAGGCCGCCCGGCGCATGTGCCGGCCTCCGCGCTCGAGGCGGCCGAGGCTGCCCTGGCCGAAGATTGGCGCCGATTCGTTGATCTGTCGCAGACCGCGCTCGAGATCGCGCAAGTGGGCTTGCAACTCTTGCTGACGCTGTCCCAGGCGCCCGAGTTTCCGGACTTCCCGCCCCCCGAGAAGTTTTTCTGGACTGGGCACAATCTTCTTGAGTTCCTCGTAGATGCCCTTGCTTCTGCGGGCAGCTCTGTCTGCAGCCTTCTGACTCTCGGTAAGCCGTTGGCGGCGCTCGCGGTTCGCGGGCGGCTCCATGGCGGAGTTGATGCGCACCTCGTGCGCCAGACGATCGGCGGCATCAGCAAGCTTTTCGGCCGCCTCCAGCGAGCCGGAAATATTGAGCGACTCGAGACTCATGTCCAGCAGGCGGGCCTGTTGCAAGGCGCTCAGGCGAAGCTGCCCGATGTAACGATCCGGCCACTCTTGCGGCAAGCCTTCAATGTCCCGCCTGACTCCGGCAACCTTCTTGCGCAGGCTGGAGAACTTTTTCTCGAGCGCGGCCAGGTTGCTGCTTTTCAGCTTCTCGAATAGACGATCGCGAATACGCCCGGTGGCGTCCATCAGCTTGCGCTGCGACTCGGTGATCATCTTCAGCTCGCCCATGGCCCGAATCATTTTTTGGGCCAGTTCCCGGTAACGACCGCCCCCCATCCGGGCACTGGATCGTTCGACGGCGGCGCGCAGCGCGGCCAGTTGACTTTCAAGCTTTTGCAACTCGGCGGCGGCCTGATCAATCTTTCCCTGGTTGAGCAATTGTTGAACCCGGTCGAGCGACGCCAGCATGTCGCGGTCGGAAAGCAATTTTCGCAAGGCATCGGGATTGAAATATTCGTCGCGCACTCCTTTGAGCACTTCACGCTGCCGGGCCAGCAGCTTCGCAATCTTGTCCTTGAGAAGCGCGATTTCAGCCTCTATTTGCCGTCGGGTCTCGTCATCGGGAGCCTTGGCGTAACGTTTCATAAGATCGGACAAGCGCCGGCGGGCTTCTTCCATGTCACGCGCCAGGCGATCGATCTCGCCCAGGCGCACCAGGTCGATTAGGTCTTCCAGGTAAAGCACGTCTTGCTCCAGGCGCGCGATCCTGCGGCCGCGTTGGTCGGCCAGCAAGCGCCCTGAAAATTCCGCCCCAGCCGAGGAAGTGGCCAGCAGGTACCCCAGCCGCGTATGCTGATATGCCAGGCGCTCGGTGATGTGCCCGAAGGCCGTAACCAGCGACGCCTGAGCCCGCTCGTCGGAACGCAAGGCAATGTTTATCCGCCGCATCTTTTGCAGCAAGACGCCGCCGCCTTCGAACAGGCGCCGGTAGGCATCGAGATCCGGCACCTTGACGCTCCCGGCCTGCGGATCGAGATCGAGCGCATCGGCCAGGGCGGCCAGCAGCCCTTCCCAGGCCGCCTGGATTTGCTGTAGCAGCTCGCGGTGGTGCTCGTCGGCCGAGAATACCTTGGCAGTGCAAGTGGCTGAGCGACCGATCTTCGGGCCGGAGACCGTATCATTATCCGTGGCCTCGATGAAGAACTGCAAACGCTCGCCCGGCTCGAGATGCAGTTCGGTCAGGTCCCAGAGGTAGGAACGCCGGCTGGTCCTGCGGGTCCCCGAGCCAAGGCGCCTGAGCAGGCGGCGTTTCTCGCTGCCCGGCCGTTCGACCACGCGCCAGGCCAGCCTGATCTCGCCAAGCCCGAAATCGTCAGTCGCGTTGTAAAGTAGCTGTAACCGGTCACGATTCCTGATCTCAAGATCGTGAGCGGGACGATTAAGCACGACCGCCGGCGGGTGGTCGGCCTCGATATTGATAGCGTGTCCCCGCGGATCGGCCCACTCTTGCCCCCGTGCGTCCGCGAGATCGAAGCGGTAACGCCCGGCACGCGTGACGGTTAGTTCTCCCGACAGTTGAACACCTGCCTCGATCTTCAGGGGCAAGGCCCGCCCTGAAAACCGTATGCTGGCTTTGGCTATCTTCCGATCCGTCCTGGCCGTGATGCCGACCCTTGTGCCGGGCAGTGCGAGAACTGTTCCATCGGTTCCCTCGATCATGCGCTGCTGACGCCCGCTATAGGCCGGGTATCGATAGGTCAGTCTGATATCTCCCACCCACGACGGCTCGTCTCTTCCCGCAAGCGCCCTTGGCGTGCCGCCCGTGCCGAGTAGCAGGCGAATACCGGCCTCGGCCTTGTCCGGCCAGACGATGGTTGCAAGCACACAGATTGCCAGCAGTCCGGCGAGTAATATCAAGGGTTTTCTCAAGCGCCCACGGCTAAAAACCAGCTCGATCGGGATTTCCGCGATGCGTCCGGCCTGGCACTCCAGGTGTGCCTCGATCAACTCACGGCTGACGCCCATGAGTTCGATATGGTCCTTACCGACCCGCGAAAGCTCCAGCGCGCCGACTAGCTCAAGGTTTAAGCCGGAAAAAACGCGTCGCTCGACCTCCCGGGCTACGGAAACAGCCGAGCCGAGGCGAAGCCGCGGGACGAGAAGGTAGCGCCATAACACCACTAACACGCCCGCGGCCACCACTAGCCGCAATACAAGGCGGGTCAGACCTGACTGCCCGACAAAAACGGCGCCAAGGGTGCCAACCAGGAAGATTCCGGCTGCGATGCTTACAAGGATACAGCAACCCGTCAGGGTTTCCAAGCCGAGAAACCGCCGCCGGCATCTTGTCATGAACGTAATTATCTTGTCGGACGGGCTCATATCTCCCCTACGCTACGGGCGGCCCCGAGACGTGTCAAGAGCAACACGCTGCCCGTCGAAGCGCCGCTGCTTGTTATTTCTTATTGTTCTTGCCTCTTTCTACGTCGCTGGCTACTATTGCGGCGGGTCCACAGGGGGCCCGCCGGCGGATAGTGCTATGAATAACAAGATGTTTCTTAGCGTCTCACACACAGCTGGAACATGCGCCCGTGGCTTCGGATGAGAAACAGCTGGTCCGGCGCGCGCGGCGCGGGGACGAAGAGGCATTCAGGATGCTGATGGAACGCTATAAGCGAAAGGTGTTTTCAATAGCATACGGGATGGTGCACGATCCGCAGGCTGCCTTGGACATCTCCCAGGAGGTCTTCATCAAGGTTCATCGCTACCTGGGAAGTTTCCAAGGAACCTCGAGTTTCTACACCTGGATCTACCGGATTGCAGTCAATCTGTCCATCGACCACCTTCGCAAGGCGAATCGGCGGGACACGGTTGACTACGACGACATGCTTGGGCGACGCGAACCGGATGACAGCGAGGCCCTCGTGGCGCCGACTTTCCTGGACGGTAACCCGCATGCCGCCTTCAAGCGAAAAGAGCTGGGCCGGCAGATCGAGCGGGCGCTGGCTACCTTGAGCGAAAAACATCGCGCGGTTCTGCTGCTACGCGAGGTCGACGGCCTGAGCTATGAGGAGATCTCTCGCACATTGAAGATTCACCGCGGCACGGTGATGTCACGCCTGCACCATGCCAGAAAGAACCTGCAACACGCGTTGACGGAGTACCTGGTCGAGAGCGGGGAACATGCCACTATGCTGCAGCACGCCGGCGTCAAGGGGGACTGTGAAGAATCAAAGAAAGAAGCGAGCCCCGGGAGCGTGAGTCATGGATGAACATTTCCAGGAAATACTTTTGGGGCGGTATCTCGACAACGAGCTGCCGCGCCGCAAGAAGGTCAGAGTGGCGGCGCACCTGTCTGAGTGCTCATCCTGCCGGGGGGCGCTCGAGAAGCTCGAACTGCAGTCACGGATCCTGCGCGAGACGCTCAAAGAGGCGGCCGAGCAGGCCGACTTCTCGCGTTTCGACGAGAAAGTGCTGGCCGGCATCGCTGCCGATGTTCGCCAGCCGCTCAGCGTGCGAGCTCGTATCTGGTTCGGCGAGGCGCTCTATCATTATCGGGCAATCTGGCTGACCTCGCTGGTGACCGCCGCGGTGCTGCTGGTGCTGCTCCTTCCTCTTTTGCAGCCGGCGCCTGTGCTAAGGTCAGCAGCAGAAGACGATCGCGTCGCACGGGTTGACAACGAAGCCATCATCGATTCCATGGAGTACGCCGGGCAGCGTTCGATGATCTTCACGGTTTCGAGGAACAACACGACAGTGATCTGGCTGTACGATTTCGATGGGGCAAGAGACAAGGCACCGGAAGGAGACGATCTATGACAAGGCTTGCGCGACTCGTCTGCATGGGTCTGTTTCTTCTTTTGGCCTTGGTTTTGCCCGCCACGGCCGCGGATACCGAAGTCGCCATCGGCATCAGAGTGATCTACGCGGTAAAGGACAAGGTGCACTCGGTGGATCCGGCTCTCGAGGACATCCGCGACGAGCTTGCCGAGTTGCCGGCATCCAAGTTTCGCCTGCTGGACCGGATCCAGTCGCGGGTCGGCTTGGGAAGTTCCGTCGAGTTGCAACTACCCGGCAGGCACTCCATTGCTGTTCGCTTCGAGGGAATCGACAGGTCAAGCGGCAAGACGATGCTGTCGTTGCAACTGTCTGTGAAACCCGCCTTGAAGATAAACCTGCGGCTGGCGGACGGGGGCAGGACGCTGCTGGGCGGTCCGACTCACCTTGAGGGCAAGCTTATTTTGGACATCGCGGCCAAGCTCAAGGAGGCCAAGAAATGAAGAGTGTAGCGTTGCTTCTGGCACTAGCCGTCATCTCGGCTCCCGGTCTTTCCGCTGCCCAGAGCGCCGACTCGATCAAGGGAGCCGTCGGCGCTCCCGAGTCGACCGGCAAGGGCCGTTTAGCGGGCGATATAAATTTCGGCATGATAGACGGCGACCTGTTTACCACCATCAACCTGGACTTCTCCATGGACCTTGGCAAGATCGGGTTCGGCGTGCGGGTGCCGTTGCGCCTGCGCCTGCTAGACGAGGATCCACAAAACGAAGAGTATGGCGGGATATTTCGTAAAGAAGACTGGGACGAGTGGAGCGACTACCTGAAAATCATCAAGTTTTTCCGCTTCGGCCACAAGGGGGATCTCCTGTATTTCATGGTGGGTGAGTTGTGGGGCACCGATCTGGGACATGCCACTATTGTCAGCCGCTACTACAACAACATCGA
Organism: Myxococcota bacterium; assembly: GCA_035528415.1. Classification (GTDB taxonomy): domain Bacteria; phylum Myxococcota; class B64-G9; order B64-G9; family B64-G9; genus DATKYQ01. Next base: position 30,045 of record DATKYQ010000080.1, on the reverse strand, counting down.
TCTCGATCATTTCAAAGTGGGGCTGGCCCTCGATCTGAACACCGACTACGGCGGTGTGGAGACGTTGGTGAATAATATATTTTACCCCACATTCTTTGGAGGCCGCGCATATGTAAGGCCATGGTCATTCGTGGACACAGAGTCGTACATGAACAACCTGGCAGTGGGTTTCACGGTCGTGTCGGACGTCAAGGCGCCATATAGTGTGGAGGAAAACGCGGTAGAGGACGGCTACCCCAGGGTCAGCCAGGAGAAAGCCGCCACGGTCCTGGGCGGTGACATCGAGTTTAAAGTGCTGGACGCCTCCTGGTTGACGCTAACCCCCTATACCGACCTGAACGGCATCCTCGACGCCGGCGTCGGTTACCACGCCGGCATACTGGGGGTGTTCCACATACCGCTCGTTTCTATCGACCTGTCGGCCAGGCTCGAGTATCGCTACTTTGAGCCCGACTACATCCCGGCCTATTTCAACTCTTATTACGAGATCCAGAAGTTTGCCTATCCCTTCAAGGACGAGACCATCCACCAGGAGGTCAGCCTGCCCAAGCGCCAGGTGCTGGATCAAATGGGAGGCAAGAACCTGAACGGCTACTATGCCGAGCTGATCTTCAAGGTCAACAACTGGTTCACGATGGGAGCCTCTTACGACGACTACGACGGGCCTTACAACTCGAACCTGCGTATTTTCCTCGACGTTCCCGCGCTGGAGGTCTTCCAGTTCGGGGCCTACTACTACAAGCATAACTTCGAGGGCGCCTCCGAGGCATTCAGCTTCGATGACAAGAGCCTGTTTCTGGTCGAGGCCAGTTACCAGATAACATCCTTCTTGTATCTGGTGGGCCAGTACTGGCGCATCTGGCAGCTGGTCAACGATCCGGCGTCAGACGACTTCGGCAGCTACGAGTCGGTCGACGACTGGTCGTTGGGGATCGGGGCCAGCTACACCTTCTGACAAGTTTCTGGAAACTTCGTGCAGATCTGCTAGAAACAGATCGTGCCCGCTCGAATGCCAAATAGGAAGGCCTTGCGCCTGCTGCCGCTGGCTGTAGTGCTGGGGGTGTCGCTTTACTCGGCCGGCTTCTGGGTTGTCGATCCACTGTTGCAGCCCTCGCGGGAAGACTACCGCGCGGCCGAATGCGCCATTCGGGGAGACTGGTTGTCTGGGGACGCTATCGTCGTCATTCCCTGGTGGGCCGCGCGAATTCGCGAATTTGTGGGTGACCTCAATTTCATCCAGTTGCGCAATCCGCAGGCCGAGGACTGGTCGACTTACTCCAGGCTATGGGTAGTCTCTCTTCCCGGACACAGGTACGATCTCGGAACGTATCCGCGGTTGAAGAAGATCCGGGCGGGCGCACTGGAGATTGATCTTTACGATCTGCCAACGCCGGCCCGCGTGATCTACGACTTCCGTGACCGGCTGGGCGACGCCCGGGTGTTGATGCGCGAACCGCCCGGGCCCCGTCAGTGCTCCCGCTGGGTCGAGAACAGGTGGATCTGCAGCCGGCGCGACTGGAACTACGTTGGCCGGATGATAGTCGAGTTGGGCGATGATCCCCGTAAAATCATCTGGGCCCACCCGGCCGACGATCCGATCGAGATCCACTACCAGTCCGTTCCCGGGGGCAAGCTGCTGCGGGTGCACACCGGCTTCACTCCGCCGGCCGCCCGGGCACAGGACGGGGCGCCAGTTACCCTGCGGGTACTTATGGACGGGCGGGAACTGGGCCGGGTAGTGCAGCAGAACCTGACCGGCTACTTTCCCGCCGAATGGGACATCTCGGCCGCAGGACCCGGACCTCACCAGGTCACTTTCATCGTCAGCTCGCCACGAGGCGGCATGCGCCATTTCTGCTTCGATGCACAGGTGCGCGGATGAGATTAATCAAACGGCATGAAAACACAATGATCGCCCTGGGCTTGGCGCTGGCGACTTTTGGCGTATTATTTGCGAACGCTCCGGAGCTGGGGCTGACCCGCGACGAAGGGTACTATGTTGACGCCGCCGAGCATTATGCCGGATGGTTTCGTGAGCTTTCGAAGAACCCGGGCCGGGCATTCAGCGACGCTGTCATCAGCCGCCACTACGAGATCAACCGCGAACATCCCGTGCTGGTCAAAAACCTGATGGCCTTGAGCTACCTGGCCCTTGCGCCCCCGAGAACCCTGAGCCCAAGCTGGCCGCCCGATAAACGCGGCGCATATGTCAGGGCAATGCGTCTGCCCGCCGACTTGTTCTCGGCCCTGTGCGTAGCACTGGTGTTTCTGTTCGGCGCGGCCGTTGCCTCACGACGGGTCGGTTTGTTCGCGGCGCTGGCTTTCATATTAGCCCCGAGGCATTTCTTCCATGCCCAGCTGGCATGCTTCGACATGCCGGTCACCTTAATGTGGCTTGCGACCGTTATGGCCTTTCGCAAGGCCGCGGGCTCATGGAAGTGGTCAATCTTGACCGGTCTAATATGGGGCCTGGCGCTGGCCGTCAAGCTGAATGCTTTTTTCTTGCCCGTGGTGCTCGGGCTTCACTGGTTGATAACCGAGGGCCGCCAATTCTCACTCTCCCGTCGGGGGTTGAAGTTTCCCCGCATTCCGCTGGCCTTTTTCTGCATGCTCGTACTGGGGCCGGTCGTCTTCCTGCTGCATTGGCCTTTCCTGTGGCACGACACCATCGCGCGCCTGGGCTGGTATCTGGGCTTTCACCTGAATCACATCAATTATTACTGGGAGTACTTTGGCAAGCTGCTTACGGATCCGCCTTTTCCCTGGGCCTACCCATTTGTCGTGACCGCGCTCAGCCTGCCGCTGCCCACAATGCTGCTTGCGACGTTCGGGTTCCTGGCCCTGCTGGGACGCCGCCTCGGACGTCCGGTTCGCACAGGACTTCAGCTGCTGGCGCGTCTTGGTGGAATGAAAACAGCAACTGTCGCGGACGCGAAAGTTACCAGCGAAGTTACCACCGACGTCGGAAAGAACGACGCCTGGCTGCTAATTCTGAATACATTCATTCCCCTGCTGATTATTGCCATTCCGACGATCCCGATTTTCGGCGGCATGAAACACTGGCTGCACGCCATGCCCTTCGCCTGCATCCTGGCAGGCCTGGCTCTCGACCGGATCGTGCAGGCGCTGCCCGGGGAAATGCTCGGGCGGCTGCATCTTACGACCAGGCGGGTTTTTACCGCCGTAGCCGGGCTGATTCTGCTGCCCTCGCTGCTGGGCCTGGTTCACATCGGCAACTACGGCACTACCTACTACAACGAGTTGGCCGGCGGCGTGGCCGGCGGGGCCGACCTTGGAATGCAGCGCCAGTACTGGTCGAACGATATCAGCGGCGCTCTGCCCTGGATCAACGAACACCTGCCGTCCGGCGCCCGGCTTTATCTGCATGAGGTCAACGGGGAGTGTTTCAGGAGTTACAAGCGCGATGGATATCTGCGCGGTGACCTGCGGATGGCCTGGACCCCCGAATCATCCGACTTCACGGCCTATCTATACCACCGCGAGTTCGTCGACACCGAGTACCGCGTCTGGAACCTGACCGGAAACCACAAGATCGCGCACGGCTTGTATCTCGATGAAGTGCCACTGGCGCTGGTGTACGACTTGAAGCGATCTAGTAAATAAAGGGTATAAGGCGCTTTGACTTGCGCATGTAGGCGCGGTACTCATCGCCGAACTGATCGATCAACACCCGCTCCTCGACCCGGATGCGGTAGATCAGACCGGGCGTGCCGAACAGAAAATACACCGCGAAGGCCAGGGGGCTTGCGAACACGGTGACGAACCCCAGGTTGATGAGCCACAACCCGGTGTAGGCAGGGTGGCGTATTCTGCGATAGATGCCGTGCTGCACCACTTTGTGTTGATCGTGCAGACGAACCGAGATGGTGAAGAAGCGGCCCAGGGTGCGAATGGCGATGACGCGGATGGACTGCCCGATGATGTAGAGTCCGGCGCCTGCCGCGGGCCAGTACCAGCCATAGCTCAGCATGCGCCACTGCGGCCAGTGCGGGCTGATCCAGTAGAAATCGACCATGCCCAGGACATAGGAAAGCCCGAAAGAAATCCACAGTACGGCGGCGGAACCCTTGTCCTTGCGCTGCCCGCCGGCGTCCGGGGCCTGGAAGATGCGCTCTATAATTATCAGGCAGCCGAAAAGCCCGGCAAAGACCTGGCCGGGTAACTCACCGAAGAAGCGCCTGAAGCCACCGACGATTAGCGAGAAAAAGGCCATGGCCAGAATCAGCCGAAAGGGAATCATGGCCAGTCGGAACTTCTTGATGGTTTTCAGCTGCTCGGCAGTGAGCGTGATCTCTTTGGGTTGATCGGTCACCTTGGCCGCAGTATAGGTCCAGGCGCCGCCGCGAGCAACAAATTCGGTTTTACCCCATCTGCTGCAGCTTCTGGATATACTCGGGCTTGGGATTCAGCTCGACCGCCATCTCGATGTTCCTCTTGGCGCGCAGGTTTTCGTTTCTGAAAAGCAGCAGATCTATTTGCTTGAAGAGCAACTCGGCGGACATCTGCAGCTGTGAAGTATCGAACACCTGTTTGCGATACTGCTTGCGGCGGTCGCGGTTGTCGAGGTACTCGATGGCCTTCTCGGCCATGGTCACTCGTTTACGGCACAGATTCGCGCATTCAGCGGAGTGGCCGGCCAGTTTGCCGCCGGGGCCGTAGTTGCGCTTGATCTTCTGCAGGGACTCTTTGTAGGTGGCAGGGTGGGCGCTCCAGTGAACCCCGGCCTGATCGAACCTGTTGGCCTCGGAGAGCCCGGCAAGCTCTTTCGAAAGCTTGTACTCGGGCAGTTGTTCCTCGGGGGCCAGCGAGTCAACCAGTAGATCGAACGTACCGATTGCATACAAGGCGGCTATCTGCAGGCGAAGCCTCTTTCGCCGGACGAGGGGAACGACGTTGATGGCATCCGCGAGCGTCCGCGTGCCGTCCAGCAGTTCGTCTGCAAACCGGTAGCCCCTGCGATCCAGGGCCAGATCGGATAGCGGCCAGCGACAGTCTTTCTTCGGCAGCGGGTAGCGGTTTGTAAATGGCGCCAGAAATTCGTCGAGTTGCTTAGGATCCAACTCGGCCAGGGCACGCTCGAGCCAGGGTATGATCAGGCGGCCGAACGCCACGCCGGTTCGGCGCTTCGTTTGCAGGGCGCCGACGACGTAACGGCTCGCGCCGGCGTGCCTGATTTCCTCGAGCACGTCGACGACCTGGTCACGCACGCAGTCCCACAGCTCGCGCAGCTTGATAATCTTCTGCGCCATGAGAACCACTTCGACGGGCTTGTCGTCGCTGGCTTCCAACAAAAGCAAACGCTTGCGGCTGCGCGGGATGAGTTGCCCCTTGATCAGGCGCTCCAGAAGATCTTCCTGCGCGCCGGAAGCAACGTAGTGGACGATATTACCCTTGTCATTGAATCCGAGGCGCAGATTCCTGTTGACAAGCCCGACCTTGAGTTCCAAAGGCGCGCCTGCCGACGAGAGAGACGAGATCAGGCAAAAGAGGTCGACGCTGCGGAGTTTATTGTCCGCGAGATCCACGGGGGTCACGGAGCGCAGGCCGCCAATACCCCCGCTGGATACTATCTGCCCATGAACATCGACGGTGACCGCCGGCGCCGCGGCGGGGCGGCGAGACTCGGTTGTCTTGTTCTCCGGGGGCGCCGCATCGCCAGCGGCGGGAGGATTGTCGGCAGCTCTTTTAACCCTTTCGAGGAGGTCGGCAAGAACCTTCCTGGCAGCGGGATCGATCGAGATATCCAGGCCCACCTTGCCGTGGTCGCAGACCATGACTTCCGCCTGGACTGATGTGCCGGCGCCGACACCCTCTATGAAAATGGATAACCGCAGGACATCTCCCCTGTTCCAGGAATAGGGCGAGTCAGGATACATGAGGCCCTTGCCGAGATGATGCTCATAATCGGCGATGTAAGCGCTCGGTGAGCGGTAACGCACGCTTCCGTCTTCCTGGAGCACCGGCGTCGACAGCTCAACCGGTCCGGCGGGAACGATCTCAGACGAAGGCACTTGGGCGGGCGCTGCGGCAACCGGCTCCTCTTTTACCGCCTTCTTGACGGGCGCCGAGAGGCGCTCGACAAGCGCGCTCAGCGCGCTTTCGGTCGTTTCCTTGTCATGTAAGTCAAGGCCGACCCGGCCTCCCTGGCAGTAGACAACTTCGGCCCGCACGCTCGCTGCGAAATCCCGACCGGCTACCTTGACGGTGAAATCGATCGGTGTGCGTAACGGCCAATCGCGTCCTGATTTTAGAAGCAAGCCGCTGGTCGAAAGCACGCTTTCGACTGCGGCTCGCAGCTCATTCAGTGAATCGTACTGAATTGTTCCATCGTCCAGCAGAACAGGCACGATTCTCTCCTACTTAAATAAAAATTATTATAACATTTTCACGATCAGGGCGACACTTTCGGATCCTTGTCGCCACCGGGCCGAACCCCGTCCCTGATGGGAGCGACTATTGGCTGATTGGTTGGAGAGGACTGAATTTAGAGACGGAGCGGGAGCGGGAGCGGGAGTTAAGTAAAGACCCTATCAATTCAATATCAGTATGCCGTTGCCGTGTATGTATCCGGCAGATTGCGCGGATCGTAACAGAATTTCACGCCGTCTTTGTCAATGCACTGGTACTGGGTAGCGTCATCGACAACCGGATCGTGCTCGCCGGTTCGACAGTCAGCGTTGGATTCGCAGGCCGCCACGCAGGTCTTGTTGTCTATGGTGGCCTGATACCCGAAGACATCAACGTCCTGCGAGGCCACCAGCATGACGCTACCCTGGGGGCAAGCGGTCATGTTGTCGTAATCGCCGAAAACGGCCGAGTTGCAGATCAGATCGGCCCCGGTGCACTTCGTGGCCATCAGGCCGCAGTAGCCGTTGGCGAAGTACGTATTTGTTGCCAGCGCGCCTTCGTAAGTTCGCATGCAGACCCTGGCGCCGCCGGTCCAGTCTATGGGAATGTCGTCGCAGCCGAGGATGGTGCCGTCGGCGGGCTTGGGCACGCCCGTCTGCTCACACTCCTGCCCGTCGCAGGAACAGGCCGAACCGATTCCCTGGTCGCCCGGTCCGCCCTTGTCGGCCGTCTCGTCGGCGCCCGGATCCGAGCCGTTATCGGCTCCGGCGTCGATGCCGCCGTCGGCATCCTCATGGATTCCGCTGTCTTCTTCGTTGTCGCCTCCGCCGCTGCAGGCAGAGAGAGACAGCGCAAACAATAATCCGAGCAGAATGAGTAGCACTCTTTTCATAATGTTGTCCTTTCTTGGTCGCATACGGGTTGCGCTGCAAGATTCGCGCCCATTGGGACGTTCTCCAGAAGCCCGGAATCACAGGGCCGGGAGGTCGTGAAGGCGTAAAAGCGACGTTCGCAACTGCACACCTGTTCGAAACCGCACATGCCAGATAATTTTTCCCCGGCCCACTTGCGGCCTGGCGGCCGGGCCCGTATTCTTCGACTGGAGGTGGCCATGAAGGATCTGCGAGATAGGGTCGTGGTAGTCACCGGCGCCGCGTCGGGCATCGGACTGGCCACGGCGCGCGCCTTTGCGCGCCAAGGCTCCAGGGTGCACCTGGTGGATCTCAACGCCGACAGGTTGAAGGACGCGGCCCGTGGTATAACAGTTGCTCTGGCAAACGCCCACGTGGTCGATTGCAGCGACGGCCAGGCTGTTGCCGGACTGGCCGATGAGATATTTTCCGCCGAGGGGCGCGTTGACGTCCTGCACAACAACGCCGGCGTGTGTTGCGGCGGGCCCGCCTGCAGCATCCCGCTCGACGACTGGCGCCTGTCGATAGATGTCAACCTGTGGGGTGTGATCCACGGGGTTCGCGCCTTCGTGCCCAGAATGATAGAGGCAGGCGGTGGGCACGTCATAAACACGGCCTCCATGGCCGGCCTGATAGGCTTGCCTTTCGTTGCTCCTTACTGCGCTTCGAAGTTCGCCGTGGTGGGCCTGTCTGAATCCTTGGCGCTCGAGCTGGCCGCCCATAACATCCAAGTGACGACCGTTTGCCCGGGAGCAGTGCGCACCAATGTCCTCGATGGCGGACGGCTCGAACTGCCCGGCGACTGGCTGGGGCGCATCAAGAGCCTGGTCGCCCGTCACGGGGCCGATCCCGAACAGGTGGCCGCCCAAATAGTCGACGCCGTGCGCGCTAAGCGCGGCATGCTGACGCCGGCAGCAGGTGGTATGTTGCCGATGTGGCTGCTGAAGCGCCTGTCGAACGGGCTGTACGCTCGTCTCGGACGACTAATTTCCGGATTGGCCGACAGGCAATAGACGACCTGTGCTATACAATTCGCCGGAGGTGGAACTTGGATGATCGAAAAGAAGGCCAGCGATTCGAGGGAGCAATTGAATTAGACGAGTCGCTGCTCGACGACCCCGGCCTGGCGCTTGAAGCGGCCCTTAGAGATTCCGATCGCGAGCGGATTCTCGGTGCCTATCGGCTTCTGGCCAATGCTCAGAAGGTTCCCGACCTTTCTCCGGATCGCGCGCGAATCCTGGCCGCAACGTTGGAAGATGCCGAGATGTATCTGGATGCGGCGCGGGTTTACCGGCGCGGAGCCGAGGCGGATCTCGCTGATCCGCAAGCGCCCGAGAGCCTGTTTCGCGCCGCATGTCTGCTGCTGGGTCCGGCCCTGAGGCCGGAGCCGGGAGCGGATATGCTGATGTACCTGGTGGGCAACTTTCCCGACAACGACCTGCGGCCCCGGGCGGAGCACATCCTGGAGCTGCGGGAAGGCGGCGATACGCAAAACCTGCGACGGGAGCTCGAGGATCTCGGAGTGTACCGCCAGCCGGCCGATCTGCCGGTCTCGCCCCTTGAAACGGTCGGGCAACCTCCTTTGCCGGCCAGCGGCTACGAAGATCTACGCCAACGCCTGGCCCCCGTCGTTGCAACGCCCGGATATCGGAAGGCGGCGATCGTCTTCAAGGCGATCTTTTTAACGCTGGCGGCCGTTTTCGCAGTCTGCTATTTCACCCGCGACAGCCTGGCAAACATCGACGACATCGACCCGTCCCTGTTGCAGGCCCCGCTTCAAAAAGAAGTCAGCGACGCCAGCCCGGTAACCATCGAACATGATGACTACCGGCTGACGTTGATTCCCAAGTACGACTACGTGATAACGGGTCTGATCGTCAGCAAGGATGACTACCGCATGTTAGGCCTCAGCCGCGGCAATATATTCATGGAAGATCTGTGCGTCATCTGGGGCAACAACGTCAAGAGCCGGGTATATCAGAAGGACGGCGTTTCCTTCGAGCATCACGGCAACGTGTGTTACGCGCAGTGGAAAGATCCCTATCGCGTAGCCGGCAACGAGCTTTCGAACAACCACATCCTGACCGCCGACGAAAAACTTCTTTCGGCCTTCGAAGACCTCGAGCGCGGAGACCAGATCCACATCAGCGGACAGTTGGTCGATGTGCGCCTCACGCCGTTACACGGCAGGGGTGAGCGTCGCGCCGGCCTGCTAAAGACAAGTACCTCGCGCAACGACGGGGGCTACGGCGCCTGCGAGATCATTCGCGCCAGCAAGCTCGAAGTTCTGGCCCGGGGCAATCCTCTTTCCCGGCTGCTCTACCGCGTTTCTTTCTGGCTGCTGATTTTCATGCTGGCGGTGTTGGTTGCCCGCCTGGTTCTGTTGCCGGTGGGACGCCAAGTGTGACGGAACCGGCGCCTGGTCGGCGAACCGCGTTCAGCGTCGTTGCAGCACCCCTGTCAGGCAACCGATCGCGCCCGCGGCCTTGGTGATCTCTTCCACCTCCACAGGCAGGCACTCGACGCCGCGCTTCTCGAGAAAGGCTTGGCTTGCGGGGTTGCCTGCGGGCATGACTACCCGCCGCGGGCTCAGGCACACGAAGTTGAGCGCCATGCCATGACGCAGTTCCTCAGTGTCCGGCATTTCTAATACTGAATAGCCGTGCTCTCCCAGAGTTCGCAGGGTCTGACTTGAGTTTCTCCCCGGCCAGCTTACGACCGTGCGCTTGTCTAAAAAACGCAGCTGGCCCATCAGATGCATCCCGTCCTCGGGAAGATCGACCAGGATCGTTGTCACCCCGATCCCCGTTAAGATCGCGGCCACTTGTTCTGCGCCCTCGTGATTGGTACGCCGGCCGCGCGCCAGCAGGACGCTTTTCTCGTCGAGCCAGGCCGCATCCGCGCCCTCGAATGTGCCCTTGCCGTGTACGCTCATCAGGATCGGAACACCCAGATCGGCCAGGCGCCAGGCTATGTGCCGCTCCTCGCCGGCGCGAACAAGGGAAGCCGGCCGCGCCAGGATGGCACCCTCGGGGGTCATAAAAAACAGGTCGGCGACGAACATCAGGTTGGGAGGTGGACGACTGCGCGAGAAGCCGTCCGGTACAACGGAATACACGTTGACGCCCGCCCGGCGGTACGTTTCGGCCAGGGCGGTGTGCTGCCGGGCGGCAAGATCGGGGTCGAGCTGTTCGAGCATCAAGACCGCATCGGGGTTTACGCTGCGGGCAAGCTCCCCTCCCGGCCGATGCATCAGCACTGCCGCGAGCGGCGAGTATTCACAGTGCTGTCCGCAAGCAGACCAGATGGATCCGATTTCCTCGCGCAGCGAGTGCTCCCGGGGCGCGAAGCCCCGACCCCCGTACGCGGCCGGAGTCTTGTCCGTGGGCATTTCCCTACCTCTTCAGGCGATGGTGAATCCGCCGTCCGCGCAGAAGGTCTGGCCGGTTACGAAGGACGCCTCGTCCGAAGCCAGAAAGACTATTAGCTCTGACACTTCCCCTGGTTTCCCATAGCGCTTCAAAGCAGTGTGGTCGGTGAAGATCTTGATGATCTCGGGTGTGTTGACCAGCACGGCGGACAGGCGGGTGTCGATCACTCCCGGGGCGACGGCGTTGACCCGGATTCCCAGAGATCCCAGTTCGACAGCCAGGGTCTTGGTCATGGAGATCACGGCGGCCTTGGTCATACCGTAGACGCCCTGGAGCGGGGCGGCCCGCAGGCCGGCTATGCTGGCCACGTTTACGATCGAACCCTTGGTTTTGTTTTCCTGCCAGCGCTTGACCACCAGGCGGGTAGCTTCGAAGTAGCCCTTCAGGTTGACCTCGAAGGTCTTGTCGAAAAGCCCCTGGGTAACATCCAGCATGGGACCGAAGTGGGGGTTGGTGCCGGCGTTGTTGACCAGAATGTCCGGGACGCCCATTTCCTGTTCCATCCAGGTAACGAGTTCCGAAAGCTGTTCGGCGTGTCCGACATGGCAGGCACGCGGCACGACACTGCCGGGATGGCTGGCGTTGATTTCCTGAGCGGCAGCCTCAACACCCTCTTGCTTGCGCGCGCAGATGACCACCCGCGCGCCCTCGCGGGCGAAGGCCTGTGCCGTGGCCTTGCCGATTCCCCGACTTCCGCCGGAAATCAGCGCCAGTTTGCCCTTCAGACGATCGACCATACTGTCTCTCCTTTCGTCTCCGAGGTTGCGATCTCGGCAGGGTATCACGGGCGACCGTCTGGCGCACTACCGAAACTCCACACCTGCCCGGACTTTTTGAGAAATTGTCAGTCTTGTTTGTAACGTGTTGTTTCATCGGCGGATAATCAAGGACTTGAATCGAGTGTTAAATTATGGGACACTCCGCGCTTCGATGAGCAAGACGGGTACAAATAGAGATTGGCCGGAGCTGGCCGAAGAACAGTTGCTCGAGGTTCGCCTGTGCGATCTCGGGATTTCGATCGAAGGATCCGTTCTAGAGGAACGCATCGCGCGCGTGCGATACGAGCTTGCCCGGCGCGGTTTGCTTTTCCGCCCTTACTTCTGGCTGTCCGACGACTGGTTCACGCCCGAAGACGTGACCGGTGTGGCCATTCCTTTTTACCTGGCGCACCCGCGCCTTGTGCGCCTGGAAAGAAAGCAGATGGGCGAGGTCGAGGGCGGTAAGCGCGACTGGTGTCTGAGGATCCTGCGCCACGAAGTCGGACACGCGCTCGACCACGCCTTCGGCCTGCATCGTAGGCGCCGATGGCAGCGGCTTTTCGGGCCCACCTCGCGACATTACCCGAGCGGCTACCGGCCCGATCCTCACTCGAGGCGGCACGTGATGAACCTGGAATACTGGTACGCCCAGGCCCATCCGGACGAGGACTTCGCCGAGAGCTTCGCGGTCTGGCTGCAGCCCCGCTCACAGTGGCGTAAACGCTACGCACCATGGCCGCAAGCCTTTGCGAAACTCGAGTACGTGGACAGACTGATGACCGAGCTGGTCGGCAAGAAGCCGTCGCACACCAGCCGTGAGCGGTTGGACTCGCTGCCGCGCCTGCACAAGACCCTGGGCGAGCATTACGATCAAAAGCTGCGCGTGCAGGGGGGCGAGTTTCCCGATTATTACGACGGCGTGCTGAAGAGGGCTTTCAGCACGGTCAAGAGGCGCCCACGAATGGTTCCAGCCTGGTACGCACTGCGGCGGGCGCGCCCGTTTGTGTTGAGCAAGGCATCCGGTTGGGCGGGCGACCAGCGTCATAGCCTCGATTTAATGTTGCGAGATATGGCCGGTCGCTGCCAAGAACTGGATCTTTACGCAACCGATATGAGGCGGCAATCCCGGCCGCAGTTCGCCCTGAGTCTTGCACGGCGGGCAATGGATTCCCTCCATCGCAACCACAGGTGGGTGCAGATGTGAGACGTCTGCGCGTCCTGGCCTTGATGCGCGATGATCTTCTGCCACCGGAAACAACCTCCGGGATGTCCGCCGATGAACTCAGCTGCGCTCCCTGGAAGACGGAGTACGAAGTGGTCGCCAGCCTCGGGGATCTCGGCCACCAGGTCGTCAAGTTGGGGCTCTACGACGACCTGGCGGTGCTCAGGAAGGCTATCGACGAGTTCAAGCCGGAGATCGCATTCAACCTGATGGAGGCCTTCTCGGGCGAGGCGCTCTACGATCATAACGTGGTGGCCTATCTCGAGCTGAAGGGCGTGCCCTATACCGGCTGCAATCCACGGGGGTTGATGATCGCCCGCGACAAGGCGCTGTCGAAGAAACTCCTGGCCTATCATCGACTAAGGATCCCGGATTTCGCAGTCTTCAAAAAGGGCCACGCCATTCGCCGCCCGAAGCGCCTGAAGTTTCCGCTTTTTGTCAAGTCGGTGGTCGAGGACGCCTCGCTGGGCATCTCCCAGGCGTCACTGGTGAAAGACGATGCTGCCCTGGCGGCCCGCGTTCGCTTCGTACACGCGCATACAGGGAAGGGAGCCATAGCCGAGGAGTTCATCGAGGGGCGCGAGCTGTACGTGGGTGTTATCGGAAACCAGCGCCTGGAAGTGTTGCCGGTCTGGGAACTGTTGTTCGACAAGAAGCCAGAGGACGTTCCGCTGATCGCCACCGCGTCGGCCAAGTGGAACCTGAAGTACCAGAAAAAATGGGGCGTCATGAGCCGGGCGGCGGAAGATCTTCCGCCACAAATCGCCGAGCACATCGCGCTGCGCTGCAAGCGCATCTATCGCATCCTGGGCCTGAACGGATACGCCCGGTTCGATTTTCGCCTGGAGCCGCGTGGGCGACTGTATTTTCTCGAGGCCAACCCCAACCCGGCCCTGTCTTTCGACGAAGACTTCGCCACCTCGGCCGCCAAGAAGGGAATCTCCTTCGAGCGTCTGATCCAGCGCATACTCAACCTCGGCCTGCGCTGGGAACCCTGGCAAGCGTCATGATGATTACGATACACAAATGGAAGTTGCGTTTTTGGCCTTGCCAAATAGAAAGGAGCACAAAATGCCAGGAATCAAGGGAACCCAAACAGAGAAAAACCTGCTGACGGCCTTCGCGGGGGAATCACAGGCCAGGAACCGCTACACCTATTTCGCGAGCCAGGCCAAGAAGGATGGCTATGTGCAGATTTCGAAGATCTTCGCCGAGACCGCCGACCAGGAGAAGGAGCACGCCAAGCGCCTGTTCAAGTTCCTCGAGGGCGGCGAGGTCGAGATCGGCGCCGCCTTCCCGGCCGGCGTGATCGGAGCGACAGTCGACAACCTCAAGACGGCAGCTGCCGGCGAGCATTACGAGCACACCGAGATGTACCCGGTCTTCGCCAAGGTGGCCCGTGACGAGGGTTTCGGGACGATCGCCGCCGTGTTCGAGGCCATCGCCGTGGCCGAGAAGCAGCATGAGAAACGCTACCTGGATCTGGCGGCCAACATAGAGGCCGGCCGGGTATTCAAACGTGAAAAAGCGGTTGTCTGGCGCTGCCAGAACTGCGGCTACCTGTACGAGGGTCCCGAGGCCCCGGCAAAATGCCCCGCCTGCGATCATCCCCAAGTGTATTTTGAATTACTGGTCGAAAACTGGTAAGCGACAAGTGATATTAACGAACAGGAGGCTGTAATGAAGAATTTCGAAACGATCGAAGAGCTCATAAATTTCGCCATCGGCGAGGAAGAAGCGGCTGCTGCGTTCTACAAGGCTCTGGCGGCCAAGATGGACCGGCGCTGGATGCAGGAGATTTTCGAACAGTTCTCGCGGGAAGAAGAGGAGCATAAGACCAAGCTTCTCAGGATCAAATCCGGCGAGTTGCCCTCCCCGCCGCTGCAGAAAGTGATCGATCTCAAGATCGGCGACTACCTGGTGGATGTCAAGCTGAGCGCCGAGATGGACTACCAGGAGGCGCTGATAGTAGCCATGAAGAAGGAGAAAGAGGCCTTCAGGATGTACAGCGACCTGGCCTCGGTGTCCGATGACGAGCGGGTGCGCGACCTGCTCTTGTCTCTGGCCCAGGAAGAGGCGAAGCACAAGCTGCGTTTCGAAATAGAGTACGACGAGATCATTCTCAAGGAGAACTAAGCCCCACCTGGGCCACCATTGTACGCGGAAAGCACGGCAATCGGCAGCGCGGCCGGGTGAAAGGGGAACGACATGACCCAAGCAAGAAGTGTTACCATGAAGGGCAATCCTGTGAGCCTGTCCGGAGATCTTGTGGCTGTCGATGCGCCCGCCCCGGAGGCCGTGGTGCTGGACAACGAATTGGGCCAGGTGAGCCTGTCCGCCTACCGCGGAAAGGTGCTGATAATATCGGCGGTGCCGTCGCTGGATACACCCGTCTGCGACATTCAGACGCGGCGGTTCAATCAGGAGGCGGCCGGGTTGGGTGACGACGTCAACGTGCTGACCATCAGCATGGACCTGCCGTTCGCCCAGAAGAGATGGTGCGCTTCCGCGGGAGTAGAGCGGGTCATCACGCTATCGGATCACCGCTATGCAAGTTTCGGCCGGGCCTACGGATTGCTGATCGAAGATCTCAGGCTGCTGGCCCGGGCGGTGATGGTTGTGGATCGCCAGGGTATTGTGCGCTACCTGCAACTTGTGGAAGAGGTGACCGAGGAACCCGACTACGAAAAAGCCATACAAGCCGCCAGGAAGATTCTCTGACCTCCCCCACGTGGGCACGCGCCAAGAATCATTGTGCACGAGGATAACACCATGAAGCCGAGGAAAATCAGTGAAACTGTCTCATGGCTGGGAGCCGTGGACTGGGATCGACGCCTGTTCGACTCACTCATTCCGCTGCCGGACGGGACCAGCTACAACTCTTATCTGGTAGAGGGCCGGGAAAAGACCGTCCTGATTGACACGGCCGATCCACCCATGGCGGATGTTTTCTTGTCCAGGCTGGAGAACGTCGCCCGCGTCGACATGATTGTATCGAGCCATGCCGAGCAGGATCACTCGGGTTTGATCCCTGCAGTGCTCGAAAGGTATCCGGACGCCAAGGTAATCGTCTCGGCCAAGGCCAAGGGTATGCTGGGCGACTTGCTGGGCATCGCCGCCGAACGCTTCCAGGTGGTAGCCGACGGTGAGACGCTCGATCTGGGCGGACGCACGCTTGAGTTCATCTATACACCCTGGGTCCATTGGCCCGAGACCATGGTGAGCTACCTGCGCGAAGAGCGGATCCTGTTCAGTTGCGATTTTTTCGGCTCGCATATCGCGACCAACGAGCTTTTCGTCACCGACGAGGGACGGGTGCTGGAGGCAGCCAAGCGCTATTTCGCCGAGATCATGATGCCCTTCAGGACGATCATCAAAAAGAACCTGGAAAAGCTTGCTGCTTACGATATTGAAATGATCACTCCCAGCCACGGGCAAATCTACGGGCGGCCCGACCTGATCCTCGACGCCTACAGCGACTGGGTTCTCGGAAAGCCCAAGAACCTGGTGGCGCTGCCCTACGTGTCCATGCACGACAGCACCCGTCGCATGGTCGAAAGCCTGGTCGAGGCATTGACATCCCGCGGCGTCACGGTCGAGCAGTTCGACCTGACGGTGGCCGATATCGGCAAGCTGGCCATGTCTTTGGTGGATGCGGCCACCATCGTGCTGGGCACGCCGACCGTGCTTGCCGGCCCGCACCCACTGGCCGCCTATGCAGCCTTCCTGGCCAACGCGCTCAGGCCGCGGACACGCTTTCTGTCAGTGATCGGCTCATACGGATGGGGAGGAAAGGCGGTCGACGTCCTGGCCGGGATGATCCCCAACCTCAAGGTCGAATTGATCGAGCCGGTGATGGCCAAGGGGCGACCAACGGCGGATACGCTGCAGGCCATCGACAATCTGGCCGAGTCAATCGCCGCCCGGCACGCGGAGCTGGGATAGCAGTCTAGATCCCCAGCGGGCTGCGGGTGTGGAAGCCTTCGCCCTGGACCTCGTAAACGTCGGTTATAACGACGAAGGCTCGCGGATCGAGGGCGCGCACCAGCAGGCGAACCCGGGCAATCTCTTTCTTGGACATGACGCTGAAAAGCACCGGCCGGTTTTCGCTGCTGTACGTCCCGGCGCCAGACAGCAATGTGGCGCCGCGGTTCAGATTGTTGTTGATGGCCCGCCCGATTTCCGCGGCCTTCTCGGAGATAATAAACACCGCCCGGGTATAGGAAACGCCCTCCAGCACTAAATCGAGAACTTTTATCTGGATGTACAAGTTGAGATAGCCATACAAGGCCAATTCGAAGTTGCCGAAGGCCAAACCGGCCAGGGAAATGACCACGAAATCCACGACCAGGATCGCGCTGCCTATGGACAGGTTGGTGTAGCGGTTGATGATCTTGCCGGCGACGTCCGAGCCGCCGGTGGAGCCGCCGCAGCGGAAGACCAGGCCCAGACCGGCGCCGAGCATTATACCTCCGAAAACACAGGCCAGGACGATGTTATCGGTGGCCGGGGCTACGGGCACGACGTAGACGAAGAAATCGACCAGTAAAGAAAAAAGCACGATCCCGACGATGGTCTTTATCCCGTATGAGCGACCAAGCAGCTTAACGCCGGCGAAGAGCAGAGGCAGGTTCATGACCATGGCCGTCAATCCGACCGGGGTTGCGAAAAAGTGATGCAAGATCATGGACAAGCCACCCAGGCCCCCAGGCACGACGTCGTGAGGGATGAGGAATAGATCGTAGGCCAAGGCCATCAGCGTTGAGCCGGACAGCAAAAGCACAGAATCTACCAGCAGGTTTCGGGTACGTTCTTTCATGGCCGCCAACCATGATCATCGCCCCGGGGTTTGTCAATGGGTGAGGAAAATATATTTGGCCTGCCACGGCTTGAGCATTTCTGCTTTCTGCTTCATCATCATCTTCATGACCGGCTTGGTCCGCTTCATGATCTTGGCGCGCAGACCATCCAGGGGAAAAAGATCCTGCCTTTTGTCGGGAGGTATTGTGCATACTGAACTGACAGCCGGGATGAGCTTTACTGCCGGACGCTGGCCGATCGATGCAAGCCTGCCCTCTCTTCTGTTTGTCCACGGGGCGGGCGGCTCGAGTTCTTACTGGTCTAACCATCTTGCCGGTTTGGCTGGTATCGCAAACACCATAGCCGTCGATTTGCCCGGCCGCGGCGGCAGCCAGGGAACCGGCTGCGTAAACATCGAAGACTATGCGCATGCCGTAAAGGGTTTACTTGCGGCCTTCAGGCTGCCCCAGGTGGTGCCGGTGGGTTTCAGCATGGGCGGCGCCGTGGCCCTGCAGCTTTTGCTCGACGCGCCGGGCGACTTCGCCGGTGCGGTGCTTGTTTCCACGGGCGCCAGGTTGCGGGTGCTGCCGGCAATCTTCGAGTTGATCACAAACGACTTCGCGACTTTCCTCGATCAACTCGGCCGCACACTGATCTCACCAGCCAGTGACCCATCGCTGCTCAGCGACGTCATCGAGGACACCGCCCACTGCGATCCGCGGGTGATACTCGCGGACTTCACGGCCTGCGACAGCTTCGACGTCCGCGCGCGCCTGGGGGAAATCGACGTTCCCGTCCTGGTGCTAAGCGCCGCGGACGATCTGCTGACACCGCAGCGCTACGGCGCCTACCTCGAAGACAACATCCGCGATGCGCAAAGAGTACACATCGCGGATGCCGGTCACTGCTTATCCATCGAGAAAGCCGCAGACTTCGACGCGGCCGTAAGAAAATTTTTACGACAACTTGATCACCAAGCCTGAGACGCCCCCGGAAGGGAGCGTCCCAAGGAGCCATTACTTGATCTCGACCCTGCGGGGCTTGGCTTCCTCGAGTTTGGGAAGCGTTACCTCGAGAACTCCATTTTTGTACTTGGCTGCCACCTTGTCGCCGTCAACGTTGCTCGGAACGGCGATGGCTCGCTCGAACGCGCCGTAGCTGCGCTCGGAGCAGTAACAGGTGCCTTTCTGCTCTCGATTTTCTTCCTTCTTCTCTCCCTTGATCAACAAGGTTCCCTCTGTGAGGGTGATCTCGACGTCCTTTTCGTCCACGCCGGCCAGCTCCAGTTGCACGCTGAAGGCCTCGTCGTTCTCGGTAACTTCCAGCGCTGGAGCAACCACCGTCGGTCGTACATCGAAGAATGGCGAGTCGAAGAAGCGATCGAAGACATTGTCCATCTCGCGGCCGAAGGGCGAAAGCTCACGTGCCGGTCTCCAGATTGTCAGTGCCATGATAGAACCTCCTTTTCTTATTGTTGTTCTCTCTCCAGTTGAAAAAGTGTGTACTGGATGCTAATTGTCAAGACCCTCGCGAGCCCGCGAGAGGAAGGAAGTGGCCTATGTCGCTAGATGATGAGCTAACCGCCAAGATAGCTCGACTCAAGCAAGAGCGCCGGGCGATTATCCTGGCCCACAACTACCAACTCGGCGAAGTGCAGGACGTCGCCGACCTCACCGGCGACTCGCTCGATCTCAGTCGCAAGGCCGCGACCACAGACGCCGAGATAATCGTCTTTTGCGGCGTGCACTTCATGGCCGAAACGGCCGCCATCCTCTCGCCCGGCAAGACAGTGCTGTTGCCCGACAGGCACGCCGGCTGCCCGATGGCCGACATGGTCGATGCCGAGAGCCTGCGCAGAAAGAAGGCCGAACATCCCGGCGCGGCGGTGATAAGCTATGTCAACTCGACGGCCGAAGTGAAAGCCGAAAGCGACATCTGTTGCACCTCGGCCAACGTCGCCAAGGTGGTCAACTCGATCCCATCCGGGCGCGAGATCATCTTCGTCCCCGACCAGTACCTTGGCATTTACGCAGCAGAGCAGACCGGCCGCGAGCTGATCCTCTGGCCGGGCTACTGCCCCACCCACCGGCGCATACTGCCCGAGCACATCGAGCGCCGCAAGGCAGAGTACCCGGAAGCAAGGGTGATTGTGCACCCCGAGTGCCGACCCGAGGTGACGCGCCTGGCCGACAAGGTGGCCAGCACCAGCCAGATGATCCGCTACGCCACGGAGAGTGAGGCGCCGACGATCATCGTCGGCACCGAAATGGGCATCATTCATCGCCTGCAAAAAGAGAACCCACATAAACGCTTCGTGGCAGCCACCGAGCAGGCCGTCTGCCCCAACATGAAGCGCAACACTCTCGAAAAAATAGTCACGGCACTCGAAGAAAACCGCCACATCGTGAGCGTGCCAGAGGAAATTCGCAAAAGAGCCGCAGGCGCGCTGGAGCGCATGCTCGAAATTACCTGACCAGTCCACAGGCAAGGAGGGACCTTGAGTCCCAGCCGGGAAAAAGTAGTCGTCGGCATGAGCGGTGGGGTGGATTCTTCGGTTGCCGCGGCGCTGCTGGTCGAGGAAGGCTTCGAAGTCGAGGGGCTTAGCCTGCGCTTGCAACCCTGCCAGGACGACCAAGAGAACCGCTCATGCTGCGGTATACAAGGTCTAGCCTGTGCACGGGCAGTCGCAGACAAACTGGGCATCCCGCACCTGGTGCGCGACCTGCGCCGGCGCTTCGCGCAAGTTGTGCTGCGCGGTGCCTGGGATGACTACGCCCGCGGCCGGACGCCCAATCCCTGCGTCGTCTGCAACCGGATGGTGAAGTTCAAAGCGTTACAAGAGCGGGCCGAAGAGATCGGGGCCACCTGGATTGCCACCGGCCACCACGCCCGTGTCATCGGCACAGGCTCCGCCGAGCTGCTTCGCGGTCGAGACGGGGACAAGGACCAGGCATACTTTCTATGCAGGCTCTCGCGCGAGCAATTGGCCATGACCCGCCTGCCGATAGGCGGGTTGACCAAGGCGGAGGTGCGCGAGCTTGCCCGCAAGCTGGAGTTGCCGGCGGCCGGGAGGCCCGAGAGCCAGGACGCCTGCCTCGAATCGCTCGGTCTCGGCTTTGCCGAGGCGCTCAGGTTGCGTTTCGGCGCCCCGGCGCGCCCGGGCGAGGTGGTCGACACCGAGGGCAATGTCCTCGGCACTCACGCCGGCATTCACCGGTTCACCATCGGCCAGCGGCGCGGGTTGGGCATCGCCTCGGGAGACAGGCTGCACGTAGTCGCCATAGACCACCTGCAGGCCAGGGTGATTGCCACGGCTGAAGAGCAGCGCCTGTTTTCAACCTCGTGTGTGCTGTCCGACGTGGTCTGGCTGTCTGAGGCGCAGGCCGGACAATCTTTCGAAGCCGAGGTTCAGATCCGCTCACGCCACCGGGCCGCCGGGGCGCTGATCGAGCCCGTGGTTGATCGGGCCGTACTGGTTCGTTTTCACGATATGCAGCGGGCGGTGACACCGGGACAGGCGGCCGCAATCTATAAGGGAGAGCGCCTGCTGGGCGCCGGCTGGATCGAGAGCGCTGCCGGGGGTTTACCGTGAGCACGCGTGCCGTGGTCTTGGTGTCCGGAGGTCTCGACAGCCTGCTGGCCGTCAAATTGCTTATCGACCAGGGCATAGAAGTTCTCGGGCTGAACTTCGTAAGCCCGTTCTTCTCGTGCGCCGGAGCCGGGGGCCGCCACCTGCCGAGCAAGGCGCTCGATGAGATGGGTATCAAGCTGCGGGTGATCGCCATGGGCCGCGATTATCTCGATATGCTGCGTGAGCCGCGCCACGGACGCGGATGCGGGATGAACCCCTGCGTCGATTGTCATATTTTCATGCTACGGCGTGCTGCCCGCTTGGCCAATGATATCGGAGCCGCCTTCGTGGCCACGGGCGAGGTGCTGGGCCAACGCCCCCTCTCGCAGCACAAGCAGGCTCTTAGGCTGATTGAGCGCGAAACCGGTCTCAGGGGAAGTTTACTGCGTCCGCTGAGCGCCAGGCTGCTCGAGGCGACCGTTCCAGAAACAGAGGGCCTCGTTGACCGCAGCCGCTTGGGCGCCATCCAGGGCCGCGCACGTAAAAAACAGATTGCGCTTGCCGAACAACTGGGTCTTTCAACATTTTCGGCGCCGGCAGGAGGTTGCCTGTTGACCGATCCGCACGTCGCGCGCCGCCTGAGGGATGTGTTTGAGCGGCTTCCCGATTTCGACATGCTCGACATCCGGCTACTCACAATGGGGCGCCATTTCAGGCTCAATGATGGGCTGAAGGCGGTTGTCGGTCGCAATCAGCAGGAGAACGACAGGCTGGCCCGCTTGGCAGACAGGCACGGAATACTGGAGCTACGCGATCATCCCGGGCCGCTGATGCTCGTGCGCGGCCGAACGGCAGCGGACGAACTCGATAGCCTGGGGCGACTGTTGCGCTACTATGTAAGAAAAGTAACAGATACGCGCGTTGCGCTAAACTGGATCCACGACGGCCGCGAAGAAACATTGACGATCGAGGGGCAAGCCTCACAGGAAGAAGTCGAACGGCTGCGAATATAGGGGGAAGGTAGATGACGCACATGGAAGATCGTTACGCCAGGCACCGTGTTATCCCGGAGATCGGCGACGCCGGACAGGAGAAGATCGCAGCGGCCACGGCGCTGATCGTAGGCTGCGGCGCGCTGGGTAGTATCCAGGCTCAGTTGCTGGTGCGGGCGGGGGTTGGTAGCGTGCGTATAGCGGACAATGACGTGGCCGAGCTGGTCAACCTGCAGCGTCAGATCCTCTTCGACGAGGATGACGTCGCCTGCGGGCGGCCCAAGGCGGAAATCGCCGCCGCCAAGCTCGGGCGCGTGAACTCCGAGGTGGTTGTCGAAGGAATCGTGACCCGGGTCGGGGCGGAAAATATTGAGAGCTTGATCGAGGACGTCGATATTGTCATGGACGCCTGCGATAATTTCGCGACCCGCTATGTCATAAACGACGCCTGCGTCAAGAACGGGCTGCCCTGGATCTACGGCGGAGTGATCGGCGCCACCGGTATGTGCCTGCCGGTCGTGCCCGGGCAAGGGCCCTGCATGCGCTGCATCTTTCCGTTGCCGCCCGAGCCGGGCAGCAGCCCGACCGGTGTCGAGGCCGGTATCCTCAGCTCGGCCCCGGCAGTAGTAGGGGCTCTCCAGTGCGCGCATGCTCTGCGCCTGCTCGTGGAAGGCGGGCTTACATGCCACCCTCTCGCCATGCTCGACCTGTGGAACGGATCGCTGCGCACGGTGGACGTAATACGAGATCAGCAATGCCCATGCTGCGGGCGCGGACTCTACGAATTTCTATGATACCGAAGATGCTCAAGACCGCAGGCGGGCGCGGGCGATAGCCAGGGCCCGGTCTTGATCGGCTTTATCGATCCATTGGATCTCGATTCCCTTGCGCTCCATGCGCCTGAACCAGCCGAGCTGGCGCATGGCGAACTTGTAGATGGCCGAGGAGAGCGAGGCGAACAGCTCTTCGCGGCCGGTCGTCTGGCCGCGGATGAAGCGGCCCACGTGGCGATACTCGAGCCCCAGTGAATCCAGTCGTTCCCATGAAAATCCACGGGCGTGCAGGTGCTCGACCTCCTCGACCAGGCCAGCTTGCAGACGCTGCTCGAGCCGGTGCTCGATTCGGCGGCGCAACTCGTCCCGTTCGAAACGCGTGCCCAAAACCAGCGGGCGAAGTTCTGGTGGTGCTGGGGGCTTTTTATCTTTCGAGTGCACGGCTATTTCTATGGCGCGCAATGTGCGTTCGCGGCTTGCGAGATCCGTGACGTTGTGCAGCTTGCCCTGTAGCAGTCTCAGCCGCTCTTCCAACTCGCCCGTGGATAGTTTGGCAAGTCCGGCGCGCAAGCCGGGATCTGTGGGAACTTCCACGAGTTCGTAGGCACAAAGCACCGACTCCAGGTAAAGCCCGCTGCCGCCTACCATCACCGGCAGCGCACAGCGAGTGCTGATTTCGGCAAAGACGCTGTAGAACATCTGCTGGTAGTCAAAGAGGCTGAACTCGCAGTCGAGGTCTACGACGTCGATCAGGTGATAGGCGATGCTTCGCCCGAAGATCTCGTACTCTTCCGGATCCTTGCCGGCGCCGATATCGAGGCCGCGATAAACCTGGCGCGAGTCGGCAGAGACAATCTCGCCTCCAAACTCGTGCGCCAGGCGTACGCCTAAGGCCGTCTTTCCCGAGGCGGTCGGCCCCAACACCACCAGCAGGTTCTTTGATGTCCCGGACATTGGCGGTCATTATAACCGCTCATGCGACGTTTTATTAATACTTTGATCACGGCCGGCCGTCTGGTAGAGTTCGCCGGACGAGTGAGAGCGGTTAATTACGATCGTCTACAAGGGAGGTCGTGTCATGAAAAGTGGTCGGATCATTCTGGTAGCCCCGCTGGTAGTCGGCCTGCTGGGGGCGGGCTGCATGATGAGCAGCACCCACGAGCAGATTTTGCGCGACGAGCAGGCCAAGACCACGGCGCAGCTCGACCAGACCCGCAAGAAACTGACCAAGGAGCGGGACGAGCAGGCCGAACTAAAGAAAAATTGCGATACCAATCTGTCAAACACGCAGGTGGCCAAGAAGAAGATAGAGGCCGACTTGGCCGCCCGCAGCATGCAGATCGAGAAACTGCTAGACGAGAAAGGTGCCTTGACCAAGGAACGCAAGCACCTGACGGCCGAACAGCAGAAGCTCTCGAGAGAGATCCAGGAGCTGCAGCGCATGCGCGCCGCGGCCGAGAAACGCTCGGCCGAGTACAAAGACCTGCTCAAGAAGCTGGCCAAGATGATCGACGCCGGCTCTTTGCAGGTAAAGGTGCGTAACGGGCGCATGCTGGTGCAGATGTCTTCCGACGTACTCTTCGCCCCGGCCAGCACGCGGCTCAAGCCAGAGGCCACGGAGGGCATCCAGGAGCTGGCGACCACGCTGGCCACCTTCACCGGGCGCAAGTTCCAGGTGCTGGGCCACTCCGACTCCACCCCAATCCACTCGGCGCGCTTTCCCTCGAACTGGGAGCTTTCCAGCCAGCGGGCCACCGAGGTGGTCAAGCTGATGATCGAGGCCGGGGTGCCGCCGCAGATGCTCAGCGCCGCCGGGTCGGCTGAGTTCGATTCGCTGGTGGATAACGAGACCCCCGAGAACCGCGCCACCAACCGCCGGGTGGAAATCATCTTCATGCCCAAGATCGACGAGTTGCCGGGATTCGACGAGGTACTCAACAAGTAATCCTGCCGTCTCATGCCTCAATCCAGAAAAGAATTCGACGTGGTCGTTATAGGGGCCGGCAGTGCCGGCTCGGCCTGTGCTCTGTTTCTAACACTGGCCGGGCGGCGGGTGGCCCTGTTGGAAAGCCGCCCGCTTGAGCAGGCTGGCGCACGCTGGGTCAACGGTGTGCCCGCCTGGATGTTCGAGCAAGCTGGACTGGCCACGCCGGCGCCGCCCGAAAGTCGCGGGGTGGCACCGGCTTTCGTGGTCACGGATGCAGCCTTACACAGTCGTTTACGAGTCGAGCCAAGCCCGGTCACGACCGTCGACATGCCGCGGCTTTGCGCGCGCTTGCACCGGCTGTGCAATGATGCCGGGGTCGAGATCTTCGATCGCTTTCACACACAAAGCTTGAAAACACTGGACGCGAGACCCGTATCGCTCGCGGGAGAGGTTCGCACCACCGCCCGTAGCGCGCGCGGGATGATTTTCAAAGCGGCCTTATTCGTCGACGCCAGCGGCATGGCCGGAGCCTTGCGCGGCCGGGTTCCGGCCCTGGACGAAGGCTGCGGTCAAGTCGAGAATGAGCACCTTTGCAGCGCGGCACAGGAGGTCTGCGAGGTTGCCGATCGTGCGGGTGCTGAGGAGTTTCTTTCGCGTAACCACTTGCGCCCCGGCGAAGTGTTGGCGGCCACTGGTGTAGACGGGGGATTCTCGACCAGCAGCTTGCAACTGGACGCGGATCTGGAAACAGTGGATCTGCTGACGGGCTCTATCGCGGGCCCGGGACACAGGGGCGGCCCGGCTCTGATGGGCGAGTTGAAAAAGAGCCGGCCGTGGATAGGCAGGCGCATATCGGGCGGATCCGGCCTGGTCCCGCTCAGGCGGTCCTATGACAGGCTGGTTGCTCCCGGCATCGCGCTGGTCGGAGACGCCGCTTGCCAGGTGTTTCCGGCCCACGGCTCGGGCACCGGGGCGGGGCTACTCGCCGCGCGCGCGCTAGCGAACGCAGTTGTAGGCAAGCTCGATCCCGGTTCGCTGGATGCACTCTGGACCTACCAGGCCGACTGGCAACGTGGCTTCGGTTCGTTGTGCGCGGCCTACGACGTCTTCCGGCGCTACTCGCAGTTGCTCGACGGTGACGAGCTTGCGGGCCTGCTCGGCTCGGGGATTCTCGGTCCCGCAAGCTTCAAGGCCGGTCTCGAGCAGGTCATGCCGCGGCAGTCTTTCGCGGAGCTGTCTGTGTCGTTACGCGCGCTTGCGCGCGCGCCGCGATTATGGGGCTTGGTGCCGCAGCTCGCCCGCATGGGCGCCGCCCGGGCTCTCTATCGGAGGTATCCCCAGGCGCGCGACCAGAGCGCGCTGGCACGCTGGTCAGCCGCCGCAAGTTGGCTTTTTGGCGACAATTCTGTCTGCTCATGAGGTTTTCATTGACGCGAGATCTCCGCCCTGTTATCTGACGCCCGGACCCGAGCGGAAGGATTTGCTTCGTGAAGAAAGTGCTTTCGGTACTCTGGTTCTTCCTGGTTCTCTACCTGTTCTTCCTATGCATTGAGCTGATGGGCGGCTCTTTCAAGCTGATCGGCAAGGAAGCCGCGCACGGGCTGTTCGCCGCCACCAGCAACCCCTTCGCCGGGCTGCTGATAGGCCTTTTAGCCACGAGCATCATGCAGAGCTCGTCCACCACGACGTCGATAGTCGTCGGCATGGTGGCCGCGGGCTCGCTGAGCATCGAGCAGGCTGTGCCGATGGTGATGGGCGCCAACATCGGCACAACTGTGACGAACATGATTGTCTCGCTGGGTCACATGCGCATGCGCAAGGAGTACGAGTTGGCCTTCGCCGGGGCCACGGTGCATGACTTTTTCAACCTCTGTTCGGTGACACTGTTTTTGCCGCTCGAGATAGCCTTTCATCCCATCCAGCGCACGGCGATCTTAATCGAAGAGCTGTTTGTCGGGGTGGGCGGGAGTACCTTTCACAGCCCGTTCAAGATGCTCGTCAAGCCGCTGGTGCAGCTAATCGAGCGCCTGGGACGATCGATCGTCGGCAACGATCAGGTCTTGGGCATCATCCTGGTGGCTGTGGCGCTGGGCCTATTGATCTTCGCTTTGTCGCGCATGGTGAAGATCATGCGCGGGGCGCTGGCCAATCGGCTCGAGGTGATAGTCGACCGCTACCTGTTCACAAGCACGTTCAGGGCGCTGCTGATCGGCCTGGTGGTGACCGCCGTGGTGCAGTCCAGCTCGGTGACCACCAGCCTGGTGGTACCGCTTATGGGAACCGGGATAGTCAAGATCGAGGCGGCCTTCCCCTATATGGTCGGGGCCAACATCGGCACCACGGTGACGGCCATCCTGGCCTCGCTGGTCACCGGCAGCTCTTCCGCGCTCACCATCGCCCTGTGCCACCTGTTGTTCAACATTTTTGGGACGGCCGTCTTCCTGCCGCTGGGAAGAATACCGATCTGGATGGCCAAGACGCTCGGCCGGGTGACGGCCAGGCATCGCTGGGTAGGGCCGGTCTACGTTTTTTTTGCCTTCTTCGTTCTACCCGCTATACTGATGTTGTTGTTCTGATACAGGGAAGCCAGTCATGATAAAACAAATAATCCAGGCACTCAGGACTCACGGTCTGATGGTCGAGGTCGAGCGCAGCATCCGCAAAATGATCGAGCTGGCGCAAGGCGTCTTCTCGGCCAGCGTCCACGCCCTGCTCGACCAGCGCGAAGTCGAATTCGATCTATACGCCCGCGACCGCGAGATCAATCTGCTGGTGGTCGAGATTCGCCAGAAGATAGTCGAGCATCTGAACATCTCGGCCTGTCACAACGTGGGCGGCGAGTTGGTGCTCTTGAAGGTGATCAACGACCTGGAGCGCGTCGGCGACTATTCGAAGAACTTGCTCGACCTGGCCAAGATGCTGCCGGCCCCGCTGGAGGACGATTTTTACCTGCAGCAAATCAGGTCGTGCTACGACAAGGTGGAGGGTTTCTTCTCAAAGGTGCTCGGTGCGCTTTTCGACGGGGACGAGGACGCCGCCCGCGAGGTGATCGAGGGGCATATAGCGATCAACATCTCCTGCGAGGAGTTGGTAGAGAAGCTGATGCACGACAAGCAGATCAACGCCCAGCCGGCCATCGCCTATGCCCTGATAGCGCGCTATTTCAAGCGGGTAAGCTCGCACCTGAAGAACGTCGCCTCGACGGCGGTGAATCCTTTCTCGCACATCGGCTACATGCAAACACCCGAGGTCGGCGACTCCAGGGAAAAGTAGTCCTACCGCTGAAAACCCACGACAATGCGCCCGAAAACCAATCCAGGCCGCCGAGTCAGTGTAGTTTTCGCGCTGGCAACATTGCTGACTGCCGTCTCTTTCGTTTGTGCCGCTGAGAACGAAGGAGCCAAGGACGAGTCCGCCCGGGCGCAATTTACGGACATGGTCAAGCCCGGCGCGCTGTGGTTCTTGTCCTACGGCTGGGGCGAGGAAGGCGGCGCGCCTTCCAACCAGGCCAGGCTGGAGCGCGGCTACCTGACGCTGAAGTTCAAGCCGTGTACGTGGTTCGAGCCGCGCGTCACGCTCGACGTCCACCAGGACGACACAGGCGATTTCAAGGCCAGGTTCAAGTATCTGTATGGAAGGTTCATCCTTCCTGTGGAAACGATCTTTTTTACGGATCCCTACATAGAGTTCGGCATCGTGCATACCCCCTGGTTCGATTTCGAAGAGCATCTCAACCGCTATCGCGCCCAGGGCACGATGTTCATAGAGCGCAACGGAGTCTTGAACTCGGCCGACGTGGGTGTGACCGTCGGCGGTCTTTTCGGCGTCAAGCTCGATAAGGACTATCGTGACAAGGTCAACCCCCACTACCCGGGCGTCTACGGCAGCTTCGCCTTAGGCGTCTACAACGGCGGCGGCTACCACGCGAAAGAGAACAACCAGAACAAGGTCTTCGAGGCCCGCCTGACGTTGCGTCCGCTGTGGATGGTGTTGCCGGGGATGCAGCTTTCGTACTTTTACATAAACGGCCTGGGTAACACGCCCGCCGAACCCGGCTGGCGGCTGCACGACATGATGCTTTCATACGAGCACGAGTTCTTCACGGCTACGGCGCAGTACACAATGGGCGAGGGCAACCAGGACGGCGAGCGGGTGGACGCCGATGGAGCAGCGCAAGAATTTACGGGTTTTTCCCTTTTCGGCGAGATCAAGCTGCCGTGGATAAAATCTGCGCTGTTAGCCCGCTACGACAACTTAGACTGGGACACCGACGGGGGCGAGCCGATGGGCAAGAGGCTGGTAGTCGGCTATGCCTTCCATTTCCTGCCCGGCAACTTCCTCATGCTAAGCTACGATCGCGCCTGGACTCCAGGCGATGCCCCCGCAGACTGGCAGGTAAGGCTGACGTTGCAAGTAGCCTATCCCATAAGGTGGCCGCAGGACCGGCATGGCAGCTAATGACTTGACAGCAGAATGCAAAGCATGTAGGAAATGCCCCTGTCAGCCAAGCTGGCACAGATCTTTGAAGCATATGTAAACGAGTTGATCCCCAGTAGCTCAGCTGGTAGAGCGGGTGGCTGTTAACCACCATGTCGGCAGTTCGAGTCTGTCCTGGGGAGCCAAACATTACCGGAAGCCATTTCGGCCAGGAGTCGGAATGGCTTTCTTATTTCGTACCGCAGGGTTCTCCCCTCCAGCACCGGGTTCGACACCAGCTTCTCGATCAGCTCGCGCTTCTCGCGCGGGGTCGCCGCGTTCCACAAGGTTTTCAGGTCCCTCGCGAGTTCGATAGTGCGCTTGGCGAGATCCAGGTAGGCGCCGTCCATCTCGCCCTGGCTCCTGGCGAGCTGATCCCCGATCCGCTCGCGCTCGTCGCGCAGGCGCTTCAACGTCGCGCCGTAGACCTCCTCATCGGCCTTGCCCTGGAGGTAGAGGTCCATCAAGCGGTCCTGCTTCGCGTCCACCTCGCCGAGCTGGGCCTTGAACCGCTCCACGGCCCGGATTCGATCCCTCGCGATTTGGTCGTGGGTCCGCTTCATCTCGTCGGCGATGGCCTCGGCCAGCTTCTCGGTGATGGCCAGCCCGGCCAGCGCGCGCTCGAACTGCCCGAAGAGTTCCTCCTCGCGGACGTACACGTGGTGCGGGTGGGCCCGCCGGCCGTTCGAGCAGCGCCAGTAGTCGTAGGCCCGGCCGGAGCGCTTGACCTTGTGCTCGTGCAGGACGAGGCAGCCGCACTCCTGGCAGTGGATGAGGCCGGTGAACACCCCGCCCTTCTCGCGCTTCAACGCCGG